>JACMLJ010000045.1 GCA_014379625.1 Ferruginibacter sp. | reverse complement strand
GGCTTACTACTTTTCTTTGGCAGTAAAATTTTATTAAGCCTGAATTATGGAGTAGAAAATATCGCCATTATTTACATGGCCGTAACAGGCATTGGATATTTGCTAATGCTGGCCGGTGGTAATTTGCTCAGCCGGTTAATTAGTCTGAATTTATCAAACGATATTTTCAATTCTTTGAATGAAACTTTTCCGCAGGAAGAAAGGTTTCTATCCAACGAATTTTCTATCAATCTTCCAGCCCGGTATAATTTAAAAAACAGGGTTAGAAAAAGCTGGATCAATATCATCAACCCGTTCAGAGGTTTGTTAGTTATTGGAAGTCCTGGCTCCGGTAAAAGTTGGTTTGTAATTCAGCATGTCATCAAACAGCATATTGAAAAGGGTTTTGCGATGTTTGTATATGATTTTAAATATGATGACCTTTCAAAAATTGTTTACAACTGGCTGCAGCAAAACAAACATAAATATCCCGTACCACCATCTTTCTATGTTATCAACTTTGATAATCTTTCTGTATCGCATCGCTGCAATCCTTTAGATCCAAATACAATGAATGATATTACTGATGCAACGGAATCTGCAAGAACAATCTTGTTGGGACTGAACAGGGAATGGATAAACAAGCAGGGAGATTTCTTTGTAGAATCACCTATCAACTTTGTTACCGCCATCATTTGGTTTTTGAAAAAATATGCTGATGGAAAATATTGTACACTTCCGCATGTAATAGAACTGATGTTAGCTGATTATGACGAACTGTTCCCGATACTCAATACTCAACCTGAAATTGAAGTACTCGTAAATCCATTTGTCACCGCTTATCAAAACGATGCTATGGAGCAATTAGAAGGTCAGGTAGCCTCTGCAAAAATTGGTATGGCACGGTTGGCTTCACCGCAGTTGTATTGGGTGCTATCAGGCAACGATTTCACATTAGACATCAACAACCCAACGCATCCTAAAATTGTTTGCGTAGGTAACAACCCTGAGAAGCAACAAATCTACGGCGCAGTTTTATCATTGTATATTTCCAGATTGGTAAGGCAGGTAAATAAAAAGGGGATGCTGAAATGCAGTTTGGTTTTTGATGAATTTCCAACCATCTATTTCAACAATATGGATAGCCTGATTGCTACGGCAAGAAGTAACAAAGTAGCAACCACTTTAGCCATGCAGGATTTTAGCCAGTTAAAAAAGGATTATGGAAAAGAGCAGGCCGATGTGATTGTAAATATCACCGGTAACATCATCAGCGGCCAGGTGATGGGAGAAACTTCCAAACTGCTATCGGAACGTTTTGGAAAAATAATGCAGGACAGGCAGAGTGTTTCCGTAAACCGTACCGACACTTCCATCAGCCACTCCAAGCAACTGGACAGCGCCATACCAGCTTCCAAAATTGCAGCTCTTTCTTCCGGCGAATTTGTCGGCCTTGTTGCTGATAACCCTGATGAAAAAATCAAGCTGAAGATGTTTCATTCTGAGATTATTAATGATACGGATAAACTGAATAAAGAAGTGAGCCTTTACAAAGAGATTCCTGTGGTATCTAATGTTACCCAACAGCAGGTGATGGATAATTACTACCAGGTTAAGATGGAAGTGAAGCGGTTGATTGGGGAGGAGGTGGAGCGGTTGAAGATGGCGAAAGCATGAAGTAAGTCTCAAAAAAAAATGTGGATTTGATCCAGATGCTGCATATACATAACATTACTACAATTAAGTTATTCAGATTGTTGCAATTACCTGCTCTAAACCATTTTGCCAATATTTTTAGCAATATTGTATATTTGATAAATTAAAATGGCAAGTAATGACAATAGCTGAAAAAATAATAAAACCCACCAACGCTGGAATTTTTAGAACAGTTTTCCTTTATACAGGTCAAGGGGAATCAACCCTATTGGTGATACCCACAGGTGCAAGTGTTGCAGATTATATGTATGTGCTGGTAGATTCAGACAGGGATAAAGAACCCAATGAAATTGATTTGGTTGATATGTTCAAGGATCTGTTTAAGACAAGTGGGAAACTTAGCACCTTTATCAATACACACCCTCATAATGACCATATTGGTGGTATAAAAGAAGTGTATGATGAAATCGGCTTTACAGAAGTTTGGCATTCTAATCATCAGCCAGGAGGTGAGCACAAAGAAAAATACAAAGCTTTTAAGTACGTCTTGGATAAGGTTGGGAAAAAGAATGAATATTTTTTATTAGGCACCAATGATTTAAATAAAATAAGAACATCCGAGGATGAGGAAGTAATTAAAAAGATCGGTTTAATTGACTTTCAGGTGCTTTCACCAGCAGAATATTTATGTGAGGATATTGAAGACGCAGATGCTGACGAACGGAATGACAGGATACACGAACAGTGTGGAGTAATAAAGTTTACTTATGGAAAAGTCGCAAAAAGCATAATGATTACAGGTGATTCAGATAAAAAAGCATGGAAAGACCATATTACAGATTATCACAAGGATAATCTTCCTGCCAATGTACTTAGTGCAAGCCATCATGGTTCAAGAACATTTTTTAAAGATGATAAAGATGATGAGGATATTTATGAAACACATATTGAGAACATACAGCCAACTTATCTTATTGTAAGTGCTCCTAAGCAGGAAGACAGCCCTCATGAACATCCACATGATGATGCAATGGAACTGTATAAAAAGCATGTTGACGAAGATGGGATATTCCATTTAGGTTCTGTTCCCTATTCTGTTATTGTAGATATTGACGATAAGGGCAATTTGGATGTGAAGACTGACAAGGAATTAATAGAAGCCTATGGCAAAGGTGATGATAACAATGATGATGGTGATAAGGCCAAAAATATTTACATAGGATCACAAACTTCAAGAATAGATAATAAACCGATGGGATAATGTTGCAATGGTATAAAAAACACCGTCAATTTTTAGTTGATGAAAGCACCGCACTCTCGAATGACCCTAATAAAAATTATAAGGAGTTGTATCAGTGCAGGCACAACCTTTTTGTTTCTCACGGCAATATTTTAGTCAGGCTCAATAAAATTCACAGGTTTCCGATTCTTGTTGTTTATACGGATGCGACTCCTTATAGGCTTCCGGCTGTTTTTCCTCTAAACATGGTACTTACTAAAGAACAGGTTGATGAAATAGCAGCATTGTCATTTTCTGATGCTCATTCAAAAATATTAGAGCATGTTAAATTTTACTATAAGCTTAGACATCAAAATAGTTCAGGTGAGCTTTGCACTTTGGAAAGGGATAATTTGGATTCAGGCAGCAACCTATATGGCATCACAGTAATTTTGCAACGTGTCAGGGATTGGTATGCAGGCCACATAACGAATAATTTTCCTCCAGACAGTGAAGAAGTAGATTTCTGCTCACATTTTAATTTCGTTAATCAAGAAATTAAGCTTCTTTACCCGGAACACTTTTTCAATGCACAATTTACTGAAGGAGATTGTTATGCTACTCTTTACAATTTTCAGCCTGCTGGAAGATATTTATTGCATAACAAATACTTGTATTTGGGAGCATTCTTGGATGGAATAGGAAATAGCGGTTTATATGAACAAGTGAATATTAATCTTGAACGCAATTTTCATGATGATAAAATTAAAGATTCAATTGGCTTATATGCAAATCCAGCTATTGTAAATAAACTAGTAGCAGATAAAAAATTACTAAAGGCACAATGGTTTCAAATTGAAGAAGAACCAAACCCATTTCATACGTTTAAAGATTTAATTAGAATTATTGGGAATGGAGATTATGATGCAGGCGTAAAAAGGGTTGTTGCAAGATGTAAAGACACAATTGAACCACTTCCAGATTCTTTTATGATTGCAATTCGTTTCAAAAATAGGAAAGGGAAAAACGAGTTTCAATTATTTCAGGTATTAATATCGGTAACCCCTCCGGAAATCATTATTCAAATAACTCCAGATGATAAAATAATAAGCAGGTTAGAGCAATATGAAAAAGTAGAAGCAATTGAAGGCGAAAAGCTTACCGAAGAAACATATCATCAACGTAATAGTAAAAGGGCAGATTACTATGTACTTAAAAATAAATTTGTAAACATATTTGGAGTAGGAGCAATTGGCAGTGAGATTGCAGATTGTCTGGGGAAGGCAGGAATTGGTAATATTGCTCTTTTTGATAACCAACTAATGAAAGCTCACAACCCAATACGCCATTTGGGAACATTGGAGCAAATTGGTGAGCCTAAAATAACTGCGGTAGGCGAATTGTTATTTAAACACAATCCTTTTATACATATATCGCCAGTACCGTTAAACCTTTATGATTTAGATATTAGCGAGAATTATTTCGTTGATGATTCAATTACTATTTCTTCTGTAGCTGATGACAATGTTGAAGGTTTTATTAACCAGCAACTGGTAATTGCTAATAAAACAATATTTTATGTTAGGGCATTGAGGGGAGGAAAAGTAGTAAGAATATTTCGTGTTATTCCTGGCAAAGATGCCTGCTTTAATTGTATAACATTGCACAGAGGCGATGGGAAAATATTTATAGATATTCCAGACGACCCTGAATATCCAACACTTAAAAATGAATGCAATAATCCTATTCGCCCTGCTAGTGCCGCTGATTTAAAATTTGCGTCATCAATCGCTGCACGAATACTGATTGACCATCTTCAAGATAAAGAATCCGAATTTAATCACTGGATTTGGACTTCTGAAGCGATTGAGGGTACTGAACTTCAAAATCCGTATCAGTTCTATCGCCAGCAAATACCCCCTCATAAAAATTGTTATTACTGTAATCTTGAAAAGGAAGTATCAGTTAACACTCAACAAACGGTATTAGATTTTATGCAAGGATTAATCAAAGAAAATCCAAAAGTTGAAACAGGAGGCGTTCTTGCTGGCTATTTGGAAGGAAACGGAAATATAGTTATTACTAATGCTTCTGAACCTGGCCCAAATGCAATCAAATCTTCAACAAAATTTGAAAAGGATGTTGTCTTTTGCCAAAATTTTCTTGATATACTATATCTTGATTCCAATAAGAAAATTGTTTATGTTGGGGAGTGGCATTCTCATCCTTCAGTAAACAATCAACCGAGTGGTACTGACATCAAAAGCCTTTCAGCAATATCACTTCAAAAAGAATATTTGACTGATAATCCTGTAATGATAATATTCTCAAATAAAGGGGTTCCATCATGTACAATGCACCCGGCAGGGAAAAGATATTATTTTACTAAACTGACAATTACTCAATAAGGATATTTTATGAAGGTTAACACATATTACTTTAAAGCTCGGCTTTTCCCAACCGTTATCAGTTCTATTCCAGTTCTTGTTTTTGTAACACAAGTACTTAATCCATTGTATGGCGAGAGCTTGAAAAAGGTATATGACATTTTACCAATGCTGACAAGTTTGGGTATTTATGCAGGATTGGTATTTCTGTCGGTGCAAATAAACAGGTTTGTTTCCAAAGAAATCTTTCAGAGATTCTTTTTTAAAGAGGACATTAATATGCCAACGACCAACTATCTTCTATGGAGCAATGTGTTTTTTGCAGTTGACACTAAAAAGGCTATCAACGAAAAGATTCTTTCTTCTTTCAATATCACTTTACTTAATCCGGCAGAGGAGCAACAAGATGGTTTAAGAGCCAGGAATCTGATTGTTCATGCAGTATCTCAGATAAAAAACAAATTAAGGGATAATGCAATTTTATTTCAACATAATATTGAATATGGATTTATCAGGAATTTAATTGGCGGCTCCTTAATTGCAACAATATTTTCAATTGCTATTATTATCTATGCTCTTATCTACGGAGATGGAACATTAAGGAATACGGGTGTAATCTTATTAATTATTTATTCTCTGCCCATAATATTCAGCAAACTCCTTATTACGAAATATGGCCGCTATTATGCAAAAGTGCTGTATGAGCAGTTTATGAGTATCTGAATTAAAGGACATATTATGTAAGAGGCTATTGGCTCATACATAAGTGAAGGATCTTTAGGAATTGCATTTTGAAATTAGCATCAGTAGATTTATTAATAACCTTTAAGTAAAAGAATATATTAATGACAGATATTAATTGGAATAATTTCAAATCAAAATTCAATGAAAAGGAAAGAATTGTATTTGAGCGGCTTGCTTACATGCTTTTCTGTTATGAATTCAATATAAGGATAGGCATTTTCAGATTTAAGAATCAAACAGGTATAGAAACAGAACCTCTTGATGTGTATGGTTTAAAAGTGGGCTTTCAAGCCAAATATTACGACACGAAACTTTCAGACAATAAGGATGATATTATTGATTCTCTGCAAAAGGCAAAATCTAAAAATCCCTCACTAAATAAAATCCTGATTTACACAAACCAGGAACTTTCTGAAAGTAGTAAAAAAGAGGAAAAAAAATCTGCTTACCAAACGGAAATTGAGCAGGCTGCTCAAAAAATCAGCGTTGATATTGAATGGAGGTTACCAAGCCACTTTGAAAAACAACTTTCCGTTCCAGAAAATAACTATTTAGCTCAATATTTCTTTGGATTGGAGAATGGAGTTATAGATTTCTTAGACAAGCTTAAAGCCCATTCAGAAAATATCCTTTTTGCCATCCAGACGGATATCGGATTTAAAGAACAGAAAATTAAAATTGACAGGAAAAGCGACCTCTCAAAACTTACCAATAATAAGACACAGATAATAATTCTTGCAGGTGAAGGAGGGAGTGGGAAAACTGCATTAATTAAAGAGTTGTTCAGCAATCAATCCAATCCCTGTTATGTTTTGAAAGCTGCCGAATTTACAAAGTCTAGCTCTACTACTATATTTAATCAATTTGGCATTTATGATATGAATGATTTTCTACGTTTTCATGAGGATGAACTGAAGAAAACATTTGTTATCGATTCTGCCGAAAAACTGGCTGATTTAGAAAATCAGGATGTTCTAATAGAGTTACTTTCTGCTTTAATTAAGAATAGCTGGCAAATAATATTCACAACCAGGAACAGCTATCTTGACGATTTGTGTTTCCAGATGTTTGAAGTGTACAGGCTTCCTTTCGATATTATTAAATTTGAAAACTTGGGTATTGATGAATTGAAAAATCTGTCCTCCACGTTCCATTTTAAAATACCTGATAATCACCGATTACAGTCTTTAATTAAAAACCTGTTTTATTTGAATGAATATCTGACGAACTATGATTTAATCAACGACCAGACAGATGTTGTTAAATTCAGGGATATACTTTGGCAAAAGAAAATTCAAAACTCAAAGTTTCAAAAGGATAATACACATCTTGAGAGGGGCAAATGCTTCTTGAATCTTGCTAAAAGAAGATGCGACACTGGTAACTTCTTTGTAAGTGGAGATTTATGCAAAAATGATATTCTATCATTACTCGAAAAGGATGAGATTATTAAATATGAGCCATCACAGGATGGTTACTTTATCACTCATGATATTTATGAAGAATGGGCACTTGGAAAATTAATTGAAAAAGAATACACTACTTTAGTTTCGCACTCTTCATTTTTTGAAAATATAGGGAATTCGTTGCCGATTCGGAGGGCTTTCCGTGACTGGCTTTCCGATAAAATACTACAACCGGATTCAGGCATCAAACAGTTTATTGAGCAATCTTTTAGTGAAGATGCTGTACCGGTATTCTGGAAAGATGAATTGCTGATTAGTGTATTGCTTTCTGATTATTCCTTTGCTTTTTTCAAAATTTTTGACAATGTATTATTGGCAAATGATAAATTTTTTTTAAAGAAAATCATCTTTCTTTTAAGAACAGCTTGTAAAGAGCTTGATACACGGTTAAATAAAATTTTGCAGAATACAAAAGACTTAGCTGTCAGCCCGGCCTATGTATTTACTAAACCCAAAGGCAAGGGATGGGAAGCTGCTGTGGAATACATCCATTCTAAGATTACTTTGATTCAAAAAGAAGAACTGGATTTTATTTTACCCTTACTAAAGGAATGGGTTGGTCATCAACCTAAAGGTAATACTGCAAAAATAGCCGGATTGTTCGCCCTGCATTTTTACAAAGATGCAGAGTTAAATAAGGATGTTTATTACAGTTCTGAAACGGAAAGCAAGCTTTTACAAATTGTATTGGCCGCTGCCGTTGAACTAAAAACTGAATTGGTCGCTATAACAGAAGACTTATTATCCAGATCCTTTAACAGACAAGAGCCTTTTGACAGTTTAAGGGAAGCTGTACTTGCTTCTGGATATGATAACACTGCATATATTATGAGCTTGCCAGAGTATGTAATAAAACTGGCAGATAGTTCCTGGCACAAGGCTGAAACAGACAAACATCCTTTTTATTCTTCAGGTATTGGAGTGGAAGACTACTATTCACTCAGAAGTCATTCGCACCATGATTATTTCCCTTCAAGTGCCTTGCAAACACCTATTTATTTTTTACTATTTGCAGACTTTTCAAAAACAATAAGTTTTATTCTTGATTTCTCAAATCGTGCTGTTGAAGCATATCTTGCCTCTGGTTTTGATTCTTCTGTTCATGAAATAGAAGTTACCATTGGTTCAGATAAATCTAAGCAAATAATCAGCAGCGGTCTCTGGAATATATACCGGGGTTCTGGATCACCAATAACTCCCTACCTTTTACAATCTATGCACATGGCTTTGGAAAAGCGACTGCTTGAAATTGGTAAGGTTTCTGATAAAAAGAATTTGAAGGAATGGTTGATTCATTTACTCAAGAATACCCGGTCAGCTTCTGTAACTGCTGTTGTTGCCAGTGTTGTATTGGCATACCCCGATGAACTATTTGAAGTAGCTACAATCCTATTTAAAAACTACGAATTTTATAAGTATGACAACTTACGAGCCGGTTCAGAAAATTCGGCGAAAAATCTTTATTTGATTGGTGCTGGATTGGATAGGAAAAAGGAATACGAAAATGAAAGGTTAGCTACTTGTGATGACCCTCATCGTAAACTTTCACTTGAAAGTCTTGCCCTAAATTATCAGTGGTTTAAAAAAGAAAGCATAAGCGATGAAGAAGCAGATAAGCGTAAAGAGGAAATCTGGAAGATTATTGATTATCTCCATAGCACAATACCGGCTGAAGATTCGGAAACTGATCGTAATAAAAATATAAGATTATTATTGGCAAGGATTGATAGAAGGAAGATGAATCCTGTGATACATCAGGAAGAAGACAAGTTGTTAATTGAATTTAACCCTTCATTAGAACCCGATTTGAAAGAGTACAGTGAAGAAGGGATGAAAACATATCAGGACAAATTCAAATACACTGCTCTGAAGTTATGGGCAACAAACAAAGTTGAAAATCATAGCCAGTATGGACCATACCCCCAATATGATGAAAATCCACAATTAGTATTGAAGGAAACTAAGGAAATACTTGACGGATTGCAACAAGGGGATAAGGAAGAATTTCATTTATTCAACAGTTATATTCCTGCTTATACCTGTTCTGCCTTGCTTAAATTGTACAGCGATAAACTTTCACCAGAAGACCAGATATATTGTAGAGATATTGTAATAGCCTATGCTACTTCTCCTTTTAGGGAGAATTACGGTTATCAAATTGGTGATGGTGTGGAAGCCGCTGTTAGTACATTGCCATTTCTTTACAAATTATTTCCAGAAAATAAACTGGATTTTAATATCACTCTCCTTTTTATATTATTTGATACTTACCCTCTTGGAGAATATAAAAGAATTTGTGATTATGCAGTAGAGGCAATAAGAAACAATTTATTTGAATTGTCCTCCGATGATGCCAATACTATTTTAGTTGGCTATATGATGTTTAAGCCAAAATTTGACCTGAATAATCCACCCCAAAGACAAATGAGGGAGAGAAAAACGAGGACTGAAATACTTGATGAATTTGCAACAAAGTATGATAAGGAATTGAGTGAGATTGATCCAACCGCTGCTAACTATAGTAAAATTGATTTTTCATCACAAGGGATTAGAGTAGCAGAAACGGCTTTTCAAATAATACCTTCCGATACAAACAATCCTATTCATTGCGATTATATTAATAAGTTCCTGGAAAATTTCAGCAATGAAATATTAGAAGAAACCAGTTATTCTGATAATGATTCAGAAATTGATTACCGGCTAAAACATCGCTTTTACAGAAAGTTTGCTAATTTCTTATTGCACCGGGAGCCAACCTCAATACAAGAATGGCTAAAACCTTTTATAGATGCTTTTACCATTTCAAGGGAAATGGCTGATTTCTTATCAGATGTTGTTTCTGAAGAGGATAGTTTAGGTAAATACGACAGCTTTTGGGCTATATGGGAATGCTTTTATCCAATTATAAAAGCTGCCGCTGAGAACGATCGTCACAGGCATTTGGATGAAATAATTCGTAATTATATGCTGGCTTGGCCATATTGGAAAGATACAGCAAAAGAATGGCGAAGTCTCCGTGAAAGGGAAACCGTCTTTTTTCAACGTATCTGCACAGAAATAGGGCATCACCCCTCTTTGTTATATTCCATATCAAAGTTGTTAAACCAAATTGGTTCATCATTTCTTGATAAGGGCATAATTTGGATTGCCGATATATTGACTAAAAACGCAAATCTGCAAACGGAGGATGTGAACCCTAACACTATTTATTATCTGGAAATAATAGCCAGGAAATACGTATATCTCAACAGGACAATGCTAAAGACTAACCGCTTCACGAAAGAAAAGGTGCTTACTATATTAGATTTCCTTGTATCAAAAGGATCAGTAAATGGGTACTTGTTAAGGGAGGATATTTTTTGATTCTTACCAAATTCATTCCAAAAATTTCCCCAATTGGACTATATTTTATTCTGATTTTAAAGGGAGACCAGCATTATTTTTTCCATTCCAAAGTAATATTCATAAACCTAAAATAATAAACCCCTATAAAGACTATTTTATCTTTTACACCGCTTTCTGATATTATTTACTGCCTTTTGGCAGGAACCAAAAACTACAACCTTTTTTCCTTCTCCTCCTCAATAATCTTCTGTAATTCCTTCTCACTCGGCAAATTGATTAAATACTTTGAAACAAATACTTGCTGCGGCAAACCCATTGTGGCATATTTCACCAATGCCTCATTTTTACCAGAGCATAAAATAATGCCGATGGGATCATTGTCGCCACTGGTAAATTCATTGTCTTTATAATAGTTGAGGTATACATTCATTTGTCCGGAATCAGAATGATCGAACTCACCTATTTTGAGGTCGAGAAGAATATGTGTTTTCAAGATTCTGTGATAAAAAACTAAGTCAATTCGATAATGCTTATTATCAAACGTTATTCTCTTTTGCCTGGCCTCAAAACAAAACCCCCTTCCCATTTCAACCAGAAAATTCTGCAGGTTGGTGATGATACTTTCTTCCAGATCGGATTCACTGTAGGAAGGCTTTTCCTCCAACCCCAAGAACTCCAGCAAATAAGTATTACGAAATACATCTTCTGGTTTCACATCATTTTGGACTATATGTTTTTTAAGGGTAGCTTCCTTATCGGTACTAAGTCCGGTCCTTTCATACAAAAGGCTTTCAATGGCTCGTTTTAGATCTCTCACGCCCCAATTATTTTGAATAGCATGAACTTCATAGAACCGGCGTTTAACATCAGTATCAGCCTTTAAAAGCTCTATAAAATGGGAAAAGGTAAGATTGGTGAGCAATTGATTCATATCTGCCTGAAATTCGTCAGAGCCCAATTCTGCGGACAGTGTCCGCAGAATTGCAGAGTACTGAAAATCAATCAAATACGATTTTGCGGACACTGTCCGCAAAATCTGAGGATAAGCTTTATACAGGTCTTTACAAAGATATAAATGCCTTTCCCTGATTGATTTCAGCCCTTTTTTTAAGAGGCTTTCAGCGATGGCTTTAAAAAGTTGTTTACCATAATCCGCACGGTCTTTACCTGACTGTTCGTACTCTGCAATGTAATAACCAATAATCCAGTTTCGGAGTGTCAAAGCGGTATTCACCTGCCTTTGAACTTTATCCAGGAAAAAAGTATTTGTATCCTGAATAGTAGTTGCCAAATTTTCAAGTGTATTTAAAGTTGGCACATCTTTATTCGTTTTCATTTTGTTTGATTTAAATTTTGAAGATTTCACTTACTCAATAAACCCCTCTTTTGCCATTTCTTCATTTTTAAAAGAACTAAGCCGGTGTGCAAATTCTCTTTTTACATCTTTGCCAAAACTGTCTAGATAATTTTCAGTTGTCTTTACATCACTATGCCCCAAAGCTTCCTGTATATATTCTGTGCTGGCACCTGAACGTTTTAATACAGTAGAGAAGGTATGTCTTGCTACGTAGGTGGTCGCTTTTTTATCAATACCTAATTTTTTCAGGATACGTTTCATCCAATCGTTAATGAAACTAACAAATAGCTGAACGAGTTCATATTGTCGTAATGGCGTAATTCCGGCCTCCAATACAGGGAATATAAAATTGCCTGGAGACTTGTCTTTATTACCCCATTTTTCAATAATTGCTTTCATGTCATCCGTTAAAAAAACAGTAATTGGTTTTGGCTCGCTACGCATAGCCCGTTCTGTTTTTGAACGTTCAAAAATCACATAGCTGTCATTAATGTTTTTATTTTTCAGGCAGGCAATATCTTTTGCATTCATCCCATTTCCGAAATAACTGAACAACCAATAATCCCTTGCTCTTTCTTCACTTTCCAGTTCTGGGTCACACTTATAATAGTATATCTTTTTAATGTCGTCTAAGTCAAGAGCTTTCTTGGTATTTTTTGAAGCTGGTATACAATACCTGCGCCTTCCAAAAGGATAACACTTTTCTCTTTTTATAATACCCTCTTCGATAGCTTCATTGAAAATAGAACGTAGCGGCCTGAGATACATACCAACAGTGGTTTTAGAAATACTTTGGTTTTTTAACCAGCTTTCATACTCATTAAGATAAGAAACAGTAATTTCTGAAAAGCGGACATCCCCCCGAAATTTCTTTAATGATACATAGCTGCAATGATAATTTATACCAGTACAGATACGGCCTTCCCTTAAAACTTTTTTGATAAATGTCAGGTAGGAGATTGAAATAGTACCTGGCTTCTTATGCTCTTGCAGTAGTAACGGAAACTTTTTGTAAAAAGGAGAGTAGTCGAACTCATTTGTATTTTGTGAAGGCACTTCAGACTTTAATTTTCTTTGCCGAAAAAGATTATTTTTTTGTATAAAATCTTTTTCAAAATCAGCAAAACTGAAATGTTCCAATTCATTGACCGCATTTTCGGCGGTTCTTTCAATCTCCTTTAATTTGTCCCGTATGGATTGCAGTTCACTACTTATCCTTGAGGCTGTCAGCTTATCAAACTCCTCCTTTGATAAATCAAAGATGGATTGATAATACTCGGTAAGCCGTTCAAAAGTTACCCTTAACTTAACAGGATATTTCTTTGATTTCTTAATCCTCCTTGTATCGAGGAGGATGCATAATGTTGTTGACATAACTGATAATTTTTCATTTTCACAAAATCTTTCCCTTCAAAAATTTGCAAACAATTTGCAAACAAACCACAGTTAAACGGCTATAAAATGCCATTAAGCTAAAAAAGCAATAATCATGCAACAAATTGAACTCTAATACTTTAGATTAAAATCAGTTAAACAAAGCAAAGCTGAGTAAAGAATTTCATCCTTCTACGGATCAGAAGGTTATAGGTTTGAATCCTATCGAGGTCACAAGTATATTCCTAAGATTAGCATAAACCACACAAAATTAATGATTTGTGTGGTTTTTAATTTTGATTCGTAACCCAAAATATCCAATAAAACCTAAAGAATAAGTGAGTAATTCGGTGCGTCATTTTCCAATCCTTATCTACGCACATATCTCGCTGAAATCCTTTACCGGTAGGCAATTTTATATATTTATCTTGGATTCACCCCCAAAATCTCTTGATTTTAAGGTGCTTAAATTTACGCACCGAATCGTGCCAAAAAGAATTACCTATCTACTTTACCTCAGAACGCCGAAAAAATCAACGAGGGAATTATTGAATAATACGCCGAAATCGAATGATATATTAATACCGATCTACATTAGTATTACCCTGGATGGGAAGGTGCCGAACTTTCTACCGGTGAAACAGTCAATGCCGATAATTGGAATCAGGCCAGGAATAGGTTGAAAGGCAATAGCGAAAAAGTAAAAACTGCAAACGCAAGTCTGGATAAGTTTTTAAACACAGCTAAGAAGGTCTGTTTTGAAATAATCCTTATCTTTTAAAAAATGATGAATAACTTATTTCGGGAAATTTCAAAAACAGTTATTTTAAATGCTGCCGATAGGGCATTGTGTGAATCGTATTTTGAGTTAGTAAATGTTAGCAGAAATTCAATAGTAGAAGAACAGGATAAAACACCTCAGTATCTTTATTTTATCAATACCGGTTTTATGCGGCTTTTTTATTATGATGATGGGGGGGATGAAATTACCACTTTCCTGGCTTCCCCAAATGGTTTTATTGCCTCCTTCCTTAGCCTGATTCATGAAAAACCAGCTCCGGAAAATGTGGAATGTATTACCGATTGTGAACTCCTTCGGATTATAAGGCCCAACCTCATAGCCCTGATTGAGCAAAGTGAAAATTTTAAAAAATTTAGTTTGGTTATTTTTGAACAGGTCATTGCTCTGTCTCAAATACGGGCCAACGATCTGGCTACCTTAACAGCAGAACTGCGGTATAAAAAAATGATAAAGGAACAGCCGCAACTCCCGCAAAATATCCCGGTTCAATACATCGCTTCTTTTTTGGGGATTAAACCACAAAGTCTGTCAAGGATACGGCGACAAATAATTTTGTAACAAATGTTAAGTAGTAATAAAAATCATATCCTCATTTTTGCATGGGGATTTAATACCACTTACCATGGATGCTATAAAAACAATCTCAATCAACCTTTGGCAACGATCAATTGCAGGACTTCATAAAAAGAAAGTCTTTTTAACAGGATGCTTATATTTCTTCACAACCTTTTCTTTTGCACAAACAAACCTGTATGGTAAATGGGTTGATGCAGACCATAAAGAAAAGCGGGTAGAAATGTATGCCGGCAGCAATCAAAAAATTTACGGCAAAAGTGACAAAGGAGTAATTGTTTTTAAAGATTTTATTTACGACGCTAAAACGGAAACTTACAAAGGCATTTTGATAAATCCAGACGATGGGCAGGAATTTGCTATTGCCATAAAACAGTCTTCATCAAACAACTTCACTTTCGCAGTAAAGAAATTTATTTTCAGGAAAACGTTTGTATTTGAAAGACGGAGTGTTAATCAATAAGAAACAACAATCTAGAAAAGGAAAAATGAAAATTGCAATAACAACAGTAGGCACAAGAGGAGATTTACAACCTTTTATTGCATTGGGGCTGGGACTTCAGCAGGCAGGTTATGAAGTAGTATTGATATCTTCCAAAAACGAAGAAAGTTTTGTGAAGAGCTACGGACTTGATTTTTTTGCACTTAATGTAGATATACAAAAATTAATGGAAGGAGACGATGTGAAGGAAATGTCGAAGGGTAGCAATCCGCTAAAGTTTTTTATCAGTCATTTAAAGGGGTCAAAAAAACTGAAACAGTTAATGGTAGCTACCCAGCAGGAAATTTGGAATGGTTGCATTAGTGCAGACATCATCATTTACCACCCCGGGATGCCCATTGGATTTTTTATTGCAAAAGAACTGGGTAAAATAAGTATAGCCGCCAACCCTTTTCCCATAATTTCCACAAAAGATTATCCATCTATTTTGTTTTATACAGGCCCCAGGCTTGGCAGGATTTACAATTTAATTACCCATTTCATTTTTGAAAAATTATTCTGGACTTTGTCAAAACCTGCGTTAAAGCAGTTTTGGAATAAGACTATCCAATCTAAAATGAATTTTTCTGTGGCACCGTTAAGGCAGCAAATTAATAGCGGCATGCCAGTAATAAATGGGTACAGTAAATTATTGTTTCACCAACCAAAAGAATGGCCCAACAATATTCACACTACAGGAAGCTGGTTAATTGAAAAGGAGCCATATTATACAGCGCCGCCTGATCTTGTAGATTTCATAGCAGCCGGAAAAACGCCTGTTTACATTGGCTTTGGAAGTATGAAAGACATCGATTCTTTTAAGGCAACGTTTGCAATAATTGTAGAAGCACTGCAAATAACCAGGCAAAAGGCAGTGTTGGCACTTGGGTGGAACAACTTAAATTATCACGAGCCGGTGCCGAAGAATATCTTCTTAATTGAAAGCGTGGCTCACTCGTGGTTATTTCCAAAAATGGCAGTTGTGATACACCACGGCGGAGCAGGCACCACTGCGGCAGGATTAACGGCAGGTAAACCAACTATTATTATCCCCCACAATGCTGACCAGCCTGCCTGGGGAAAAAGAGTATTTGAATTAGGCGTTGGCTCAAAGCCAATTAAAAAATCAAACTTATCAGCAGTTAAATTAGCAACTGCCATTTTATATGCACTCACTCCATCTGTTATCGAAAAAGCGGCAGAACTTGGGCAGCAATTAAGAAAAGAAAACGGTGTTGGCACTGCTGTGGCAATCATTAATGAGTATGTTAAAAATCAATAAAAGTTAAATAAAAGAAATGGGATAATGCAGGGCATTTTTTTTACATAAACCATTTGAAAGCAGTAAGCCAACTTTTATTTTAAACTGGTAACAGGTTTTGTCAATATATCGTTCCATCCCTGGTTGTCTGACCGGCATTATTAAAAAACCTTTGTTGTAGTATAATGTATTCAATAATTGTAATTTTGTTGCATGTGTGTTAGGGGGCTTATAAAATTCGGCGTTTTTGTAATATCAATATTGTTTGCAATTACATCCCGTGGCCAGGTAAAGGTCAAGATGGAGCATTATTCTACAGAAGACGGACTCTCTCATAACAATGTAACGAGCATCATTAAGACCAGTGATGGCTTTATGTGGTTTGGAACATGGGATGGCATTAACCGGTTTGATGGTCATAATTTTATTACCTATAAATCCCATCCGGGTGATAGTTCCGGACTAAAGACGAACCGGATCGACAGGATCGTTGAAGACCGCTCAGGTTTTTTATGGCTAAGACCCTATGATAACCAGATTTACAGGTTCGATAAAAAGACTGGAAAATTATTGTCAATTGCCGATTTACTTGCCACGGCAAATATTACAAATATCAAATTTGATAAGGTTATTCCATCCATTGGCGGGCAGGTATGGCTTACAACTTTGGACCAGGGCGTTTTCTGTGTAATAAATGCTGCAGGTGAATCGCCGGAACTGAAAAGGTATGCAGCGGGTATGCCCCAGGGGCAACAGTTACCTTCCGATATAATCAGGTTCTTATACGAGGACCAGCTTCATAATGTATGGGTGGGAACAGCGAAGGGGCTTTGTTGTTTGTCGGCGGCAACCGGGGGTGTTTACAAAAATCGAACTACAGGTGTAGAAGTATTTAATGGCCGGGTTTTTACCTGTGTAGCAGAAGGGCCGGAAAAAATATGGTTTGGTACTAATACCGGTGAGCTTGTTTTCTATGAAAAATCATCGATGCTGTTCAACAGCAAAAAGATATCGGCCAACCAGTTAAACGCAGTTCATTTATCCAAAAAAAGCGATGTGCTTTATGTATCCACTTCAGCAAGAGAAATAATAACGCTGCATATTTCCAATTTAACAATGAATAGATCAGTTATGCCGGGTAAGGCTGCTTTCTATTCCATGTATGAAGATAAATCGGGCCAGTTATGGATAGAGCCCGAGAAAGACGGAATAATAAAATACGATCCTGCATCAAAATCGTTTAAATATTTTTTCCAGGAAAATGATGCCACATTAAATTACCCGGTTAAACTGTATGGCGTTTTTGAAGATAACCAAAACAGGGTTTGGGTAAGTATGACCGGCGGAGGATTTGGCTATTATAATCCTGCAAAGGATGCGGTAGAATATTTCTATAATAAGCCCGGCTCCGCAGATCGCAGGTTTTCAAATATTGTGGGTGTGAGGTATTTTGATCCGGCCGGCATATTATGGTTTACTTCCAGCGACCGCGGAATTGAAAAAATAATTTTTCAGCAAAAGGATCTTGATCCGGAATTAATGGTTCAGGTTACATCCAATAAAACCGATAATGACGTAAGGGGTATTTATAATGATCGCAAAAACAGGATATGGCTTGCTTCAAAATCAGGGAAAGTATATATGCAAGATACCGATGGGAAGCGCATCACCAACTTTTTTGTGAATGAACCTGCAGGTGGTATTGGTGGTGTGTATACGATCTTGCAGGATAGAAACGGCGATATCTGGCTGGGAACAAAAGGTAATGGCTTATTTAAGGCCGTACCTGTGGACAGCAATGCAACAAAATATACATTAACCCAATACCGGTCTGATAAAAATGACATCTATAGCCTGAGCAGTAATTTAATTTATTCGCTGTTGGAAGATAAAAGAGGAAGGATTTGGGTAGGCACATTTGAAAATGGTCTTAACATGATGGTCAAAACGGGGGATAAATTAACCTTCATTAATGCCAACAATGATTTAAAAAATTATCCAACTGCGTCCGCCGGAAAGATAAGGCACCTGCAATTGGATGTCAACGGGAAATTATGGATAGCCACCACCAATGGATTGTTGATTGCCGATGTCAATCCGCCGGCTTACAGGGATTACCAGTTTATACCATACCGCAAAACGCCGGGTGATAAAACCAGTTTAAGCAATAATGATCTTCAATTTATTTTTAGAGATGCTAAGAACAGAATGTGGATTTCTACCTCAGGAGGCGGGTTGAATGAGACCATCTTGCACAATAAAGGGCTACAATTTAAAGTATTTACCCGGCAAGATGGACTGCCAAGTGATTACATTTTAAGTATCGTGGAAGATAAGATAGGGAACCTGTGGATGGGAACAGAAAACGGCTTGTGTAAATTCAATCCCGATAAAAATCTTTTCCGGAATTATGATTCCTATGATGGATTGATGAAAGCCGGATTTTCGGAAGCTTCAGGAATAAGGTTACATAACGATAACCTTCTTTTTGGAACAGTAAACGGGTACGTGATCTTTAATCCTTCAACGGTTTCCAGTCAAAAATTGAGGGCCAATATGGTGTTTACGAATCTGCAGGTAAATAATAAAGACGTACCCGTTGGTGCAGATGGATCGCCTTTACAGGTTGACATCAATAATACCGGCAAAATAGAACTTAGATACAATGAAAATATAATCAGTATAGATTTTACCATATTGGATTATATATCCAACGATAAACAAACCTTTACCTATCGTTTGAAAGGATTTGATAAAGATTGGAATAATGTGGTTAATCAGCATAGGGCAACCTATACCAACTTGCCGTACGGTGAATATGTTTTCGAAGTAAAAAGTTTAAGCGAAGATTTATACGAAAAACGTCCGGTGAAAACCCTGGCCATTACTATTTTGCCCCCACCCTGGAAAACCTGGTGGGCCTACCTTATTTATGTGATTGTTATTGGCACAATTCTTTTTTTTATAAGGCGAAATGCACTGGCGATGCTCAGGCTACGCAATAAAATTGCTGTTGAACAAAAACTGGCGGTGTTAAAACTCAGCTTTTTTACCAATGTTTCCCACGAATTGCGAACTCCGTTAACCCTTATCGTTAGCCCGCTGGAGCAATTGTCGCGAATGGAGCCACTTACCCATGAGGGTCGTTCACTGGTAGCAACTGCCCAAAAAAATGCAGGCAGGATGGTGCGCTTTATAAATCAACTGCTTGACCTCCGAAAGGTGCAGAGTGGTAAAGCAACTCTTCGTATTTCCAGGGTAGATATTGTGGGCTTTGTAAAAGGTATCTGCGATCATTTTACACAAGCCGCCAGGAGCAGGCAAATACAGTTCGACATTATCGAAGGCCCCCAGGAGTTATTTGCGTGGGTAGATGTTGAAAAGCTCGATGTAGTGATTTACAATTTGTTGAGTAATGCGCTCAAATTTACACCGGAGGGCAAAGCAATCAGGATCAATATCAGGACTGCACAGGAGGAGTCGGCATTTCTTATAGAAGTTTACGACCAGGGGCCGGGCGTAACGGAGGAAAAACTGGAGGATATTTTTGAACTCTTTCACGAGGAAGAAACAAATACCCGGCGGCAACTGAAAGGTACCGGTATCGGCCTGGCGCTGTCGCGGGAGTTGGTGAACCTGCATGGTGGCAGCATCCGGGCAATGAATAATAAAGATGGCGGACTATCAGTGATCGTAAAAATGAAAACCGGCAAGGAGCATTATTATACTGGCGACCAGGTGTTGTTTGTAGACATGCCTGATATTCAGGATACCTCCGAAACAAATAAACTGCAGGTGCGCCCGCAGCCATTTTACCCTGCTGCCCCGAAAGACCAGGCAACACCCCTGGTGTTGCTGGTAGAGGACAATGAAGAACTTCGCCACTTTTTAAAAGGGCAACTTGGGGAGTATTACAGGGTAGAAACGGCCGGGAACGGGGAAGAAGGATATCAGAAAGCGGGCTTTATTGGTCCTGATCTCATTGTAAGTGATATTATGATGCCGGTGATGGATGGTATACAAATGCTGGACAAGCTAAGGAATGATACGACTACCAGCCACATTCCCGTTGTTTTACTGACTGCCAAACATTCGATCGAAAGCCAGATCGAGGGTTTGAAATACGGGGCAGATTATTACATCACGAAGCCATTCAACAATGAATTTCTGATTGCCGCTATCGATAACCTGCTGAAAAAAAGAAACAAACGCTTTGAATCGCTGGTACAAAAGAAGCCATCGGTTGCGTTGAGCCCTGAGCCTATTGTCATTACCTCAAAAGATGAAAATTTTTTGAAAGAGGTAATCGCCGTAGTAGAAGACAAAATGGGCGATATTGATTTTAATATTGATTTGGTTGCAGCGTCAATGGCGATGAGCCGGGGTACTTTTTATAAAAAATTCAAAAGCTTCACCGGCCTTACCCCGGTTGAATTTGTTCGCGACATGCGGTTACAGCGTGCCCTGCAATACCTTGATAATGGCGGCAAAAATGTGTCCGAGATTGCCTACCTGGTTGGGTTTAATCATCCAAAATACTTCAGTACCTGCTTTAAAGAAAAATATGAGGTATCACCCTCCGACTACCAGAGGGCAAAAATAAAATAATAATTATTAATGCCATTTTGGCGCTCTCTGCGATTGATTGTTATTTCCGGCAAATGAGCTTTTCTTTCTATCGCCCGGTAGAAAAAAGAATAGCTGCTTCTCATAGGGGACGCTTTTATTTCATCGCTTTATAAGTCAGCTTAAAAACCACAAAAACGACTGGCCAGATTGTTCCCTTATCAGGAGAAGTAAATACAAAATAATTTTTCAGATTTGCTTTGCCGGGTATTATGGCTCATTTTTTAATAGCTTAACAAATTGATCGTCAATGATAATAATTTCAGGAGGTTAAAATTTGAACCTTTTATGTCAAATTTTGAACCTGTCTTTCCTTGTCAGGAGATACCTTTACTACGCAATCATTTAGTGTTTGACTGCTTGTCAATGAACGATTAGAAATACTGGCTAACAAGGTAAAGTACCTTGTTAGCCCTTCCTTCAATGATAGTACACGCTAACAAACGACTGCACTTACACGCCCAACATCGCAATAATTAATGATTCTATATGAAAAGAAAACTATCACTACTACTATTGATTATTTTAGGTTGTGCCACCATGACATGGGCGCAAACGCGGAAAGTCTCGGGTCGTGTGCTTTCCGACAGTACCAGGCAACCCATCAGGGATGTTTCCGTTTTGGAAAAAGGCGGAAGTGCTGCTGCAGTAACAGACAATGATGGCCAGTTTAGCATTAACATTCCCGCCGAAGGAAATGCAACACTGGTATTTAGCTCAGTAGGCTACGTGGAAAAAGAATCGAAGGTTGGCAAACAGAACACGATTAATATTAACCTTTCCCTATCCTCGGGTGTGATGGATGAAGTTGTGGTAATTGGTTACCAAACAGTGAAGAGAAAAGACCTTACCGGTACGGTTTCATCACTTAGTGGATCGCAACTGGAAAAAATACCTGTAGCCAATGTTGCAGAAGCATTAACGGGTCGGTTACCGGGGGTGCAGGTTACAACGGTAGATGGCCAGCCCGGAGCAGAAATCGTTATCCGCGTACGCGGTGGCGGCTCTATCACGGGCAGTAATGATCCACTGTATATAGTAGACGGATTTCGTGTAAATAGCATCAATGACATTTCCCCTGCTGATATCGCCAGTATCGACATATTAAAAGATGCTGCCACTGCAGCTATTTACGGTGCGGCCGGTGCAAATGGTGTTGTGATCGTCACTACCAAAAATGCGAAAGGAGGCAAAACCTCCATTAGTTACAATGCTTTTGGCCAGGCCAAAACTTTCCCCCGCAAATTGGATGTGCTGTCACCATACGAATATGTGCGTTCACAGTATGAATATGCCCGCTTAAGGAGCCAGGCGGAGGTAGACAATTTTTCCAAATACTTTGGAGTATACGAGGATTTAGAGCTTTATAAATACCAAAAGGGCACCGATTGGCAGGATAAATTGTTTGGTAACCCTGCAAATTCCCAACAGCACAGTGTCAGCATTAGTGGAGGAACGGAGAAGACAAAAATGGCATTGAATTTCACCAACAACAAGGATCTTGGCCTTATTCCCAGTAATAATTACCAGCGCAATTACATCAACTTTAAACTCAATCACGATATCTCCAAAGTGCTGAAACTTGATTTCGGCGTTCGTTATACCCATGCCATCACCAACGGCGCAGGTACGTCCGGCGCAGCCAACCTGCGCGTTGGTGACGGTATTACCACCCGGCCCGTAAACGGCATTGCTGATATGATTATTATTGACCCTGGCAGCAATGCGGATGACTACGAGCAGTTTATCCGAAACCTGATCAACCCGCTGCAGTTGTCTGATCAGGACTACCGGAAACGCGTATCACGGGTTTTTAACCTTAACATGGGCGCCTCCTGGTTAATTTTGAAAAACCTGGTCTATCGCACTGAATTTAGTTATGGTTTAAGTTATGGTAACAATCGCAGGTATTACGGTCCGCTTACTGGGGTGTCACGCAACGAAGGTGGCAATCTGCCGCTTGGCGAAATAACCCAAACGGAACTGCAGGACTATCGTTTGGCAAATACCCTGAATTATACACTGAAAAAAGGCACCAGGCACGATCTAAATCTCCTGGTGGGCCAGGAAATATTGTCGAGGGGTTTGGGATTTGAGGAGTACAACCGGGCGAAATACTTTTCATTGGGTATAACGCCAGAAAAGTTGTTTGCTACCATGGGGTTGGGTACACAGGATATTCACACTACCTCCGAGATTGCACCGGATAAACTCGGTTCCTTCTTTGGAAGGGCCATTTACCAGTTGAGTGGTAAATATATTTTCAACCTCACCGCCCGGTACGACGGCTCCACCAAGTTTGCGCCCGGTAAACAGTGGGGCATCTTTCCGGCTGCTTCAGTTGCATGGCGCATCTCCTCCGAAGATTTCATGCAGGAATTGCGGGCAATTACGGATTTAAAGTTAAGGGCCAGTTATGGAACCGTGGGTAATAATAATATCCGTTCAGACCAATGGCGGGTATTGTTTCAACCCAACAGCAGTCGCCCTTATGGCGCAGGTGATGTTCCCAATCCTTATTATTCGTATGCCAGTTCGCAGCTTCCCAACCCGGATATCAAGTGGGAAACAACCATCACCCGCAACATTGGGCTCGACTTTGGATTGTTTAGAAACCGCGTATCCGGCACATTGGATTTTTATCACAACACTACCAGGGATTTGCTGGTTGAATCTGCTATCCCGCAAACCACCGGATTTTCAACCCAACAACGCAACATTGGCCAAACATCTAACAAAGGTATAGAATTGGGCCTCACAGCAGATGTGATTCGTTCCAAGGATTTACGGTTGTCTGTCAGTTTCAACGTTGGTATCAACCGGGCAAGAATTGATAAACTGGATGGAGTAAACGAGCGCAGTTTTAATTCAAACTGGGCCGGAACGGATTTAAAAACGCCGGATGATTACCGGCTGATTGTAGGCCGTACCATTGGGTTAATGTATGGTTATGTAACAGATGGCATGTACACAGTGGAGGATTTTGACAGCTATGATCCGGTTGCCCGCACCTACAAACTGAAGGCAGGGGTACCCATGGGTAATCTCGGGGGCATCAGCCTTCGCCCTGGTGTTTTGAAACTAAAAGATTTAAACAATGATGGTAAAATAACAGCGGAAGATGACCGTACCATTATTGGCAACGCTTTACCAAAAGCTACGGGTGGATTTGGGTTAAATACTACTTATAAAAATTTCGACCTCAGCGCCTTTTTTAACTGGGTGTATGGTAATGAAATTTACAACACCGGTAAAATTTCTTTTAATATGAATTACCGGACCACCTATGGTAACATGCTTAATACGATGAACTATGATAGCCGTTTCCATTATATTAACGAGGCCGGCGCGCTCGTAACTGACCTTAAGGAATTGGCAGCGCTGAACCCGGATCCTAAAATTTGGACGCCGTTTTCAATGGGTCCACAAGCCCCCTGGTTTCACTCCTGGGCTGTGGAGGATGGCTCATTTCTTCGCTTAAATACGCTTTCCGTGGGATATTCGTTGCCAAAGCACCTGATAAAGAATGTGTTTATGACGAACGCAAGAATTTATGCTACTGTTTACAATGCCTTTGTATGGACCAACTACAGTGGCTATGATCCGGAAGTAAGTACAACGCGGAATAGTGGCTACAGCCAGTTAACCCCTGGTGTCGACTATTCAGCTTTTCCAAAGAGCCGCAACTATACTGTTGGCGTAAATGTAAACTTTTAATCAATTGCTAAAATTTAGAAAAACGATGAAACGCTTATTATATACTACAATCGCGGTTGCATCCCTGCTGTTCGTGTCGTGCAAAAAATACCTCGTCTCCGATTCGCCCTCCAAGTTCCCACAGGAATATGTGTTTGGTACAGAAGAAGATGCAAAAACGACGGTCAACATGGTGTATGCTTTGTTTAACCAGGATGCTTTTACCTCCCGCCTTTCTACCAACTTTGCCGGTAACACCGATGTGGAAGTTGGGGGTGTCGCCTCTGCCCCTGATGGCGCCCGGCGCGATATCTGGTCGTTTGAAGCTACTAACGCTAACGGGGATTTATTAACCGTTTGGAATAACGCTTATAATGCCATTAACCGGGCCAATGAATGTGAAGAAGGATTGACCAATATTTCTTTGGCGAAAGATCCCGAAAGCCCCGTCTACCTTAACCTGCTGGGCGAAGTAAAAACCCTCCGTGCTTATTGGTACTATATCCTGATGAATCATTGGGGCGATATTCCTTTTAGTAAAAAGCCATCCCGCGCAGGCGATGATTTTTACCTGCCCAGAACCAGCAGGGACACCATACTTACTTTTTTGATCAATGACCTCAAAGAGATTGAACCCAAAATGCGGTGGGCCGACCAGTTAGATTTTGGCATCGAGCGCATCAACAGGGAATTTGTTATTGGGATGATTGCGCGGCTTTCGCTGATGCGTGGCGGTTATTGGCTGTACCCCGACCTGACCATGCAACGCAAGGCGGATTACCTGGACTATTATAAAATTGCCAATACCTATTGTAAGCGGTTGATAGAACTGAAACCGAGGCCCCTGGGCGATTACGCCAAAGTGTTTATGAATGAGAATAAATATCTAAAGCCTGTAAATGAGGATGTACTTTTTGAAGTGGCCTTTTCGCCCGGGTTTGGCGATGTGGGTTGGGTAGTTGGAATTGGTGTTACCAATGGCCGGTTGTTTCATTCATTTGGCGCCACTACGATACAAATGACGGTAACGCCCAGTTTTTACCACTCCTTTGATACCACCGATTTGCGCCTGCCTGTAACCACCTCCGTTGTATCTTATAACGATACCCTTGCCCAGGTGTCTACTTCTCCTACTTCTATCAATATTGCTAAATGGAACCGCATGTTAGTGCCATCACCATTGGGGCCTTCTTCGGCAAAAGGTACCGGTATAAACTGGCCCCTGATGCGCTATTCAGACATATTACTGATGCTGGCGGAAACTGAGAATGAAATCAATGGCGGTCCTGGTGCAGTCGCTACAGACGCCTTGAAAAAAGTGCGCCAGCGTGCCTTCAGCCCTGCCTTATGGGCCGATAAGGTAGATGCCTACGTGGCTTCCGTATCTGGTGGTAAAGCAGCTTTCTTCGATGCTATTGTTAACGAACGTGCCTGGGAATTTGGTGGTGAGTTTTTACGCAAATTTGACCTGGAAAGATGGAACCTGTACGGCAAAAAAATAGCACAAACGAAGGACAGGTTAAACCAACTGGGGCAGGACGCGATTGCCGGTGTAGGAACTTCCGCCAATCTTGCGGATTACCAGTATGCCAAACGCAATCCAGATAAAACGTTGACCTTCCTGAACCGTTTTTACAAAGTAACGGGCCCTGTTCCTCCTGAATATGATATGAAGATAAACTGGTTACGCAACCTATGGAATACCACTACCAATGGGCCGGCAAACTATACGTTGTGGCAATGGAGGGGCTACACAGACAACAGTGGTACAAGCCCGGTGAGGTATATACTGCCGTTACACACATCAGTTGTGGCCAATAGTTTGGGTACACTGCGAAACCAATATGGTTATTAATTAAGTTATTCAGCAAAAAAAAATCTTCATGAAAAATATATTGTTTGTAGTATTGGCCGTTTGCCTCTTTGCTGCCTGTAAAAAAACCGAAGAGTTGGGCGAGGCCCCCAGGCTTTTCAGGCCGGTAATCTCCGGGCAATTGTCGGCAGATTCCAATACCATTGTGGCCGCCTGGCTAAAAGTGACCGGGGCAAAATCCTACCGGCTTCAACTGAGTCGCGATACATTCCGCACCATTGATTTATCCATCCTAACAGACACCAATGTTGCAGTGGTAAAGCAATTGTTGTTCAACCAGCTTTACCAGGTGCAGGTAAGCGCAGTTGCTTCCGATACTACAAGAAATTCGGGCTGGTCGATGCTTGGGCCAATACGCACTTTGTCTTCTATTTTAAAGATGCCTGCAATTGATGATATCACTTTTAACTCGGTGCGTGTACGGTGGATAACAAAGGGAGCGCCTGTTTCTTCCATCAAAATTCTTAAAACAGCCGATAGCTCGGTAGTTGCACAGGTAAGCCTCAATGCCGTAGATATTGCCAATGAATTTAAAGTGGTGAGCGGACTAACCGCCGCAACGAAGTACACCATTTTTCTGAATAGCGGTACAAATATAAGAGGTTATGTAGATTTTAATACCAAGGCCCCCTTTAGCGGTACGGTGATCGATTTAACCGGGATTACCGGGCGCCCTTCTGTACTCGCCGATACCTTGCCGGTGATAGCCTCCGGTAGCACGGTGTTGCTGAAAAGAGGTGAAATCTATAACATTGCTGCTTCTTACAGCTTCAACAAATCACTGGTGATTATGAGTGGCCCCGATTTGTCGGTTACAGGACAGGCTAAAATTTTCTTTACCAACAACTTCAATTTTGCAGCCGGGGCAACAATCGATTCCATTGAATTTAATGACGTGCACATGTACAGCGACAGTTATGGCTCGCGTTATATTTTCAACACAACCAACAGCGCAAATGTGGGTAAAATAAAATTCATGAACAGCCGGGTGGAGATATTCAGGGGCGTATTGCGCCTGCAGTCTGGTACAACTACGGTGAACAACTTTATTATTGATAATTCCATCGTTGACAGCATCGCCGGATTTGGCGTACTTACAGTGGGCGTCGCCAGTTGCAAAGTCGATAATATTTTGTTTACCAGGAGTACTATTTACAAAGCAGAAAAAGTGATCTCGAGTGTCCAAAATTCCACTTCCCTGCTTTTTGAAAGTTGCACTTTTAATGAAGTACCCGCAGGAAATGGGTATTATATTGACTATAGTTCGGCTTCTGCAAATACCATCAGCAATGGCATTACCATCAGCAACTGTATTTTTGGAGTGGCTAAAAATATCGCGGCAAATGTGTTGGTCAGGGGTTACCGTGCTAATGCTGCAACTGTCGTTAGTTCCAGCAACAATTACCGGACCTCAGATTTTGTGTCAGGTGGTAATGATTTTCCAAACGTCACTACCTATACAAGGCCCGCTGCGCAATTATGGGAGAATCCAGCAGCCGGTAATTTTAAGATTGCAGACGCTACTTATCCCGGCCGCAGTTCAAATGGCGATCCCAGGTGGCGTTTCTAAAGAGGTGCAGTAGGCTGTTGAAACTTTTTTTGTTCAATACTCTATCCGTAGGTAATTGCTGCAGGAGCCGGTATAATCTCATTCAGCAGGTATAAAGCCATTTGTCACCATTACTTTAACGGTGCTGTCGATAAATTTATCGTGGAATTGGGTAAATGAATTGCTGCAAAATTCAGCATCTTCTGTACGCGTTTGTAACTGATCAACGATTCCGGCTTTGGAGATTTTGATAGGATACACAACGATCCATTTAAATGATGTTCCTGCAGTTTTTAAATAAAATGAAAAATGTGATTAGATATTTGCTGCCATCGATAATCTGGGTTTTTATTCTCACAGCAGGTATAAAAGCACAGGAATTCATTCCCCTTTGGCCGAAGGATAAGATGCCGAATACCAGGGGGCTGCGCTTAAATGACAGCACCGTAAACGAACGCGCTATACAGGTTGCAATCCCGGGCTTTTATGCTTTCTTCCCTTCAAAAGACGATAACAATGGGACTGCGATACTAATATTTCCGGGTGGCGGTTACCATCATCTGACTTACAATCTTGGCGGTTTTCAATTGGCAAAATGGTTCAATACAATGGGCATGAGTGCGTTTGTTGTAAACTACCGTTTACCAACTTCACCGGATCTGCAACAAAGAGAACTGGGGCCGTTGCAGGATGCACAGAGGGCGATGCGAATGGTAAGGGCAAATGCAGGTAAATGGAAAATCAATCCAAATAAGATTGGTGTGCAGGGGTCATCGGCTGGTGGTCATCTGGCAGCCATGATGGGTACCATGACCGAAGATGTTTCCCGCATAAACGACCATCTCGATACCATTTCTTACAATACTAACTTCATGGTGCTTGTATCGCCCGTAATAAGCATGGGTAGCAATGCACATAAGGGTAGCAAGACTAATCTCCTGGGTGATAATCCTTCGCAGAATTTAATGGACCGGTATTCTATGGAACTGCAGGTCAGCGCTTCAACGCCGCCCTGTTTTATTGCGGATGCCTTTAATGATAAAACCGTGTCGCCAATAAACAGTTTACTTTTTTACAAAGCTTTACTGGATAAAAATATTTCCACCAGCTTTCATGTATTTCCCCAGGGTGGCCATGCTATTGGCCTGAGCAATAACCCCGGTTCCACTGAGCAGTGGAAAAGCCTTTGTGAAGCCTGGTTAAAGGAAATGAAATTTATCGAACCTATACTTTCAAAATAAATCAAATAAAACAATGAAAATCATAAAAGCTTTTATGCTGTTTTTTGTTTCAGCATTGCCCGTTGCCCAGGCAACCGCACAGTACTCCTGGAATAATCTTCCAACGGCGAAGCTGCCTGTATTTAAAAAAGACACATTCAACATCAAAGCCTATGGGGCCATAGCTGATGGCACTACACTTAATACAAAAAGCATTAATAATGCAATTGCCGACTGCAGCAAAAAAGGTGGTGGTATTGTATTGATTCCGGAAGGCTTATGGCTTACAGGTCCGCTCGTTTTAAAAAGCAATGTAAACCTCCATGTAAAATCCGCCGCCATCCTGCAATTTAGCAGCGACTTCAACCAATATGCACTGGTAGTTGGCACGTATGAAGGCAGGCGTTCTGCAAGGAACCAATCCCCTTTATCCGGGGAAAATCTTGAAAACGTTGCCATTACCGGGAGGGGCATCATTGACGGCAATGGCGATGTTTGGAGAATGGTAGGTAAAGACAGGCTGACGGAAAACCAGTGGAAAAAGAAAGTAGCATCCGGCGGTCTTGTAAGCGCAGATGGTAAAACCTGGTATCCATCAGAAAAAACAAAAAAGGCACAGGAAGAAAAACTGAACGGGGTTTTTGAGAATGGTAAAACATTAAAGGATTATGAAAATATAAAAGATTATTTGCGACCCAACCTGGTAGTGTTGACCAACTGCAAAAAAGTTTTATTGGAAGGGGTAACATTCCAAAACTCACCGGCCTGGAACCTTCATCCTTTAGAATGCGAAGACCTGACTATAAAAAATGTGCTGGTAAAAAATCCGGAGTATGCGCAAAATGGCGACGGTGTTGATGTAGAGAGTTGCAAAAATGTGTTGATTGAAGGGTGTATATTTGATGTTGGCGATGATGGTATCTGTATAAAAAGTGGCAAGGATGAAGAAGGAAGGAAACGGGGAAAGCCTACAGAAAACGTGGTGGTCCGGAACAGTACGGTTTATAAAGGACATGGTGGTTTTGTGATTGGCAGCGAAATGAGCGGTGGTGCAAAAAATATTTTTGTTTACAATTGCTCTTTTATAGGAACCGACAAGGGACTTCGTTTTAAAACGGCCAGGGGCAGGGGAGGTATGGTAGAAAAGATTTACTGCAAAGATATTTTTATGAAAGATATTGTAGATGAGGCGATCTACTTCGACATGTATTATTTCACCAAACCTCCAAAGCCAGGTGAAAAAGTTGAAGTCCCCGTTGTATCAGCAACCACCCCACAGTTCCAAAATTTTGAGATCAGCAGTATTGTTTGTGACGGCGCAAAAAAAGGCATCTTTATTCGTGGACTTCCGGAAATGGCCGTAAAAAATATCCGTATCAGCAACGTGGTTTTAAATACCGACAAAGGCGTAGAGATTATTGAAGCAGCAGGCATTGAGCTTACACATTTAACCTTATCAAATAAAAATACGGAACCGGTTATTTACATTGAAAATAGCACCGGTATTGCTATTGATGGTTTAAAGTACAGCGATGTACCGGCACTCCTGTTTAATATATACGGAGAACGCAGCAAAGAGATCAGCATCAGGCATACCGATACTATAAAAGCAACACAGGTTACCAAATTTGAAAACGGCGCAGATGGCGGTGCTATCACAATTACAGAATAAGGAGCCGAAAAAGAAAAAATATTCATCACCCCTAAGATGTTATACCAAATTTCTTTTCAATAAATAATAAGGTAATTCCAAAATAATATATGAAATCGTTTAAAACTATTTCAAGTATCAGTCCGGGCTTTGCTGCCTGTTTTTTTTACCAGGGGAATAAACAAAGAATGATCTGTGCAACCCTGTCTATACTATGTGCATGCTTTTCGTCATTTCAACCTGCCTTTTCGCAAATGTCGAAGCAAGTGCTGCAGCCTTTCCCTTTATATGCGGTTCGCCTGCTTGACGGACCTTTCAAAGATGCACAGCAAACAGACCTGTCTTATATTATGTTGCTTGATCCTGATCGTTTGCTTGCACCGTTTATGAAGGAAGCCGGCATCTCATGGAAAGCCGCAGCCTATGGCAACTGGGAAAGTTCAGGTCTTGATGGGCATACCGGTGGACACTACCTATCTGCATTGGCAAATATGTATGCAGCAACAGGAAATCAAAATGTGCTGCAAAGGCTTAACTATATGGTCCTGATGCTGGATAGCTGCCAGAGGGCCAATGGCAACGGCTATATTGGAGGTATACCCGGTGGCAGGGCGATGTGGGCAGAGGTGAAAAACGGCAATTTTAATGCAGCCGGTAATTCGTTCAAAAAGAAATGGGTGCCATTTTATAATATTCATAAAACCTATGCAGGCTTATTGGATGCCTACAGGATCGGTGGTATTAGCAATGCCAGACAAATGGTTGTTGAGTTTGCGGACTGGTGTATTAACCTGACTTCAGGGCTCTCCGATGCACAGGTACAATCCCTTCTTCAAACTGAACACGGTGGTATGAATGAATCCTTTGCAGATGTATTCGCTTTAACCGGGGACAAAAAGTACCTGCAGCTTGCCCGGCGTTTTTCGCAGCGCTCTTTACTGGATAACCTGCTTCAGCGGGTGGACAGGAGCAGCATTATTATTCATTAAGAATGGTATTCATAATGAGGAACTAAAGATTACCTGAATTTAGCACGAAACTTCCCTTTTTAGGTGAAAGTGCAGGGCAAACTATTCGTACTTACACAGCACCAGGAGTACCTGTTTCTTTACCTCCAGCGTGGCGCGAATAGCAGTCCGATTTTATAAAGCAATTGAAATAAGCAAGAAAATTTATGAGCCTATCAAATCTTTTCTATAATTAGCAATGCAATTGAATCTAAAAAATACAAAATGAAACCCGCTAAAAATTTATCAAACATCATTGTAAGTTTTATTGCCTGTTCGTTTTTTGCACAGGTGGATGCCCAGGACCTGCAGGCCGATAATATGCTGCTGTTTCAAAGAGGTAGCGGAGGCTGGTCAAAGCAGTTCAAAGGAAAATCATTCAGCTATAATGTTGAATTTTCTGCAGATCAAAAAACCGATATCGCAATGGAGGCTAAGAAAGACGATGCCAATATCGACAATGGTTCTACTACCAAAGAGATCAGGTACCTGGTACGCACCTATAAAAAGATCAGCAATCCCAAATACCTTGCTGCGGCTGAAAACGGTGTCCGCTACCTGCTGAAGGCACAATATAAAAATGGGGGATGGCCCCAGTATTACCCGGATAGAAGTTCTTACAGGGGGCAGGTAACCTTTAACGACAATGCCATGATCAACGCCTTGCGGATTTTGCAGGATGTGGCCCTGAAACAAAACGACCTGGAAACAGTAAACGAAGCATTAATTGAACCCAGTGCCGATGCAGTAAGCAAAGGGATTGATTGTATCATAAAAACACAGATCAGGGTAGACGGAAAGCTGACCGCCTGGTGCCAGCAATACGATGAGTTCACACTAAAGCCAGCCAAAGCCAGGGCTTATGAATTACCTTCGTTAAGTGGTTCTGAAACAGTAAATATCATTGAGTTTTTAATGTCCCAGCCAAATCCATCGCCGCAGGTAATAGAAGCTGTTAATAAGGGTGTTGAATGGCTCCGGCTGGTACAGATCACCGGGTATAAAGTGGTCGATATTCCTGCACCGGATACAGAAAAGGGAAAAGACAAACAATTGGTAGCGGATAATACATCAACTATATGGGCAAGGTATTATGAGATCGGCACCAACAAACCGTTCTTTTGTGATAGAGACGGTATTGTGAAATATTCAATGCAGGACATAGGCTATGAGCGCCGCAACGGTTATGCCTGGTACGGTGCCTGGGCAAAGAAATTATTGGAGACAGATTTTCCGTCCTGGGATAAAAAGAATGTAAATAATTGATCAGCACAAAAAAACATTCCATTGAAAAAAATATTTATTTCCTTCATTTTAATGATGAGTACCGCATTGCTTTTTGGCCAAACCAAAAAAGTAGTGGCAAAGGATGGAAGCGGTGATTTTACCACCGTACAGGCTGCCGTTAATGCAGCGCCGGACGGTAATACCAGACTGTTTATTATTTATATAAAAAAGGGTATCTATAAAGAATGTATTACTATACCGGCAGCAAAAGCATTTATCACATTCATTGGCGAAAATGCGGAAAATACAACGTTCACTTTTGATAATTACAGTTCAAAAAAAGACAGCGCCGGAAAAGACTTTGGTACCACCGGTTCATCATCCATTTTTGTTAACGGCGATAATATCAGTTTTGAAAATATCAGCTTTGAAAATTCTTCAGGTCCGGTTGGGCAGGCCGTTGCAGTAAATGTAACGGGTAAAATGGTGGCATTCAAAAATTGCCGTTTCCTTGGTTTCCAGGATACATTATATACCAAAGGCGCCGGTTTACAATACTATAAAGACTGCTACATTGAAGGCACGGTTGATTTTATTTTTGGTGCTGCCACGGCTGTTTTTGAGCATTGTATCCTGCACAGCAAATTGAAGGGGGGCGCAGTAACGGCAGCATCCACTCCTGAAAACAGCAGGTTTGGCTATGTATTTATCAACTGCAAATTAACCGCTGATTCGCCACCCGGCTCCGTTATATTGGGAAGGCCCTGGCGCCCCTTTGCAAAAACAGTTTTTCTGCAATGCAATATGGGTGAACACATAAAGCCCGAAGGTTGGAACAATTGGGGCAAAACGGAAAATGAACAGACAGCTTATTATGCCGAATATAAAAGTACCGGTAAAGGTGGCGACCCCGGTAAGCGTTATACCTGGTCGCATCAATTAACAGATGAGGATGCCAAACAGTATACATTAAACAATATCCTGGGCGATTGGAAACCCTTTGATTAAATAATGCCTGGACTTGCACCTCAACTGCAGTCAATAAATATGAAATGTATCCCTGCTGCCAAACCAATAGCAGCCGAATGGACTATAAAAATTAAAGCAGCTAACAAAAAAATTATCTCCGATAAAATATGTTTTATGAAAACAGAAAATTTTTTACTTTTTGCAATTGGCGGCGGGAAACTATAATGGCAGGGGGGAACGCGTTTCACACTTCATTGTATTGTTAAATTCAGAACTCCTTACCTGTATCATAAAACAAGTACTAGAAATTGTGGAGGTTCGCAAATTAAACATGCAGGTAAAAGCCTGAAGGGCTTGAATATGAATAGCCCTGGGTGAAACCCATGGTTATTCATATTATATCTTAACAACCCCGTTGGGGTTGAATCATTACTTCTTTTTATATTCAACCCCGTTGGGGTTGTTTAAACTGAAACATTACATCCTCGGGTTTCACCCGGGGCTATTCAAATTAAACCCTTGCAGGGTTTTTATCGACGATTTTAATTCGCGAAGGATCAGGAGTTATGAAATTTATTTGTTTTATTTTTTGCTATTCCTAATTATTAGCCGATACTCCCCGAAGGTTATCTCCGTTATCCCAGCACAATAGTAATTTTATTGGCGCCTTTAATTGTTGAGTCTATGTGGTGGCCTGACTGCGGTTTGCCATTTACCAGAAACGATTTTATTGTTGAGCCATTTCCTTTAATAATAATTTTCAAAACGGATTGACGATACTTAATATCGCTTAGCTCCAGGTAATGTACATTTTGGGGCAGGTACGGTGAAAATGAAATGCCATCATTTTGGACACGGATACCGGCCAAACCGTAGTGGATCATATTGAGGTAAGCCGTTGCCGACCATGTTTGTACCGTACAGGACGCCCAGTGATAATTGGGGCGTTCTTCTCCCCATGCCTGGTAACCACCATCGGGTTTACCGGAATAGGGGTTAAAAATTTCCCTGAAATTATAATCACCTTTATCAGCATCAAGCGCAAGCCGGGTAAGGCCGTTTAATTCATTGGTAAACATTTTATAATTACCGGCAACAACGGCTGCATTGGCAAAAAAACCGTTTACCATGGGCCAGATAATATTATTGTGCCTGCCCGGTTTTTCAGCGGAATATCTTGGCAAATCAGGATATACTGAAGTGATACCGTATTTGGACACCACCGCATTGCCAACCAGTTGATTCGCCTTTTCACCATCCAATATGCCGAACATTACTACGAATGAAATCCCCAGACCTTCCTGGTAATTGGCAAGCTTGCCGTTCTGATCAATTAAATAACTGAATGTATTTTTTTCCTTGTCATAAAAATTTGCCAGTATATTTTTTTTCAGGGTTTCCGCCTTTTGCAGATAGCCCTCGGTAATAGCTTTGTCTATATTTAAAATACCACTCATATTGCTTAAAGCAATATATGCTGCATAGTAAACCGAATTAGTGCTCAAGCATTTAATATGGTATGAACCTTTATGGTCAAGCACGCCGCCGGAAAAATTCAATGGCTCATAAACAGGCTCAGGATAAGCCGCGATGCCATCGTTAAAAACGGATGGCCCCATAAATAAGCCGTACTTACTATCAAAAGTGGAATGCTCGAGTTCCTTCATGGTATTGGCCGAACAGGTGTAGGCCTGTTTAAGAAATACTTTGTCGCCGGTTACCTGGTAGTGATTGCAGGCTGCTATCGCCCACAATATTTTATCCCAGTATTGGTGACCAATCGTATCCTTATTGATCGTTACGCTCCACAACGATTTTTCAGCCACTTCGGGTCTTAGCAGGCTTACGCCATTCCATGAGTTAATGGAAATATCCCTTGTCCACTCGCCACCATATTCAGTACCGGCAGCTAAGATTCCCCTTCGTACATTAATATCAACCGTATTGATCGCAAGCTTGTACGCATCCGCAAAATCAGTATTATCGCAAATAATTTTTTGGGCAAACAAGTTGCCTGATATTAGTAACAGAAAATAAAGTAATAACTTTTTCATAATTTAATGTATTATGCTTCTATCCAAAAAAAGGCTGTTGCAATTATTATATTAACACGGTATACTATTCGCTAAGCAACTGTTTAAAATCCAATAGCTGTCGGATGAAATGATGATTTACAAACTCAGGCCGCCGGGACGAAAACATAGGGGAGCATTTAATATCCGGGTACTACTTTTTATTTTTAACTACCAATGGTTTATAATTCTTAATTCCTAATTCTTAATTTTCTTCGCTTCTATTTTTAAAGAAAAAGGTTGTAATCCTTTCCCCGTGCCGGTTAATATAATATCACCCTCCTCCCCGGTTGATTGCACAATCACCTGTGCAAGGCCATTAAATAATTTTCGTTTGTAAACTGGTGCCGGTGTAAGTACCTGTAGTTGCCCGGTGTTGGTGTTTATATTATCCCAGGATTGTTTTTTTATGATGGGCGTTGCAAAAATGGCAACGCTGTTAGCGCCTTCACGCAGGCCGGAAGCATCCAGTAAATATCCATTCTTGTCGGCTTCTTTTATATTAGCGGCTATTTGTTTGCCATTGATAAAAAGCGTTTGCTCCACACCGATACAATTGTAGAAAAATGTAATTACTTCCCTGCCTGTTAATGCAGGCAGTACAAAACTTCCGCGATAGGCCAATGCCTTTACTTCTTTTGAAAATTGCTCATTGCGTTCATCTGTAAAAGCACGCTTCCAGTCAGCATCATTATAATCAGCGGCGGCTTCTGCATGGCTGTTGATATTGTCAACCGCTTTCTCCTTCAGGTTTTCAATTTTTATTACTTTGATCCCTTCCAGGTATTTATCCGGTTCAAGCGAAGTGGGATTACCATTGCCTACAGCTATTATTTTTCCGGGCCCCTGAACAGAAAATGTTATTTCATGATCCGCCGTTGGTTCATGCAAACCATTTTTATCTTTTACCTCCACCGCAATGATGGCGACGTCAGTGCTATTTCCTGCTATAACATTTCTGTCGGAAACCATATTGATCGCGACTGCTTCTTTGGTAGTATTTACTTTATCGGTTATTATTTTTTTCCCATTCTTATAACCTACCGCTTCAAGTGTGCCGGGGGCATAATTTACCATCCATTCCAAATGGCTATTGAGTTCCATCTTCTTTTTGCCCTGGCTTTTTTTGTTTAAAAATAATTCTACTTCATCGCAATTGCTGTAGGCCCATACCTCTATGGGTTGTCCTTCTTTGCCTGCCCAGTTCCAATGTGGTAAAATGTGCAGCGTGGTTTCTTTTGTCCACCACGATTTCAGGTACCAGGTATCATCTTTTGGAAAGCCGCACAGATCTACCATACCAAAATAAGAATTGATAGAGGGCCAGCCATAAGGCGTAGGTTCGCCACGGTAATCGAAACCTGTCCAGATAAACATACCAGCCAGGTACGGACGGTTTGCATAATGTTTCCAGCCCTGTTCAATGCTTAGAAAACTCTTGCTGGGCGGTTTGTCGTAAGCCGGGATAATATGTTTTGCATCATCCCTGAAATAAGCGCCACGGGTAGCATGGGTACTACCTTCCTCTGTTCCCCACAAAGCCTGTTCAGGAAATAGTTTGTGCTGTTCGTCGGTACTTTTATTGATCACATAATTAATGCCCAGCAGCTCCATCACCGTAGTAATGCCCTTGCTTCCTATACCACCGCTAAAAGCATAGGTGGCCGGCCTTGTACTATCCATTGATTTTACAAAAGCCTGCATGGTGGTGGCTATTCTCGCACCAATGACGCTATTTTCAATACCCCATTCTTCGTTGCCGATACTCCAGCTAATAATGCTTGGATGGTTCCTATCTCTTTCAATTAGCCGCTTTACATCTTCCAGGTGTGTTTGTGTAATTCCTGTTAGCCTGTTTTCATCAATTACCAGCATCCCCAACCGGTCGCAGGCATCCAGCAACTCAGGTGTGGGCGGGTTGTGGCTGCACCTGTAGGCATTGGAGCCAAAGCTTTTCAATGTCTTTATCCTGAAATCCTGTAAGGCATCCGGCATGGCTGAACCAACACCCCCATGATCCTGGTGATTGTTGGTGCCCATGATTTTTACGTGTTTGCCATTTAAAAAGAAACCTTCATTCTTATCAAAGCGTATCGTGCGGATACCAAATACCGTGTTGTAGGTATCAACCGTTTTTCCATCCTGCTGCACCACTGTTGTTAGTGAATACAGGTACGGATTTTCAATACTCCAGAGTGTAGGATTGGTAATATTAATATTGCAGGAAAATGTTTTATTATTCATTGCCGGTAAACTCAATTGCTGAATATTTTTAGTGGCAACCGTTTTACCCTTTTCATCTGCAATGGTTTGTGAAATGGTAAAACCATTTGTTGTTATCGCATCGTTATTAATCGTAGTAGCTATCTGGACGGTTGTTGATTGATCTGCCGGTTTTGTGGTGACGTAAGTACCGTTGGTGGCCACATGCAGCGCATTCGTTTTATTGAGCCATACATGGCGGTAAATGCCCGCACCTTCATAAAACCATCCTTCCTCCATGGTGGCATCTGCCCTTACTGCGATGGTGTTTTCACCGCCATAATTTAAGTATGCGCTGATATCATATTCAAAACCCAGGTAACCGCCTGGATGTAAACCTAAGTAGTGGCCATTTACCCATACGATACTATTCCGGTACACTCCATCAAATGCAATGCTGATACGCCTGCCCAAATCGGTGGCCGGCACCAGGAAGGTTTTGCGGTACCAGCCAATACTCGCATCCGGAAAATTGCGGCCAATGGCTTTAAATCCATGACTAAAGCTGCCCTGTTCACTAAATGGTTGTTCTACTGCCCAGTCGTGCGGCAGGTCAAGTTTTCGCCAGGTTCGGTCATCAAAATTGGATGCTGCGGCACCATCGCCAAAGCCTGCCTTGGTTAAATAGGAGAAGTACCCCGTGCCATTGTTAAAATCTTTTTTGGTATCGCTGGGATGGCCAAAGGCAAAGCGCCAACCGGCATCCATGGGTAAATGCTCCCTTAAGGAATTGCCGATAGGGCTTTGCGAAAACAGGGAGCAAAAATTCGCGATCAATATCGCCGTCAATAATGGGTGCTTCTTCATTTTTTGTATTTGGTTTAAGCGGGCAAGGGTTCGGTATCCGGCCATAATTCATATTGCAGATTTTTTTGGCATAGCGCCTGAACATTCCTTTTCAAACATCATCTGCTCAACCGCAGCATCAATACATCGTGCGGCGCTACGGAAGCATTTATATTTTTATCCGTAGTGCCCGCATTTTTTTTTGTCCAAACATCAAATATCTTGTAGGTAACCGTTTGCGCATTGAGCGAAGTTTTGGTAACGGCATCAGTAACCATTGTTGCTTTCCAGTTAAACTGTGCCTGCTTTGGCGTTGCCGAACGGTTTAAAAAACAAACCGCCCAGGCACCATTCCCCAGGGGTTTGAACCAGGTTTGCAGGCTGTCTTTATCACTGTATTTAAATCCCTGTACACCGAGTGTATCCTGGTCTATGGCAAGTACATCTTTATCAATTAAAAGAGCATGGGTTTCTTTTGACATTTTTCTGATATCATTACCGGCGATCAGGGGCGCGGCCATCATGCACCATATAGAAAAATGGGTACGGTCTTCGCTAAGCGTCATGCCATTACCTACCTGAAGCATGTCGGGGTCATTCCAATGGCCGGGGCCTGCAAAGCGGCTGAGGGTATCCTGCAGGTCAACAATTTTCATCACGCCGGTATTGTGATAAGTTCCCTTATCCTCAATGCCATCAAACTGCCTGGAAATATCACCGGTTGTACGCCACATCTGGCCAATATTGGTGGCCCATTTCCAGGGTTTGCTATTACCCCATTCGCAAAGACTGAAGAGAATAGGCCGCCCGGCGGCTTTAAGGGCCTTGCTCATGGTAGTATAGGACTCTTTGGCATTGAGCCCATCCGCACTGCACCAGTCGAATTTTAAATAATCTATTTCAAAAGAAGCGTACAACCTTGCATCCTGGTATTCATAACCGCGGGTACCGGGATATCCGGCGCAGGTTTTAGTTCCGGCACAATTGTACAGGCCAAACTTCAACCCTTTAGCGTGCACATAATCAGCAACTGCTTTCATGCCATTCGGAAATTTTTTAGGATCAGCCATCAGGTCGCCAGTCTTTGGGTTGCGTTCCATAGCCATCCATCCATCATCCAGGACGAGATAGGTATAGCCTGCCGCCTTCATTCCCGATGATACCAGCATATCCGCAGTTTCCATTACTAATTTTTCACTGATATTTGTTTGAAAAGTATTCCAGCTATTCCAGCCCATGGGAGGTGTGGGTGCGAGGTTTTCAAATTTCTGCGCAAAGGTTAGCAGTGAACAAAACATACAGAGGATAAAAAAACATTTTTTCATGTAAAGGATTTTATTAAAAATATTAAAAATATTAAAAGTATTAAAAGTATGTACAAAATTACCAACGAAATAAAATGGCTGGTCCTTATTATAAATTATACATAGTAAAGGATAAATTAGTACTATATAAACCTGCTAATGCCCGTTTTGCATTTTTGTTCCTTATTTTAATCTTTAGCAGATAATTTTTTCCGATCATTTAAGTGGTGATGGAATAAATTGCCCATTAAAAAAGTAGAAAAACAGGAAGCTTTATTGGAGGCAACCCGTAAAACCGGGATTGGCCCCGGAGCTGATTGACCACTTATTTATGTTATGCCCTGGCCCGCTACCTAAAATTGAGTATTTACTTTCTTCCTTTTTGTAGCTATTTTCGATTCAATATCGATATACCAATAGGATATTTTTCGTCAATCCATACTTCCGGGAAAAAGCATATTCATTTTGAGTGCCTGCTAATAATTGATTGTGAACCGATACTAAAATATTTTTTGATGAAAAAGTTCCATAGCCTGCTATCCGCTCTCTTTTTGCTGGTTACTCCCTGCGTTTTTGCGCAACCCTCCCTGTTAAAGATGAAATCCAGGGTGGATATGAAGGATAATGTGGAGGCACAGGGGGCACAATTCAACCTGATTAACGCTACACAGGCCGCCATCCTCTTTTCACCAGGTGCGGCTTTAATGGAGAACCAGGTTGCAGGATGGCTTACCGGCCAACTTGGTCTGCGGCCAGCAACGGACGTACTAAAGCCTGAAGGCAAAACCAGCAATACCGGTGACCTGGTCATAAGCAAACTGCACCAGTATTACAAGGGGATCAAAGTAGAGCATGGAGTAATCAGCAGCACTGCCCGCAATGGTAAATTAGCGATGATGCAAATGGAGTTTTATGCTATTGACGACAATTTTAATGCGAATGCCGTGTTAAGTGAACAGACAGCCTTGCAAAAAGCAATGGATTTTACCGGGGCAAAAGAGTTTATGTGGGATGGTTATACAGGCAATGACCCCAATTGGATGCTGCCAAAAGGCGAACTCGTGATTTTACAAACCTATCTTCGTGAAGGAGAGCTTTGCCTGGCTTACAAATTCGACATCCGCACACGCCTGCCATTGGGCAGGAGTTATATTTATGTAGATGCACAGGACGGCAGGATTGTACTCAATGACGCAGTGATCAAACACGCAGGTGTAAGCTCCCATGCAGCCACAAACTACAATGGAACCCAACAACTAATAAAAAATGAAACCGGCATTGCTGGTAAACCTTTTTTACTGACTCAATCCGTAAATGAGCAAAAAGGTGCAAGCAATTTTTCAGGGGTATCTGGAACCGCCGCTACACACTACAACGGATCCCAACAAATAATAGCGGATAATTCGGGCACTGTTCCCGGCAAACCTTACTGGTTGCACCAAAACCGGAATGCCCAGGAAATAACCACACAGAACTACAACAGGCAATACCAGGGCTTGGCCAGCAATATTATCACCAATTTCTCCGACAATGACAACAACTGGACCGCGGCGGAATACGCCAATGCCAATGATGATGACGCTGCCTTGGATGTTCATTTCGCTATGCAGATCATCAGTGATTACTGGATAACCGTTCATGGCCGCAGAGGCTGGGATGATAACTTTGGGCCATTACAAAGCTATATCCATGTAAATGAATATGTAGAACAGGGCAACCTCGCTTATAATGTTGCGATGGACAATGCCTATTGGGATGGAACTGCTATGTACTACGGGGATGGCAGAAATGGGAAGCCCTTACCCCCGGGCGACAATTCCAGGAAATTCAATGTTTTGTCAAGCCTGGATGTTAGCGCCCATGAATTGGGCCATGCTATTTGCCAAACCACCGCTGCCCTGGTATATCGTTGGGAGTCGGGGGCGCTCAATGAGGGTTTCAGCGATATATGGGCCGCCTGCATAGAAAACTATGGCATCATTAATAATTCTTCCATTGCCACCAATAAATCTATCTGGAAAATCGGTGAGGAAATCACCATCAATTACCAATTCGGTCTAAGGGATATGTCAGACCCGATCAGTCACCAGGATCCAAGTACATTCAAAAGTACCAACTGGACTCCTGCCGACTTCCAAACCTGCAGGGTGCCCGTTGGTACCGGCACCCCTAATAATGACGATTGTGGGGTTCATACAAACAGCAACGTATTAAATAAATGGTTCTTCCTGATTACGCAGGGCGAAAGTAGTATTAACACAAAAAATACGCCTTACACCGTAGCCGGTCTTGGTTTTAATACCACACAGCGAATTGCCTACCTCACTGAACTCAACCTGCCCCCGAATTCAAGCTTCGCTACCTGCAAAACGGTTTCTGTTAATGCAGCCACCACGCTCTTTGGGGCAGCATCCGCAGAAGTAAATTCTGTTAAGAATGCCTGGATAGCTGTGGGCGTGGATAGCAATACTTATGATATGAGCAATACGCCTGTATTCACTACCAATGACTTCATCAGCATCGGCGTAGGCGCCAAAGGAAATGTGTGGGCAGGCACAAAGTTCCAGGGTTTGTACCAGTACAATGATACTGCGTGGAGAAAAAGGGTTGAGATCGACAATGTAAGGATCGAGAGTATAAAAGCAGATAAGTCAGGCGGCATCTGGATAGCGCAATCAGGCACACAGGGCGGTTTGGCTCATATTGCCGGTGGGGTTAACTATTTTACAAATCCTTATACAACGGTCAATAATTTTTACACCGTGAGTACGCAAACACAGGTACCATCCCGCTATGCCACTTGCATTTATGTGGATACCTTCAGGCGCAACGACGTAAGCAACAACCCAAAGGTTTGGGTGGCTACTCAAAACTATCTCAATGGAGGTAATAACACCAGCGGCATGCTTGGCCAGGGACTGTATTCAAATTATAAACAATTTCAACCGGTGAGTGATAGTTTGGATATTGGAAGCGGCGTTGCCAGGATCACAACAGTTGGGGGCGATTCATTACAGGTATGGGGATTTGCACCGGCCAATTATGGCGGTAACAAGATATTGGCTTACAATGCCGTTACCAATGCATTTATACGATCGTATGATCACAATACCGATGCAATCATTCCCTCCGGTAGCGGTTTCGTCGCCCGGTCCATTTTCTTTGATGCTAAAAAAAGGGCGTGGATTGGGTTGGCCAATAGCGCCGTGCTGGTTTATGACGAACATAAGGTTTGGCATTATATTAATTTTGCATCTTTATTTCCTGCTGGCAGCGGGGTCAATCCTAACGCCATCACCGGGGATCCTTATGGCGATGTTTACATTGGTACAACGGCAGGACTCGTATTTTTTGATCATGGCATCGGGGAAACGAACAGGCTGGATAGCGCTAAATATTATCATTTATATACCAAAACCAATGGCCTTCCGTCGAGCAATATTAATGCTATCGCGTACGATACACTGCGTTTTAAATTACTGATTGCCACCGATAATGGAATTGTATTTTGGGCGCCACCCTGCCTGGGAAGCAGTTGTGATATTATTCGCACCAACCTGGCCACCCAATTGGCTAATGTCAGGGCCGGAAACTGGAGCGACCCGACGATCTGGAGCAATAACAAAATGCCCGATTCGCTTAGCAATGTCACGCTTGCACACCCGGTGGTGGTTGATATCAATGCCAAATGCCGTTCACTCGTGGTGAAGGACGGGGGACAGATACGTGTCAGCACAGGGTTTAATCTTACGGTTTATCAAAATGGAACCGGTATTATATATGGAGTGCAACGAAAGCAGTAGGTACAGCACGCCATTCGGGTAGTAGCCAACACCAATCCTTTAAAAGCTTTGCCCATGCTATGTTTACTTATATCAATTACTCCCAACAAGGTCACCAACACAAGAGATTGCAGCCATGCAGTCTCTTTTTGTATGCACAGGTTTATTACCCTTGTATTGTATTACAGGACTTAAATAAAATAAAGAACCGGCTTACCCGGGTGATTCGGCCGACAACTTGTAAAACACCACAGTAAAACCATAAAGATTTTTTACATGCGCTATACGGTAAAAGCAAATAATTACTCATTTACCATAATCCTGTTGCTTAGCTGCCATACCTGCATGGGTAAAAGCAAGATTTATTTCGCAGGGAAACTGCATTTCAACAGGCCTGATTAATAAAAAAAAATAAAAATAGAATATTTTATATAACTTTAATTATTATAAAATATAAATTCAATTATATTGAACTAATTGTTTCACCTGTTTCACCTTTAAATGATTGCAACCATGCCGGATACCATGCTTTCTTTTTATGTATTATTTTTTATTCCTTTTTTATTTTTCTTTATTTTACTGACAGTTTTCTCAAAAAAAACAATGGTAGAATCACTTGTATTGCCGGTAAATCTCGGGAATGAAAAGCGAGGGTGGATTGATCTAACTCCGGGATTAAATGGTAAAGGAGTATAACGGTTATACACCGGAAACCATACCAGTTGAGGGATCAATTACAAAGCCTTAGAAATTTAACTCACCGCGTGGACAGGTATCAGTAGAAAATAAAATATAAAAAATGAAAGAGTCGTTACATTCACTTGATTATACAGCCATTGTTATTTACATGGTCTTAATGGCGGGTATAGGATTGTTTCTTGGAAAATTTGTAAAAAATATAGGGGATTATTTTAAAGGTGGTAATTCAATACCATGGGTATCTGGAGCTATCAGCAATTTCATGACCAAGTTCAGCACTTTTATTTTTGTGGCCTATGCGGGTATAGCATATAGTAACGGGATGATTGCGATCACGCTGATCTGGAGTACGGTTTTACCTGCATTGGTGGGCGCGTTGATATTTGCAAAACGCTGGAGAAGAGCCGGCATCAGCACACCCATGGAGTACCTCGAAACGAGGTTTAGTCCTGCAGTTCGCCAGATATTTTCCTGGTCGGGGGTGGGGTTTAAAATCCTGGATAACATGATCCGCCTGTATGCGCTGGGCTTATTTTTAAATACCGCAACAGGGATGAGTTTACAAAATTCGATTCTTATTTGTGGTTTAATAGTAGCGGTTTATACCATCGCAGGAGGGTTGTGGGCGGTGGTAATTACCGATGTGGTGCAGTTTGTAATTTTGATAGTTGCTACCCTGATCCTTGTTCCACTCACGATTACCGCGGCGGGTGGGCTTCAAAATTTAGTAAAGACTATCCCCGATCATTTTACCTGGAACAACGGGTCTAAAGGAATGCCATTGTACATCATGGTGTATTACGTAATGATCTTAATAAAATACAGCGGTAACTGGACATTCATCCAGCGCTTTTATAGCGTGCGGGATGAAAAAGCGGGTAAAAAGCAAGGCCTGTTAAGCGCCGCACTTTTTTTTATTTTCCCGGTCATTTTTCTTTTCCCTTCCATTGCGGCCAAAGCAATATTGCCCAATTTGTCTAACCCCGAAATGGCTTATGTGAGTGTAAGCTTACAACTGTTGCCCGAAGGGATTATGGGTTTGATGGTAGCAGCAATGTTTGCGGCAACCATGAGTGTATTAAGTGGCGAATATAATGTTACGGCAGGAGTGCTTACCAAGGATATTTACCAGCGTTTATTCAAGAAGAACGCAAAAGAGAAAGAACTGCTATGGGTGGGCCGGTTGATGACCTTATTCCTGGGGGCTATGATTACTGTTGGCTCATTGTATGTTGGTGGTTTTGGCGGCGCTTTTGAAGCCAATAAACTATTCACCGGTTTGTTTGCAATTCCAATGACTATCCCGCTGGTACTGGGCATCATATTAAAAAAACCACAGCCCTGGGGGGCATTGGCTACGGTGGTTATTGGGATCATAACCGGTTTGGTTTTACATTTCAATAAGCAAATAAGCTGGGAGTTAGGTACGCTGATCGAGATCGTGGTTTGCATCATTATTTTTCTTGCTTCGGGGCTGGTTAAAAATACCAGTGCGGCTTATGCGGCAAGGGTTAGTAATTTTTTCACCAAACTGAGGACGCCCATACTGGAAGAAGATAAGCCTGTTGTGAATTATGATTTTCAGCGGTCAATGAATAAATTATATGCGGTTGCCTTGTTGGTTACCGGTATTCTTTTTATGGGGATGAGTATTCCTTCTCTTAGCAATGCAAGTGGTATTTCATCCTTTGTAGCCGGAATTATTTGCCTGGTATTAGCAGGTGTGATGTGGATGATCAACAATAAGCCGGCAAAAATTGACGCTGAACCGGGAACTTTAAATAAAATCAATAACCCTGATAAAACGCCGCTGAATGAAACCATTCATGGATGATAATTTTCTATTGCAGAATGAAACTGCGGCAATGCTGTTTCATACGGTAGCTAAGGATTTACCGGTAATTGATTATCATAACCATATCAACCCGCAGCACCTGGCTATCAACAAACAGTTTGATGACCTGGCCGCACTATGGGTAACAGAAGACCCTTATAAACACAGGGCTATGCGCATAAATGGCATAGCTGAAGCAGGCATAACAGGAAGCGCTACCCGTAAAGAAAAATACCTTAACTGGGTGAACACTTTCCCTAAAACTGTCGGCAACCCATTGTATCACTGGACCTGCCTTGAACTGAAACGTATTTTTGGAATTGATGAAATACTGTCTCAAAAAAATGCGGCAGCTACCTGGGATACCTGCAATGCGCAGCTAAATCAAAATGGGTTTGGCGCGGTTGATATTTTACGGAAGTGGAAGGCTGAAATTGTGTGTACCTCTGATGACCTGTTAGACGATCTTACCCATCACCAGGCAGCAACAGAAAAAAATGATGGATTAACTGTACTGCCAACTTTAAGGGCAGATACCATTATTGCCTTTAATAATACTTCATTTTTTACCTGGTTAAATAAATTGACTGAACAGGCAGGTCATCCCATCAATTCACTGGAGGATTACCAGCAGGCGATCATTAAAAAACTCGATTATTTTGACCAGGCGGGCTGCAGGTTATCTGATACTTCCTTAGATGCAGGGTTTGCTTTTATCCCGACAATTTTATCAGTGGCGGATCCGCTATTCACCGAGATTTTAAAGGGTGCAGTTTTAAATGAAACAGGGCTGGTGAATTTAAAATCTTACCTGCTCGTTTTTCTTGGCAGGGAGTATAGTAAACGGGGATGGGTAATGCAATTGCATATCGGGGCACAACGTTTTACAAGTACCCGTTTAAGAATGCTGGCAGGTCCGGCGGGAGGATACGCCACCATTGGAATGGCCTGTGATATCAATGCTTTATGCCTTTTGTTAGACTCGCTTGAGAAGAGCGATAACCTGCCAAAAACCATTCTATACACTTTAAACCCAGCAGACAATGCTGCATTTGCAACATTAACCGGGTCTTTTGCGCAGGATGGGGTAGTCGGTAAAATACAGTTTGGACCAGCATGGTGGTACAATGATCATTACGAAGGAATCCGTCAGCAATTATTATCCTTGTCTGCTTATGGCTTACTTAGTCATTTTATTGGTATGACAACTGATTCCAGGAGCGTACTTTCATTTTCGCGCCATGAATATTTCCGGCGTGTATTGTGCAATCTCATTGGCGGTTGGGTAAGGGAGGGGGAACTGCCAAATGATACAGAATTGATCAGCCAGTTGGTAAAAGATATTTCCTATAACAACAGTTTACATTTTATATTTAACAGGTAAAACATGGTATCCAACAAACAGGAAAAAATTGCAGTAATAACCGGGGCAGGGGGAACATTGTGTTCCGAAATGGCAAGGTCACTCGCCGGGCAGGGCATGAAGGTAGCCCTCTTAGGCAGGGATATTGAAAAATTAAAAATAGTAGAACATCAAATTAAATCAGCGGGCGGTACTGCTATTTCGGTAAGTGCAGATGTTGCCAACCTGGAAGCCGTAGAAAAAGCCCGCAATATCATTGTAAAGGAACTGGGCTTTTGCAATATACTCATCAATGGTGCGGGGGGCAACCAAACACAGGCAGTTGCTACCATCAATGAGTTTGATCCCAAAGAACTGGAGGAACCGTCCGAAGGTTTCCGGGGTTTTTTTAACTTAGATATGCCGCTGTTTAAAAATGTGATTGAAGTTAACACAATGGGTACGGTGATACCCTGCCAGGTTTTTGGAAAGGACATGGCTGAGAATGGGGGCGGCAGTATCGTTAATATAGCTTCTTTAAATAGTTACCGCCCGTTATCAAGGGTTGCTGCCTATGCGATGGCAAAGGCCGGAATTGCAAATTTTACACAATGGTTAGCCGCCTACCTGGCACCTGCAAACATTCGGGTAAATGCGATCGCACCGGGATTTTTTCTAAATGACAGGAGCCAGAAGCTTTTGATGACTGAGGATGGCGGTTATACCGATCGTGGCGCTGGTATTATCCGGCAAACACCGATGAAGCATTTTGGCGTGGCCCCGGAATTAATCGGTTGCCTCAACTGGCTGATTGACGATGCCTCAGCGGGTTTTGTAACCGGAATAGTAGTGCCAGTTGATGGCGGCTTTCTTGCAAACGCGGGTATTTAAGAAAAGTAAACAGAATATTATTTTAATTCATAACAATAAAATTTACAACCATGAGCGTAGATCAGTACAAAAAAGAAGTGGGTATGATGAACCTTGAGAAGTTGATCGAAACAAGGGAAATGAAAACAACCGTTGTTTTACCGATTGATGAAAAGGAATTATTGTTCCGTTTTGAGCAATTATATACTGGTGCTGTAAACGATGTATTACGCGAGTTTTGTTTACTTGACCAGGCATTACCCGGTCATATCCTTCCGTTAAGGGAATACAGAACGGTAGCAGGTTTTGCTTTTACGGTTAAAAGCGCCCCCAATGTGTTAATAAGCGGTGAAATGGAATTTCGTACACAGATGCTGGATGAATTGGGAGAGGATGCTTTTGTACTATGGGATACCACCGGGGATGAAAAGGCAACTTTATGGGGAGGTGTAATGACCGCTACTGCCAAAGGCAAAAAAGTAAAAGCCGCCTGCATCGATGGTGGTATCAGGGATACCCACCAGATTTTAGAAGCTGATTTTCCTGTATTCTATAAATACAGGGTATCCAACGGGAGCCTGGGCAGGTGCCTGATTACACATTACCAGATACCCATTCAAATTGGGAATACGGTTATCAAACCCGATGATATTGTGCTTGGAGATATAGATGGGGTATTGGTAGTGCCCCGTGATATTGCTTACGAAGTTTTGCTGCGGGCCGAAGAAATAAAGGAGAACGAAAAAAAGATATTTGGTTGGGTAAAAGAAGGACAATCTGTTCATGAAATAACTGAGAAGGGGGGGTATTTTTAATGAGATGGAGGGTGAATGGTGAATGGTGAAATCATCGCAGGTTTTGAGAAACTGTAATATTCCTCCGGACGGATTTTAAGAACCTTCTTTAATCCTCCACTAAAAAAGTATTGAATATTGGATGGTTATTTCAAGTTTCACCATTGACCAATCAATGTCATTTAGTTAAGGATTGATACTTCGTCACATAGGGACGATATATGGGTAGAAAGAATTAATGATGATTCAATTCGTCCCATAGGGACGATATGTAAAATCGGTTTTTAGATATTTGTATTGGCTATGATTGTAAGAAGGGGAGTTAATCATATATCGTTCCTAAAGAACGAAAATGCATAACTTTTTTCATTGCTACCGACATACCGTTCCTACGGAACGAAAAAGGAAAAATAGCTTAACTATATGACATTGTTTCACCATTGACCATTGACGTTTCACCATTCACGTTTCACAAATTAACTACCCGTCTAATAACACGATTCATGAAACTAAGTTTTTTATTTTTTGGAAACAAGCCGGATGAAAAATGGCAACTGGCAGGGCAAATGGGAATTAACTATGCCATTGCCAAACTGGCCCCCGAAATAACAGGTGAGTTACCGCCCTGGGATTTTCAATCGCTGAAAAGATCCAAAGATATATTTGAAACAAATGGATTCAGGTTATATGGACTTGAAGGCGACCAGTTTGACATGAACCGGATAAAATTTGGATTAGACGGAAGGGATGAAGATATTGAACTGTATAAGAAGATGCTGGTAAATATGGGGCAGTTGGGTATTGAATTATTGTGCTATAATTTTATGGCGGGAGTTGGCTGGTACCGGACCACCACGGATATCCGCGAAAGGGGAGGTGCATTGGTGAGTGGTTTTGATGCGGCTATTGCAGGTAAACAGCCATTAACCGAATTTGGCGAAGTGGGCACTGAAAAAATATGGGAGAATTATCAATATTTTATCCGGCAGGTAATTCCTGTTGCCGAGCAGTCCGGTGTAAAAATGGCGTTGCATCCCGATGATCCGCCGGTAAGTCCGTTGAAAGGGATCGGCAGAATTTTCATCGGGGCAGACGGAATTAGAAAAGCGCTGTCATTGAGCAACAGCCCATCACACGGGTTAACATTTTGCCAGGGTACATTCACTACTATGGGAGAAGATGTGGCGGCATTGATCCGGGAGTTCGGCGATAGTAACCGGATTCATTTTGTACATATCCGTGATATAAAAGGTAATGCGGATTGTTTCCGGGAAACTTTTCACGATAATGGGCCAACCGATATGGTTGCAATGTTTAAATGCTATAAATCTATTGGTTTTAATGGGCCAATCCGCTCAGACCATGTACCTACCATGGCCGGTGAAAGTAACGGTCAGCATGGTTACGCCATGAAAGGGAATTTATTTGGTATTGGGTATATTAAGGGTATCATGGAAACCCTCCGGATAGCGATAGAGTAAAAAATCAGGAAGCTGGTTTTAAAGGATTGATGAGCGTATTGGTCGAAAAATTTTTTATTTGAAAGATCTGCTTAGCTTTCAGCTTTATTTAATCGGTCTTTTATTTTATTGGCGGTACGTTGCATATATTTAAAAATATTGTCCCTGTGTGCTGGTTTATACCTGCTTTCGGGTAAATACGCGCTTAGCGCTGCAATCACCTGTCCTTTTTTAAATATTGGAATTGCTACCCCTACAATGTGTTGGGGCGTTAATGTCTGCACTAACTGGTCATTCTTAATTTTTCTAAGCGCACTTAAAAGCTCATTTTTTGATTTAATACCAGCCCATACCGCAGGCTCGGGTAAACCTATTTTTTCAATCAACTGATCTAATTCTTTGTCTGGCAGGAAAGACATTAATATCCTTCCGCTTGCGGTTGGGTAAATTTCCGCTTCCGCCTTTGTTTTTACCTGTAAATCATTATTGGCCTGTATTTCGTTTAAAACAATTCTTTTGTTATTTTTTAAAACGCCCAGTATGCAGGTTTCATTTATTTTTTTTACCAACTCCTGCATCAGGTCAGTGGATGCAGTTACCAGGCTTTGTTTGTAAGAAACGCTGCCGGTTAAACTAAAAGCGCTGATACCCAGAATATATCCTTCTTTCCGGCTGATATTTTCAAGATAGTTTTTGTCGACCAGTGTTTTTACAATGTTAGCGCAGGTAGGTTGGCTTAGTCCGCTGTTTTCCGCGATTTTCACCAATTTTACGGGTTCATTTCCATGTTTTGCTACAAACTCTAAAATATCAATCGCTCTTACAATAACCTGGATCATAATTTTGGATAAAAATAATAATAAATATAAATTCATCAATATTGAATTCATCAATATTGAATTATAAAAATAGGGTAAATTTTAAATGAAAAATAGTTTTTTTTGTAATTTCCTGCAACAGGCCGGTAAAACTTAGTTTGCTGAACCTGAGTTCCTTAAAAAAAATCTTGCATTGTGTAAAGCCTAATAATCGAATTTGAAATGGATTCAACCAATATCAACCAACGGGCGTTTAGCAGGGGCAGAGAAAAACTTACAGGTAAGGATCAATGCGGTGTGGAAGCCTTGCAGTCTCCGGCAATTTTTTAGTTTCGCCTTGCGAAGTATAATTTCCCTGGCTTCAGTTTTGACCAACCACTAAAAGTTATCGCCGGTGATGGAAACTTATACGTTGATTAAAGTTGATAAAAGATCAAAATTACCCGGCATACATTATTTTGATCCGGCTATAAAGCAGGCTGTCCGAAGACCTCCCCTTCAGGGGCCGGGGGCAAAAGCAGTGTATTCGTATTCCTCATCTTCTTCATTATACAACAGCGAAAAACCTTCCTAACCCCATTTATCTTTAAAATACCCAGCCTTAATTCGTCACCAATTAATGCCGGCGAATGAAGCGGGACAATAAATTGCTACTGCCTTCTGTGCCCCCAACCCCTAAAGGGTAGGCCTTCGGACAGTATTCTATTTTGCGTGGCTTTTTAGAAGGTTATACTGCTCAGGGAACAAACAGTGAACGATTTAATTTAAAAAAGGCACTAATTTACCCCTTGCGAAGTATAGAACAATTAATGCGACATCCTGACGGGTATAAATTTTAATACCCGCACAAAATCAATTAGCCTGTTTTTGCATGACTGTTCAACTAATTCCTGCAAGTCAATATTGCGCCGGGCAAGATCATTGAATGTCCAGATTGTGGGGGATCCGGTGGGTCGCCCCGCAGGATCAGTAACCCTGAATAAACCATCCGCCTGTGATGGATCGCCGGTTAAAAATGCAGCTAAAGTGGCTTTTACACCAAAAGGCTGCGGCGCTATCTGCAAAAAAGCATTGTGAAAAACTCCTGCAGGATCGTTAATGAGGTTGCCAATAGTTGTTTTTCCTTCTCCACCATGACAACCGCTACAGGTATTGAGGGAGAAAATGTGGCGGGCGTTATTGTTAGTTATGAATGCTGGCCCCGTTGTAACTGATGCATCCCAAAAATGCCCGGGAGTTTCTGTATGCGCTTTGCCACCTAAAAAATTAACGCCTGAAAAAGAAGCAGGAACTGTGTAACTATTATTTAAAATATCCCCTTCATTGGTATTTACATATTTTGCAAGTATTGTCTGATTGGCCAGGCTTGCCGCCGGAAAAGCCCGTCGGTTAAATATTTTTGCAGGCTCCTGTGCAACAGTTACTTCAGTAAATGTATGTGAAACCGCGTTAATTTTAAATTCCCTCAATTCCCATGGGTTGCCAATGGCGAGTTCATTTGTTCTCAGCTGGTTTAAACTGCTGCCATTCGGCTTGTTACCCCCGGCGCCTGCCGCGGCAAACTGGTCGGTAATGGCCTGTAAAGCATTGTTATAAGCCGCGGAACCGGGTACTTTTGTTTTTAAATCCATCCACTGTTGTGCGTAAGTATTTAAAGTGGCACAGGTATTTTTAGGAACGGCATATTCAAATATTACGGTAAATTTTCCCGGGGCGTTAAGCGGTAAACAATTGGAACCGAGCGCTCCAAAAACAAACCTTCCTTCACCGGCATTACTTATACCGTAGCCGGAATTGCCCCGCAGGTCAACACGGTTCACAATAGCCAGTAACCGGAAAGGAGCAAATTTCAATTGAATCGTTTTTGTTTTCCAGTTAGCGATGGTGATAGAAGCAGGGGGTATGCCCGGGTTACTTTTAATGATCCAGGGAACTATCAGCCTGTTAAAAATATTTATCCGGGCCGCAATAATATCCCCGTTAACTGTTTGAACATTCATCCATTTATCTAACCATGCTTTAGCAAAATTTTGCGCACTTACCCCTGTTGCGGGAGTGTTGGCCATATCGGTCATTAATTTTCCAAATGTCCAGGATCCGTTTGGATTACCTGCACCGGTGCATGGGTTAAAAGTTCGGGTTGGATCTTCCACTACTTTTAAATCTGTTATCATTAATGAACGATCATTCAAAACAGGATCAGGAATTTTGACGAATAATATATCCCGATCAATTTTTATAATGGTAGCTGTATCAAAATTAACGGACTCAAATTTTTTTACCAGCTCATTCATGGAAACTGCACTGCGGTTTACCCACTTAAATAAATTTCTTTTTTCAGCTAAAAACCGCCGGATGTTTTTTTGAATATTTACCAGTTCCCTGCGAAACCGGGCAATATCTTCTTTAAGCAAAATTGAAAAAACAGCATCGCCCGCTTTTTCGTCCCCGCCTTCTCCATCATCTCTCAATACCAGTTTTTCGTCATTCACAATTACCGCGTGAAACTTATCCTTCACTATTTTTGTATCAAAGCGTGCCGTCAGCAACACATTACCGGCATCGCCGGGTTTCGCCAAAATTTTTACGGTGATGTCTTCGGCCACAGGTGGTATGTTTTCAAAAACATTATTAATAACCGCATTGGCCGGTGGCAGTTTTTGCTTACAGGAAAAAAATAAAAGGGGGGATGAGAATAAAATTACGCTGTAAACTATTACAACGGATTGGAGTTTGCTGCTCATAGCTGAAGGTTTAATTGATTATTAATGAGGAAAAGTCTGGTACAAAAAAAATTGCCACTCCAACTTCTCCTGTTTTTTGTGAAAAAGCTGGTTCGTTTTGGGTTTCTTCTACTCAGCTGGATAAATCCATATTTATAAAATTTCCCGCGGTTTAATTTTTAGTGCGGTAAAAATTTTGATCTTTTGCTTAATGTTTTTTGGATTTCAGCTTAGTTCTTTTCCGGGGGGCCTTTTTTTTAACTGGCGTGCAGGCATTCTTCTAATGACCATTTTGAAATCCGGTTTGATCCGGGCGCTTTACCCGGTTTTATATTTGTCGTAAGTAATTTCCGGAAGGAAACAATTTTTGTTTGTTTTTTTTGGATAGGTGTCCGGAACAGGATTTACATTCGTTATTTACCCGGGTGCAGTATTATCATTAAATAGAAGTTATTATTTTTTTGGGCAAAAAATATTACTTTGTGACAGTTTTCACCTACTGCTTATGTTAACATAATTACCCTGGGAGTATTATCAATGCGTAATTCTTTGGAAATGGAGCGATTCAATTGCAAAGCCGTAAATAAATAATTTTTCAGCAATTTTGTTATCCTTATGAATTTTAAAAAGCAGAACTTTTTAAAAAGTGAAAGTGTAAGCTAAAAAAAATAAATAGCGGGTATATTTTTTTTGACCGAATGGATAACTTTCATACTATAGACGATGCTGCTTTACTAATTTCTTTTAAAAAAGGGAATATTGCTGCATTTGAAGAAATTTATAACAGGTATTGGTTCAGGTTATATAGTGTGGCTTTAAAACAAACGGATTCCAAACAGGACGCAGAAGAAATGGTACAAACCGTTTTTGAAAGGATATGGAAAAACAGGGAACAGGTAATGATTAACAATATCGGAGCCTACCTGACCGTATCCATCCGTAATACGATTATCGACTATTTCCGGCAAAAAGCGTCTATAAAGAAAAGGAAAGTATTCTTACCGGATGAATCACCGGAAACAAATGCAGGTGAAGAAAAACTGGACCACCATCAACTCATCAGCACCGTAGAAAAGCTTTTGCACCAGTTGCCCGAAAAAACCCAAACTGTTTTCAGGCTCAGCCGTTTTGAAGAAAAATCTGTAAAGGAAATAGCCACCCAACTCCATCTCTCGGAAAAAGCCATTGAATACCATCTGTCGAGGTCGCTTAAATTATTACGACAACATTTAAAGGGTTTTTTAAGTTGGGTCTTTTAAAAAATTCCACCTGTTCTGTAATCCATTCGGGATAAATGCCAGGTTGCCGTCATGGTAAAAATAGTGGCGTACAGCATACTGTGCAGCCTGGCCATTGTTGCTGCATTCAGTTATTTTGTAGATATATGCGATTTATTGCTATTGGGTATTGTCCGTTTGCCAGGTTTACAATTGCTTGGCCGCGATACAAAAGAGATATGCGCAACCGGTGCAGGTATTCGCAGATGTATAATGTGTTACCCGGGTTCAATATTTAAAATGAAACATCCGTGAAAAATAAACTTATTGCTTCATTTTCCTGCTATTCCTTTCATTTGCAGGATTTACCAGGTCATGAATTATTTCGGATGCCAATCTCTGAAAAAAAATAAGACTTTGGCCTGCACAAGGCTATATTTTATTACATTATAGAAAAAGATCAAAATGCGCGATAAAAAAGACAGTTCAAATTTGATTGGGGCTAAAGAGTTCGGGCGGAATTAAGTAGGTAAATTAAAACCCCGGGTAGGGTAGGTGAATAGTTAAGTATTTTCACCAACCACAAAGAATATCCCGCATGCCTGTTGCTGTAACCGTTAAAGAATAATTTTTTAAAATGAAATCATACTTATTTCCAGTTACCTTCTTTTTTTTTGTATGTGCAGCGCATATTTCCTTTGCTCAACATGCAAATAGCACCAGTAATTTACCATTCAACCCCGGTTCTTTAGTGAATCCTTTTTTGGGGAGCGAAGAGGGAAACGTTGTACCCGGAGCATGTGTACCATTCGGCATGGTTAAACTTAGTCCTGATACAAGAAGGCCGCAGGCCAATAACGGCTACAGTGCTACCCGGCCTATTATCGGCTTTAGCCATACCCATACCAGTGGCACCGGTGGGGGTGCCCGGTATGGAAATATACTTGTTATACCTTCCATTGGAGAAATCAATAAACCCGGTATTTTTTCATCCGTCCGATCTGATGAATCTGCCAAACCGGGCTATTACCAGCTTACCCAACAATATGCCTCAGGAACTATCAAAGTAAAGCTCACGGCAAGCAAAAAAGTAGGTTTTCACCAGTACCAGTTTTTCGATTCGTTAGAACGAAATTCTTTTAAAGCCAATATTTTAATGGATGTTTCTCACTCTTTGAACAGGAGTGTAAAGAATGATATAAAACTTGCAAACAGCACTTCAAAATGTGTTGGTGCGATGGCACAAATTGAAGGAAATGATGCTTTTTCAGGAAAGGCCTCGTTTAAGGGTGGATGGGGAGCTGAAGCACCCTATATCATTTATTTTTATGGCGTGTTTGACCATTCATTTGAAAAATCCGGAACCTGGGGCAGCGATAGTTTGATGAGGAATGGAGCAAAAATTAATGGTGATTCAATAGGGCTTTATGCAAGTTTTAACCTGCTTAATGGCGACAAGATTAAGCTAAAACTTGCTATTTCTTATATCAGTATTGACAAAGCCAAACAGAATTTAATTGAAATCCCGGGTTGGGATTTCGAGGCAGCGCAAATTGCAGCGTTTACCGAATGGAACAATTACCTGAAGGTAATAGAGGTAAAGGGAGGAACTCCGGCCCAGCAAAAGATATTTTATTCCTGTTTGCGAAATACCTTGTTAATGCCCACTGATATTACTGGCGAAAACCCGGGCTGGAGTTCAGGTAAGCCCAACTATTGGGATCACTACTGTATCTGGGATGTCTTTCGGTCGGTAATGCCTTTATTCACATTATTCTATCCTAAAAAGCAAGTAGATATTTTAGTCAGTTTACTCGATACATATGAACATCTTGGTTGGCTGCCTGATGGCTGGGTAGCCGGTCACTATGCTAAACAACAGGGCGGTACGAATGCCGATGTTGTTTTTGCCGACGCATTTGCAAAAGGTTTAAAAGGCTTTAATAAAAAGAAAGCCTTTGCGGCGATTTTGAAGAATGCTACCGTAGAGTCCGACGACCCTGCAATGAAGGGACGCTACTTAACAGATTATCTCCGGTATGGTTATAATATTACCCGGGAAAATATAAAAGGAGCCAGTTCGAGAACGATGGAATATTGTTATAACGATTATTGCATAGCGCAGGTTGCAAAACAAATGGGGGAGATGGAAATACACAACAAATTGATTAAGCGGGCATCGAATGTATTCACACTTTTCAACGATTCTATTGGCTATTTTTGGGCTAAAGATTCCACAGGCAGATGGCAACCTGATTTTACCCTCAATGGAACAAAAGGGGTTGCAATCTGGAATGACCCTTATTTTTATGAAGGTGGTTCAGAAATGTATAGTTATTATGTACCGCACGATATGCAGGGACTTATTTCCAGGCATGGCGGTGCACAAAAGTTTAGGGAAAGGCTGGATGAGTTTTTCGACCAAAAACGATTTCACCTATCAAATGAACCATTGTTTTTGGTACCCTACAGCTATAATTATGCTGGAATGCAGAATAAAACAGCATTGCGGGTACGAACAATTCTTGAAAAGTCCTATAATTCATTTAATAATGGACTTCCGGGGCAGGATGATAGCGGCGCTTTATCTTCATGGTTTGTTTTTAGCGCGATGGGCATCTTTCCGGTGGCCGGCCAGGACATTTACCTGATCGGAAGCCCGGTATTTAACGAAACTATCTTTAATCTGCCCAATGGTAAAAAGTTTAAAATAATTGCAAACAATGCTTCCGGGGTAAATATCTATATTCAGTCGGCGAAGTTAAATGGTAAATATTTTGACCGCTCGTGGATTAAGCACCAGGAAATTATTAATGGAGGAGTTATAGAATTTGACATGGGTAATATGCCGGCCAACTGGGGTAACAGCCAATTACCGCTGTGATAACTGCACTACATAAACAATATTTAAAAAGTTTTCTAAATTTTTTTGTGTAAACTTGAAGTATTTTAGTATTGTTTAGGGATTGCTATACCTCTACCGTCATTGATTATAATAATCTAATTTACATGAGCCAACACAATTTTGACAGGTTACTTCAAAAATATCTTTTGGGCGAATGTTCCCCGCAGGAAGAAGCGAAAGTGCTTAAATGGTATCAACACCTGATTGACCGGAGTAAACTTGAAATATCTGAGGATGAAAAAGATCTGATACAGGCTAAAATATGGTCAAACCTTTCCGGCGGTATTGCTATAGAGCAGGTACCTTCTATTAAATCATCTAAACCTTTCGTCAACCTTAGGATTATTTACAGTCTGGCTATTGCCGCTTCGGTTTTATTATTTGTGTCGGCCGGATGGTATTATTTTACCAAAACAAATACTTCAAATGATTTCGCTGCAGGCAACACATCAATTCCCCCTGCTTATATTTCGCTTACCAACCAGGGTGCAACTGAACAGGAAATTACTTTAGCAGATGGTTCAACGGTAGGGTTGCAGCCCAAAGCTACCTTATATTATCCCCGAACTTTTACAAGTAATTCCAGGGAGGTATACTTAACCGGAAATGCGTTTTTTAAGGTCTTTCGCAATCCCGCCCAACACTTCATGGTACATACTGAGGGATTGGTTACAGAAGTACTAGGAACCAGTTTTCGTATTCACCGGGACAAGTCTGCCAACAAATTTGAAATCGCCGTAGTTAGCGGAAAGGTTTCAGTTTACAAGCAGGATACAAGAATAAAAAGTGCGGGCAATAATTTTCACCCCGGCACTGTTATCCTTACCTCCAATCAAATGGTAACTTATGATGCCAGCAATAGCCAGTTCATAACCTCACTTGTTGAAGAACCACAGTTGATGAATGAATATATTAAAACGGACACGGTAAATTTTATATTTGATGATGTGCCGTTGAGTAAAGTATTAGGATCGTTAAAAAAAGCATACGGTATAGAAATTATAACCGAAAGTAAAAATATGGTGAACTGTCATTTTACCGGGGATATAACAAAACAGGGCTTATATAAAAAGTTAGAAATCATCTGCCAGTCTTTCCCTTTATCTTCCTATGAGGTGAGAGGCACCACTATAAACTTAAAAGGAAAAGGGTGTAATTAGGCTTAAATGAATAGTACTGTACACCACAATCCTTCTCCCCCTTCGACAAGCTCAGGATTCAGGGGCTGGAACCCTTAATGGAAAAGCCTTTGCAAAGCCAGCTATTTTTTACTGGCAAATATTGATACTAAGTTGTTTTGTAATTTATTTAAATCATTTCCTTTTCAATATCTCTTTTGTCTCGGATTTTAACATGGAAAATTTGAGCGGCCATTGAGAATTTTGGTCGCAACGGTTAGGTTTCACCAACCGCCTGATGGCAGGCAGACCTATACTATTTCCACTAAATCTTTTTTATTTTTTTTAATAAAGGTTAGGGTAACCCCTTAAGTCTTCGTCATTCATTTAATCAATGTTTTACAGCAACCAGCACAATTTATCGGTACGCTCGGTTAATTTATTTTGAAAAAAATAAAGCCATCCATTGTGTTGCTAATTAGCCGGGATGCTTACCAAAATGAGAATAAAATGTGCATGCATCCTCGGCTACGGGCAATTCCGTTGAGCTTCTAAAGAAATTCCTGCACGGCAAAGGATTTATTACGATGATGGGTATCGCCTGAAATGTTTTAAAAAAATAGTCAGGGATTATTCGGGGTTCAATTTATTAAATCATTACCTTTAAATAATATTGATTAATTATTCAATAATAATGAATTAAAACGAAATGCTATTATGAACAACATTCATTTATCCCGGTGGAAGGATGCCGCAGACGCCGCTAAAACTGTAGTTGATTTACCCCAAAAGGAATATGCCTTATATACCCATTGTTCCACGTTATTGAGGGCATTTGATAATGCCAAAATAATATTTACCGGTGGCGGGGCTGCTTCCAATCCTTCTGAAGTCGCCAATTACCCGATTGGTTTCAATAAGGGGCAAATTGGTATTACCTCATACAGGGATATGTCAGATGCTTATGAGGTATTATCTACCGGAAAACTCATTACAGCCCCAACTTCAGATGGTAACCCCGAAAACCCATGCCCTGGCCGTACCTCCCGCTTAGCATTAAATATTGTAACCAATATGGGCCGTCTTTCAACCCTTAGCGCTGTTACAAAGCCTGTTCAGGTTTATTTTGGCAGCAAGGATGGCGGGTCGGTTAATAGTACACCTAAACCCGGTCTGGTGTAATAAATTTATAATTTATTTACGCCCTTTATCATAGCAAAACAGGCCCAAAACTTAGCTCTTTATTTTCTTGTAACATTTGGTCGGAGTCATCGGTTTAGGAAGGGCCGCTATACATTTTAACAGGTGGTTTTAAGAATGGCAAACTAGCAGTATATAGCGTTAGCGGATGCACTCAAACAAACCATGACTATCGGGTCATCAATTGAATCCTCATTTTAAGCTTAATATTAAACCATTATACATCTAATTTAATAAGTCACGAACATGAAAAGAAAATTACTCCAGAATTTAACTGTGCTTGCAGTTTTGACCATCATTTTTATTTCCCCTGTATTGGCAACCAACTATTATGTAGATGCCGTAAACGGGAACAATTCCAATAACGGCCTTTCGGCGGGTGCGGCAAAACTAAGCATACAGGCAGCATCCAATTTAACCAACCCCGGCGATACTGTATTTATCATGAACGGTACTTACATCGCAACCAATAATAGTAACCAAAGCATAGTAACTATAACCCGTTCCGGCACTGCGGGAAATTATATTACCTATAAGCCATTTCCGGGACATACGCCAAAAATGCTTCATTTGAGCGGCCTGACTTACCAGGTTTGGAGAGCAATCGCTATTAAGGCTTCTTATATTGTTATTGACGGCATTGAAATAGAGGGCGCCAATGCCAGTTTAAACTATGCGGATGCTTACCAAACCTGGCAGGATTACGAGAACGGTATTAAAGATTGGCCCAAAATTTCCTCATTTAATTGTGGGTCTATTGATATAAGTGGTTCGGAAAACCCTCACCACGTTATAATACGAAATTGCAAAATCCATGATACCGGTGGAGGAATTGGCGGTTCAAATTGCGATTATATCACCATTGAAAACAACCTTGTCTACAATAATTGCTGGTACTCGATGTATGCCGGAAGCGGAATGAGTATACTTGACCCAAAAAGTATCGATACGATAACATCCTACAAAATGTTTATTCGCAATAACATAGTACATAATAACAAAACCCTCATCCCCTGGGAAAGGATCAACGCATTAAGTGATGGGAACGGAATTATCCTGGATGTGAATATTGGCAACGGCACCACCGTTGCCCCGTATATTGGACGTTACCTGGTAGAAAACAATGTAAGCTATAACAATGGCGGCGGCGGTGTACATGCTTATAAAGCTGCCCATGTAGACATTATTAATAACACAGCCTACAACAACGGCACTGTGGTAGGTTACCCCGAAATAGATGCCAACCAATGCTCGGATGTTAAAATATACAATAATATCATGTATGCGCGTACCGGCGGTAATTGCAATGGCAATGACGCCAATACTATCTACGACTACAATTTATATTATAATGGACCGGCATATAAAAAAGGCCCCCATGATATCACCGTTACCACGGCACCACAGTTTGAAAACCGTGCAACAGATGCTACCGCAGATTTTCGTTTAAAAAATACCAACCCTGCATTAAATAACGGCAGCAATATCCCAGGTCAGTTCGCTCAAAAAGATATAGTGGGAGTGTCCCGGCCGGTAGGTTTCTCTACCGATATGGGTGCTTACGAATTTCCGACTGTGGTTCCCCGCACCGAAATGATCGTCAGGCAGGGTTCAACGGAAATTATTGACAATACCGGTAGCTTTGATTTTGGTGATGTGGCTTCCACTACACCCAAGACCGTCACATTTACTATCGAAAATATAGGCGACCTGGCACTTAACTTAACCGGCACGCCCAAAGTGTCTGTTGCGGGCCCGGCGTATTCAATTACAACCGACGCCCCGGCTACTGTTGCGGCCAATGGTTCAGCTACATTCCAGGTTACATTAACTACTGCCGCCACGGGTGTATATACCGACACGATACGTATTACCAACAGCGATGGGGATGAAAATCCTTATAATTTTGCAATTACAGGTTATGGTTACGATGGAACCAAGGTATTGCAAACAATTACTTTTTATGAACTTCCCATAAAGGTTACGGGCAGTGCGGACTTTGATCCGGGTGCAACTTCAAGCGCCGGTTTACCAATTACCTACACCAGTTCAAGAACAACTGTGGCAACCATTGTTGCAGGCAAGATACACCTTGTAGGTGCAGGCACCGCTACAATTACAGCCAACCAGGCAGGCGATGCCAATACTAACCTGGCCAAGAGCGTATCACAGCTCCTGACAGTTACGCCTGTCCTTCCCCCTCCCGGCACAAATATGATCACGAACCCAACTTTTGATTTAAATACAACAGGTTGGAGCTTTGCCAATAAAAATGGTGGTGCTGCTACAGCCGAATCGATTGGAATTACAGGCTCAACCACCAATGTAGGGAAAGTTATCATCACTAGTCTGGGAACTTCCAACAGTTCTGACCATGTGCAGTTTGGCACCAATGTATTTGTGGTAAAAGACCGTAACTATTTAATTTCCTTCAAGGCAAGTGCGGATTCTATCCGAACTATAGGTATCAATGTATTAATGAATGCCTCTCCTTTCAGTAGCATTTTTTCAAAAGGTGGCATAGCTTTAACCACTACCCAAACAACCTATGGAACCTATGCGTTTACCAGCAGCTATACCGGGTCTGTCGCTTTCAGATTTAACCTGGGAGGCAATCTTAAAACGGTTTACCTGGACGATGTCAGTATAATAGAAGAAGCTCCGATCGTGTTGCCTGTTTCATTGTTGTCATTTACCGGCACCCTCCAGGGCGGCAAAGCTGTACTGAATTGGATAACAGCTTCAGAAATAAATGCCGCCAGATTTGAAGTGGAAAAAAGCTTTGATGGAAGGGAGTATGCTCCGATTGGTATCGTTGCCGCGAATAATATTTTAAATGGCAGCAGTTATCATTTTACGGATAACAATATCCTGAACGGAACAATGTTTTACCGGTTAAAATCTGTTGACAAAGACGGCTCTTTCAAATACAGTAAAATAGTGTTGATAAAGATGGATAAACGTGCTGAAAATACAATAAAAATATTTCCGAACCCGGTTATAGACAATATCTCCATTTCCTATCCAACCGCCACTGCCAATACTTCGGTAAGCATTTTCCTGGCGGATGGCAAAAAGATTGGGGAATACAAAATCGCTGCAGGATCAACACAAAGAAGTTTAGATGTTGCGGAACTGGGGCGCGGCTTATATATTATTGTATATAAAAATGACGGAATAACCACCACGGGTTCTTTCCTCAAATAGCTTTGGTATTTTTTCCTGTTTTTAAACAACTGGAGATATGTATATTTTTTGGCCGGAACTAAATCATTACCGTTTGGCCGGAAGCATGACTCAGGCATTTGGTTGACTGATTCGGTAGATAACATCGATGCGGTGCAACGGGTTATTAAAAAGAAATAGGCTGACCCGTTTGGGGCCCGCCGGTTAAAGAAGTATTATCAGTTATAGAATAATAACAACCTGTATTTTTATTAGGCAAACCTTACAATATGAAACCAATTTTACTTTCAGTTTTTGCACTTGTTACAATAGTAGTGCAGGCTCAAAATTTTATACCCGGTAATGTGGTAGTAACCCGTGTAGGCGATGGCGCTACGGCATTATCGGCCAATACTGCTGTTTTAAATTTACTTGAGTTTTCCTCAACGGTGGCAGACCAGTTAACACCTGTTAAGACATTGGCAATCGGCAGCACAACTACGGGTAGCAGGATAACCTGTTCGGGCACGACCAGTACCGAGGGGCAGTTAAGTCTTTCAACGGATGCCAGCTATTTGTGTTTGGCGGGTTATGACGCCTCACCGGGTGAACTTGCTACAAGTACAGCCTTATCAAATATTACAGTTGGCACAGGGGGATCTGGTTACACTACATCACCTGTCGCAACAGTTTCAGCACCAAATATAGCCGGCGGCATTCAGGCCACTGCCGGTACACAAATAACTGCCGGCGCGGTAACCAATATTTATATTTCCATTTCGGGATCGGGCTATACTGCCACCCCAACCATTACCATTACAGGCGGCGGGGGCTCGGGCGCTACTGCCGGTACTATTAGCCGTTTAGCTTATTGGCAGGGATTAAGCGCCAATAAAGTAATAGGAAGTATAAATGCGGGGGGGACTGTAACTTATAATACCAGTTTTCCGACCCTCAGTTCAGGTACCGCCAAATCAGCGGTAAGTGTAAATGGGTCGGCTTACTGGACCACGATTAACAGGGTCTTGTATGTAGTAGGCGGACAAACAACCATCCCTACACAGGTAAGCAGTCTTACACCCCGGAGCCTAAGTATTATTAATAACCAATTGTTTACTTTAAGCGGATTTTCTGCCGCTGCATTAACGTATTCCAATATCGCATTGCCCACTGTTTCAAATACATCCAATGGTACCACGGCTGTATTGCCCCTGTCGGCAAGCCTTAGCGCCCAGGGTTTCGTTTTTTTTGATGTAGACGGAACAATTGGCTGGAACGGTACCGGCTTTGATGTGTTATATATTTCCAATTCTACCACAGGTATCGAAAAATATTATTTTGACGGCGCAAATTGGGTGCCCGTTAACAGCCAGCACCTTCCATCCGCAACCCCGCTTAATAACTGCTTTAATCCTAATGGTAATATCGGGGCTGTTGCCCAGTTAACCGGGTCTTTGAATAATTCGGGTCAGCCTGTAATTTATGCGGTAACCGGTGGAGGCACCAGCACTAACAATAAATTAATTGCCGTTACAGATGGAAGCGGCCGAACAGGAATAATGACTGTCGCGCTTTCTCCCACTATTACCCTTGCAACCGCTGGCGCCAATTACGCATTCCGTGGAGTTGCTTTTGCGCCGGGCACAAATGTAATAATACTTCCTGTTAGCCTCAGTTCATTTACAGGCGCTGTAATAAATGATAAATCGGCTTTGCGATGGACAACAAGTTCAGCAGTAAACGCCCGCGAATTTCTTATTGAAAGAAGCAATAACGGGATCAGTTTCACCACCATCGGAACCGTAGCCGCCAAAAACGGTAGTGAATCCTGTACCTACCAGTTTGAAGATGGAGAGCCGGCAAATGGCATTAACTACTATCGATTGAAGTTGGTTGATAAAGATGAAAGATTTAAATACAGTAATATAGTTGCTTTAAAATCAGGTGGCACAACAGCCATTGCGTTACAGGTATTCCCCAATCCCGTTATCAGTAATATTACCATTGACCACAATGAAGCCGGGAAAGGTGCAGTGATAAAAATAGTGTCAACCAGTGGCAAAACAGTAGCCCGGTACCGGGTATTAAAAAATGCGGTTCAAACAGGTGTTGATGCATCACAGTTGGCTCCGGGTATTTATGTTGTCGCTTACAGCAATAATGGTAAAACAAGCAGTACAACATTTGTTAAATGATGATTGCAGCGTTAACCCGTGGATTGTGTTTGGGGGAAATTGATCATTAAAAAATTAAAAAATAATACTGACAGGTATTTTATAGAAGGCGATTGAATCTTTTTCGGTTAAGGGGATGAACCATTAATTATGGCTTAGCTTTGCCAGTCTTTACACAACAGGTTTACTGAAAATATTAGCGTATGGTTAAAACAGCAGGTGACGAAAACCAGGTGGTGGTTTGTTTTTAATGTTATTGCCAAGTGAGCGCTTACCTCCTCAAACACAGGGCGCCTTGCGAACATTGAAAACGGATGGCTTCCTGATGCTCACCATATCCAATTGAAGCAACTCAACAATAAAACCCCGTTTCAGCAGGATGAAATCAGGATTTCTTCGAACTATTAATATAATCTAACATGCAAAAAGCTATATAGAAGCCACCTATGAAAAAAATACTGATTGCCTCCATTTTTCTAACCTTTGTTTCTCTCGCTGGATATTCAAAGTCATGGACCATCTCGAATGCCAGCCTCGAAGTTCGGTTTGATGACCAAACAGGGTTACTAGCAGTAACCGATAAACGCTGTAATAAAATTTGGCAGCAGTCGGCCTACAAAGAGCAATTTAAAGTAAACAGTACTGTGCAGAAAGGCAATTCGCTGGTTGTTGGCATTACAGGCGCGTATTCTTTTGAAGTGACATTTGTGTTAACAGCAACTTCCGCACTGGAAATCAGTATAAAAGCCGATGCAGGAATGCCCGTAACGGAACTGGCTTTCCCGGGCGCCTTTATAACACCCGGTAAAAATCATTACCTGCTGGATACAGATGGCGGCGGTTTCCTGCTCCCTGCGGATGATACCGAATACCCGCTGGGTAACGGAAGGACATTTTATTGCGGTGGCGGTACTTCTATGGCGTGGATGGGCATCACTGATGATAAATTTGAAACCGGCTATATGGCTATACTGGAAACCCCCTTTGATGCGGCATTAAGAACAAAAAGAGAAGGGGGGCTGGTAACTTTTTCACCGGTATGGTTATCTTCTAAAGAACAATTTGGATATACCCGGAAACTAACCTATCACTTTTTTGATAAGGGCGGCTATGTGGCGCAGTGCAAAAAATACAGGGAATATATCTGGAAAAAAAATAACGTCATTACACTCCGGGAAAATGAAATCAAAACACCCGCCCTTGCGAAAATGATCGGGGCGGTGCATATTTATGTGTGGGACAATGCCCGAGAAGTGAGTTTTGCCAAAGAGTTAAAACAATCCGGAATTGAAAAAGCATTCTTTCTTTGGGATGCCAATCATGTGCCATACCCCGAAACAGGTTACGATGACAGGTTAAAAGAACTGGGCTATGCAGCCGGTGTGTACGAACTGTTTACCGATCTGAAATTGCAGGATACCATCATGCGTACAACTGATGACAAAGGCCCCATGCGTTTTTCCCTCACCAGCTATCCCGGTTTATTTTATGAACTGGCCATCAAGAAAAAAGATGGAAAAACAACGTCTAACCAATTTGGCCATACCAGCAATCCTGTTGCCATTCGTCCTGAAATGTTTAAAAGAATTGAAAGAGAGCTGAAAGAATATTCACATGAATCTTATTTTTTAGATGTATACCAGGCAAACGGTTTATTTGAATGTTATTCCGAAAAGAACCCGCTTACCCGCCAGCAATTTGCCGAAGCAGTAATTAAAAATTACAAAATGATTAGCGAAAAGTACCACCAGTACATGGGTGGCGAGTGGGGGGCTGATTACCTCGGTTCAAACAGCGTTTACAATCATGGCATGATGACATTACAAAGAACGTGGTTTGGATCAGACGTTACAAAAAAAGGAACCATTTACTGGAACGGAGACTGGAAAAGCAATCCCCGTCCATCGCAGATGCTGGGTACCAGGGTAGCTCCTGATAAATATTTAAAATATTCTATCAATGAATTTACCAGGGCGCCACTGTACGACCTGGTATATCATGATGCCGTGGTAAGTTCATGGCGCTGGGAAGATGCCAACCACCATACACCGGAAATATGGTGGAAGAAAGACCTGTTCAATATTTTATATGGCAATGCCCCACTTTGGAATTTGGACCGGGATCGATGGGAGGCATACAAAAATACTTTTATTGAAAGCTATAAGAACGTTTGTCCCTGGTTGCAGAAAATAGGCTATGATGAAATGGTTTCACACCGGTTTGTTACGGCCGATCATAAAGTGCAGGAAACAACATTTTCTTCCGGCAAAAGGGCAGTGGTAAATTTTGCGGATACAGCGACTATTTATGAGGGCAAAACAATTAAAGCCAAAGGGTTTCTTTTTTTGTAGCGAAATTGATTGCTGGCTGACAAGGGTACATAATAAACAGGTAAGTACACATGTATAGAAAATCATTGATAGTATTTATTTTAGCCATCATGCTTTTCAGGGTTGCGGCAATGGGCCAGTTACAAAGCGGGCCGCAGCGAGGTGGTACCATAACCGCGTATTATACCCGTCTGCCTTTTGATGACCATGGATTTACGGGAAAGTTTGCCGATATTATCATCAGCATAAAAGACAAAGGAGATTTTGTGTTCAGCCGTGAGTACAGTTACCAGCCTTACTGGCAACCCCGGGATGGAAAAAAAATGCTTGTAAAGCGGATCATAGAAAGAAAAGGAGATGGCCCGACGGAGCGCCCGGATAAAAATAATATCTGCTCCAATGCAGCAATTGTAGAAAGAAATATTTCATTTATAAAAGTGCATTGGCGGTATGCGCCTGATATTACTTCAGCATCTTTCACGGATTTCAAAACCGCTTATAATAAAGCAGGTGGTCCTTCATCATTTTATGCGGAATATGCCGATGAATATTTTACGGTGTATAAGGATGGGACGGTAAAGCGGGAAGTAAAAAATGGAAGGGTTTATTTACCAGAATGGACGGATCCTTCAAATATGGTCTTTGAAAAATTAACGCTTTCTCCCGCAGGTATTATGGTTGCTAAAATGCCGGCTCCCGCGAAAATTAAAATGAATGCAATAAGGGGAGCAGGCATAAAAAATAATCCCGTAAAAGGCGCTGTATTGTATTTTCCGTTAAACGAAGGATTAGGTTCTGCTGCAAGCTTTACAATCGAAGCCATTTCAAAAACAACCACGGGCGTTGAAGGCGTAAATGCATGGTGGCGAAAAGGGGTTTCTGGCACTTGTTTGTCATTTGATTCCTACAGCAATGCCATTGTGTTGCCTGCCGATAAAGTTCCGGTATTAAAAAATGAATTTAGCATTGAAGCATGGGTGGCGCCGCAGGAATACCCGTTTAATGAAACGGCTATTGCGGATCATATCAGCCATAACAATGGATATTTCCTGGGGCTTGATGCAAAAGGCCGGTTGATTTTTAGAATTTCAGGTTCCGATTCGCTCCTAACCCGCAATGGTCCGGCAATACCTCTGTATAAATGGAGCCATGTAGTGGCCTGTTTCAGTAATAGCAATGGTGTCCTGCTTTATGTAAATGGAAAAGAGGTCGCCGCATCCGCGGGCCTAATCAACTTTACAGATGCGCAAAATACCGCACTAACGGTGGGGCGTAGCGGCCATAAAGGACAGTACCCTGCAGGGCCGCAAAGAGAGATTGCTAAATTATTTGCAACTAAGTTTGTATGGAGCGGTTTGTTAGATGAAGTGAAAGTGTACGACAGGGCATTAAAAAGCGGGGAGGTACTTGAATCTTACAACGCATTAAAACCTGCTGTTACCCAACCATTACAATCCTGGGTATTACCAGCCGGACCGGTAACATCACCTGGTTTTGGAGCCAGCTATACTAAACTGGAGTATAGCCCTGAGTGGGATGGATTATGGCGGGTGGGCGAATATGCCGACCTTGTAGTAAACTTTACGGATCAGCCCTGGCGCTATGTTTTTTGGAGGGGCACCCGGTACATGCCTTCGCTGGTAACCGGTTATGGTAATAAGGGCATCTGGAGCAATGATCAAAGCCCGGAACATTATAACAGTGAATGTTTTGAACACATGTCGGATATGCTTTGCCGGTATTCAAACATCCGGCTAATTTCAGGTAATGCAGCTAGGGTAGTGGTGCATTGGAGAAATTCTTCTGTTAACGTGAATTACAAATGGCCGGCATTGGATAAAAATGGCTGGGGCATCTGGACGGATGAATACTGGACAATTTATCCGGACGGGGTTTCGGTGCGTCACCAGTTGCTGCATAATGGCAGCAAACTGAGGATAATTGAAATGAACCAGAACGAAATCCTGCACCACCCGGGCCAGTCAACAGAAGCTGTTTTGATGGATGATGCAGTAACAGTAAGTGACGATAAGGGAGAAATGGAAACCTTTCTGCGTTCTCAGAAAAAGACTAACCCCCCCGATAAAAGCATAAGAACTATAAAAAACCTGCAATACATTAATCTTAAATCCGCCACTAAGCAGTTTCAGATTGGAGAGCCGGGTACCAAAATAGATATTGAAATTTTCAGGGATGAATGGTGGAATGGCTGGAACCATTACCCGGCACAGCTTATTCCTACTGATGGCACAGTGCTTACTCAATATGACCGGGCGTCAAGTTCCTGCCCGGCTACTTTCAGGGAAGTTAGGCATACCTTAGATTCTGTAAATGTGGAAGCGATGACGATTTATGGACTAACTACCGGTAAACCTGAAGCGCTGACCAATCTGAACCGTTCCTGGAATTTTGCCCCGGAAATAACAGGCGCTACAGGTTGTATAAACCTGGGCTACAACAAAGCTGAAAAAGCTTACCTGCTTGAAAAAAAATCAAATCATATAAAATTTAGAATTGCAGCGACGGAACAATCGCCCGTGGTTAACCCGGCTTTTATAATCAGGAATTGGGGAACTGCCGATGCGGAAAATCTCCGGGTAAAAATAAACGGCCAGGTCATTTTAAATAAAAAGGATTATCAGAAAGGAATAGAGATGGATACCAACGGTACACCCATGCTCATCATACGGATGAAACATACAAATACAAAAATGATTGATGTTATAATTAAATGAAAGTTGCCATCAATGTGCGTCAATTTAACGAAATCACTTTGCATTTGGACAAAAAAAATACATTCCGGGTAAAATGCGGAAGACCATCATTATTCATTCGCCCACTCCATGAAACTGAATGGAAAGGAATACAACTCATCGTGGATCGATTGGTGAGCTATCAGCAAAGGGGGGATAATCAAATACAAACTAACGCCTGATTCAAAATAAAAATGGGCCATCAATGCTCAATTGCCATCATTTACAGGTAGAAGCATTTCAAAATTTGAAAGTATAAATAAAAAATATAAATAAAATGAAAGGTCAGCTATTCCAATTAAATTTATACGTTTTTTTCACAACTTGCCTGTGCATGGGTCTTCAACCGGCTTTTTGCCAAAACGCCGGAGTAAACAGAAGCAATCCGGCAAATAGAAATCATCTGTCTGAAATAAAAAACAAGGAATCATTGTATTTCTCCCAATTAAAAATCTGGTGTGATGCTTTGCTTGATTTGCAGGTAAAAAGTGGCAAAGATGAAGGTGGTATTTTCTCGCCTGCAAGTCAATTTTGTTTAGGCAGGGGAGGCGAAGTAATCTATCCATTTCTGGGAATATATGATCTCACTGGCGATAAAAAATACAAGACTGCTGCAATAAAAGCCTACCAGTGGTCGGAGCGGTATGTATCGCAGGCCGATGGCTCATGGACAAATGAGGCAGGTGGCAAAAACGACTGGAAAGGTATTACGGTTTTCAGATGCATTGCTTTAGGAGAAGCTTTACACTATTATAGCCATCTCCTACTGCCAACTGAAAAGCAACAATGGGAAGAACGGTTAAGAAAAGGGGCTGATTTTATTTTGTCAGGTATCAATTTTGAAACCGGGGATATTAATTATCCAAATTCTGCGTCAGCAGCTTTGGCAGTTTGCTGGAAAATATTGGGTGATGAAAAATATCTTTTAAGGGCTAAAGAGTTTGCACATTTTGGGTTGCAGCATATTACAGTTAACAACCTTATGTGGGGTGAAGGCATACGAGGTATAAATGATACCACAGCAAAAGGCTTGAGACCCATTGATATACCTTATAACATTACAGAATCGTTGCCTAACCTTGCCTTATATGCCACTATAACGGGTGACAAAAAAGCGATGGCCAGCGTTATAGAATCTTTTAAGGCTCATCTTAATTTTATTTTACCTGACGGCGGGATGGATGCAGGCTGGTGCAGCCGCCAGTATAAATGGACCTATTATGGCAGTACTACAGCCGACGGGATTGCAGCAGGCATGGCATTGGCTGCAAGCAGGGATAACCGCTTTCTGGAAGCCGCCCATCGTAATCTTGCATTATTAAAAACTTATACCCACAATGGCATTTTGTACGGTGGGGCAGATTATACAAACCGTGGCATACTTCCTTCTGCCCATCACGCCATTGGCAATACTAAAGGGTTGCTGACAGCCATACATGCCAATATAAAGCAAGGCAAAAAGGCAGTGTTGCCAAATGATACCGCTTATGGAGTTAGAGAATGGAAGGAAGCATCTGTTATACAAATTGGGATTGGCCCCTGGAGGGCATCGGTTACCACCAATGATATTGCCTCTTCTAAAAAAAGGGGTGGACACCCCATGGGTGGTGCATTAAGTATGTTATGGCACAAAAAAACAGGCCCAATAGCTGTTGCCAGCATGAACGATTATATAAAGTATGAAGGTTCAAATATGCAAACTCCTAAATCGGACGCTGAAAATTTTTGCCTCACCCCGCGTATTGAAATAAAAAAAGACAGTAGTGTTTATTCCAACCTGTATGATGGAAAAGCCACTATGAATTGGGTAAAAAATGGGGATTCGGTTCAGGTAAAAATTAAGGGTCATTTAACCGATGTTCATGGAACTATTTTAGCAAATGGTGAAACTGCTTTTGAAATGATCTACTTGTTTACACCTGCATCTTTCTCGATGGCAGTCCATTCAGGTGCAGTTGGGGCAAAGCTTTTATTCCCGGTTTTATCACCTGCTTCGGAAAAAATAATGCAGGGAGTTAGCAATGAAATAATTATTCAAAAAAAATCATCCCGACTAAAACTAACAGCCGGCAACATGGAAATTGTAAACGATAAAAGGGTATTCAATTTTGTCCCGGGATTTGAAGCGGTGCCATTACAAATACCATTGGATAAAAACGGTCATGGATTTATACGCATAGTATTGCCCGATATGTCAAATTGAAACCAGGAACAAAAACTTATAAAACAACAAAAAAAATAATGTCAACACGTAGAAATTTTATAAAACAGTCAGCACTTACTGCAAGTGGCGCTATTTTTTTTCAATCTGTTTTTAGTTCACCCTTATTTAGCTGCGATGAAGGGGACAAACGAGGTAAGAGTCCCCGTAATATCCTACTCCGTTCGGGCTGGCAGGTAGAAAACATCGGCGACATTGCCCATACACCGGCGATGCTGGCATTAATTGAAAAATATATTCCCAATGCATCGGTTACTTTTTGGCCTTACTACCATGTGCTGCCAGAAAATGAAGTGGCAATGCTTAAAAAAAGGTTTCCCAATCTAAAAATAGTGGAAGGCAAGCTTGATGCACAAGGCAAAGCAACTACCACAGCATTGCAGGAAGCGATAGCAAATGCTGATTTTATGTTGCATAACTCCGGACCAGCTACGATAGGCTGGGCAGATTTAAATATTTTTAAGAAAGTGTTTAAGAAGCCTTTCGGTGTGTATGGTGTAACGTATGGTTTGTATGGTACACCCGAAAAGGAAATCTTGAGTGATGCGGAATTTGTATATTTCAGAGATTCTGTGTCTTTACAAAAAGCAAAAGATGCAGGTATACACGCCCCGGTAATGGGCTTCACCCCCGATGCAGTCTTTTCAATTGATGTAACGGATGATGAAAAAGCCACTCAATTTTTATCTGCCAATAATTTAGCCGTTGAAAAATTTATGTGTTGTATTCCCAAACATCGTAGTACCCCTATGTGGTTGCACAAAAACAAAAATCGTCCTTTTGATGCAGTGAGAAATGCACGAAATGAAGAAATGAAAGAGCATGACCATATACCATTAAGAAATGCAATAATAGAAGTAGTAAGAAAAACAAAGATGAAAATATTGATTTGCCATGAAGATGAAACTGAAATGCAAATTGGTAAAGAATGGTTGCTGGACAAACTGCCCGAAGATGTAAAACCAAATATTGTTTGGCGAAATACCCCATGGCTTACTGATGAAGCGATCAGTATTTATAAACATTCAGCCGGCTTGTTTGGTGCAGAAATGCACAGTCCTATCATGTGCATTGCTCATGGAATACCGGCTATTGTTGTTCGTTGGGAAGAGCAAAGCAGCAAAGGCATTATGTGGAATGATATTGGACTGAGCGATTGGTTATTTGATTTTGATAAGGAAGAAGAAATAAAACGTTTTGTACCCACCGTATTGGCAATGGCCATGGATACTAAGCAATCAAAAGCAAAAGCCGGCAAGGCAAAAAAGTACGCACAGGAATTGCAAAGGAAATCAATGAAAGTTGTAGAAAAAACGAGTCGCAGTTTAAGGAAGAATGCATAATAGTAAACCCATAGAAAATGATTAGGAAAGAAGCATTTATTAGTTACTATCCGCAGGCTGACCTGCCAGGTATTTTCACAATAAAAATAGTAAACAAATGTGCATATACAATTTAACATTGTTTCTTTGTTTGCTTTCCACAGAAAAAGCAAATAGCCAGCAAAAAAATCCAATACAGTATGTACAAACGATGGCTGGAACGGCAATGGCTACAAACCCTTCGGCAATTAAGCATGGAAAGGGATTAGGATTATATGGAAATACCATTCCTGCTGTAACCACGCCATTTGCTATGACCCAATGGACTCCTCAAACACAGGCATTAGAAACCAAATGTGTTCCGCCTTATTATTATAAAGATGAATTCTTTAGTGGTATACGGGGAACGCACTGGATAAGCGGATCATGTATGCAGGATTACGGGAGTGTAACCATAATGCCCATATCCGGTACACTTAACACTAAGCCGGAAGTTTACCAGGCTAAATTTTCACATGCGGATGAGCTATCTACACCTTATCAGTATAGTATCAAAATAAAAAAGTATGGTATCAAAACAGTGGTAACTTCTACAGACCGTTGCGGGATCATGGAATTTAGCGCAGATAAAACCGATAGTGTTTATTTATTAGTTATACCCAATAGCGATTATGGGGAGGGCTTTGTAAAAATTGACCGTAGTAAGGGAGAGATTTATGGATACAACCCTGTGCATCGTATCTACCAGGGTTCTGGCAAAAAAGCGGGATTTAATGGATATTTTTTTATTAAGGTTGAACGGGTATTCAACTCATCCGGCACTTTTGAAAAGGGTAAAGTTACCAGTGAGGAAACTATTTCTAATAAGATGGGTATTGGTGCTTATGTGGGATTTAAATTGCAAGAAGGAGAGGTTTTGCGAATTAAGACGGGCACTTCATTTAGCAGTATCGAAGGAGCCAGAAAAAATTTGAATATGGAAATACAGGGATGGGATTACAAGGCTGTACTAAACAAAAATAAAGCCTTATGGGAAAAAGCGCTGGGTCAGATAGAAGTTAAATCATCCAATGAAAAAGATAAACGGATATTTTATACCGCATTGTACCACAGTTTTCAACAACCAAGGTTATATAACGATGTGGATGGAGTTTACCCGCGGTTTGCCTCCCAAAATACATTAGCTAAAATTACCGATGGTAATTATTATGATGATTTCTCCCTATGGGATACCTACAGGGCACATTTACCACTGATGGAAATTCTTCAGCCAGCTTTTGTAAATAACCTTGTACAATCATTAATAATAAAAGGACAGCAGGGTGGGTACCTGTCTATTTTCCCTTGTTGGAACAGTTATACGTCTGAGATGATCGGTGACCATAGCACATCTGTAATTGCGTCTGCTTATTTAAAAGGGATCAGCAAAATGCAAGCCAATGAAGCATATAGGCTGATGCGGCAAAATGCCTTTGATTTACCGCCTAACCGCGAAGATTATGAGGAGGGTAAAGGAAGAAGGGCGCTGGACAGTTATTTAAAATATGGCTATATACCGGTGGAAGATAGTGTTCCGGATGCATATCATGAAAAAGAACAGGTAAGCCGTACACTGGAATATGCCTACGATGACTATGCGCTTGCCATGATAGCTAAAAAATTGGGAAAAGAAGCCGACTATCAATCCCTGTTAAAACGGGCAGCTTACTATACCAATGTGTTTGACAAGGAAGTTGGAATGGTAAGAGGCAGGCATATAGATGGACGCTGGGTAACTCCTTTTATACCCGACAGGCGGCAGTATTATATCACAGAAGGTACCCCAAGACAGTATACATTCTATGTGCCGCACGACGTGCCGGGTTTGGCAGCCATTATGGGTGGAACAGACCGGTTAGAATCCGCCCTTGACAGTTTATTTATCAAAAATGAATACTGGCATGGCAATGAACCTGGCCATCAAATACCGTTCATGTATAATTATACCGCTTCCCCCTGGAAAACACAGTTGCAGGTGAGAAAGATACTGGAAACATCGTACAACGATGGGCCTGATGGTTTACTGGGCAATGATGATGTGGGCCAAATGTCTGCCTGGTATATATTTACCTCTATGGGCTTTTATCCTTTAAATCCTATTTCCGGTGAATATTTATTATGCTCCCCAATATTTGATAGTGTATCAATCAAATTAAATAATAGTCGGAAGGTTAACATTAGTGTTCACAAGAAAAGTCAGCAATCCCAATTTATCTACGATGTAAAATTAAATGGCAAAACGATCAATCATAACTATATCCGGTATGATGAGTTAAAAAATGGGGGAGATTACAAATTTTATCTGCAGGACGAACCTGATTTAAACTGGGGTGCCGGTGGTAAATCCAGCCTGTCTGGCAATTGACCCCGGGAAATATTTGTTGCCAAAAGAAAACAAAATAAATTTTTAAGGGATGAGAAAAATGCAGGTGTTAGTTAGCGGCGTATTTCTATGGCTGATGTTAGCGGAAGCAGTACATGCACAAACGAATTATGCCCGTTTGGTTAATCCCTTAATAGGAACCACCGGGAAAGGCCATGGTCTCGATGTTGGTTTTACCTACATAGGAGCCACTTATCCTTTTGGAATGATACAATTTACGCCAACCTGGTTTCACTCCGGCAAAGGGATTACGGTCAACCAGTTAAGTGGCGCCGGATGTTCGCATATGGAAAATTTCCCAACCCTGCCAATTGCCGGCGAATTGACTATTTCACCCAACGATATGAAGCGTTTTCCGAAATACAAGTCAGTTAATGAGTGCCATGCAGGTTATTTTTCAATTAAAATGCAGGATGACGTGGTGTGCAATGCAGCCGTAACAAAACGCACCGGTGTTGCTCAATTTATATTCCCCGGGGCAAATGATCGGGGAACAGTGATTATTGGGTCGGGAATAATTGCGGGCCGTTTCTTTGCTGGTTCCAATGTAGAAATTACCTCCCCTAACTCATGCGAAGGATTTGCCGAAGGCGGTGATTTTTGTGGCAAGGAAACCAGGTATCGTATTTATTTTGCGGCCCGGTTTAGCGGGAACGCGGTAAAAACCGGAACCTGGAATAAAGAGGTAATTCTTGAAAATCAGTTAAGTGTTGGAGGCGAAAAAACTGGCGCCTTTTTTACATTCAATACCAGCGAAAACAAGGTGGTGGAATATAAAATTTCAGTTTCTTATGTGTCTCTGGATAACGCCAGGGAAAATCTGTTGAGAGATGACAATAAAGGAGATTTTCCCTCCATAAAAAATGCAACCGAAAGGGAATGGAACAAACGCCTCGGAAGCATCCGGGTTAAATCTGGTAACTCACCCAGGATACAACAATTCTACACCCACCTTTACCACTCGTTCATCCACCCCAATATTTTTAACGACATCAATGGCCAGTACATGGGGGCTGACTTTAAAGTACACCAGGTAAAAACAGGACATGAATATTACACTTCGTTTAGCAGTTGGGATACCTATCGTTCACAATGCCAGCTTATAGCAATCCTCTTTCCGGAGATAGCTTCGGATATGATGCAATCGTTGGTGGATTTTGCGGAACAGGCGGGTGGATATGGCAGATGGATATTGGCAAATATTGAAACAGGCATTATGCCCGGCGATGCCACACCCATTATTTTATGCAGCACTTACGCTTTCGGTGCAAAAGACTTTGACGTGGAGAAGGCTTTTAAATACATGAAATCAGGGGCTACTGTTCCCGGCCTTACATCACAAGCTGTGACTGTTCGATTCAATTTGTCTGATTACATGAGTAAAGGGTACACAAGCAATCCCAGTGAAACGCTTGAATACAGTTCTGCTGATTTTGCCATCGGTCAATTTGCACTGCAGGCATTGAAGAATAAACCAGCTTCTGACTACTTTATTAAGCGTGCTCAAAATTGGAAAAACCTGTACGACCCTGTCACCAAATGGCTTCGTTCACGCAAGATTTCCGATGGGAACTGGGAGCCCATAAGTAATAAAGATTATGTAGAGGCTACCCGGTTCCAGTATTTCTGGATGGTTCCTTTTAATCTTAAAACGCTGATAGATACGGTAGGCTATGATTTTGCAAAAAACCGGCTGGATTCACTTTTTATTAATTTAGACGCCGCTTACGATTGGAAGAATGCCGAAAATAATGAGGTCTGGTTTGCAGCAGGTAATGAACCCGATATGCACGTGCCGTGGATTTATAACTGGATGGGCAAGCCTGCCAAAACAACTGCTGTAATACACCGCATCCTCAACGATATGTATGATAGTTCCACATCGGGAATGCCGGGTAATGATGACCTGGGTTCATTGGCAAGCTGGTATGTTTTCAGCTCTATAGGTTTGTACCCAATGGTGCCGGGTGTGGGTGGATTTGCCATCAATGCGCCACAGTTCAGCGATATCACTTTGCATTTGGGCAACAAAATTACACTCCAGGTAAAAGGTGGAAGTCCGTCATTATTTATTCACTCCATGAAATTGAATGGAAAGAAATACAAATCGTCATGGATCGATTGGTCATCTATCAGTAAAGGTGGGATAATCAAATACAAACTAACGCCTGATTCAAAATCAAAATGGGCCGTCAATGCTCAATTGCCATCATTTAACAGGTAGCAGTATTTTAATGAAACGATAACCATCATAAATGAAAACAATTAAAAATTTTTCTTTCACCGTGCTGTGTTTCTCGTTAACATTCAGTTTTGCCCAAACGCAACGCACCATTAACGAACCTTTGCCATCAAGGCAGGTGCATCTCGATTTTCATACTTCCGGATTTATTCCGGGCATTGCGGAAAGGTTTGATAAAAAACAGTTCCAGGAGGCGCTGAAAATTGGCCATGTAAATCAAATCAACATTTTTGCCAAATGTCATCATGCCTGGAGTTATTATCCCACCGACCTGGGAAAAATGCATCCCAATTTAAAATTCGATTTGCTGGGTGCGCAAATAGAAGCCTGCCATGAAATAGGGGTAAAAGCACCCATTTATTTTACAGTTGGCTGGAGTGCCCGTGACGCGGAAGAACATCCTGAATGGTGTATTAGAAATAAAGATGGTTCAATTGCATCCCTGAATTTTAATGATGATAAAGCAAAACCAACAGACACAAGGCCCCAGTATTCCTGGAAATGCCTGGATGCAAGTGCGGGTGGCCCTTATCATGAATTCATTAAAAAACAGGTAACGGAAATTTGCAAAAGGTATAAAGACCTTGATGGTTTCTGGTTTGACATTTATCATATTGGCCGGCTCAACTATAATCAAAACGCCCTTGACCGCATGGCAGCCGAGGGCGTTGACATAAATGATAAAACAGCGGTGGAAAAAAGTCATGCCCTTGCATTAAAGGCACACATGAAAGAACTGCGTGAACTGATTTCAACATATCATCCCAATGCAACTGTTTTTTTTAATTCAGCCACGCATGTAGAGGACAGGTCAAATTTTAAAGAACGGTTATTTGATATGAATACTCATGCAGAGTTGGAAGATCTGCCCACAACCTGGGGTGGTTACGACAAATTGCCCCTGGAAGCAAAATATCATTTACAACAAGGCACTCCCGTTGTAGCCATGAGTGGTAAATTTCACAAAGCCTGGGGCGAGTTTGGAGGATTTAAACATCCTGATGCCATTAAATACGAAGCCGCTGCCATGATCTCAAATGGGGTGTCCTGCAATTTTGGCGACCAACTTCATCCTTCAGGAGAAATGGATCTGGAAACCTACCGAAACATTGGCGAAGCTTACAAATATGTGGAGCAGATTGAGAAATATGGTTTGGGTGGCCTGCCCGTTTCTAAACTGGGAATATGGCTTACACTCGATAATGCCGCCGATCACGGCACCGTAAATATGTTACTGGAACTGCACTATGATTTTTTGGTTGCCAGCGAAAAAAATCTAAGTGGGCTGGAATTGCTGATTATACCCAGCCGCAGCTGCCTGACCGAAATGAAGGCCGAGAAAATAAATGCCTGGGTAAAAAATGGTGGTAAACTGCTGGTGTTTGGTGAAGGGGCTTTGGATAAACCAGGCAAACAGTTTTTATTGGATGTGGGGGCTGATTATTTAAGAAAAGCTGATTTTCAATTTGATTACACCGTGATTAAAAAAGAGATTGGTAATAATATCGTTAGCTCTCCTTTTTTAAATTACGAAGCTGGATTATTAGTGAAACCATCCACCGCAATTGTTTTAGCCAGTATCCGTGAACCTTATTTTAACCGCACCTATTTAAAATATAACGGTCACCGTGAAACGCCCTACAAACTGGAGGATTCGCAGTACCCGGCAGTAATAAGAAATGGCAATGTGATTTTCTTTGCGCACCAGCCCGACAGGTTGTACTACACACATGGCGTAAGGATGCACCGTGAACTGGTAAAAAATGCCATGGACTTACTTTACCAGTCTCCCTTGCTGAAAGTAAATAACCTGCCGAGTTGCGGAAGGGTAAGCTTCTTACACCAGGAAAATGAAAAACGATACGTGGCTCATTTGTTGTACGCTCCGGCTTTGCTAAGGGGAGAAGTACAGGTGATTGAGGACTTCTTACCAGTTCCCGGGGTTGAACTTGAAATAAATGTACAGGAAAATGTGAAGCGGGTTTACGCGGTACCGGGTGGTAAACAATTAAGTTTCAGCAAAACTGGGAAACTGCTAAAAATTAAAGTGCCGACCTTTACGATGCATACCGGCATTGTGCTGGAATATTAAATAAAGAATGCTGTAAAGGATGATGTATAATTTTTATGATAGTAAAACATAAAAGCCAATAGTTTCAAAACACTTATTCAAACAAAACCAGTTCAATTTAAACCGGGTTTGCAGATGCGGATACAGGAACCTAAAAAATAATATGAAAAAATTGTTGACGATAGCAGGAATGTTTTGCATGGGTTTGCTTACGGGGCAGTCAATTAAGCTTGATTTAAACCGCAATTGGGAATTCCGGAAAAAAGGGGATACTGAATGGATGAAGGCCAGTGTTCCCGGTACCGTACATACTGATTTACTGGCCGGCAATAAAATTAAAGACCCTTTTTACCGAACCAATGAAAAAGACCAGCAATGGATTGAAACCACCGATTGGGAATACCGGTCGGATTTTACCGTTAATGATAATATGCTTGCGAATGAAAAAATAGAAGTCATATTCGAGGGTCTGGATACGTATGCAGACGTTTTTATGAATGGTACAAAAATCATTGCTGCCGACAATATGTTTCTTTTATGGAAGGCCGATATTAAAAAGCATTTAAAAAAAGGTGCTAATCAACTGCTCATTATTTTTTATTCGCCCATTACCAGGGTGTTACCCGTGTACGATAGCCTCCGGTACAAGGTTCCGGTAAGCAATAATGACCAGGCAGAAAAAAGGGTAAGTGTTTTTACAAGAAAAGCTGGTTATCATTATGGGTGGGACTGGGGCCCCCGCTTTGTTACTTCAGGTATCTGGAGACCGGCCTATATCCATGCCTGGAGCAATACCAGGATAGAAGATTTATTTATCAAACAATTACAGCTGACAGAAAATACGGCTTCCCTGGAAGCCCAGGTTACTGCAACCAGCACGGGGCAGGGAATAAAAACCCTTCAGATCTTTGTAAATAATAATAGTAAACCGGTGCTTACCAAAGAAGTGATGGTTCTTACGGGAGATAACCAGCTTAATGCCAGGTTCACTATAAACAACATAAAATTGTGGTGGCCCAATGGAATGGGGGCGCAGTATATGTACCAGCTTAAAGCAGTGCTGTCGGACAAAAATGGGGCAGTCGCTTCGCGTGAAGTGAAACAAGGATTGCGTACTATTGAGCTGGTAAATGAAACAAACGCCAAGGGCAAATCCTTTTATTTTAAAGTAAACGGCAAAGCCGTTTTTATAAAAGGCGCCAACTATATTCCGCAGGATAATTTTTTGCCCCGCGTAAGCCGCGAACGTTATGAACATGTGATCAATACTGCTGCATCATCGCACATGAATATGCTGCGGGTATGGGGCGGTGGTATCTATGAAAATGACCTGTTTTACCAGCTTTGTGATGAAAAAGGCATTTTGGTATGGCAGGATTTTATGTTTGCCTGCGCCATGTTTCCACCATTTGAAAGCCTCAGAAAAAACATACAAGCCGAAGCGGCTTATAATGTGAAAAGGCTGAGAAATCATCCCTCCATCGCACTCTGGTGCGGTAATAACGAAATCGGCCAGTTCATGAACGAAAAATTCTGGGGGCATTCAACAGATAATTTTAAAACACCCGCAGATTCGGCCAGCATTTACAATATGTATGCGGATATATTTCATAACATCCTCCCTGCCGCTGTAAAGGCTTATGACGATGAAAAATACTATTGGTCATCATCACCCTCCAATGAAAATTTTTCTATGAACTTCAACTTCACCTTATTAACCGGCGATGTACATTACTGGGGGGTGTGGTGGGGTAAACAACCTTTTGAAAAATACAACGAAGTGGTGGGTCCGTTTATGAGTGAATATGGTTTTCAGTCTTTCCCTGAATTTGAAACCGTAAAACAATATACCATTCCCGCAGATCATGATATTAATGGTGAAGTGATGAATGCCCACCAGCGATCTACCATTGGTAACGGTACCATTACGCATTATATGAAAGACATGTTCAACGTGCCTGCATCTTTTGAAAACTTTTTATATGTGGGCCAGGTATTGCAGGCAGAAGGAATTAAGATAGCCATAGAAGCCCACCGCCGCGCAAAACCCTTTTGCATGGGCACACTATTCTGGCAAATGGACGATTGCTGGCCCGTAGCATCCTGGAGCAGCATGGATTATTATGGCAGGTGGAAGGCGCAACAATACATGGCAAAAAGGGCCTATGCCGATTTTTGTATTTCGCCTGTGAAAGAAAATGACAGTATTAAAATATTTGCAGTTTCTGATTTGTATAAAAAATTAAAAGCCATAGTCCAGGTTTCGCTGGTAGGTTTTGATGGGAGGGTTTTAAAAAAAATAAGTAAAGAAGTAGCAATACCCGAAAACAGCAGCACCATGGTATATGCTCTAAAAGAAGAGCAATGGGTTTCGGCAACAAACAGAAAAAATGTTGTGCTGAAAATGAAACTGATCATCGATAATGTTGAAGTGGCTGAAAACAAATACTATTTCGAAAAACCAAAAGACCTGGAACTACCGGCTGTTAAGATCAGCATTAAGCAAACCGGCGCTAACACCATTGAATTGCTCAGCGATAAAATGGCGAGAAGCGTCTGGCTGTTTTTACCCGGAACTGATAATGCATTTAGTGATAATTATTTCGATCTGCTGCCGGGTGAAAAAAAACAATTGCAGGTTAAATCTAATAATTTGAAAAAAATAATGGGTAATATCCGCATTAAAACATTGGTGGATGCCGGTAAATAAAATATTGTATAAGATTCTTTAAAGTAATACTATAAAACTCATGAAAGCCAGGCAATTTTTAAAAATAGGTTACGCAGTAATAATCACATGCTGCACGGTTAGTTTTTCTTACGCACAAAATAATTATACCTATCCTTTTCAGCGTCCGTCTTTATCAAATGAAAAGCGGGTTGATAATTTGGTATCCTTGTTGACGATTGAAGAGAAGATTGGCCAGATGGTAAACAATGCCCCTGCCATTGAAAGGCTCGGTATTCCTGCATATAACTGGTGGAACGAAACCCTGCATGGGGTGGCACGCAGCCCTTACCATGTTACCGCTTACCCGCAGGCAATTGCCATGGCCGCAACCTGGGATATTGTTTCTTTAAATAAGATGGCGGATTACAGTGCCAGTGAGGGACGGGCCATTTACAACGATTCAAAACGAAAGGGTAAAACCGGTATTTATCTAGGACTTACCTACTGGACGCCCAATATCAATATTTTTCGCGACCCACGCTGGGGCAGGGGACAGGAAACCTATGGGGAGGATCCGTTCTTAACCGGCACACTGGGAAAATCTTTTGTAAGAGGATTGGAAGGTAACCATCCAAGGTACCTGAAGGCTTCGGCATGCGCCAAACATTTTGCGGTACACAGCGGTCCCGAGTGGAACCGAAGCACCTTCAATGCCAAGGTATCGGATTATGATTTGTGGGATACTTATTTACCCGCTTTCCGCGATTTAATCGTAGACGCAAAAGTGAGCGGCGTGATGTGCGCCTACAACGCTTTTGACGGCCAGCCTTGTTGCGGCAGCGATCAACTGATGAACAATATTTTGCGAAAAGACTGGAAGTTTACAGGTTATGTAACTTCCGATTGTGGCGGCATCGGGCATTTTTGGCGTACGCACAAAACACATCCCAACCAGGAAACTGCCGCCGCGGATGCCGTGTTACATGGTACCGATTGTGAATGTGCGGGTAACCCCACTTATAAAGCTTTAACCAAAGCATTAAAAGATGGATTGATCTCAGAAAAACAAATTGATATTTCATTAAAAAGGTTGTTCACTATCCGTATGCGTTTGGGCATGTTTGATCCTGGGGAAATGGTGCCTTTTTCAAAAACGGGTATAGCTGTTTTAGAATCCGCACCGCATAAAGCCCATGCGCTTAAAATGGCAAGGCAGTCGATTGTGCTGCTGAAAAATGAGCGCAATCTTTTACCACTCAGTAAGTCGGTAAAAAAGATAGCGGTTGTTGGGCCAAATGCAGATGATAAAATGGTTTCACTGGCTAATTATTATGGCTATCCTTCCCATATAACCACGGTTTTAGCAGGTATCCGCCAAAAATTGGGCGGAGAGCTGGTCTATGAAAAAGGCATTAACCTGGTAGATAATAATGTGTTTAAACCCCTTGCTCAAAAAGGGTCTTTTGCATTTAACGGCGAAGAAGGATTTAATGCGGAGTATTTTCAAAATACAAAATTTGAAGGTAAACCCCTGTTGACCCGTACCGAACAAAAAATAGATAAGCAATGGGGCGATGGACAGCAGGTTGGCGGTAATCTTATTGCCCGTAACCTGTCCATAAGGTTCACCACCACATTTACTCCGGAAAAATCAGGCGAAGTTACTTTTGAATTAAAAGGCGATGATGCCTGCAGGTTATTCATTGACGGCGAAAAAAAGTTTGAACCCGATGCCAAAAATTCCTATTATACCTTTAACGCGGAAAAAGGAAAGCCGTATAAACTGGTAATAGAATACTGGCAGCATTCTGATAACGCTGAAATAAAATTTGAAATGGGCACCATGGAACAGGCAAGCCCCGAAACCATTGCCGCCAGGGTAAAAGATGCTGATGTGATTATTTTTGTGGGAGGCATTTCCGCCAAACTCGAAGGTGAAGATATGCCGGTTAAAATAGAAGGTTTTAAGGGTGGCGACCGTACCAATATCGCGTTACCAGCTATCCAGACCGAGATGATGAAAGCATTGAAAGCTACAGGGAAACCGGTTGTTTTTGTAAACATGTCGGGCAGCGCTATTGGCTTTGAATGGGAAGCAGAAAATATTCCCGCCATCTTGCAGGCATGGTATGGCGGACAGGCCGGAGGTGAAGCAGTTGCGGATATTTTATTTGGTGATTACAATCCTGCGGGGCGTTTGCCCGTTACTTTTTACAAAAATGTAAACGATCTGCCAGATTTTGAAGACTACAGTATGGATAACCGCACCTACCGCTACTTTAAAGGGGAGGCTTTGTATCCATTTGGCTTTGGCCTCAGCTATACCTCGTTCCAATACAAACAACTGAACATAGAAAAATCAATCCCAACCAAAGGCGATTTTACGGTTAAGGTAAACGTATCCAACACCGGCAAAAAAGATGGGGATGAAGTTGTACAATTGTATGTTTCGCACAAAAATGCCGGTGTCAAAACCGCTATCCGGGCCTTAAAGGGTTTTCAGCGGATTCACTTAAAAGCCGGCGAAACCAAACTGGTCACATTCAAACTGGCTTCCAAAGATCTGTCCATAACAGGCAGTAACGGAAAAATGGTAAATGCAAAAGGTGATGTTGAAGTTTCGGTGGGCGGCGGACAGCCATCTAAACTTTTTGTTAGTGAAGGAAAAGTGATACAAAAAATAATCACGACAACAGGAAAATGAGTTTGGATCAAATAAGGGGGAAAGACAACCTAAAGGACATTGCCTTTTTAATCCCCGCCATCGGAACTGCATTAAGCAAAAATGAATAAACAACCGGGTTTTAAATAATTTTTTAAATTCAATTCAATCAAATGATAAATATAAGTGCTTTCAAACATTCATTGCAGGCAGTCATTTTCCTCAGCTTTATTTCATTCTTCAGTACCCCATCTGTTGCACAGGAAAACAAGCTGCTTACCCAACAGGGTACATTCGCCGTGGGTGTAAATTATTGGGCGTCTTACGCTGGTACCCACATGTGGCGTGATTGGAAACCTGCAATAATTGAACAGGATTTTAAACAGTTATCTGAAAACGGGATTAAAGTGCTCCGGGTGTTTCCTTTGTGGCCCGATTTTCAGCCTATTTACCAGGTATACGCAGGTGAGGGGACTAAAAAATACATCGCTTTTAAAGATGAGCAACCACTGCCCTTATCTGGCCCGGGCAGTGATGGCATGAGTGAAACACAAATGCAGCATTTTGACGTGTTGGCTGACCTTGCACACAAGTACAATTTAAAACTGGTGGTGGGTTTAATTACCGGCTGGATGAGCGGGCAGTTGTATGTGCCGCCTGCATTGGAAGGGAAAAATATTTTAACCGATCCTGAGTCTTTAATGTGGCAACAAAAATTTGTTACGGCTTTTGTAAAGCGCTTTAAAAATAAACCGGCTGTGCTGGCCTGGGATTTTGGCAACGAATGCAACGTGATGCAAAAGGTTGATAATTACCAGCAGGCTTATCTCTGGTCGTCTGTTATTTCCGGTGCCATTAAAAGTGAAGATAAAACCAGGCCTGTAGTATCTGGTATGCATAGCCTGCAGGCAGAAAATAATGCACCCTGGCGTATCATTGACCAGGCAGAACTTACCGATGTTTTAACAACGCACCCTTATTCGTTATGGACAAAATATACCAGCCAGGATGGCATTAACACCATGCGCACCGTTTTACACGCAGCCGCAGAAACAAGGTTGTATGCAGATATTGGCGGTAAGCCTGCTTTAACTGAAGAAACCGGCGTGATGGGGCCAATGACAGGGGGCGAAAAAGAAAAAGCCGCTTTTGCGCGTACCGCTTTATTCTCTAATTGGGCGCACGATTGCAAAGGCACTTTTTGGTGGTGTGCTTACGACCAGCTAAGCTTTAATTATCCCCCATACAATTATGCTTCGGTGGAGGCGGAATTGGGACTGATAAAAGAAGACCGCACACCAAAACCGGTAATGAATGAATTGAAAACCTTCAGCAATTTTATTGATAAACTACCCTTTAAAACTTTGCCGGAACGCAAAGCGGAAGCTGTTTGCATTTTAACTGAAGGGCAGGATAACTGGGCCATTGCCTACACCAGTTTTGTATTGGCCAAACAGGCGGGCTTCGATTTCCAGTTTCAGAAAGCAGGCCAGGAAATTAAAGATGCGCCATTGTACCTGCTGCCTTCTTTAAAAAGCATAGATCCTTTTTATAAAGATTATTGGTTGAAACTACTTGAAAAAGTAAAAGCTGGCGCAACATTATACATCTCATTGGATGATGCCTACCTGCCAACTTTTACCGAACCATTGGGCATAAACATATCCATCAATATCCAACGCAGGGGTAACCTCAGTTTTGTCTCAAAATTATTGGGTGATAGCCTGAAATTTAAAACAGCGTCTGCCAGAAAGCTGGTGATAGATCCAATGCAAACTACTGTGTTGGCCAAAGAAGAAGATGGCAATCCCGTGTTTCTTAAATCAGCTTATGGCAAGGGGTTTATTTATCTCCTCACATTTCCTATCGAGTCTAACTTAACCACTTTAGCGGGCGCTTTTGATAGTGGCCAGCCGGCCTATGCCAACATTTATAAAGAGATGGCAAAGCCGTTTATGAAAGAAAGGGTGATTACCCAGGACAATCCTTTTGTAGGCGTTACGGAACATAGTTTCAGCGATAAAGAGAAACTGGTGATATTGATTAATTATAGTACGGGCGATATTAGCACCAGCGCAATTATTAAACCCGGCTGGAAAATATCAGGTGCCCTCTACGGTAATAAGCCCCTTAATAATACATGCACTATTAAAGGAAATGATGCATTGGTATTACAACTGACCAGGTAATGCCTGTTCTTAACGGCCATTCAAACTTTGGTGAACAGCAGGTCTGAAATTTGGGATTGTTGGTAAGTCGGGGCATACATTTAAAGCTGTAAAATATTTACACATTCATAAGAAAAAAATAATTAAAAATGAATACTATAAAAAAACTAACGCTCGTATTTTCTTTTTGTATGCTTGTTGTATTTGGCTTTGGGCAGGGTAAAAACCAAAATCAACTTACCCCGAAAGAAAAAAAGCAGGGATGGGTTTTGCTTTTTGACGGCACAACTTCCAATGGCTGGATGAAGACCAATGGCCAACCATTTCCTGAAAAAGGCTGGCAGATAAGCAATGGTTGCCTGACTGTTTTAGAGAACCAGAAAGGCGGTGACATAGTTACCGCGGAAGAATATTCCGACTTTGAATTATCGGTTGATTTTTTAATTGATACAACAGCCAACAGCGGGATCAAGTATTTTTTTACCAACTATACAAAAGGCGGAAAGCTGGGAATGGAGTACCAGGTGATGGATGACATAGGCGCATCGGACAATAAACTCGCCAACCATTTATGCGGATCCCTTTACGATATTTTTCCACCAGATGCAACCAAAAAGAAGATGAATGCCTTAGGAAAATGGAATACTGCCGGTATTGTATGCAGGGGCAGGCATGTAGAACACTGGCTCAACGGAAAAAAGATACTTGAATACGAGAGGGGTAGTGCACAATACCTGGCTGCGGTTGAAAAAAGCAAATACAAAACCGAACCCGTATTTGGCATGGTAGAGAAAGGGCGTATCCTTTTACAGGAACACGGGCACCAGGTATCATTCCGGAATATTAAGATCCGGAAGTATTAATTATTGTGCAAACAACCCAAAATGCCTTGCTTTAAAACAGGGATTTTATGGCCTTCAAAAAATATAACCGGTTATAATAAAACAATAAAAATTTAATCATTAAAAAAATAAATATGCACCGCAGATCATTTATCAGAAACACCGGGCTGGCAACCGCCGGCTTAACGGTACTTAACTTTCCCATCTTTGGCAAAAACGCCCCCAGTAATAAAGTGGTGGTAGCCGTAATGGGCGTTAACAGCAGGGGCAATTATCATGTAAAATCCTTTTCGGGGCTGCCCAATGTAGAAGTAGGCTATATCTGTGATGTAGAAGATAAGGCTATAGCAAAAGGGTTTGCAGCAGTGAAGGAAGGCGCTAAAAAACCAACCCTTGTAAAGGATGTGCGGGAACTGGTTACCAAAAAAGATTTCGATGCGTTATTGATAGCTGCTCCCGATCATTGGCACGCACCCGCCGCATTGATGGGGGTAGCCAATGGGAAGCATGTGTATGTAGAAAAGCCATGCGGCCATAACCCTTATGAAAGTGAATTGCTCATACAGGCAAAAAATAAGTACAATAAAATAATCCAGGTAGGCAGCCAACGCCGTTCATTCCCTACCTTAATAGCTGCTGTAAAAGAAGTAAAAGAAGGCATTATCGGCAACCCCTACCTCGGTAAAGCCTGGTATACCAATAACCGTAAAACAATTGGGGTCGGCAAAAATATCCCTGTGCCATCTACCCTGGATTTTGAGCTATGGCAGGGCCCTGCACCCCGGCAGGCATTCCAAAATAACATCGTACCTTATAACTGGCATTGGTTCTGGAATTGGGGAACCGGCGAATCCTGCAACAACGGTAACCACGAAATAGATTGCTGCCGCTGGTTCATGGGGGTGGATTATCCTTCTAAAGTGACCTCGGCCGGCGGACGGTATGCCTTTAAAGACGACTGGCAAACGCCCGATACACAGATTGCTTCCTTTGAATTTGATAACGGAAAAGCGATAACCTGGGAAGGCCGAAGTTGCAATTCATTTCCAATAGAGGGGAGTGGCCGGGGCTTTATAATTTATGGTGATAAAGGCACGCTGGTAAATACGGGTGGAGGCGAATACAAAATTTATGATACCGCCAATAAACTGGTAAAAAGCATCAAGTCGGAAGTAGCGGTGGATCCTACCAATACCGTAACGTCAACCGGCGACCTGGAACTTTATCATTTTAATAATTTCATTGAAAGTGTCCGGGGTAACGCGCAGGTAACTGCACCCATTGAAGAGGGGCACAAGAGCGTACTGCTTTGTCATTTGGCAAATATTGCCCAACGCACAGGCAGCACATTGCATTGCGATACCGGCAACGGCCACATTCAAAACAATAAAGAAGCATCCCGTTTATGGCAGCGTGATTATGCAAAAGGATGGGAAATGAAATTGTAAAAGTCCCTGCGACAAAGCTGCCGGATTTTTCAGCCGGACCCAATGAAATATTCAGGCGGGAAATGCTTTGGACCAATTAAACTTTAGAGGCAATGGCCATCTGTAGCATTTATTTTAAACCTATGTGCCGCAGGGTACAATGTATACTTAAAGGGATGGTGAAATTATAGCTAAAAAGGATCATTCCCAGGCCTGCAGCCTGCATTGTGCTTTATCAATCCCGAACTCAGTTGAAGGAGTAATTTTTTCCAACTGCTTAGGGTAAGCGATGTTTTAAAAATAGTTATTTCAAATTTATAGTATGAAAAAAATAGTAATGGTGCTGTTGGTTTTGGTACCTGTTTTAAGTATTGCCCAATCTTACCAGGTGGGTAATCTAAAATTGGTGGTTGAAGGTGATGACAACAATTTTGCCAGGCAGGTAAAAGTTTCTTCCGGTGAAACCGGACTTCATGAGATGGAAATTACTTTACAGGGTTCGCAAACTGCCGTACCCAAACCAATATTTATTAAGTTTAAACAAGCTTCCCTTGACATACAAAGCTATTTGTCGCCTTACGGGGCCACTGCAACAAGCGAACCTACTTCATTGTACAACTTCCCTATATCAAGGATGATACCGGTAAGTTTTGCATCAAAGCCCATGTTTACGTCGGCCATGATGGACCAGCCTTGTTTTACGCTGGTCAATAACAACAGTACTAACCGCCTTACCCTGGCTGCATCAGAACTGGTTTACCCGGTTACCTTCAGTATTGGAGAAAATGAAGGGGACGGTGTAGGTTTTGATGTTAAGATCGGCTTGTTTGAATACCCGGCAAAAGCCATGGCGGCTTACAAAATAAAAATAAGGTTTGATGCCAGGGACATAAATTATAACGAAGCCCAGCAAGATCTTTTACAGTGGTGGAAAACTGAAAACCACTTAACATTTGCCTATGTACCCAAAAAAGCGCACCTGCCGTTTTATTGCACCTGGTATGCTTTAAAAGCAGATGGAGTAAATGCGTTTAATGTTGAGCAACAGGCATTGTTAGCTAAAAAATTGGGTTGTGAAACCATTATTGTAGATGATGGCTGGCAAAAAGCGCAGGATGCAAAAGCTGGTTATTGCCTGTACAACGGCGATTGGGAAGTAGATACCCTGCGGTTCAGGGATTTTAAGGGCCATGTTAAAAAAGTGCATGATATGGGCATGGACTATATGCTTTGGGTAGGTCCCAGCATGGTAGGTGAGCAATCTAAAATATATGAAAAGCTGAAAGATAAAATGCTCTACAATGCCGGCTGGGCGAAAGCCTGGGTGGTTGATCCCCGGTTTCCGGAAGTAAGAAAATACCTTTCTGAACGTTTGATTACTTTAATGAGGGAAACTGGTATTGACGGCTTTAAGATTGATTTTATGGATTTGTTTAACTCCCGTTTTGCAGGCAAAAAACTTGCCACAGGTAATGGCCGCGATTATGAAAGCGTAGAAGAAGCCACGGTAAAACTGCTTGCGGATATATATGCGGGATGCAAGGCCTTAAATCCGAATGTGTTGATAGAATTCAGGCAATTTTATACCAACCCGGTGCTGCAGCAATACGCCAATATGTTCCGGGCAATAGATTGCCCCAACGATATTATGGAAAATAGAACCCGTACACTGGATGCCCGTAACCTTAACAACCAGGTAATACATGCAGATCCCCTGGCCTGGAATGCAACCGAAAAACCCGAAGCAGCGGCCCTGCAATTGCTGCACACCATGCTTTCGGTGCCACAGATTTCTACCGACCTGGCAAATACAAATCCATCGCAACAAAAAATGCTTAAATTTTTGCTGCAGCAATGGCGTGAATTCAACGGCGTACTTACCCGTGGAAAAGCGTTCAATTACGGGCCCGATTCGCACTATAGCTGGTCGGAAGTTTCATTGGATGACAAAACTGTTGTGGTCGCCTATCAGCCCACCATTTTAAATCCCCAAACCCTCAATAAAAATAGTTTGATCATTAACGGCACGCACCAAAACAGGCTGGTGTTCGACCTGGATAAAGATTTCGGCACACGCAATATTGCCATTTATAGTTGTAGCGGCGATTTGATCAGAAAAAGTAAAATCAGTTTCAAGGGGTTGGTGAAAATATCGCTGCCAATGTCTGGTATCATCCGGGTATTTTAAGGGTATGTTATAAGAACTTGCCAAATTGACAAAGCCTGATATTCAAATTTGAAAATGGGAGAATTTGAATATGACTCAATGCGGTCCACTAAGCGCAACCTCAAAATAAGGAAGAACCTGTTGCCAGTTTTTATCGCCCAGGCGCCTGAACTTCAAAGAACCAAAAAAAAATAATTGCCATGAAAAAAATCATCAAACAATGAAAGTAAAAACGATGGTAAACCGGCATAAAAAATTGCCCCGGGAATACCATCCGATTATTGACTATATTTATATATTATTGATTAATAACTCAATTATATTGAATTTAAATGATTCGGGATATGAAACTTACAAACAGTTGCCTTGAAATTTCAACCCTTTTGTCTCATTTGTATGTCACTGTGTTTTGGGGCGCAGATACTGGTTTCGGTTAAGCGAACCAGTAAAATTTTAAAGTATTTACCGGTCGGATTGGATGATGGACCATCGTTTTTTATAAAACAAAAAAATAAAAATTAAATGTTGAAAAATATAATAACAACGATTAGTTGCCTTGCATTTTTTACCGGCTGTTTTGGCCAGCTTCAGCCATCATGGAAAACATACGGACAACTAAAAACCCGCCCTGCAAAGCATATTAAATCAAGTACTTGGTCAATCGGGGGCGAAACGCTCGACAGGGATTATACCGATTACCAGTCTTATAAAAAATACCTCGGGCCGTTGGGTGCAAAACGGATCAGGTTACAGGCCGGCTGGGCAAAATGCGAAAAGGAAAAAGGCCAGTACAATTTTAAATGGTTGGATAGTGTGGTGAACGATGCCCGGTCACAGGAGGTGCAACCATGGCTGCAACTTTCTTATGGCAATCCCATTTATGCGGGGGGCGGTGATGCACAGTTGGCAGGCGGGATACCATCATCCCCGGAAGCTTTGATGGGTTGGGACAATTGGGCAAGGGCCCTTGTGGCCCATTTTAAAGACAGGGTATTTGAATGGGAGATATGGAACGAGCCGGACTTAGGGAAGAAATTTACGGCGGAGGATTTTGCAGATTTTTATATACGAACAACAGAAATTGTGCGGAGCGAACAACCCAGTGCCCGTTTACTGGCCATGGCGGTTTGCGTGGTTAGCCGGCTGGATTTTATTGAACCATTATTTAAGAAGCTGCAGGCGCAGGATAAACATCACCTGGTAGATATATTTACCTACCACGGTTATAGCGCTAATCCCGACGACTCTTACCCGGGAATAGAAAAAATGCGGGCACTGGTATGGAAATACAATCCAAAGGTACAATTTATGCAGGGTGAAAATGGCGCCCCTTCCACTCCAAAAGCTATCACCATTGGCGCTTTGCGTGAATTTGAATGGTCGGAGCTTACACAGGCTAAATGGGACCTGCGCCGTATGCTGGGTGATCACGGTCGTGGTATAGCCACTAACCTTTTTACCATCAGCGACATAACCTATGCTCCCGGCGATCACATGGTTGGGGTGAACTCAAAAGGACTGCTTAAAACAAATGCCGACAAAACTGTCGACCGTCCTAAGATGGCCTACAAAGCCGCTCAGCATGTGTTTTCACTTTTTGATGACCAGGTTATTTTAAATCCTTCTGTAAAACTGCATTCCAATGGTAGCGACCAATCGATGTTTAGTTACCAATATGCTAAAAACGGCAGATCGCTGATTACCATCTGGCAAAGTGAAGCACGCCCATCCGATAATTATGCGCCCAAATTAACTACCCTTACTGTGGAAGGCGGGCAATTTAAGAAGCCGGTTTTAGTGGACCTGGTTACGGGTAAATCATTCGAAATTCCGGCAGCTAATTGGAAAGTATCGGGTACAGGGTATATTTTCAGTGAAATACCCGTTCCTGATTACCCGGTTTTAATTGTTGACAAATCAATATTGAAATTAAAGAAATAAATAAAAATTTAAAAACAGCTTTATGAGGAACTTATTTATTGCATTGCTGTTGTTATCGGCTAACAGTACTGGTTGGGCGCAGGTTTGGCATGTATCCGGTACCGGGAGCGATGCAAACAATGGTAAATCACCGCAGACCGCTTTTCGCAGTTTGCAAAAAGCGGCTGAGCTGGTACAGCCTGGCGACCTGGTATTGATCGGGAACGGTGTGTACACCAATACCGATCAGTCGGACGGTAGTGCAGTTCTGTCCATTACTAAGTCAGGAACGCCGGATGCCTGGATTACCTGGAAAGCAGGCCCGGGCAGCACCCCCCAAATTCGCCCGGGTGGATGGTCAGGTATTCAAATAACGGGTTCCTATCATATTATAGATGGCCTGACCGTTATTGGCGGCAATGATTCCATCACCCTGTTGAATGCCATGAATGATGCTAAAAAAGCAAGTCCTAATCCGGGTTACAACACAAACGGAATTTTTGTAGAAGGCCGCCGAAAAAAGCCGGGAGAAAAACCGCACCATATTATCATCAGGAACTGTGTAATTGGCAAATGTGGCGGTGGAGGTATTGCGCTCATAGAAACCGATTATATAACCGTTGAGGATTGCAGGGTTTTTGAAAATGCCTGGTATATGCGATATGCAGGATCGGGCATTACAACACTCAACAACTGGGCTTTTGATGATGCTCCCGGTTATCACATCGTGATCCAACGCAATTTTGTATGGAACAATAAAAGCATGGTACCCTGGGAAAGGACTGGTAAACTGAGTGATGGCAATGGAATTCTTTTGGATGTAACCGATCTCGCAAGGGGCGGCGCTACCAATCCGAATGCCGATGCCGTGGTAAACCCTGCAGGCAACCCACCTGCTGCCACAGGGGTAGCAACACCTGAAAAACCAAAGCGCCCGGAATGGAAGGGACGTGCCCTGATCGCCAATAATTTAAGTGCATATAATGGTGGCTCCGGCATTCATGTTTTCCGCACCAAATATGTGGATATTATCAATAATACCACGTACTGGAACGGTCAAACGGTTGGTTACCAGGAACTGTTTCCCAATAACTCGGAGGATATTGTAATTCTCAATAATGTTATTGTTCCCCGCCCGGGGGGAAAGGTTACCTCCAACAATAGAAATACCAATATCCGGTGGGACTATAACCTGTACCCGGCTGATCAAAACGTTTTTAAGGGTACCAATGATATTGTTATCGATCCGCATTTTATTGATATTCAACCAGACCCCACAAAAGGTAATTTTCGTTTGGCAAAAGATAGCCGCGGGCTTAATTCCGGTTCAAATGACCTTGCGCAACCAAAAGACATTATAGGTATGGCCCGGCCAAAAGGCAGGGGCAGGGACCGGGGTGCATTTGAACAGTAATTCCATGGCAATAATTCATTTCAGCACCATAGCATTTAACGGCAGTCCTTGGGGGATAGCTCAAGGGGGAAAGGTATTATGACCTTATATTTAACTACTGGGTTTTTGAAATTGAACAAACCTATGGAAAACTGATCACAGACAGGTTTTGGGAGGTTTGGCAGAATTACGCGAAAGCGAAAGTAAAACTTAAGTTTAGCCTGGCAAAGGGGATGCAATTTATAAGGAAAGAACTGTTAGCATCCGGCAATTACCGGATGCGGTTAAACAAATAAAATGACTACGCACAAACTGGCAGCGCAACCATGGATAACATTAAAATAAAAAGGATGATGAATCTAAACAAACTGTTCAATGCGCTGGGAGCGATAATTTTTTGCAGCCTGGCGGCAACTACCGGCAATGCTCAAACGCAGTATCACAGGTATGTTGATCCATTCATCGGATCAGTGGGGGATGGCAATGTAGTGGTAGGGCCTTCCCGTCCCTTTGGTATGATCAAGCCGGGGCCCGACTGTAACAAATATTCAAACAGCGGGTATAAAGCCGACCTTTCATTTCCCGTACTGGGTTTTAGCCAGGTGCATGTAAGCGGTACCGGCGGTGGCGCCAAATACGGCAATATTTCTGTGATGCCCTTTGCAGGAAATTTTGATTCCATTCAGCAAAAATCCTTACGGCAGGATGAAAAAACCTCAGTGGGTTATTACTCCGTGTTGCTCAAAAAATGGAATATCAAAACCGAAATTACCGCTGCCCACAAAGTAGCTTTTTACCGGTTTACTTTTAATGAAAACAACCCCAAAGGCATCAAATTAGACGCGGGGGAATTTTTGAATGAAGGCTATAACGCGGATTCCCGGGAAGCTCAGTTTTTTGTAGGTTCTGAAATAGAAGTTTTGTCGGACAGGGAGGTTTGCGGCTACAACAGGGTGAGGGGCGGATGGAATAGCGGCGCAGCTTATACCGTATATTTTCATGCCATATTCGACAAGCCATTTCAACAATTTAAAACATGGAAATCCGGAAAACTATATTCGGGGAAAAAAGGGCAGATTGATACCGGCGAAAAAACAGGCGCCTTATTGTCTTTTGGAAAGCAAAGCGGGATACTTCAAATGAAAATTGGTATTTCATTTTTAAGTACCGCCAAAGCAAAACAAAACGTAGCGGATGAAATGGCGGGTTGGAAATTTGAGGAAGGAGTATACCAGGCACAACAAAGCTGGGAAAAATTATTAAGCCGTATCGAGATTGACAAAAATACCGCGGATAGCAATAAAATAATGTTTTATACCGGCCTGTATCATACCATGCTGATGCCGGTTGACAGAACCGGGGAAAATCCGCTCTGGAAATCTGCCCAACCTTATTACGATGACTTTTATGCCATCTGGGATACTTATCGTTCATCGCACCCACTGATTACTTTGATTGATCCAAAACGACAGGCAGATATAGTTAACGCACTATTGGATATATACCGCTATGATGGATTTATGCCGGATGCGAGAAGTGGTAATTTTAACGGCAGAACCCAGGGTGGCTCCAATGCCGATGTGGTTATCGCTGATGCTTACGTAAAAGGATTGAAAGGAATTGATTATGAACTGGGGTTAAAAGCAATGTTAAAAAATGCCGATACCCCTCCCGGTGGAATTGAAGAGAAAGAGGGCAGGGGTGGATTATATGATTACAATAAACTGGGCTACGTATCCTCCGGTTTTGTAAGGGCAGGTACCCGAACGGTTGAATATGCCTACAATGATTTTTGTATAGCAACTGTTGCAAAGGGACTTGGTCACCAACAGCTTTTTGATCGTTTCGCCGGGCAGTCCGGTAACTGGAAAAATTTGTGGCGCAATTACAACAGTCATGGTGCAAATGGATTTATTATGCCCAGGGATGCTACCGGTAAATGGATAGATTCCATCACGTGTGATGTAAAGAATAATGTGAAAGTTCCCTTTACGCCGCTTGATGTGCAAACAGGCCAATGTGTATGCTGGTGGTGTGGATTTTTATATGAAGCCAGTTCCTGGGAGTATTCGCTTTCGATACCGCATGATGTGGCCGGGTTAATTAAAATGTCGGGCGGTAACAACGCTTTTAAAACAAGGCTGGATACTTTTTTCCTAAACCGTTACTACAATGTTGGTAACGAGCCATCTTTTCTCAGCCCGGTATTGTATCACTGGATCGGCAGACCCGACCTGAGTTCCGGCAGGGTACAGGCCATCATCAAAAAAAATTTCAATGCTTCCCGGAAAGGGATACCGGGAAATGATGATTCCGGCGCCATGTCCTCCTGGCTGGCATTTCACATGATGGGCTTTTATCCAAATGCAGGCCAGTCCTACTATCTGATCCACTCACCATTACTTGCAGAAACTTTACTGCATCTCGGTAACGGGAAAGATTTTAAAATCACAGCAACAAATCTATCGGCTCAAAACAAGTTTATCAAATCGGCGAAATTAAACAATCAATCCTTTTCCAGGGCGTGGATAGAGCACAGTGAAATTGAAGCGGGCGGACTGCTGGAACTGGAAATGACTGATCAGCCTTCGGATTGGGGAAGGGATATTTTACCGCCCTCCCTGAAATTTTAAAAGGGTTTACCTGCAAATAAGAACCAGGTTGCTGACCATCTCATTAAGTCATTAATTAGAATCATCACTAAGGATGATATATGATAGATATCCATAAAAGAATTAAAAATTATTTATGAAGAGAAAATTTTGGATGGTACTTGTTCTGGCCGCCCTGTTTCAACCGCTGGTTGCACAGGTTACGTCAATAACAAAGGCGAACTGGAATAATTTGCCTGCCCACCCACGGTTATTTGCTGATAACAAAAAAATTGCTTCCATCAAATTGCAAAAAGATAAAGTGTCGGAGCAGTTGCTTTTTATCATTAAAGCCGATGCGGAGAAAAAATTAGCAGCGCCCCCAATTATTTATCCCAATGATAAAAGCAATATGAGCAGTTCCCGCAATGTACAGGGCCGTATCATATCACTGGCGCTGGCTTACCGTTTGTTTGGAGATAAGCGTTTTCTTAATAAAGCAAAAGAAGAATTGCTCCGGCTTGCTGCTTTAAAAGACTGGGGCATTGGCCATTACCTTGATGTTGGCGAAGCTTCACTGGCGGCAGGTATCGGATTTGACTGGTTGTACCATGAACTATCTGTTACTGAAAGAAAACTGATCGCAGAAGCGATTAAAAATAATGCATTGCTAACATCGTTGCAGGTAAAGGAAAGCCCAAACAACAGTAGCTGGGTAAATGGAAATTTTAACTGGAACCCCGTTTGTCATGGTGGGTTAACTGTAGGCGCGCTGGCCATTGCTGAACTGGAACCGGGTTTGTCAAAGCAGGTTGTAGAGAGGGGTATAAAAAATATTCCTGTCGCCGGCGATGCGTATTCCCCCGATGGTTCTTTTGCAGAAGGACCGAGTTACTGGTCGTATGGCACCAGTTTTTATGTATTAACGATTGAGGCATTGCGGTCTGCGTTGGGTACAAGCGCAGGATTGGAAAAGATACCGGGGTTCTTAAAAACTGCCGACTACAATAACCAGGTGGTAGGTGCTACCGGCGAAGATTACAATTACTCCGATTATCATACTGAAAATTTAAACGAACCAATTATGCTTTGGTTTGCGAGAGAACTGAAACGGCCTGATTTAATAAAGGATGAAATGATAGCGATCAATCGCATGCAGGATATATGGTTGAATGGAGCTAGTACAAAACCAGCCAATATCATTCAGCAAAGCCGGCATACTGGTTTTGAAATTTTATGGTGGAGTCCTTCGCTATTAAAACAAAAGAAAATAACTGAAGCCCCGTTACAGTGGACTGCCGATGGCCTGATGCCGATTGGCATTATGCGTTCGGCCTGGGATAATCCCAAAGCAAGTTTTGCAGCAATAAAGGGTGGCACACCCGATAACTCACATGGCCACATGGATGCAGGAAGTTTTATCCTTGAAGCCGACGGTGTTCGCTGGGCCCTGGATTTAGGAACGGAGAGCTATGATAAAATGCGTGCGGCTAAATTGGATTTGTGGGACTATTCCCAAAACAGCAACCGCTGGTCAACATTCCGGTGTGGCCCCGAAGGCCATAATATCCTTCGCTTTAATGGTGAACGCCAATTAATAAATGGCAAAGGAGAAGTGACAGAACTGAAGCTGGAAAATGGGGTAATGGGCAATCAAGCAGACCTCAGTTCGATATATCTTAATAAAGCTACCAGGGTAACGAGGCAAATCTTGCTGCACCCCGACCGCTCTTTTTCTATTAAAGATGAATGGACTGCAAAAGACAGTGCCGTCGAGATTTCTTTTCAATGGCTCACTAAGGCAAAGGTTACCAAAACTGCCGATGGATTAAGGCTGGAGCAAAACGGGCAATCCCTACAACTGAAAATTGAACAACCCTTTTCATTGAACGAATTAATCATTGAAGTGGAAGATGTTTCGCAAGCTAAGCATATACAGGATTCACCTAATCCCGGGTTGAGCCGCATTGTAATAAAAAAGAACTGCCCTGCTAACAGTGCCGGAAAACTATTTATCCGGGTAATCCCCGGAAGCATAAAAATCTAAACTCGGGCATGTTTATGATTTTAACCGTTGCAATAAAACCTAACGGTAATTGTATCATTTAACGGGAAGGGATATGCGCCTGTTGGTAACAACGGATAAAAACAAATATGAGGAATAAAAAAATAAGGATACCTGTTTCAAATAAATTAAAAATGAATAAAAATCAGCAACGAAAATTCTTTTAGCATCCCGGTAAGTTATCAATTATAGGTTTTTCTTGCAAACACCAGGTAAACGGCCTGTATTTTCGTCATTTAATACAATAAATAAATGAATACAACTCACCAATATCAACACCCGCAATATAACCGCAGGCAATGGCTGCAATTGTCTTCACTGGCAATTGGAGCGGCTGTTTTTCCGGATTTTGTATGGGCGATGGATGATAAATCAACTCAATATAAATATCATTTGGCGCAGGTGGAAACCCTTGCTTTTTCCATGCCTCCAAATAAAACGGTTCCGTTTAACTGGCCGGTGGCAGAAGTTCCCGTAAACGGCAATAACATTCTTTTCAATTGGAATAAAAAAATAGACCCAAAAAATAAAAGCGCCTGGTTTCGTATCACAAGCGCCACTGATATAAGGGAAGAATGTACACTTGAAATATCCCTGGCGTCATCACAACAAAAAATTGGCCTCCTCGATATTCGCTTTGCACATTATATGCAGCCGTTTGAAATGCCTGTGACAATAAGTCAACTGGCACAAATTATGGCGGAGGGTATTGCCGTAAAAATGATCAAAGGAACCAAACCGTTTTGGTTTTTTGTGGAAGGGAACAATGCAACCGAAACACCGGATGCCTACCTTCCACACCTGTTGCTTGCGGATGCTTCACCAGGTGGCACTTCATGGAAAAAAAGACTATTGTCCCTGGCTTCCTTATCCACTTTCGGATGGATGGAGGGCTGTGTGCTGGATGGTATCAGTATGATGGCGCAATACGATAAAAATGCTAAAAAAATTTTACAGCAACACCTCGGTAAATATTTTGCCAACAATACTTTAGTGTATGAAAATTTAAACAACCAGCAGTCTGCTGAAAAGATTAGTACAGTAGAAAGCATCCTGCCCTTTGCCATGCTTGCTGTAGAAAACCCACACCATGCCATGCTGCAAAAAGCCATTGATTTCTGCACGGCCCATGCGGATGCTGCGGGGGTGGTAGCCGATGACCAGGGCGAAAACCGGAGGTTAAAAACGGAAGAATGCTATACCATTTCTTACCCGCTGGCGATCCTTGCTAAAATGCTTAACAGGCCCGATCTGGAAAAGATGGCAATTGCCAATTTAACCGCCAGGGTAAAACTGTTATCCAATAAAGATTTCATTTATCAAAACTCAAAAGAGTTGGAAAAGCCGGGCTTTGGCAACTGGGCAAGGGGCGTTGGATGGTATTTACTGGGACTGGCAAAAACATTGGCCGTGCTGCCCGAAAATGAAACAACCAACGCATTGCGCATAGCCTTTCAAAATGGCGCCGGCATAGCCTTGCGTTATCAGCAACCGAATGGTTTATGGACATGTTTTTTACATCAGCCCGAAACTGGTATTGAAACATCAGGGTCGGCAAGTATTGCTGCCGCACTGGCTTATGGATATTCTCAAAAATTATTGCCGCCGTCCTGTAAAGAAGCTGCTGAAAAATGTTTGAAGGGTTTAAAAACATATTACACGCCAGATGGGTTTTTAACCGGTACTGCACAGGTAAATAAAGGGGGAGAAGGATTGCAGCGAAATGGTTTCAGGGTAATATCACCTTATACCCTTGGGTTTATTGGTATACTCGAAACAAGCTTATCCGGTAAGCAATTTTGATGTTAAACGGCAGGTAATAATTATGCTTTAAAAACAATTTGAACATGGATCAAGAGGACAGAAATTTTAAGAAGGAAATATTTTCAATAATCCGCATTAAGAGATATACAAGCTTTAACCATTTGTTGGGATCATTTGGCGTTTATTGCTCATCAGTACCCTTGCAGTTTTTACTGATTGGTTGGGTATTTTTTGTTTTTACATCCACCCCTGCAAATGCGCAGATAACAACCGGTTTTAAGAATAAGGAATTGCCGTTAAATACCTCTTTAGCTGAATTTTGTAAAAATGAGCCGGAAGCAGTCTCGCAATTTTTTGACCAGGTAAACCTTGATTATCCGGGCCTGGAAATTACAAAGCAGGCGGTTAGCGAAAATAACTTGGTGCAGGCCTGTAGCTCATTGGCCAGCTATTATACACTACGTAAAAAAAATAACTGGCTGATCCATAGCAAAGATTCTTTGATACCCGGTACATACCTGGTAGCTGCCGATGCGTTGGATGATGTGTATACATTCCAGGATGTAAAGGGAAAACTTCCAAAGCTGTCAAATGGAAAGAGAAACTGGTATTATAATGGCCCAAAACAGGATGTTGAATGGGCCTATTTTTTAAACAGGCATTTTTTTTTGAATGACCTTAGTAACGCCTATCAAAAAAACAACGATGTAAAATATGCAACCTGTTACAACAACCTGTTGATGGATTGGATCACCAGCAATCCTGCGAAGCTGGCCTATACCCATAATCAAACATGGCGGCCGCTGGAAGCAGGCATAAGGGTCGGGAGGAGCTGGGTGAAAAGTTTTTTCGATTTTCAGCATGCAAAAGAATTTACTGATCTGACCCGTGTACTCATGTTGATTTCTTTTTTTGAGCATGCCAACTATTTGCAAAATTTTCATGGAAAGCACCATAACCACGCCGTGTCGGAATTGATCAGCCTTTCAAAAATTGCATTGAATTTTCCTGAATTCAAAAAAGCAGGTTCCTGGTACGATGAAGCGGTTAAAGGGATACAGGAAGAATTTGTTTACTCGGCATATCCCGATGGTGCGATAAAAGAACTCACCAGCCACTACCATTCCGTGGTTACCAGGGAGTTTACAGAATTCATCTATTTAAATAATGAATTTGGGAAAACGCTTCCGCTATTTTTTAGCAAGACCCTGGAAAACATGTATAATTACCTTGCCGCAACAGCCCGGCCAGACGGGATGGGTTTATTAAACAACGATTCAGATCTCGACAATAATTTTGATTTTATCAAATCTTTCAATACCGTTTTTAAAAGACCCGACTGGGATTATATCATTTCCAACGGTAAATCTGGTAAAGTTCCCGGGCAAATCTCGCAGATGTTTCCCTGGGCTGGGCATTTTATTATGCGGAACGGTTATGGCGAAAAACCGGGCAAAGATCATTTCGCCTATTTTGATATTGGCCCCTGGGGCACCACACACCAGCACAATGATAAACTTCATTTTTCTCTTTTTGCCAACGGCCGCGAATTGCTTTGCGATAATGGCCGCATGTATTACAAAAGCGATAGTATCAGAAGCTATTTCAACCTGTCTGTTGGCCATAATGTAATTGCATTGGATGATAAAGGGCAAAACGAATCCAAAGAAACAAATACACAGCCTGTAGATCCGTCTGTATTCAGCATACAACAAAATGTGGATTTTGCGATGGGTACTTACCAGGATGGGTTTGGCGATAGTTCCAGGAATTCGAGATCCTGGTCAATGAATAAAAAGGCCGAAAATATCCAGGGTAAACATACAAGGGCGGTAATCTATTTAAAAGATAAATATTGGATTATTATCGACCGGGTAGAAACAGACAGGCCGCGAAAATTAAAAGCGTTATGGCATTTTAACCCGGATTGTAATGTGAAGAAATCAAACAACACTGTTTTTTCTGATGATGCCCATAAGTCTAATGTATTGATTCACCCAGTGGGAAAATTGCCCTGGGCTATCCAATTAATAAAAGGGCAGGATTCACCCTATGTGCAAGGCTGGTACAGCGAAATATATAATAAAAGGCAACCTGCTTATTGTGCAGAGTATAGTACAATGCAAACAAAAAATACAGCAACCTTTGCCTGGATCATGTACCCCTCAGCAAACCAAAAATTACCGGTGATAAGTACCCGTTTGCTGGATAACTCAGCAGGTGCTTTTCGTTTTGAAATAAATATTGACGAGGGGCTGACAACAGAAGTGGCCATTAATATGGAGCAAATGGATCCAATAAAATTATCCGGCAACAGAACACTTACTGGCAGGTGTTCCATCCTTCAAAAAGGCAAAGCGCCCATCGTAATTCATGGAAAGATAACAGACAACAAAGGACAGGTTATAGCGATCGGAAAGTAAACTGGCCCCTTTTTTATTGCGGGTCATTTATTTTAAATTAAAAATATTTCTTAACCAACTAAATTCAAATCATCAATATAATGCGGGCACTTTGTTTTCTTACAGCGGTTTTCCTATTAATAATTTCTTGTTTCAATGCAAATGGTCAATTGCCGGGATTAAAATTAACTGACAGGAGCAAAGCCGGTGTAATGGCTTATTTCCAAACAATAATAAAGAATAAACAGGTGATCGTAGGTCAGCAATGCAGTGAAACAGCGGATATGGCTTTGAACTACAGAAAAAGTTTCCAGTCGCTTTTTGATTCTACCGGTAAGTATCCTGCCCTGCTCGGGTTGGAATACGGATATTTTCCCGGTATAGATCTAATAGCTACTAATCAGTATGCCATCAATCACTGGAATAAGGGTGGCCTGGTAACAATTAGCTGGCATGCAGACTGCCCATGGACAGATGGTTACAATGTAAGATGGAATTCGGCAAAAAACAAAACCGTAATTGATGTTAACAAGCTGTTGAAAAATGCTCCGGCTTCAAAAGAAAAAGCAAATTACAGAACAGAACTATCTAAAATAGCCGCCGCCTTAAAACAATTAAAAGATAAAGGCGTGATAGTACTCTGGCGCCCTTTTCATGAGGTGAACGGGACCTGGTTTTGGTGGGGTGTAAACGACCAGTCGGTACCCTCCAATCAAAAGGATTACCAGGCATTGTGGCAGGATATGTACCGGGCATTCACCATCGATTATGCGTTAAATAATTTAATATGGATATATTCTCCTTTTACGCCCTTGGGCAATGCACCGCTAGGGTCAATGTATCCAGGCGATAATTTTGTGGATATGGTAGCAGTGGACAGCTATCCCATAACCCCTGAATTCAACGATTATGATTCGTTACGGAAGTTTAAAAAACTAGTGATAAATGGCGAAGTGGGGCCGGCAAAAGCAGCTTTTGGCAATTTTGATGAAATGGCTGTTTTAAACATTTTTAAAGGCAGGGCTGCTTATTTTTTGCAATGGCATAGCTGGAACAATGCTAAAGTGGCCATAGTAGATAACCTAAAGTATAAGGAAATGATGAACGACCCAGCGGCGATAACATTGGATAAGATAAAATAAGAGAAACTGTCGTGAAAAAAGCCCGGTACTTTATAGTCATAGACTTGTGATAATCAATACCATTCAAATTAACCCTTAAAAAAATTACCTTGCATGAATGATTCAACAGTATTAGGAATAGATATCGGTGGTTCACACTTAACCTGTGCATTGGTTGACATGGGCACCCGTACTATTATTAATGGCTCCATACAAAGAGGGCGGGTAAACTCAGGGGCCACATTAGAAAATATTATTGAAACCTGGTCAGCAGTTATCTGCCAGTCATTGGGCAGCAATAACTTCAGTGAGCAAAAAATTGGTATAGCAATACCAGGTCCGTTTGATTATGAAAATGGGGTATCCTATATGAAGGACAATGATAAATATGATGCTCTTTATGGTTTGAACATAAAGACATTGCTATCCCAAAAATTAAATATGAAGGCTGCACATATTTTTATGATGAATGACGCAGCCTGCTTTTTGAAAGGGGAAATATTTGCCGGTGCTGCCATCGGTTTTATTTCAGCCATCGGTGTAATACTTGGTACCGGGCTGGGTACTGCAAGGTATAACGGCGAAACCGCAGAAGATGCCAACCTTTGGTGTTCGCCCTTCAGGAACGGGATTGCAGAAGACTATATTTCCACACGTTGGTTTGTAAAGCGTTACCTCGAATTATCCGGCAATACAGTGGACGGGGTAAAGGAATTAGCAGCTTCTTATCATACAGATAAAAATGTACAGGTAATTTTTGACGAGTTTGCCATCAACCTTGCTGATTTCCTGGCCACGTTCATAAAAAATACAGGCCCGCAAGTGGTTGTCCTCGGAGGAAATATTATGCACAATGAAAATTTATTCCTTCCGCAACTTAAAAAACTTCTGCAAAATGAGGGATTGTTTTTGCCCGTGGTTCGGGCAACACTGGGTGAAGATGCAGCCATACTGGGCGCCAGTTCATTGGTGTGATGAAGGTCAGTTTATTTAGTATTTCATTAATTAAAACTATAATTATGATTTATACAAAGCAGGTATGTTTTTGTTTTACTATATCGATAACTTCTTTTTTTGCCGCGGGGGCACAGGCAGATGATTATAAATTAATGTCACCAGACAAGAACATTGCCGTAGAAATTAAAACCGGTATAAGTATTACCTATGCTGTTAGTTTTAAAGGTAAAACCGTTTTATTGCCCGGGGCATTATCGCTTACATTAGGGGATGGAAAACAGTTGGGTGTAAACAATACGGTAGTCAATGCTTCCAGGCGGAGCGTACAACAAAACATCCGCCCCCTGTATGGAATGGCCGCCCAATACAAAGATGTGTACAATGAGTTGTCCATTCACCTGAAAGAAAACTTCAGTGTTATTTTTCGGGTGTACAATAATGGTGTGGCTTATCGTTTCGTTACTTCATTGCCCGGAAAAATAAAGATTAAGGAAGAACAGGTCAATTACCATTTTGAGGAAGATATTGATGCCTGGGTGCAGGCTACAAAATCATTTCAATTTGGATACGAAGCTGAATACCTGCACAAAAAGATTTCCACAATCGGTACAAATATGGCGGCTTTACCGCTGGTTGCTGAAAGCAATGGCATCAAAATAGCCATCACCGAATCAGACCTGTTAGACTATCCCGGGTATTATTTAAAATATAAAGGGAGCAATAGTTTACAAAATATTTCCCCAAAATTTGTGTTGAAAGATAGTATTGGCGGCCAAAGCAATTTCCAAAAAATTGTTTACCGGGAGGCAGATTTTATTGCCGAAACCGAGGGTACAAGAAGTTTTCCCTGGCGCTTAATGGTAGTTGCCGAAAATGACAAAGACTTATTGTACAATAACCTGGTTTACCTGTTGGCAAGCGATAATAAAATCGGTGATGTTTCCTGGATCAGGCCAGGTAAAGTTGCGTGGGACTGGTGGAATGCCAATAACCTTACGGGTGTTGATTTTAAGTCGGGCTTCAATACCGATACCTATAAATATTACATTGATTATGCGGCAAAAAATAAACTGGCGTATATCCTGATGGATGAAGGATGGAGTGACCAGTTTGATTTATTGAAAGTAAATGATGGTTCAGTTGTAACAGATGGTTCCACAAAATTATCAGGCAGGCTGGATATGCCTTTCCTGTTCAATTATGCCAGGCAGAAAGGAGTAGGCATTATTTTATGGTGTGTGTGGCATACACTCGACAGGCAAATGATTGAAGCCCTTGACCAGTTTCAAAAATGGGGCGTAAAAGGAGTAAAAGTAGATTTTATGAACAGGGATGACCAAACCGTTGTAAACTTTTACGAACGCCTGGCTAAAGAAGCTGCCAAAAGAAAAATGATTGTTGATTTTCATGCGGCTTTCAAACCAACCGGGTTGGAAAGGGCCTATCCTAATATTGTAAATTACGAAGCGGTGCAGGGCTTGGAATGGAGCAAGTTTTCGAACGTGGATATATTGCAGCAGGCAACCATACTTCCTTTTACAAGAATGCTTGCCGGGCCAATGGATTACACCCCGGGTGGTTTGTACAATGCGAATAAGGAAGACTATAAAATGAGTTTCTATCGTCCCATGACACAGGGTACCAGGTGTAACCAGCTCGCCATGTTCACTATGTTTTACGCGCCATTGGAAATGCTGGCAGATGCACCAACTGCTTATGAAAAAGAACCCGAAATCTTACAATACCTGGCCGCAATGCCCAATACCTGGGATGAAACAATTCCAATTGGTGGAAAGATTGGCGACCATGCAGTGATAGCACGCAGGAAAGGAACTACCTGGCACGTTGCGGGAATGAACAACTGGACCGCGAAATCAGTAAAAATTACATTTGATTTTATGGATGCCGGTAACTATACCGCCACTATTTTTACCGATGGCGCAAATGCCAACCGGATTGGAAACGACTATAAAAAGACTATAAAAAAAATCACCAGGGGAGCAACATTGAATATTGAAATGGCAAATGGTGGCGGCTTTGCAATAAAACTTGAAAAATTAAAATAACGATAGGTCAGGCGTTGTATAGGGGCTCAATACAAGCATTGAATTACGTCACAGCACCCTCAACTTAGTATCCTGGCTCTACGTCAACAGGGGTATGGCTTGTTTTACATTTTTTTCACTGCCTAACCTGCTTTCAACAATTTTACCCACCCTGTCCAGGTAAATTTTCCGCCGGGGATCACTGCAGAAAGGCACTGACCATAGCTGAACAATTTTGCATTTAAAAATATTGAAGCAAAAGCTGAGAAAGCCAAGCAGGAAACGGTATTTCACTACATTTAAGTACAACAGCTTAACCGGCAATGCGGGCGCACCATGTGTGATAAATGCCAGCACCTTTTTATCTTTCAGGATAGGTATGGGCAGGCCATAATTTCCAATTATCTTTTTGAAACGGTAGGCAAATTTTGGCACAAAGGTCTTGTCAATAAACCCTTCCAGGATCGCCGGTGCCCTAAACCACCAGACAGGAAAGATGAAAATGATGTCCGATGCTCTTGAAATAAGCTGCTGGTAATTTTCAGTTTCCGGACTTATTTCGCCCCTCATTTCTTTTGTACTCAATACGGGGTTATAACCTTCTTTATATAAATCTATTACCTGGTACCGGTTGCCCGAAACTTTAATGGTTGATACAATCTTGTTTAACACAACTGCATTGTAACTTTGCTCATCGGGGTGTGCGTAAATGATCAGTATATTTTTCATCAGTATTTTTTTGCAGCCTTTTCAAATTTTTCAAGCCCGGATACTATCCATTTGAAATATTTACAAAGGCTATGATGTATTTATTTTATTGCATGCCCGTGGGATAATTAAAGGGTGCAAGTTATTTTCGGAAAGTTGCTCAGCATGACTCTTGATGAATGAACTGGATGAAATGCAACATCAGTTGAGTTGCAAGTGCTCCTGGTTAAATTTGGGTTACCCGATGCGCTGCCGGTTTAAATAAGTTCAAAACCGGCTATTCATAACAATGGTACAAAGATTGTTAATGCTTTACGTATTATGTTATTTTAAGGTGTAGGATTGTTCAACTCATTTATCCCGTAAAAGCAGGTGAAAAAATTTTGGCAACACCCGGATTATTGGTATGTATCAGCACCGGCATCTGCATATAACTGGTTATTTACCTGACCCCGGATCATATTCAATTGGGAATTAAAGGAAGGATTAGCCTGAATAAATTAAGTGATTAAATACTAATTTTAAAATTTACAATTCTGACTGTTAAAAAAGTTATAAGAAAGACGCTCAAGATACTGGCTTGGATTTTAGCCAGTTTTGTTTTTTTAGTATTGTTGATTTATATCCTCATACAGGTGCCTGCTGTGCAAAATTTTGCCCGTAAAAAAGTGGTTACCTACCTGGAGAAAAAAATCCACACAAAGGTTCAAATAGCAAAATTGTCGTTGGACTTCCCAAAAAAATTAGTGCTGGAAGGTGTTTATTTTGAAGATCAGCAAAAAGACACTTTGCTTTATGGCGGAAAAATAAGGGTGGATATTGCCCTGCTTAAACTCATCAGCAGTGAGGTGGAAGTAAACTATGTAGAGTTGAAAGACATCAGCGCTAATATTTACAGAAAAGGTGTCGACACCGTGTTTAATTACCAGTATATAATAGACGCCTTCAACAGCGGGCCCAAAAGTACCGCACCTAAAGACTCCTCCGACGGAATGAAGATAAGTGTTGACAAAATAGTGTTGAATAATATTGCAGCTTCCTTTAAAGACGATCAGTCTGCAATAGATTTTCAGGTACGATTGGGTAAATTTGAAACGGGTTTTAAAAAGTTTGACCTGGATAAAATGGCTTTCTCCGTCCCGGATATTGTATTGGAAAATGTATCGGGGCACATGTATCAAAACAAGCCATTACTTAAACCCGAGACTATGGCGGTAGTAGAAGCACAAAGCAACGAGCCATTCAACCTGCAACTTGGGCTCGAAAATATCAACCTTAAAAACATCCGGTTCGATTATAAGAATGATGTATCCGTAATGGCGGCAAACCTGGCACTGGGTGAACTGTCGGGGAAAGTAAAATCCATTGACCTTGCAAAGCTGGATGTACAACTGGAAAATGTGAAACTGCACAACACCAATGCAGCCATTGTATTGGGAAAATCAGTGCAAACAAAAATCGTAAAAGAAGAAATCAATAAAGAAGTGCTGGCCCAGGCTAATAACCCCTGGAAGGTCGCCATTAACAAAATTGATTTTGAAAATAATAATATCGCCTTTGATGACGACAATAAACCACGCCTTACTAAAGGAATGGATTATGCACATTTAAAGATTGATGGTTTCAAACTGAAGGGTAATAATTTTCTCATCACACCAACGGCCTACTCGGGTAATATAGCAGATGGCAGTTTTTCAGAAAAAAGCGGGTTCAGCCTCAGGCAATTAAAAACTGATTTTACTTATACAGATACCGGTGCAGCGTTAAAAAATTTATATGTTCAAACGGATAAAACAATCATCAGGGATAATATCATTGTGAGCTACCCTTCACTGGAAGCATTGACGAAAGACATGGGCAAATTGTACCTGGATGCCAACTTTAACAATGTTGACCTTGCCGCATCTGACATACTTCTTTTTGCACCACAGTTACAGGCCAGTTTAAAAGGTAATGAAGCAGCCGTTGTACACATCAATGCAAGGGTAAAAGGTTATGTTAATGACCTGGCGATCCCGGGCCTGCAGGTTAGTGGCATTGGCAATACTGCGGTGAATATGTCCGGAACTATCAAAGGCTTACCCGATGCAAAAAAGACGGTTTACAATTTTAATATTGCCAGTTTTCAAACTACAAAAACCGATCTCAATAATTTTCTTCCCCCGGGTACCATACCCCCCAACATAAGGATTCCGGATATGATGAAGATAAGTGGCAGCTTTAAGGGGCTGGCCACTAATTTCACCACGGATATGGTATTGCAGACCAATAAGGGAAACGCAAAACTGGCCGGCTATCTGAACAGCGCCGGTGAGACCTACAATTTAAAAGGGTCCCTTAATAACGTGGATGTTGGCTATCTTATAAAACAGGATACTATGGTAGGTAAAGTAACCATGACGTTTGCCGCCAAAGGAAGGGGATTTAAACCTGCCACCATGAATACCAATGCAAAAGCCTACGTAAAATCAGCTTTTGTAAAAGGCTACAACTATCAAAACCTTGATCTTACTGCGTCTGTGCATAAAGGTTATACAATACTGGATGCAGGGATGGCTGACAAAAGCCTCGCCTTTCGCATGAACGCGGAAGCCCTGATCGATGACAAGTTCGCCACCAACATAAAACTCCGCCTGCTGTTAGATAGTATATTGATGAAGCCATTAGGCTTTGCCACTACCGATCTTCGTGTGCATGGCAATGTTATCGCCGGTATTGCAACCACCGATCTGAAATCTCCACAGGGTGATATACAGGTGGCCGACCTTGTAGTATTCAGTGATGGCAAACGATATAAAGCGGATACCATTACCATTACAGCCAGTACCAGCGATACTGGTAAAATTATTACACTTAATTCGCAGGTAGCCACCGCATCTGTAGATGGTAATTTTAACCTGGCTACCATCGCACAGGGCGCCATGCAGGTAATAAATAAATATTATGATCTTGGCATAAAAGATACCGCCCTTACCAGCGACAAATGGAAACTAACCGCAACAGTTATTCCCGATAGCTTATTGTTTGCATTTGTACCTTCTTTGCTCGGTACGGATACCATTAAAATAAAGGCTGATTTTGACGGGAGTGAAGAAAAATTGAACCTCCTGGTAAATGCGCCTAAAGTACAGGTGGGTACCCAGGTACTGGATAGTTTAACCATCTCTGCAGGTAACCCGGATGATAAATTTGTCTATTCAGCTACGGTAAAAACAGCAGGCTCAAAAAGCTACCAGTTGCAAAAGACCTCGTTGAATGGCTTTATAGCGAATAACGAATTGTATGCAAAGCTCAACATCAAAGATATTGATGACAGGGATAAATACCAGCTTGGCGTAACACTGGCGCAGGAAGAAGGGGGAGCGATAAGGGCCAGTTTATCGGATAGCCTGATGCTGGATCACGACAAATGGGCGGTAGATAACAGCAACTATATCCGGTACGACAGCACTGGTATCATTGTACATAATTTCACCATTAATAACAGCGGGCAATCGCTTAGTATCAATTCAAAATCAGAAAATGTAACTGCCCCGGTAGATGTTATATTAAAAGACTTTCACATTAAAACATTGACAAATATTGCGGAACAGGATTCCCTGCCCTTAGACGGTGTGATCAATGGTAATGTAGTGGTCAAAAATATAATGACCAATCCCGTATTTACCTCCGATATCGCCATTGATACACTTACTTTTAACAGCGATACCATTGGAAATATCACTGTAAAGGTGGATAATGAAACAGCTAATGCATTTAATGCGGATGTAGCTATCACTGGCAATGGCAATGATGTTAAACTGGGGGGAAAATATTATACCGGTGAAAGCAGGATGGATTTGAAGCTGAACATCAACAATTTTAATTTGGCCAGCGTTAAGCCATTTACCTTCGGCGCTTTAACCCAGGCAGATGGAAGCCTGAAGGGCGAAGTGGTTATTAAGGGTACTACAACCGATCCTGATGTTAATGGAAGTTTGCATTTTGATAACGCTAATATTACCCCGGCAGCCACGGGCGAAAAATTGCATTTGTCCAATGAGGTTATCACAGTATCATCACGTGATATTGATTTTGACCGGTTCACATTAGTTGATTCCGCAGGCAATAAAGCAGTAATTAACGGTAAAATTTTTACCGGCGATTTTAAAACCTATACGTTCGACCTTGACCTTTCCGCCAACGATTTCAGGGTATTGAATGTGGCTAAAAAGCAAAATGCACTTTATTATGGAAGATTGAACATGGATGCAGATATAAGTGTGGACGGCACTTTGACTGCTCCCCGGATCAACGCAGATTTAAAGATCAACAAGGCAACAGATATCACATTTGTACTGCCCAGCACCAATCCCGAATTGGAAAACAGGGATGGAGTGGTAGAGTTTATAGATGTTTATGGGGGAAAAACGGACAGTGTTTTCAAGGAGGTAATTGACACATTGTCCCGCTTTCCCGAATTAGCCGGCCTTGATATTACCGGAACATTGCAATCAGATACCGCCGCCCAAATAACTTTAATCATTGATGAGCGAAGCGGCGATGCCTTAAGGATAAGGGGCAAGGCCGATTTATCCGGCGGCCTCGATAAAAGCGGCAAGATAAGTCTTACGGGCAACTATGAATTACAGGCCGGTTCTTACCAGTTAAGCCTTAGCTTGCTAAAAAGACAGTTTCTTATTCAGCCCGGTAGCGTGCTCACCTGGACGGGAGATATGATGAGCGCTACCGTAGACATTACGGCCATTTACGTAGCTAACACCCAGCCGGTAAATTTATTGCAAAGTGAACTGGCCAATCTTTCGGCAACCGACATCAACAAGTATAAAGCAAAAGTGCCCTTCAATGTGTTACTGAAGATGAAGGGTGAATTACTGAAGCCGGTGATCACATTTGATATTGAACTGCCTGATGACCAGAAATCAAAATGGGCTGATGTGGAAACAAAATTAGAACAGGTTCGCCGCGATGATGCGGAATTAAATAAACAGGTTTTCGCACTATTGCTGCTGGGCAGGTTTGTACAGGAAAATCCGTTAGAAAATGCTGCCGAAGGGGCCTCACTGGCAAGTACCGCCAAGTCGAGTGTCAGCCGTATTTTAACCGAGCAGCTTAATAACCTCGCCGGCAGCCTGGTAAAAGGGGTTGACCTGAATTTTGGCGTAAACACTGAAGATGATTTCTCTTCCGGCACGCGTACCAGCAGAACAGATCTCACCGTAGGTGTATCTAAGAAATTGTTGAACGACCGGTTGCGCGTAAGTGTGGGCAGTAATTTTGAACTCGAAGGTCCGGCCAATACTAACCAGAGCGCCAGTAATATTGCCGGTGATGTAGCGGTTGATTACCTTGTCAGCAAAGACGGCAGATACCTGTTAAGGGCGTATCGCCGTAACCGTTATGAAGGTGTAGTAGAGGGCCAGGTAATCGAATCAGGGGTATCCTTCATTTTTACTTTGGATTTTAATGAGTTTAAGCAAATCTTAAACCGTAGAACAGAGGAACAAAAACGGCAGGATAAAATGGATAAAGAAAAAAGGAAGTTGCTGGAGAAAGCAGAAAAAAAGGAAAAGGAAGCGATTGAAAAGAAGGAAGCAGGCAATGGGCAATAGGCAATAGGCAGTAGACAATGGGCAATAGTGATGGTTACAGAATAAATAATCGGCGGATAATTATTTCCATTTATCCTTGGGGGAACAAAAATTAGTATTTAAAAACACAGATCGTAATAATGACTTTGGATTTTTCTACAATAGGAAGCAAAATTTACCGGAGACAGATTTTTCCCGGCATGGTTATATGTTTGGGCATGCTTTGTTTTTTCACCTCCTGCAGCAATACAAAATATTTACCTAAGGGTGAAACATTATATATCGGTTCCAAAATAAAATATGTATCATCCGACAGCAGCGCCAAATCACAAAAAGCCGTACTTAAAGACGAGTTGAAGGCCATTATCCTGCCCAAACCCAATATGAGCATACTGGGGCTGCGTATAAAGCTATGGTTTTACAATATTGCCGGAAGGCCTACGGGTAAAGGTCTTCGCTACCTGATCCGGAATAAATTAGGAGAGCCGCCTGTTTATGCAAGTTCGGTCAACTTCGAAAAGAACCGGAATATCATGACCAACCGGCTTGAGAACAGGGGCTATTTTAAAGGCATGGTAAATTTTGATACCACCACAAAAAATAAGCGTACATCAGCGGTATTTACCGCGAAACCGGGGCTGCAATACACCATTGATACCGTCAATTTTCCAAAAGATTCCAGTGAGTTGAGTATGGCTATCAGAACCACAACGAGGAGGTCCTCCCTGCGTACCGGGCGGGCATATGACCTTGACCTAATTAAGGCGGAAAGAACAAGGATCGATGCAAGACTGAAACAAAAAGGTTATTTCTTTTTTAATGAAAATTACCTCTTGCTGAAAGTAGACAGCACCGTTGGCAGCAATAAAGTAAACACTTACATGGTGGTTAAGCCCGAAACGCCCCCGCAGGCCAAATATCCCTATCGTATCGGTGATGTGATCATCTATGCTGATTACAACCTGAATAGTGATACGGCTTTTTCTAAACAAAAGGCTGTTTTTTACGATAGCTTTTATGTAGTGGACCCCTATAAGAAATTTAATCCCCGCATGTACAGACGCAATATTCGTTTTCATCCCGGCGACCTGTACAACCGCAACGACCATAACCTTACACTTAGCAGGTTGGTAAGTTTGGGGGTGTATAAATTTGTAAAAGCCCGTTTTGAAGAAGTAGACACGGTAAAAGACAGGAGGCTGAATGCGTATTATTATTTGTCGCCCAACAATAAATATTCAGCAAAGGCCCAGGTGTCCGCCCTTTCAAAATCCAATAACTCAAGCGGTACCGACTTTACCCTCAGCCTTAAAAACCGCAATGCCTTTCGCAGTGCCGAGCAGTTAAGTATAAGTGGTTTCCTGGGACTCGAAACACAGATAGCCGGGCAGCAAAACGTCGGTACAACAAGGTATGGGGGCGACCTTGACCTACTGATCCCACGCATCATCCCTCATATCGGTTTTGGAAGAAACAGTGATTTTGTTCCAAAAACCAGGATAAACCTGGGATACGAATATTTCAGGCGTACAGATCAGTATACACTCAATTCCTTTAAATCAAGTTTTGGATGGGTATGGAATACTTCGATAGCTACGGAACACCAGTTTAACCCCATCGCACTCAATTATGTGCTTCCATCAAGTATTACAACACAATTCAAAAAAGGGCTGGACACCAATATTACATTAGCCCGCAGCATAGAAAAGCAGTTTATCATCGGCTCAAATTATAATTACAATTATAACTCACAGGCAAAGCCAAACAATAAAAGGCACAACTTCTACTTCAATGGCAATGCTGATTTTTCGGGCAATATCCTTGGCCTTATCACCGGCGCTGATGTGGAGAATGGAAAAGAGAAAAAAATATTCGGTACCCCTTTCTCGCAATACCTGCGCGGCGAGCTTGACTTTCGACATTATATGGCTATCGGCAAACCCCGGCGGATACGCATTAATCAACTGGTAAACAGGGTAATCATTGGTGCGGGCTACGGTTATGGCAACAGTGTCACCATGCCATTTATTAAACAATTTTTTATTGGTGGCACCAACAGCATCAGGGCATACCGGGCACGCAGCCTTGGGCCTGGAATTTATTACGCGGGCAATTTAGCCAATGATTCACTCAGAAACAGGTATCTGCCCGACCAGCCCGGCGATGTTAAAATAGAAATTAATACGGAGTTGCGCTTTAAAATAGCTTCTATTGTTCGGGGCGCTTTTTTTGTGGATGCGGGAAATATATTTACCATGCGTACCGACCCTGCAAGACCGGGTTCCAAATTCAGTAAAGATTTTTTCAGTCAATTGGCGGTAGGTACGGGTGCCGGGTTAAGGTTCGATCTGAATTTCCTCGTTCTTCGGATAGATGCCGCCTTTCCGATACGTAAGCCTTATGAAGACGGGGGGCCTAAATGGGTAATTGATAAGGTGGCTTTTGGCGACAGTCAATGGCGAAAGGAAAACTTTGTGCTAAACCTCGCGATTGGTTATCCTTTTTAAGGGGAACGGCTTTGGGATGCAATGCTCACCGAATTTTTTTATATGGTGTACTTGCAATTCAACAGTTGACTCGTACAGCGATTTATTGATGCGGCAGTCGGGTGCATTTTTGCGACAACTGAAGCGACTAATACCCTTTAAGAAATATCGGTGTAGCTTTTATTCCCCTTTGCCTTGAATTTAGTCTATAAAAAACTCAAAATGCCCTTGGACTGCAATTTGCTGTAAATGATATCAAACCATTTATCATGGAAAAGTCAAAATTTACAATAGATGAAATTCATATCGGAGATGAAGTATTATTTAAAGACGCCCACCCGGTACAGCACAATTTGTTCTGGAGGGTGATCCATAAATTATCCCGCAACCGGTTGATAGTTGAAATAAGGGAAATGGGTTATGCAGAAAAATATATAGTATACGTGAAAGATGTAATAAATCTTGAAAAAAATTACCTCGCTTTTTGATAATTTATACATTTAATTATCCACAATTTGTTGTTGAAATTGTGTAAAAAAACAGCCATAAAAAATCAGGGATAATAATACATTTACATAACGAAAATGCTTTTTATATGAAGTATTCTACAGGCCAGATTGTTACCCTTTTAAATACAGAATATAAACCCGCAGGCAGAGCGGTGATTTGCCGCTACGAAAAGAATTCGCATAAATATGAGGTTGATTTCATTTATCCCGATAGAGAAAAGGCCGACAAGATAACGGTTCCTGAAGAAAGATTAATCCTCGTATCGGATTATGTCCATTCCTGATTACGCTCCTTTATTTCATTACGGGTCGTAGCCTGTTTTACTTTTGCTGTTGCAACATAAAATAAACAACAGGTTATGCTGTTATCCCCGTTTATTTATGTTCCCGTTACGGATTCCATTTTCAGGTAATCTCTTTTATATTCAAGCGGTTTCTTTTTTGTGATCAGTTTAAACTGGTGATTAAAATGAGAAATATTATTATACCCTGATTCGTAGCTAACCTCCGCCACATTTTTTTCATCTTCTATTAATAACCTGCAGGCATAACCGATTCTCACTTCCATCAAAAATTGTATATATGTTTTTTGGGTTTTATTTTTAAAATACCTGCAAAAAGATTGCCTGGTCATATTTAAAAGCGTTGCTACCTCGTCAATTAAAATTTTTTCATTAAAATGATTAAAAGTGTACTCAAATACCAGTTTGATCCTGTCCTTATCGGTATCGCCCGGAGATTGCATAAATCCTTTGGAGGAGAGCGGGATATATTCCCTGCTTTCGGCGATCTCTTCCAGCATCGATAAAAGATACACCAGCTTTTTTCCGGGTGAGGCAACCAGCATTTTATCAATCATCGCGGATAAATGTTTTTTTGTTTTTCCAATTAATTTTAAACCATAGTTACATTTTAGTAATAGTTCTTTTATTTGTTCAGTCTCCGGTAAATTAAAAAACTGGCTGCCGAAGATGCCGGGTTCAAATTTTATGCAAATGGTTTCACCCGGGTTTTCATCCCCCTTAAAGATGTGATCATATTCGTGCCTGAAACAGTGGGGTAAATTAGCGCCTATTAACAGCATATCGCCACTTTGAAAAGGGCCAATATGATCCCCAACGATCCAGGTGCCGGCGCTTCTCTTAATAAATAATAATTCAACTTCGGAATGATAATGCCAGTTGTTTAACATTCGGTCCCCAACATCCATTCTTACCAGGAAAGAAGATTGAGGTGTTGATGTAATCTGGCGCAATTCAGGCTTCATACAGGGCTTTTTTTGAAGGCTAAGATAAGATAATATAGCACAAGTATTTGAGAAAAAATTGGTTTTATATCTTGCAACTTAAAACTAAATTTACATCCTGGGCCGGTATACCGGCAAAAACAAACGATTGGAATACTTAAAAAGGTTTGCTGTTATGAAAGAATGCTCATTTAGCTATTCTCGTCTGTTCGCCTGTAATTGTTTTTGTATAGTTTCCCAATTGCCCTTTTTTGCATTATTTAACCATCAGTAATCAACTTTTTTCTATCTGCCTTTCTAAAACTATTTTACATGCCATCATTAACTAACAAGTCTTACCGCTTTGCCTTTATCCTTATAACTTCCTTGTTTTTTTTATGGGGCTTTGCCCATAACCTCGATCCCATTTTAATTCCGCACCTAAAAAAATCATTCACCCTCACTACCACTCAATCCACCCTGGTTGATTCAGCGGTTTTTATCGCCTATTTTTTAATGGCATTGCCTGCAGGTTATATCATGAAGAAGTTTGGTTACAAGATTGGGATTATTACGGGCCTGTTATTTTTCGCGATCGGGTCTTTTTTGTTTATTCCCGCCGCAGATAACCAGTCGTATAATTTCTTTTTATTCGCTTTATTTATAATCGCCTGCGGTTTAACCATTTTAGAAACGGCTGCCAATCCATACGCTTCTTCATTAGGTGATCCTGAAACTGCTACACAAAGGCTCAATTTTTCGCAATCTTTCAATGGGCTGGCGGCAGCTTTGGCACCCGTTATCGGGGCAAGGATTATACTTACCAAAGGTTATTCCGATGTGGAGTTAAGCGCAATGACGGAGACTGCCAGGAAAATAGCATTGGCCTCCGAAGCATCTTCAGTTAAAACACCCTATTTTATCCTCGGCGCCGTATTAGTTTTAATTGCTGTTGTTTTTGCGTTTACCAAATTACCCACTATTCAGAATACGGAAGGGCACGAAGCTGGTAAGAATATTTTACACGCGTTCAGGCACCGGCATTTGTCATGGGCGGTAGCTGCCCAGTTTTTTTATGTGGGTGCACAGGTCAGCGTTTTTAGTCTATTTATTTTGTATGCCACTAAGTCTGCAGGTATCAACCAGGTAAAAGCAGCAGATTATTTAGGCGGATGTGGCCTGGCTTTTTTGATTGGAAGGTTCCTCGGAACTTTTTTAATGAAGTATATTAAGCCCGAACGGTTGCTGGCATTGTATGCAGCCATTAATATTTTACTGTGCATGATTGCTATGACGGCGAATGGCATGATAACCGTTTATGCGGTAATCGGCATTTGTTTTTTTATGTCCATTATGTTCCCAACTATTTTTGCACTGGGTATCAAAGGACTGAAAGGTGATACAGAATTTGGAAGCAGCCTGATTATCATGTCTATCGTTGGCGGAGCGATACTTCCAAGGATATTCGGTTATATCAGCGATGGAACCGGTAATATTCAGTATGGATACATTGTACCTCTTATATGTTTTGTAGTGATCTTGTTTTTTGGATGGAAGGGATATAAGGTTATGGAGAAAAATAATGTGTGATGGATAACGATTAATCAATAACCGGTAAGGGAATATGGATAGCCCGGGAATTAAACAGGGATCTAATAACTATTAATACTATCATTTTTAAGCTTTCATTATATGAAAAAGTTATACCAGATTTTTATACTATTTTTTTTCCTGTTTGCACTGCTTCAGCGGGTAAAGGCGCAGGAAAGATACCAGGCTACCTGGGAATCATTAAAAAAGTACAGTACACCGGATTGGTTCATGGACGCCAAGTTTGGCATCTTCATTCATTGGGGCGTGTATTCGGTTCCTGCCTTTTCTTCCGAATGGTATCCCCGTGAAATGTACCGGAAGGATAAAAAAGAATTTGCGCATCACGTAGCAACCTTTGGAGCCCACAATAAATTTGGCTACAAAGATTTCATACCCATGTTTAAGGCGGAAAAATTTAGTCCGGAACAATGGGTGGCTTTGTTTAAAAAGGCAGGCGCTAAATATGTTGTACCTGTGGCGGAACACCATGATGGTTTCGCCATGTATAAAACCGCCTATTCTAAATGGAATGCGGTGGAAATGGGACCAAAACGGGATGTATTGGGCGAACTCGCTTCCGAAATCCGAAAACAGGGATTAATTTTTGGCCTCTCTTCTCACCGGATAGAACACTGGTTTTTTATGAACGGGGGGCGCAGGTTTGAATCGGATGTTTTGGATACAAAGTATGAAGATTTTTACGGCCCCGCAAGAGAAGAAAATGAAACCCCTTCGGCCGAATTTATGAATGACTGGTTGCTTCGGAATACAGAACTGGTCAATAATTACCAGCCACAATTATTCTGGTTCGACTGGTGGATAGAACAACCGGCAATGGATCCTTACCGCAAATCGTTTGCCGCTTCTTATTATAACAAGGGGCTTGAATGGAATAAAGGAGTAGTGGTAAATTATAAAAATATAGCTTACCCGGATGGCACAGCCGTGCTGGATCTTGAGCGTGGAAAACTGGCAGGTATCCGGAAACTTCCCTGGCAAACGGATGATGCGATTGGCAACAAATCCTGGGGATATGCCGCCGGTAATACTTTTAAAAACGCGCAGTATGTTATAACCAACCTGGTAGACATTGTAAGCAAAAATGGTAACCTGCTATTGAATATCGGGCCCCGGCCGGATGGTACCATTACTGATGAAGAAACACAAACGCTGCTGGGTACCGGTAAATGGCTGGATGTAAATGGAGAAGCCATTTATGGTAGCAGGCCATGGAAACTCTTTGGTGAAGGTCCTACTGAATCTGCCAGCGGAAGTTTTGTAGATCAGAAAAAACCATTTACTGCACAGGACATCCGCTTTACAACAAAAGGAGATCTGTTGTACGCAATAGCCCTTGGATTGCCAGCAGCTATTACCACTGTAAAAGCATTGGGCACAAAACAAGGGAACGGGATCATTACGGGTATAGCACTTGTGGGCAGCAATGAAAAACTAACCTGGTCGCAGCAGGCAGATGCATTGATTATACAACCAGCTAAAACTTATCCCTCGCAATATGCGGTAGCGTATAAAATAAGTTTAAAAAAATAGCACGAACCTCATGGAAGCATTAATATGTATAAAGCCGGGAACCTTTGAATACAAAGAAATACCCGCTCCGGTACCAACTCCGGGGCATGCGATAATAAAGATCAAACGCATAGGGATTTGCGGCACCGATCTGCACGCTTATAAAGGAACACAACCTTTTTTTACCTATCCCCGGATATTGGGTCATGAGCTGGCGGCAGATCTGGTTTCAGCAGATGGGGCCGATAATTTTTGGCCCGGGGAGCCACTCACTTTTATTCCCTATTTCAATTGCGGTAAATGTATCGCCTGCAGGAATGGCAAACCAAACTGTTGCACTGATATTAAAGTGTGCGGGGTGCATATAGACGGTGGGATGGCGGAATACCTGTCGGTACCTGCTTATTCACTGGTTAAAAGTGAAGGATTGGGTTATGATGAACTGGCATTGGTAGAACCATTGGCTATTGGCGCACATGGCGTATGGCGGGCCAATGTACAAAAAGATGAATTTGTATTGGTGATTGGCGCCGGGCCAATTGGTTTGGGCACAATGGAGTTTGCCCGTATTGCCGGGGCAAATGTTATCGCCCTCGACATTAACGATCAGCGCTTACAGTTTTGTAAAGACAGGCTGAAAGTACAATATATCATTAACGCTTCAACGGAAGACGTTTTAGCCCGTTTAAACGAAATAACAAATGGTGATATGCCTACCGTGGTCATTGATGCAACCGGTAGCCAGAAAGCCATTAACAGTGCATTGCAATACCTGGCCCATGGGGGCAGGTTTGTATTGATAGGTTTGCAAAAAGAAGCTTTCAGTTTCAGCCATCCCGAATTTCATAAGCGGGAAACAACGCTCATGAGTAGCCGCAATGCCACAAGAGAAGATTTTGCACATGTAATTGATTCAATGAAAAAGGGTTTGGTTGATCCCACTACCTATATCACCCACCGCGAAAAATTTAACGGGTTGAAGGATGTTTTTGAAAGCTGGCTGGATCCGGCAACCGGTGTTATAAAAGCAGTGGTGGAACTGGATTGATCAACTCATTTCTATTTTGAATTTACAAATAACAAGATGGTAGCATATTACCCCCTGACTGAAAATAGTAACAGCACGGTAGAACAGTAGCTGTTATCCGGGTGGGCAATAACCTTTAGTTAGTACTGGCAATTCAATAGCACCATCTTTCAGGGCGGTGGCAGAGAATTATTATTTTCCCTTTTGGCTTTAGTCAAACAGTTTTTTTTGCTAAAGCCGTATTTTTTATCATCAATTTTTATCCCCTTCCTAAAGTCCTTGGCAATTAAGATCCTTACCTTAATAATTGCCCGGCGGGAATGGCTAAAACGTATAGCATTAACCAACTCAGTTTACAAACGACACAGTAATATTATTTTTTCATTTGCTTATAAGCATTCACCAATCCGTTGGTAGATGAATCATGTGTGTTGACCGGTTCATCCGTTTTTAATTCGGGTAAAATTTTGTTTGCCAGCACTTTGCCCAGTTCAACACCCCACTGGTCGAAACTGTAAATATTCCAGATCACACCCTGCACAAATATCTTATGTTCATAAAGTGCAACCAGTTTACCTAATGCAAAGGGGGTGATCTTTGTTACCAGGAAGGAATTGGTAGGCCGGTTGCCCTTAAATACCCTGAAAGGATTTTCATTGGCGGTACCGTTCATTAAAGCCTCTGTTTGTGCGAAAAAATTGCTCATCAGTATTTGATGATGATTGCCGATTGGATTCTGTGAAATAGCAGGTGCTATAAAATCGCAGGGTATCACCTGTGTACCCTGGTGTATCAACTGGTAAAAAGCGTGCTGCCCGTTGGTGCCCGGCTCTCCCCAAATGACAGGTCCGGTGGCGTAGTTTACCGCTTGTTCATTCCGGTCAATATATTTGCCATTGCTTTCCATATTGCCCTGCTGGAAATAAGCTGCAAAACGGTGCATGTATTGGTCGTAGGGTAATATCGCTTCAGTTGCTGTGCCATAAAAATTAGTGTACCAGGTTCCCAGCAGGGCCATGATTACCGGTATGTTTTTTTCAAATGGAGTGGTTGAAAAATGCAGGTCGGCTTCGTGTCCGCCTTTTAACAGTGCCTCAAAATTGCTATAGCCAACAGTTAGTGCAATAGATAACCCGATAGCACTCCATAAACTGTACCTTCCTCCCACCCAATCCCAAAACACAAACATGTTTTCCGCCGCAATTCCAAATTTTACAACATCAGTTTCATTGGTACTTAATGCAACAAAATGTTTGGCTATGTAAGCGTCGTCTTTTGCTTCCCGTAAAAACCATTCTCTTGCAGTATGTGCGTTGGTCATGGTTTCAAGTGTGGTAAAAGTTTTGGAGGCAATCAAAAAGAGGGTTTCTTCGGCATTTACCTTTTTCAGTGTTTCAGCAATATGCGTTCCGTCTACATTACTTACAAAATAAGTTTCAATACCTTCCACCCAATAGGGCTTCAGCGCTTCCGTAACCATCACGGGTCCCAGGTCGCTGCCACCAATGCCGATATTTACAATGTATTTTATTTTTTTGCCGGTAAAGCCTTTCCACTCCCCGGAATGAATTTTATCAGAAAAGTTTTGCATCTGTTGCAATACGGCTTTAATATCCGGCATTATATCTTTGCCTTCCAGCAACACTTGTTTGCCGGAGAAATTGCGTAATGCAGTATGCAGTACGGCCCTTTTTTCGGAATCGTTGATTTTCTCTCCTTCCAGCATTGCTTTGATCGCATCCGGCAACCCGCAATCGAGCGCCAGTTGTAACAATAGCTCCAGCGTTTTTTGACTGATGATATTTTTAGAATAATCAAACAGGATATCTTCTGTTTGGATAGAAAATTTACTGAACCTTTCTGCATCAGCGGAGAACAGTTCCTTCATGTGTACGTTTTTCATTTCTTCAAAATGCTGTTGCAAGGCCTGCCAGGCAGGGGTATGAGTGGGGTTGATTTTTGGGAACATGGTGTTGGTATTGATGTTTTAAAAGAATGACGAAGATAAAGTTTGTTGCACAAAAAACCACGGGCGCTGTGACAGGGAGAGCAGTATAGTTTTTATTCTTTCAGTAAGATGGGGTTTGACAGTGAAAAAATGTGTGAATAATGTAACTTTTAATAGAAATACTGTAACAGTAATTTGTGAAAATGTTCGAAATTTAATATTTAATTGCTAATAAGAAAGAGTCCGTATACCAGGCATTTTTTATCTCCTTTTTTAAATTAGTTTCAGGAGTTTAGTAATGATTACGCTAATTTTTATAAATATTTTTCACTAACTGATTAAATCATTCACAACCAATAATCATGAAAAAGAGTATTCAAACATATTGTCTTTTGATACTGTTGATGGGCGGCCAGTCAGCCTATTGTCAGAAATATAAAGATGCCAGTGACACTGGCAGGCTAAATTTAGAGTATGTAAAATTAAGCAATGAGATTGCTGATATTACAACTGATCTGGCAAAAGCGCAGAACAAATTGCCCGATTACCAGTCTAAAGCAAAATCAGAAAATGCAGCGGCCCAAAATGCGGCTGCTGCGAGCAGCGAGCAGGCCACTGAAGCCACAAATGGGAGTGTAAATGATGCAAAAAAGGCCAAAAAAAGGGCAGGTAAAGCTTATAAAGAAGCAAAAAATGCAAGGTCGGCGGATAATGATGTAAAAGAACAGGAAGAGAAAATCAGCAACCTGGCGTCGAAACTAAAAAAGAAGCAGGAGCGTTTACAGGAATTAGTGGAAATGCGTACGGCCATTAATGCCAAATTATAACTTTAGCCTCACAACATACCATTAGCCTTGCCTCATTTTCAACAAATGATATTATAAAGCTTTAATAACGGCAAGCAGGGTTTTTACCATTTCCGGCGTAATATCCAGGTGGGTTACCATTCTAACCTGGCTTGGGGAGATGGCAATGCTGAGTATGCCGGATCTGGCCAATTCTTCTTCAAAGCTTTTAGCAGTGAAACTTTCCTTTAATTCAAAAATCAATATATTGGTTTCAACAGGCATTATTTTACCTACAAAATCTTTTTTAATCAGGGCCTCTGCGATTTGTTTTGCATGCAGGTGATCTTCCTCCAGCCGGTTAATATTATTTTTCAGGGCATAAATGCCCGCTGCGGCCAAATACCCTGCCTGGCGCATACCACCGCCAAAAACCTTACGAACCCTCCTGGCTTTTTGTATAAAATCTTTTTTTCCGAGTAATAAACTTCCAACAGGTGCACCCAGCCCCTTGCTAAGGCAAATGGAGATACTGTCGAAAACCTCACCATATTGTGGCGGGGTTTCGCCTTTCGCAACGAGCGCATTCCATAACCTTGCCCCGTCTAAATGCAGTAACAGGTTATTTTGTAAACAGCGTTCCCTGATCTCCAGGATTTCAGTAAATTCATAGCAACTGCCGCCGCCCCGGTTGGCCGTATTTTCTAAACTCACTAATGCGGTATGGGCTTTGTGAATGTCGTGAGGATTTATTGCCTCCAGTACATCATCCGCGGTAAGTCTTCCCCGGTCGCCCGCAATTGGTTTTACCTGGCAACCACTATTAAAAGCTATCCCGCCTGCTTCGTAAATATATACATGGCTTAGTTTATCACAAACTACTTCATCACCCGGCTGGGTATGGCATTTAATCGCGATCTGGTTGGTCATAGTGCCGCTTGGGCAAAATATAGCTGCTTCCATTTGAAACAGGCTAGCTGCCATTGACTCTAGTTCATTAATGGAAGGATCTTCTCCAAAAACATCATCCCCCACCGCTGCGGTAAACATAGCTTCCAGCATTTGCGGGGATGGTTTTGTAAAAGTATCGGAGCGGAGGTCGGTTATCATGGCGCAAATATAGTTTGAAAACTGATTTTTTGAAGCATAGTTGTTTTTCCATAGCATCAACTCAGTAGTTACCGGATTTGAGCTGCACCCTGCATTTTTAGGAATTCTGCGTTCAGTTGATAAGTCCAGGATGGCCACCTGTCTAAGGTCTGTAGATTACTGCTCCATATTGCGGCAGGAATGTATCCTGAAAACTTTTTCTTATTCTGGTGTAAATATCACAGAAGCCTTGTTATCAATGGATTAGTTAAATATCAATAGATTATCCGGGTTTAATAATAGCCTTTACCATTTTTCAGCATTTTTACAGCAACCCTATGAATTGTAAGATTAGATTCGTAACTTTGCAAACTGATTTTTAATATATTTTGTAGTTTAACCGGTCCTTTGCAACATTATACCAATAATAACTGTCCTGAAACGTACTATATTCTGAATTTAATACAACACAATGAGGCAACTTAAGATAGCAACGCAGATTACCAACCGTGATTCACAGGCGGTGGAAAAGTACCTGCAGGAAATTTCTAAAATTTCAATGATTACCCCGGAGGAAGAAACCATTTTGGCCCAAAAGATCAAAATGGGTGACCAGCGGGCATTAGACAAATTGGTTCAGGCCAATCTGCGTTTTGTGGTATCTGTGGCTAAGCAGTACCAGCACCAGGGTCTTTCATTGAGTGATTTGATCAATGAGGGTAATCTCGGCTTAATTAAAGCCGCACAACGCTTCGATGAAACGAAAGGGTTTAAATTTATTTCTTATGCGGTGTGGTGGATCCGGCAATCAATATTACAGGCACTTGCAGAGCAGGGCAGGTTAGTCCGCCTGCCTCAAAACAAAATTGGTACTTACAATAAGGCCAACAAGGCCTATATGGCATTTGAACAGGAACATGAGCGGGAGCCGTCTACTGAAGAACTGGCGGAGTTATTGGAAATGAGTGAAACAGAGATCAATAATATTTTCCAAAGCAATACCCGTCATACCTCACTTGATGCACCGGTACATGAAGCAGAAGATGTGGCAATGGGTGATTTACTGCAGGGCGGAGATGATACGGATGAAGATGTAATGCATGATTCATTGCGAAATGAGATCCGGAGGGTATTAAAATCACTCAGCCCGAGGGAAGCAGAAATTGTAAATGCATACTTTGGATTGGATGGTGAAAACGGAGTTACTATTGAGCAGATCGGGCAGAAGTACGATCTTACCAAGGAACGTATCCGCCAGATCAAAGAAAGGGCGATCAAACGCTTACAAAAAGCCAGGTATAGTGGCGCTTTGAAAGCATACCTGGGTTAAGATATTTTTTTAATTGTTGTTGAAAAAATCCTTTCATTTTATTATGGAAGGATTTTTTTTTCGACTACCAGCCTGACGGAAAATATTAGAATGAACCGGCAAAATCTTCGGTAGATATTAGTTTTACAGTTTGTTGCCTTTCATCACATTTAGCGGCCCTGGACGCCATTCTATCTTCAAATGGAGTAGCGATTTATATCCCCCCTTCAGGGGGGCAGGGGGCCAACTGACGTTTATATAACTGAACCGTATTTTCAAGCCCAAGATAAATTGCATCGCATACCAGGGCATGACCGATCGATACTTCTGATAACCCCGGGATATGTTGCGCAAAGAATTGCAGGTTTTGCAAATTAAGGTCATGACCGGCGTTAATGCCTAATCCCGACTCCAGCGCTTTTTTTGCCGCCGCAATAAACGCCGATATCGCTTCCTGTCTTTTTCCTTCGGCATATAATTTCGCATACCCTTCTGTGTATAGTTCAATCCTGTCGGTGCCGGTATTTGCGGCGCCTTCCACCATTTCCATCAATGGGTCCACAAAGATAGAAGTACGGATGCCGGCATTTTTGAACACCCTGATCATTTCAGTTAAGTAATCCCGGTGTTCAATAGTATTCCAGCCATGGTTGGAAGTTAATTGCCCGAGGCCGTCTGGTACTAAAGTTACCTGTGCAGGTTGATTTGCCAGCACTAACTGCACAAATTTTTCTTCGGTACAATTTCCCTCGATATTAAATTCGGTGCTGATCAGTTTTTTTAGCGCATATACGTCAGCGTAACGGATATGGCGTTCATCGGGGCGGGGGTGTACTGTAATGCCATCTGCGCCAAAACGCTCTATATCCAAAGCGGTTTCCACCAGGTCTGGATTATTGCCACCACGGCTGTTTCGTAAAGTGGCGATCTTGTTGATGTTAACGGATAGCTTAACCATTTTTGTTATCAAAAGTTTCGTCAAAGTTAGTTGGTGTAAAGCTATTGATAAAATGGTGGTAAAATTCGTGAAAGCCTGAATGCTTTAATCGGGCATACCCGGTTAAATGAACAGTCAGGGTAGGCAGGAGGGTGGTATAAGAGGAATGATAAGGCTGGCGTTTGGGCAGGATGAAAAGTCGACGGTGAAAAAAGAATACTTTTCAGTTGCCCATTCACCATTCAATGTCGTTTAGCCCTGCAATTTAATTGCCCTGCCGTTCAGGGCGGAGACCGAGCGTTACCATATTCCATTTTGGCTTCAGCCAAATAATGTTTCGGCTAAAGCCATCTTTTTAGCCCATTTTTATTCCGCGTCCTTCAGGACGGGCAATTAACCCCCTTAAAACTAAACGACATTTATTCGCCATTCACCATTGCCCATTCACCATCTTCCGTCCACCCACTATCTTAAAAACTCATATCGTCGGCACTCGGGCCATAACTACCAGGTATCGGGATATTTAAAAGACGCAGGTAAACGCCCAGTTGGGCCCGGTGATGAATGATCTGGCTGAAAGCCATCCTGATTACCTCAGCTTTTGGAGATGTACTGTAAATTGTTTCTCCCTCGCGTAAGGTCCACAAATCATCAAGTTGCTCTTCTTTAGCTCCTTCAAGGGACGCCTTACCATCAGCAAGGCTTTTTTCAAACAGGTCGAGCAGGCCGGCGGTGGAACCAATATCTTTAGGTTCATAGGGGGCGGTGGCAAAATCCAGCTCATTAGTATTGAAAACCATCGTAACCCAGCCTGGTAATTCTGCTACATGTGTTGCAAGTTGCTGAATCGTCATACTTTTTTCATGGGGTTTCCATTGGTATTGACCATCAGGTACTAATGCGAGCATTTTACGGGTTGTTTTAGCTTCCTGCTGCAGCTCTTTTAAAAATGTTTGAATCATTGACATGTGTTTGTTTTTTGGTTATACAGCAAAATAACTGCACACCACTGACAACCCTATGGCAGTGTGATTTTTTATCTTAAAAAATAATTTTAATAATTTACCGGTAAGGATTTCATATAATCGTTCACTTCAATATGGTCCGTTTTGTGAAAAGGGATATCCGTATTGCTGATCTTTAATATGCGGGATACTTTAAAATCCCTGTAGTTGTTGCGCAGGTGGCACCATGCGATCAGGTGCCAGCTCATCGCATAAAATACCAGTCCGATGGGCTCCGCCTTTCTCCGGCTAACTTCCTCCTTATTATTTTTATAATCAAATTCAATGATGGTTTTAGCTGAAATGGTATGTTGGATCATCGACAAATATTCATAGTCATTTACAAGGCAGGGAGGTAATTGCAGGCGTATATTTTGATTAAGTTTTTCGAGTTTTTCCTTTTGCGAATGCCGGAGTACGGCCTTTACTTTGTTCAACGCATTGGTGTAGTGTGTTTGTATCGATTTGTCGGTAAAGGCGTTCACAACGGATTCCATCAACAGGAGCGCATTGGCTTCCTCTGTATTAAATGCAACCGGGGGTAAAAAATAACCCTGTACTATAAAATAACCTTTTGATGGTTCAAAACTTACCGGTATACCTTGTTCAACCAGGGCTTTAACATCCCGGTAAACCGTGCGTACACTGATCCGGAACTTTTCTGCGATTTTTTCGCCCGGTACAAATTTTTTAGATTGTAACAGGGTCAGTATTCCAAACAATCGGTCGATCCGGTTCATATAATTTTGTTGATAATGAAATGATACCTCATGAAGATAAATTAAATTAGTGAATGGCCAGCCGGCAATGGTGAAAAACGGGAAACGCAAATGAGTAATGAGAAATGACTGAAGACGAATGAATAAAGCCTAATAAATAATCAACGAGTTTACTGGTTGACCATTGTTGTTTACCTGATCAGGGTACGAAGATGATTTGGCATTTACCCGATAATTTCCCGTCGGATCAACAGGAGTTATTTCAGTACGTTTCCCGGTAATACTATCAATTGATTTGATCCGCTGTCCGTTGAAAAATCCATGCAACTGCTTAGTTCGTATTTTGATGCGTCCGGTTGCAGTTAAATTGCTGCTCACCTCCTTAATGATTCATTTTAAAAACCCCATTATAAAACATTGACCCCTAAAACATTTCTCGTAATCATCAGTACATCGATGCTGTTTACCGGTACAGGTTGTGCTTTTAAAAGTGTAACCCGTTCTAAAAACATCGTCTATCTGCGTGCAGAAAGCGCTAACAATAAGGCGGCACAAAAATTAAATGTGTTTGCTCCCCGAAATAATAATTCATCAAAAGAGGTATTGATCTTTATTCATGGCGGTAGCTGGAATTCAGGCAATAAATCGCTGTATAGTTTTTTAGGAAACAGGATGGCCCGGAAGAATGTATTAACTGTCATCATTGATTATCCAAAAAGTCCGGAAGCAAATTATGATGAAATGGCTACTGATGCGGCTACTGCGGTTAAATGGGTAAAACAAAATATTGAACAGTATGGCGGGGATCCCGATAAAATTTTTATTGCAGGGCATTCGGCGGGCGGGCATCTTGCTACACTCATTACGGTGTACAATAAATATTTCGACCGGCTGGGAATTGCAAACCCCATTAAAGGGGCCATACTGATAGATGCCGCGGGCCTGGATATGTATGGCTACCTCCAAGAAGAAAATTACCCCGATGGCAATACTTATTTACAGACCTTTACAAGCAATCCAGCAACCTGGAAAGAAGCATCCCCCTTATACCACCTTCGCAAGGGAATGCCACCATTGCTTATCTACCGCGGAGGCAAAACCTATCCTTCCATTGAAGTAAGCAATGAAAAATTTGTAGCTGCTTTAAAAGATCTGGGCTATAACCCAGCCTATCATATCTTAAAAGGAAAAAAGCATGTACCCATGATCAGCCAGTTCCTTAATTCGGGAAACCGGCGGTACAAAGAGATCATTGAATTTATGCGAAAATAGCAATAGAGGCCAGGAGGAAAAAATCGATAACAAGTACTCGCTTTTTTTGAAGTTGTTCTTAATGGAGGCGTTGAGCGATTTTCAAATTTTCCCGTTTAAATTTTCCAGCCCAATTCCTGTATACTAAAAGACTACTCATCTATTTCTTCTGTTTCCTTTACCAGGTTGCGAAGGATCGCGGCGGCAGTTTTGGCTACAGCCTTAGAAGCTGATTGCCCCGCCCACAAGGCTGAAAATTCTTTATTGTCCTGTTGCTGCGCTGCTAACCTGATATTCGCCGTTAAATTGCCTTGCACGGGGAAAGAGGGGATTTCTATTCCCGATTTTTCGACTTCCGTTATAAACTTATTCCTGATCCCTCTCGCCCATCGCCCTGAAAATGATCTGGTTAATACGCTGTCTGCGGCCGAAGTATTTTGAACGGCCGATTTGTAAGAAGGCATGGCGGCGCTCTCATCACTTGCTATAAAAGCCGTTCCGATCTGGACACCGCTTGCGCCTAAAATGAATGCCGATTTTATTGTATTGCCGTTATAGATACCGCCTGCTGCAAGTATGGGTTTATTGATGTGGCTGGATATTTCAGGCACCAATGATACGGAGCCAATTAATGGCAAAGGTTCATTTTCTAAAAACGTTCCCCTGTGCCCGCCCGCTTCTATACCCTGAGCGGTAATAATATCAATACCTTTTTCATGTAATAATGCTGCTTCCTTTAAACAGGTGGCCGTTCCAATTAAAACAGTGCCCGTTTCTTTCAATGCCTTTATACTTTCATCGCTCAATATCCCGAATGTAAAACTAACAACGGAAATGTTTTCACTAACAAGGATTTCAATCTGTTGCTGGTAAGAATAAAAGGGAAATGTTTCAATGGTTTGCCTTTCTACAGCAAGTGCATTATCTGCACATAATTTTTCTAAAAAATCTTGCATTACAGCTACCTGCTGTTCATTGGGTAATACATTAGCATGGGCAAAAAGATTTACAGCAAAAGGTTGAGCAGTTAATTTTTTTGTTTCCCGGATAAGTGACCCGGTTTTTTCGGGGGATAAACCACCAACCGGTAGCGATCCCAAACCACCCCCGTTGGATATAGCCGCCACCATGGCCGGTGTGGTAACCCCCAGCATGGGTGCCTGAACAACCGGGTAGGTTATTTTTAATAAGGAGGTCAGGTCATTGGCCCAGTTCATGATCGAACGTTTTTTGCAGCTTGTTGAATGAATGATTTACAAACCAAAACCAAGATAATACTTTTTCAAAATATCTTCATCCCTTCCTGCAGGATCACGAAAATTTAATTATTGTCTGCTAAATATTAAAACTATTATTATCACTTGCAAAATAAGGAGGATGATTTAATTTACAGCCATGACCATTGACTATTGGCTATTCCTGTTCATTCTTTTTACTACCATCTTCATAAGTGTAAAAAAGGATAAATTAACCTGGGGCGGGGGAGTAACAGGAGCAGGGATTGCCTGTTGTATTTTTTTAGGCGCCGGGTTTAGGGGTTTAGCCATGATTGGATTATTCTTCCTGCTCGGCACGGTGGCTACCTCCTGGCAAATAAATGCAAAAGAAAAATTAGGCGCCGCGGAAGATAATAAAGGCAGGCGCACTGCAGGTCAGGTAGTTGCGAATGGTGGTGCGGCAGGCATACTTGGGTTACTATCATTTTTTTTCCCGGGGCAACAAAACCTTTTTCAGTTAATGATGGCTGCTGCAATTTCTTCGGCTACAGCCGATACGCTCTCTTCTGAGTTAGGCACCGTATATGGGAAAAAATTTTATAACATACTCAGTTTTCAGTACGACCGGCCCGGAGAAAATGGTGTGGTGAGTATCGAAGGGATGCTCTTTGGAATTGCAGGGAGTATGCTCATTGCAATAATATATGCGCTGGGTTTTGGATGGACTATCGGTTTCTGGTGGATACTGGTTTCCGGAACTGTGGGAAATATTGCAGATTCTATCCTGGGCGCCACGGTAGAAAAAAAGCGCTATCTGAAAAATGATTCCGTTAATTTTATGAATACGGTCGCAGGGGCTTTAACGGCGTTGATACTGAACCAACTTTTGGGAAGTTAATAACGGGGTTTGTATTAAAATTATTATATCCTTTGTTTACCGGTTATATTTCTTTTATTTTGAATGAACTTTGTTTTATCTTATTGAATAAACTTACTACTATGTTATCGATCATGAGCGATCTTCCGCCGCATGTGCTGGGAATCAGGGCAACCGGCGCGGTCACCAAACAGGATTTTGATGATGTGTTGAAGCCCGCACTGGATGCATTGTTTAAACGTACCGGGAAGATCAATTACCTTTTGTTACTTGAAACAACAGTAAGCAATTTTACATTGGGCGCATGGGTGGATGACCTGGTGATTGGATTAAAACATTTTACACATTGGAACCGCATTGCCATTGTAACCAATGAAAAGCTGGTTAAAAATTTTTCAGATGTATTTGGTTTCGTGGTGCCTGGTGAATCGCGAGGGTTTACTTTAAGCCAACTCGCCACTGCAAAAGAGTGGGTGAGTGCAGGCTAACATATCATACATACCCGTTTCACAATGGATGGTTAGTTGCATTGAAATCAGCTGTCGCAGTATCCTAATGATCTGTCGGCAATCAATCCATTATTCATAAAAATCCCTATCCATCAATAAAATGTTCATTTTAAATTAATAATCTTTTCATGAATATTTTCCAGTTGATGAATATGTCTTTTCGTATGGTACAGGATGAAAGAGATCGCTTCCGTTCTTGTTAAAAATCCATAACCCGGCAGCCCGAAAGCCATGCAGGTTTTTGACAGATCCAGATTTTGGATAGCCTCACCGATTTTTGTTTGGATATCCCTCAAAGCGTTCAATAAATCTTCTTTTATATAGTTGCCTTTAGGTGGCACAACAAAGGCAGGGGATTCCATTTTAATATTGAAATTCAGGAAGTCGGTTTTTATTTTTTCTACCAGTTCCTCCGGGTTTCTTTCGGTATCTTTTACCGGGCCGTTCAATATTTCGGTAAAACCCGAATTGGACATAACCATGTGTTTTGCAAGCTCGCCTGCTGTCCAGCTCCCTTCAAAGGGAACCAGGTTGAATTGCTCCTGGCTAAAAGAATCAGTGAGTTGCATTAATGCTGATATTGTTCCATCTACTTCCGAAAGCATTTCTTTTGATAGCATATTTTTATTTTTATTATGAACAAATTAAATCCATTATATTAAAATTGTATTAAAAATGACTGGTACTGGGCAGCAGGATGGGTAACTTCATCCATTCAATGTAATGGTTTGTTGAAAACCTTTTCTTTTACAGAAATAACTTTCCACCTAAAGAAACCGTATCTGGCAACACTTCTGCATCAAATCCAAAATCCTTCAAAAAATTGATCAGAATGGCAGGCTGAATTGATCCTGTCGTATATTTAATCCGCAGGATATTATCACAATCTTCCAGGTCAAAGTTGGCTTTAATTTCAAGAAAGGTTTTGTGTAGCTGAACGATGAGCATCTCCGCATGATCCTGTTCAAAAACATTGGTTTTAAAAACTTCTATCACCGTTCTGCCTATTTGGGTTTTTTAAATGGGCTTTCATTTTTCACACTGGTCACTATTTCATTTAAGATTTTTCAAGAATGCCTTTAAGTGTAGCAAGACTGGTTTCTAAATCTTTACCGAGCATATTATCCATAAACAGGTTCATGAAATTCAACGGATATGCAGATTTTCCCTTCATTGCCCATTTTACTTTGGTTTGATTTGCGGAAATGGATTCTGTTACAATGGGGGCAGAAGCGATTCCTTCAAAAGGTTTTTTAAACCGCACTTCAACATCCACTCTCTCCCCTTCAGTAATTTTTTTTATTTCCTGTTCGCCTTTTCCGGCATCTTTATTACCGTCCCACGCATAAACAAAGCCAACTGTCCCATCTGTGCCCCTGAAGTCTTTTTTCATAGCGGGATCCATTCTTACCCATTTGCTGTAGTTGTCCTGGTTTTTCAAATGCTTTACATAATTGAACACTTTTTCTTTAGGGTGGTTGATAGTCACTTCCCGTTCTATAAAATATTCTTTTTTTAAGAAAAGGGCTATGACTAAAGGGATAGCCACAATGAGCAGTACAACGATCATGATTTTTTTTACAATTTTCATGTTGCTTTTTTTTATGGTGATTAATTAATTATAGCGCATTACCAGGTTCAAATTGCAGTAAGCTTGCAGAATTTTTTGATTTTTATTACTATTCACAAAAAATAGGTTTTTGTATATTTATCTGTAACCCAACTGTTGCATTTCACGGCCCACTTTCCATTCAGTTGCCTTGCATTGTTTGCATCCTAAATTCAACCAAAAGCTTTACTATAAAAAGTTATTGCGTTGGGGCAGAGATGTTGTTTATTAATCTGTTACAAATATATTGTCACAATTTGAGTTTTGCAGGGTGCAAATACGGCTTTTTAAGGGGTTTATTACGACATTATTTTTCTTACATTTGAAATATGAAACATATCTCCATCCTGGTACCCAGGGGCGCCGCAGCCCTAAGCTGTATTGAAGGGGCTTACACCCTGTTCAACAAAGTAAATGATTTTTTAATGAACGGGGGGAAGTCGCCATTATTCAAAGTTCAGTTAGTGGGATTAACAATGGAAGCACAGGTTTACGACAGGCTGTTTACTGTTTGCCCCGATCTTGTAACAGGGGATATACATCAAACAGACCTTATTATAATACCTCCGGTAAATGGCGATATGCAAAAGGTGATCAAAATAAATAAAGACTTTATACCCTGGATAAATAAGCAATATAAAGCCGGGGCGGAAGTTGCAAGCCTCTGTGTTGGAACCTTTTTACTGGCGTCCACAGGATTATTGAAAGGGAAAAAATGCGCTACACACTGGCTGGCAGTAAACGATTTCAGGCAACTATTTCCGGATGTTGACCTGGTATCCGAAAAAATAATTACCGATGAACAGGGTATCTATTCAAGTGGCGGGGCTAACTCTTTCTGGAATCTTTTATTGTACCTGGTAGAAAAATATACTGACCGTGAAATGGCTGTTTTTTGCTCTAAATATTACGAGATAGAAATTGACCGGAACAGCCAGTCGCCATTTATAATCTTTAAAGGGCAAAGGGAACACCAGGATGAATCGGTTAAAAAGGCACAGGAGTTTATAGAGAATAATTTCCAGGATAAAATATCTGTTGATAAACTCTCCACCATGTTTGCAGTCGGCAGAAGAAGCCTCGAACGCAGGTTTAAAAAAGCTACCTGCACAACTGTTTCGGCGTATATCCAGCGGGTGAAAATTGAAGCAGCAAAAAAAAGCTTTGAAAACAGCGGTAAAAATATCAACGAAATCATGTACGAGGTAGGTTACTCAGATAACAAGGCTTTCAGAACAATTTTCAAGAAGACCACGGGCTTATCTCCACTTGCATACCGGAATAAATATAATAAAGAAGTGATGGTATTCCAGCATAACTAAGCTATACTGTTAACGTTTTTCATTGACCCCGTACAGGGAATTTATTGCTGGTCCTGCCCTGTGGCAATGCTTGAAAGAAAGATGTTTATAAAATTACCGAAAAATTTCTTAGAAAGAGTCCAGCCCCAAACCATAGCTGATAGCGATTACAGCCGAAATTAGTTTGCCCGGCCCCGTATTTTGCCAATGCAGTGTTGGCGGTAGTTGTTTTTTATTTGTTACAAATGTCCTTTATAATTTGGGTCAAAGTCCACCATCCATTCAATTCCAAATTTGTCTCTAAACATTCCAAAATACGAACCCCAGGGACTGTCAGCAATAGGCATTTCAATTTCCCCACCTTCTGATAGTCCATTAAATAATTTGTCTGCTTCTTCTTTGCTTTCTGCACTTATTGAAATTTTACTTCTGTTTTCGTTTTCGTTTACCCGTCCCAGAATTTCCGGAACGTCATTTGCCATTAAAATATTTTTGCCGATAGGCAAAGCAATGTGCATTATTTTATTTGCTTCATTTTCTGCCACTGGGAATTCAGGGCTTGACAGGTCTTTAAAACGCATAATCTTTGCGAACTCTCCGCCAAATACCGATTTGTAAAATGTGAATGCTTCTTCAGCATTTCCATTGAAGTTGATGTGAGGATTTATTTGTGCCATATTTTTTACTATTAACGTTTGAAAATTTTATTTTGTTAAGCGTCCGGAATATTAGGTTCTACCAAACGTTTTAATTTGTCTAAAGATTCTTGCCAACCTAAATAACACATTTCAGTTGGAATTGCATCGGGAATGCCTTCTTGAGTTACAAAAAGTTCTGTTCCAAATAAAACAGATTTTAACTGAATAGTAGTAATCATTTGTCCAGGCAAATTTTGGTCGTCAAATTGGTCAGTATATTTTAAAAATTCATTGGGTATTATTTCTAAATATTCGCCTCCAAACGATTGACTATTGTTTGTAGAAAAATTGGTAAACGACATTTTATAGGAGCCCCCGACTTTTGCATCTAAACTATGCACTTTACAAACAAAGCCATAGGGGGGTAACCAGGAAGCCATTGCATCAGCATTTACGAATGCTTTAAATACTTTTTCTACGGGAGCTGCAAAAACCCGATGTAATTTTACTGTGTTATTAGCCATATTAATTCTTTTTTATGATGTTAAATTGAAATCAGTATTCTCAATTTTCATTGATTCGGTGAGTGTCGTTGTACAATTACCGCCAACTTCAAAATTGCTGATGATTGTATTATTTTAAAACCGTTCCACTTAGTTATGCTGATAACGTTTTTATTTTTAGCAAGGCTTTATCCCATGCCAGCGACATAGTGTCAAAATAATTTTCAGCCATATCGCATGAAATTGACAGAAGGGTTTTCCCTTCATCGTTTTGCGATAAGGTATAGGTTTCATAGCTGCCCTTTACCTCCATTGCTTTATCACTTTCATAATCTTCAATTCCGTCTGCCCCCACTATGCCCTCATACCCGATTGAAATAAGTTCACTGGGTTTGTTTTCAATAATTTTACCAACTATACCTGTTTTACTATTGTCTGTAAACAGAGCCTTACTTCCAATTTTCCAATCTGTTTCCGCGTGTGAACCTTCACTGAATTCGGCATACCAGATCCTTGTGAATTTATCATCCAGCAATACCTCCCATACTTTTTCTTTTGGAGCGTTTATTTCAATTGATTTTTTAATTGTTTTATGTTTCATGCACCTGTTTTTTAATTATGTTTAAAAAATATTTGAGTTTTATTTTATCTGTTGTGATTTATAATTTGGGTCACACTACTGCCTGCCGGGGCAGCAGGCAGGTTACTGCAGTTCCTGTCATAAAGTTTGCAAAACTACCAACTTTAGTCCTTGATTGTGGGGATGGCACCCTAATCGTATTTTAAACCTTCATACCCCAATAGCCTGCGCCATAAAGCGATCTGGCCAATACAATTTGCCTCACGGTAAGTCATAAAGGAAAGGAGATCATAAAAACGCATGGTCATTCCAGGCATCATCTCAAATTTTTTATCCAGCCATTCATCGCTTGCGTTAAAAAGTGCGGCCCTTAACAAGGGGCTGATGCTTTCCCAATCTTTTTTAAAAGAAGCCAGGGACGGATACTGAACACCATCCTGGATACCTTTGTGATCCTTAAAAAGTTCGTTGGCTGATGGTAGCTGCTCAATCCCTAATTCATTCGCTATTTCAAATCTTTCATGAACCAGGCTGCCGGTTAACCATGCTATATGATTTGCCTTTGTGTTCAACCGGTTGTGCGCATCTTCATCCGAAATGCCATCAAGCGCTTTTGCGAAAAAGCCGGTATGCATATCGTACAAAACGAGCAGTGAATACATCCTGTTACTTACTGGTTGTGTTTCCATATTGATTTTATTTTTAGTTAAATATTTTTTTAAATAAAGTCGTTATTCTGCATGCTGTCTTCCTTCAAAATACCAGGACAGTTTTCGTCCGGTTCCAAAAATAAGCCCGGCCGACTACAAGACAATATAACCATCGCGGTCGTTTCCAGTTCTTCATCGGCGGGTTCAATTAGTTGAATACTTTCTGCTAAATTTATTATGGAGATGGAATTCATCAATGGCTGATCCCGGGCTGCTTTTTTTATAACGGCGCCATTTATACCTGAGATTCTTTCAACCCCGGGTATCGAATGCCGGTATGGACATTCCTGAAACCCCTGTATATTCCAATCAAAAATGTCTTTTAAAAACTTCATGCCCGCTTCGGAATTTTCTGAAGGAATCCCGAAATATGTTACCCCGTCGCCCATGCTATTTATTGTTTTATGTGTGGCACCACAATAATTCTGAACAAAACATTTCTATTAAAAAGATGCAATGCCTTTACAAATATATTGCCATAAAAACTTATTGTGGGGGTGTAAACACGGCAATCTAAGGGGTTGATTGCGACAATTATTTATGCTACTTTTGAATGATGAAACATATATCTATCCTGGTTCCGAAGGGAGCGATCCTCGGCAGCCTGGAGGGCTCCCGTCAATTGCTTAGCCAGGTAAATGAGTTTTTTAAAGCAAAAGGCGCCCCTCCCATATTTAAAGTGCAGTTAGTAGGACTAACCAGGGAAACACTATTAAGCGGCGGCTTATTTACCGTTAATACAGAACGGGTAATTGAGGAAGTACTTAAGACAGACCTTATCATAATACCTGCGGTTGATGGTGATATAACAAAAGCCATGGAAAATAACCGGGCATTTATCCCGTGGATAATAAAGCAATACAAAAACGGGGCGGAAGTAGCCAGCCTTTGCCTGGGCGCTTTTATACTGGCGTCAACAGGTTTATTAAAAGGGAGGCAGTGTGCTACTCACTGGATGGCTACCAATGATTTTAGAACCATGTTCCCTGATGTAAACCTGGTGACCGAAAAAATTATCACGGATGAACAGGGCATTTATTCAAGCGGCGGAGCTTTCTCCTACCTGAATCTTATTTTATACCTGATTGAAAAATACGCAGGCCGGGATATGGCGATACTTTCCGCCAAAGTATTTGCGATAGAAATACAAAGGGATAGCCAGTTGTCATTCACTATTTTCCAGGGACAAAAGGAACATGAGGATGAGCCGGTAAAAAAGGCACAACAGTTTATAGAAAACAATTTCCCCGATAAAATTACGGTGGATCAACTGGCATCGATGCTGGCGCTGGGCCGCAGAAACCTGGAACGCAGGTTCAAAAAAGCTACGGCCAATACAGTAGTGGAATATATACAGCGGGTTAAAATAGAAGCCGCTAAAAATAGCCTGGAATCTTATCGTGAAAATGTGAATGAAGTAATGTATAAAGTTGGATATACAGACCCCAAGGCTTTCCGCAACACGTTTAAAAAGATTACAGGTTTATCGCCAATTGAATACCGCAATAAGTTTAACCGGGCAACACGGGCGCAGCTTTAAAACCATCTCCGCAAATGTTCACTACAGCCGGATAACATAAAAATGCAATAACAGTCTGTAGACCTCGTAAAGTTTTAGCGGGTGTACCCAATCAACAGTTGCGCTTATCCGCTTTGCCGGGATAATTATTTTCTCATCTTTAGTAAAAGCCCGGATTACAAGTTTATATTGAAGCATGGTATTTTATATGTTTGATACATATCATACCCGTCACCCATATTTCAAAATTCCTCTTATTATTTTTGATGGGTTTAGGTATCCCTTTTTTTAATATTTTGATACCAGGAAACAACACGAATCGGTAACTTAGCGCACAAACCTTTATAAACCGGATCAATTAATCTATTATGAGTAATCTTTTTAATAAAATTATCAGTGACAAGCAGTTCAACTTTCAACCTTTTGAATTTGGCGGTAATTCCGGCTATCATGTGGATGTAAAAGACGTGGATGGTACCCGATGGGAATTCAGTATTTTACATGCGGACACGAATGACGGAAAAAAAATGAAAATTGAAGAAACCAACCTGCCCTCCTGGATTATGGATTTGCAGGCAACCCTGATCAAAGTAATTTATGAGCAGGAGTAAAACTATTTCTGGTCTCAATTATTTTTTTTGCGCTCAAATTATTATTTATGGCCATTCGCATCTTCATTACCGGCGGAACTTTTGATAAAGAATACAATGAGATAAATGGTCAGTTATACTTTAAGGACACCCATTTAAGTGACCTGCTTGAAATGGGCCGAAATAAGGTTGCAGTAGAAATAAGGACCCTGATGATGATTGATAGTCTCGAAATGACTGCTGAAGACCGGGCGCTCATCGTGCATCAATGTATACACTGCGAAGAGCAGAGGATTGTAATTACCCATGGAACAGATAGCATGGCAGAAACTGCGAAGGTATTGGGCAGTGCGGTTGAACATAAGACAATTATACTTACCGGTGCCATGATACCCATTAAGTTTGGTAGTTCGGATGGGTTGTTTAACCTGGGGAGTGCGCTGGCATTTGCCCAGGTCTTGTCAAACGGTGTGTATGTGGCGATGAATGGCCGGTGTTTTAACTGGGATAATGTGAAGAAGAATAAGCTGACGGGGATTTTTGAAGAATTGAGATGATCAGTTTATATATAGAATCAGTTTTTTTTTTAACAATCTAAATTATCCGGTTTGGTGGATAAAACTGAATGACAGCACTAAATATCATATTTAAAAAATCGCTCAATTTTTCAACATTTAGGTGCAGGGTTCTGGTATATAATTGTTCAAAACCTAAATTTGAATAGATTTTGGTAAGAAATCCTACAAAAGCGTATACAAATATTTTGAGGTCTAACCCTGCGACCTCAAAATAAACCTGTAAAACCGGCGCATCCTTATCCTTCACAGCAGATTTTTGACCAGGCCCTGTTTCGTTAGAAACCCCGGGAATACACTGGCGGGATACGTAAAAAATAACCGGCCCTTAAAAACTAACGATCATGCAGATAATTAAAAGTATCCAAAACAGGATTTACGAAATACGGGGTGAAAGGGTAATGCTGGATAGAGATTTATCAGTCTTGTATGAAGTGGAAACCAAACACTTAAACGAAGCTGTAAAACGGAATAGTAAACGTTTTCCACCCGACTTTATGTTTCAACTTACTAAAAATGAATTTGAAGACCTGAAATTCCAAATTGAAACGCTGGAAAACAGTGATCCTTTAAAGCCACAAATTAAAACCATAAAAGTGCACGACAATTCTTTGAGGTCGCAATTTGCGACCTCAAAGAGGGGCGGAACAAGATACATGCCCTATGCCTTTACTGAACAAGGCATTGCCATGTTAAGCGGTATACTCAACAGTGAAAAAGCAATAAATATGAATATTGCCATCATGAGGGCTTTTGTTGAAATAAGAAAGATTTTATTGTTGCAGAACGATTTTAAAGAACAGCTGAAACAAATAAAGGAGCGGTTAGGCGAACATGATGTTCAGTTAAACCAAATTTACGATGCAATGGAAAACTTGTTGGACGAAAAAGCAGCCGAACGAAAATGGAACGAGCGGGAGAGGATAGGGTTTAGAAAGTAGGTAAGAGGTTAAAGTAGGAAAGTAAATAGAGTAAATTGGTAAAAATTAATCTTTACGGAGATCATCAAAACATATAAAACTGACAATCAACCCTTTTCAGGCAGTTCCGTTCAACAATAAACGCGATTAAATGATTTATTTTCATTTTTTTACTTATAACGATGGATATTTGCAAAATAATTCAAAATTTTAATAATGAGTAGTCAGCCAGTTACCTTGTTCGATAAAGTGTGGGATGCACATGTAGTGCGTAAGATTGAAGATGGTCCCGATGTGTTTTTTATTGACAGGCATTTTATCCATGAAGTTACCAGTCCGGTTGCTTTTTTAGGACTGGAAAGCAGGGGCATTAAAGTGATGTTTCCGGAGCATACTTTTGCCACCGCCGATCACAATACCCCTACCATCAATCAGCATTTACCGGTACAGGATCCCTTATCTGCAAACCAGTTGAAAGCTTTAGAGCAGAATTCTGCCAAACATGGCATTTCCCATTGGGGGTTGGGTAATCCCAAAAACGGCATTGTGCATGTGGTGGGCCCCGAAAATGGTATTACACTTCCGGGAATGACGATTGTATGTGGTGATTCCCATACGTCCACCCATGGGGCATTTGGCGCAATTGCATTTGGCATAGGCACTTCAGAAGTGGAAATGGTTTTATCTTCCCAGTGTATCATGCAGCCAAAGCCATTGAAAATGCGCATAAACGTAAACGGTACTTTAGGTAAAGCGGTTACGCCAAAAGATGTTACGCTCTATATTATTTCAAAATTAACAACAGCGGGCGCCACGGGGTATTTTGTTGAATATGCAGGTGATGTGTTTGAAAAAATGAGCATGGAAGGGCGCATGACGGTTTGTAATATGAGTATTGAAATGGGTGCCCGCGGCGGTATGATCGCACCGGACGAAACCACTTTCTCCTATATCTATGGCCGCGAACTGGCGCCAAAAGGAACTGAATGGGATAAGGCACTGGCTTACTGGAAAACTCTTAAAACAGATGAAGGTGCCGGGTTTGATGTAGAATATAATTTTGACGCCGCTGATATTGAGCCCATGATCACTTACGGAACCAACCCGGGCATGGGGATGGGTATTTCCAAATCAATTCCTAAGGGTGCCGATCTGAAGGGCGGTGCCGCTACCTACGAAAAATCGCTTAAATATATGGGCTTTCACGAAGAAGACCAGATGATCGGTAAAAAAGTTGATTTTGTATTTATCGGTAGTTGTACCAATGGCCGTATTGAAGATTTCAGGGCTTTTGCATCTATCATCAAGGGGCGTAAGAAGGCAGAACATGTTACCGCCTGGGTAGTGCCGGGTTCTCATATTGTTGAAGAACAAATTAAAGCGGAAGGTATTTTAGATATATTAACGGAAGCGGGTTTTCTTCTCCGCCAGCCTGGTTGCTCGGCCTGCCTGGCAATGAATGATGATAAGGTTCCGGCAGGGAAATATGCGGTGAGTACCAGTAACCGCAACTTTGAAGGGCGACAGGGTCCGGGAAGCCGCACTTTGCTGGCAAGTCCGCTGGTAGCCGCGGCAGCAGCAGTAACGGGTTATGTAACTGATCCCAGGGACCTGATGTAAGATTTTGACTACCAACCATCAACTATCAACCATCAACCAACAACCAACAACCAACAACCATCAACCATAAACCAACCACCATCAACTAAAACATGGCTTACGATAAATTTAATGTGCTTACAAGTACAGCCGTTCCTTTACCAATTGAAAATGTAGATACCGACCAGATCATTCCCGCCCGCTTTTTAAAAGCAACAAAGCGGGAAGGTTTTGGAGACAATCTTTTTAGGGACTGGCGCTATAATGCGGATGATACCCCCCAGCAGGAATTTATATTAAACAATCCAATTTATTCGGGTAAAATACTGGTAGGCGGTACTAATTTTGGAAGCGGCAGCAGCCGTGAACATGCGGCATGGGCCATTTACGATTATGGATTCAGGTGCGTGGTATCCAGTTTTTTTGCGGATATCTTTAAGAATAATGCAATTAATATGGGCATTTTACCTGTGCAGGTAAGTCCGGTCTTTTTAGAAAAAATATTCTCTGCCATTGAGGTTGATCCTATGACTGAGTTGGGAGTCAGTTTACCGGAACAAACCATCACCATTCTTGCTTCGGGCGAAAAAGAATCATTCGACATAAATGGTTACAAAAAAAACAACCTGTTAAATGGCTTTGATGATATCGATTATTTGCAGGCGATGAGATCGGATATCGTTTCTTTCGCCACAGCAAAAGCAATATAATATCATTATTCACTATACATCAATCACCATTCACCATTGGAAATGACTCCACGACATATTGAAATAATGGACACCACGCTCCGTGATGGTGAACAAACCAGCGGGGTATCATTTTCAGCATCTGAAAAGTTAACCATCGCACAGCTTTTACTTGCTGAATTGAAAGTCGACAGGATTGAAATAGCATCCGCAAGGGTTTCAGCAGGTGAATTCCAGGCAGTAAAAAAAATTACAGACTGGGCCAAGGGCAACGGTTATATCAACAAAGTAGAAGTGCTCACTTTTGTAGACGGTGAAACTTCAGTAAACTGGATGCTGGAGTCTGGTGCGCAGGTAATGAACTTGCTTACCAAAGGATCGTTAAATCATCTTATCCATCAGCTGAAAAAACAACCGGATGAACATTTTGCGGATGTTGCCAATGTAATTAATCTTGCTACACAAAAAGGACTGCAATGCAACATTTACCTTGAAGACTGGAGTAACGGCATGCGTAATTCAAAGGAATATGTTTTACAATACCTCGATTTTTTACAGCACCTGCCCATTCAACGTGTTTTACTGCCGGATACACTGGGCGTTTTAATTCCCTCGGAAACATTTGCCTATGTTTCAGAACTCGTGAAACGTTACCCGAAGCTGCATTTCGATTTTCATGCGCACAACGATTATGATCTCGGTATTGCCAATGTACTGGAAGCAGTTAAGGCAGGTGCGCATGGTTTGCACCTTACGGTAAACGGGATGGGCGAAAGAGCCGGCAATGCGCCCCTGGCCAGTGCGATAGCAGTATTGAATGATTTTATGCCGGAGGTAAAAACATCGGTCGTAGAAAAATCACTCTATTCAGTAAGTAAACTGGTGGAAGCTTTTTCCGGCTTCAGGATATCGGCTAATAAGCCGGTGGTGGGCGAGAATGTATTTACCCAAACTGCTGGGATCCATGCAGACGGGGATAAAAAAAACAATCTCTATTACAACGACCTGATGCCCGAACGCTTTGGCCGCGAACGCAGGTATGCATTGGGCAAAACAAGCGGCAAAGCCAATATCGATAATAACCTTCAGCAATTAGGCATCCGCTTGTCTGATGAGGATTTAAAGAAAGTTACCCAGCGCGTGATTGAATTGGGCGACCGCAAAGAAATGGTTACCCAGGCAGATTTACCTTATATTATTTCTGATATATTAGACAGCAACAGCATTGAACAGAAGGTTCAGATAATAAATTATGTATTGACCCATTCAAAAAATCTACGGCCCTCTGTTACTTTAAATATTTGCATCAACGGCGAATCATTTGAAGAGCATGCACAGGGCGACGGCCAGTATGATGCTTTTGTAAATGCGCTTAAGAAAATATACAAGCAAAAGAAAAGCGTGTTACCGGCACTGGTAGATTATACAGTGCGTATTCCACCCGGCGGACAGTCAGATGCCCTATGCGAAACCATCATCACCTGGATGCATAATGGTAAAGAATTTAAAACACGGGGCCTGGACAGTGATCAGACAGTGGCCGCCATAAAAGCAACAGAGAAAATGTTGAATAGTATCTAGGAATAACGGCAACGAATACACGAATATTGTTACAAGAATTTGCTTTGGGTGCGTTAACTGGCTCAATAAGTTTAATGAATTAAATGATTTGAGTATTTACTCCGATACACGGCGGAGTCGAAGTGTTTTTTGCATCATCTCAGCATCGTTTATCCCTGAAAGGGCTCAATACATCAGCGAAGGATGGAGCGTGTCGTTAAAAACCGGGATCATTTTAGCCCTGAAAGGGCGCAGTACACCAGCGATGGGTGAAGCCCATCGTTTACCATCGTTACCATCGCAACTAATTCAACGAACAACCAAAAAATTAATAAAGGAACAGCAAATTAAAAAATCGAATGGCAAACAAAAAAATACTAATAGTTCCCGGTGATGGAATAGGTATGGAAGTAACGGCAGTAGGTAAAAAAGTGCTGGATAAAATAGCGGCTTTATTTGGTCACCAGTTTATTTATGATGGAGCTCTAATCGGCCATGTTGCCATCGAAGCCACGGGTAATCCCTTACCGGATGAGTCGCTTGAAAAAATGCGCCATGCGGATGCGGTGCTGTTTGGAGCGGTAGGACATCCAAAATACGACAATGACCCTTCGGCCAAAGTTCGTCCGGAGCAGGGATTGCTGAAGATGAGAAAGGAATTGGGATTGTATGCCAACCTGCGCCCCATCAGGCTTTTTGATGAGTTGCTGGGGGCATCCAGTATTAAACCGGAAATATTGAAAGGTGCAGATATTTTGTTTTTCAGGGAACTGACCGGCGATATTTATTTTGGAGAAAAGGGACGAAAGAATAACGGAGATACGGCTTATGATGTGGCGGAATACAGTCGCTATGAAGTAGAAAGAATTGGCCGCAAAGCTTTTGAAGCAGCGAGGACGAGACGTAAAAAATTGTGCTCGGTAGACAAGGCAAATGTTTTAGAAACCAGCCGTTTGTGGCGCGAGGAAATTCAAAAATTGGCCCTGGAATATACGGATGTGCAGGTCGAATACCAGTTTGTGGATGCTACGGCTATGTTGCTAATAAAAGATCCATGTCGTTTTGATGTAGTGGTTACTGCCAACCTGTTTGGTGATATTTTAACAGATGAGGCTTCGCAGATAGCGGGCTCCATGGGCATGCTGGCTTCCGCATCCATTGGCGATGGCACAGGGGTGTACGAACCCATTCATGGTTCGGCGCATGACATCACCGGCAAAGGAATTGCAAATCCCCTGGCATCTGTTCTTTCCGCTGCCTTATTGCTGGATATCTCATTTGGCATGAAGGATGAATCCGTGCTGGTGATCAATGCTGTTGATAAGGTTTTAAAAGCGGGCTACCGTACCCGTGATATTGCGGATGCGACAACAGCCCCGGATAAAATTTTAGGTACTGACGCAATGGGCGAGGCTGTCCTCAGGTTTTTATAAACCTATTTACGGTACCCTGTCTTAATGTAGTTTTGAAATTTTATTGCCCCGTTATTTCTATAAAATGAAAGATGATCTGGGTATAATTGTATCATGTATAAAAAGGGTATAATGGAGTGTCCGGTTCTTTTTTCCATTGCTCACCAGTCTTTTAACTGCTTGCCAAAAATGACTGTTTTGGCAGTTGATCTTTAAAAGCACAATGCTTCCAGGATCCGTTTTAATGGGTTTTACTCAATGCAGGAGATCATCATTATCATTAAAAAAAAGAGGAACTGAAGAAATAATAGTTCATGACCATTTTTGCATTTTTATTTCCCGCTCATCAATAACGCAAGCCCGGAAGAAATTTGACTGCATCTTCAAAACTCCTTATGCAGGCTATTTGTAATTCATGCAATAGGATGCCGGGATCATCTTTGATTAAATGATCATTTGGCGGACACGCGTCTAAGTTATTTATTGAACCAAACTACCAGGAATTCATGTTTTATACGAAAACGGTTTCGTAAATAAAACCGGCATTTAGTTAGCAAACTATTTAAAAAAATTGGACTTTAGCAGTATCAATTGCGTAAAAACTTAAAACTCCTGCTGTATGATATCCCCTTCAACTAATTTTGATCAAAGCGAAATCAATCCTTTAAAGAGCCTGGATGCCTGGGAAGAAGATGTACTGGAACGTTACCCCGATCCTGCTTCCATTGCAAATGATAGAGCTGCCGATAGCTACCGCAACTACGAAAACCCGGAGCGGGATACCGTGCGTGAATTCTACCGGCTCAATCATATTTACCAGGACTATGATTTTGTACTCGGCAAAAAAAACAACTATCTAAAATTTGATAAGCAGGAAATGCCCGTTTGGGATGCATTCCGTTTTTTAAACCAACTGGTCGATGATTCCGATCCGGATACTGACCTGGACCAGTTTCAACACCTGCTGCAAACATCCGAGGCTATACGCAGGGACGGGCACCCCGACTGGATGGTAATGACCGGTCTGTTGCATGATATGGGTAAAGTATTATGCCTTTTTGGTGAGCCACAATGGGCTGTGGTAGGAGATACCTTCCCGGTAGGTTGTGCGTTTTCAGATAAAATTGTATATCCCGAATTTTTTAAAGACAACCCTGATTTTAACGATGATCGTTACAATACAAAGTATGGTATATATTCACCCAATTGCGGATTGAAAAATGTCCATCTTTCCTGGGGCCACGATGAGTATGTGTACCAGATGGCGAAAGATTATTTGCCTGAGCCGGGATTGTACATGTTGCGGTATCATTCCTTTTACTCCCAGCACCGCGAACATGCTTATGACCACCTGATGGATGAGCATGACCATGAAATGTTTAAATGGGTAGACCTGTTTAATCCTTATGACCTGTATTCCAAAAATCCACACCCTCCCGACTGGAATGAATTAAGGCCTTATTATGAAAGCCTGGTTGCAAAATACTTACCCCAAACCCTAAAGTTTTAACCCGAACCCCAAAAGCTAATAACAAGGACCAGGTTACTAATTGTATAGCTGCAATTATTTGCCTGGTGCTGTGATTGCATTTTTATTTGCCATTTTTTTCAAACTGTAAAATCAAAAAATTATGAGATTACCAAAATTAATGCGCTTTAAGAGTAGTCGGTCTTACTTACTGCTCTTATTACTCATGCAGCCATTTGGTTATTTACTTGCCCAGGATCAGCACAGGGTTACGGGCAAGGTTGCAGACAGTAAAGGAGTTTCCGCCGCAGGTGTAACAGTAACAGTAAAGGGAACAAAAAATATAACGGTAACCGATACGGATGGTTCATTCAGCACTACTGCAAAAGCAGGGGATGTACTTGTTCTAAGTTCTGTTTCGTTTGTTAAAAAGGAAATCCCGGTTACCAGTGAAGTCTTTTATACAATAGAATTAACTGAAGCTACCATTGCGATGACGGATGTGGTAGTGGTTGGTTATGGTAAACAAAACAGGAAGAATTTAACCAGTTCGGTTACCACCATTAAGGCGGAAGATTTAAACAGGGGGGCCATCAGTGATCCGGCACAATTACTACAGGGTAAAGTTGCGGGACTGAACATCACCCGCAGCGGTGACCCCAACCGTGGGGCAGCAATCGTTTTGCGCGGTGCATCTACATTAAGGGATGGCGCCCAATCCCCGTTTTTTGTTATTGATGGAATCCCTGGGGCTGATATTTCTATAGTTGCGCCGGATGATATTGTTTCCATGGATGTATTGAAGGATGCTGCTGCAACAGCTATCTACGGTAACCGTGCTGCCAATGGCGTTATCATGGTTACTACCAGGAGGGCAAGAAAGGGGCAATTGCAACTTGGTTACAACGGTTATGTTGCTTTGGAAAAAGTATCCAACAAGTTTGATATGATGGATGCCACACAGTTAAGGGATTTTCTTAAAAAAAACAACCAGACCTTAACTCCGGCCAACGACCTTGGGGCCAATACCAACTGGCAAAGCGCTGTGCAACGGGAGCAGGCCATTTCGCATAACCACAACATTTCATTGGGCGGTGGCACCGATAAAACACTGTATAGCGCCAGTCTTAATTATTTCGACCAGGAAGGCATTATGAAAACCAGCGCCCTCAACAGGATCATCGCAAGATTGTCGATTGAGCAAAAAGCTTTTGATGATAAACTGAAAATTGGTTTATCCGTTTCCAATTCTGTAAGCAATGCTGATTATTTGCCTTACCGGAATACTGTACTAGCGCAGATGCTTACCTACCTGCCCACAGTTCCGGTAAAAAAACCGGATGGTAGTTTTTATGAAAATTTTGGACAAACGAGTTATTACAACCCGGTATCCATGCAGGAAAATGCCAAGGAGCGCCTGCAGTACAAGAACCTGCTGGGGAGTTTTACCGCACAGCTAAAACTTCCGCTTGGCTTCACGTATGATGTAAACCTTTCTTACCAGAATTTCCAGACACTGTACGGAGCATATTACAACAGTTACTACACACGCAACTATAATAATGTAAGAAGCACGCCAGATCCTCCAGGCAATCCAAGCTTTCTGGTATTGGATGGAGCGAACGGGCTAGCTTTCAGGAACGCTTATCAAAACACCAACAAAATTTTGGAAACATTTTTCACCTGGGATAAAAAAATAAAAGACCATTCCATCAATGCGGTATTGGGTTATTCATGGCAGGAAACGATCAATGGGGATGGCTTCCAGGCTTCTTCTACCAATTTTCCGGTGGACGATGTAGGTTATAATAATCTTAGTCTGGGTTTTCCTTACAGTTTGACCGGCTTTAGGGTAAATTTTGGCGGGGATAATTATCAGCAATCAAGGCTGATATCTGATTTCGCAAGGGTAAACTATGGATTTAAAGATAAGTATTTATTACAGGTTTCTGTAAGAAGGGATGGGTCATCCGTTTTTGGGCAAAATGAGCGATGGGGTTATTTCCCTGCAGTAAGTGCAGGCTGGCGTATCGCCCAGGAAGGTTTTATGGATAACCAGCATTTGTTCACTGACCTGAAACTGCGTGCAAGCTATGGGGTTACCGGTAACTCATTAAACATTTACCCGCTTACTTCCAAAATCATTTATGGCAATATTGGTGCGTTTTATTATAACGGTGGTAATATTTCTGCAATAAACATAACACAAAATGAAAACCCCGACCTGAGATGGGAAAAAACCTCCACTACCAATATAGGGATCGACTTCTCCGTGCTAAAAGGAAAATTAAGCGGAAGTATAGATGTCTATAATAAAAAGACAACCGACATTATCTGGACTTATGATGTGAGTACATTACAATACCCCTTTGGTTCGTACACCGCCAATGTTGGTTCGATGAGCAATAAAGGGATTGAGTTTTCTTTAAATGCAACACCCGTGACCAAAACAAATTTCAGTTGGACCAGTTCATTTAATCTCGCACATAATGCAAATAAACTGATCAGTTTATCGAATGCGCAATTCAAGAGAGATACCGTTTTTTATGTACAACCGGATGGTGGGGGGCAGACTGGCTCCCGGTTAATGATCCTGGTTGCAGGCAGACCGGTGGGACAATTTTTTACACTCGACTATGCCGGAAAGGATGCCAATAATTTATCACAATACCGTAAAAAAAATGGCACGCTCACCACATCGCCGGATATTACCAATGACCGGATTGCCGCCGGCAGTGCGCAACCTAAATTATTACTGGGATGGGCCAATACATTCCGGTATAAAAATATTGACCTCAATGTATTCTTCCGCTCCGTTTTGGGCAATAAAATATTTAACGTAACCCTTGCTGATTTGTACCGCCCTTCAACAGCAGTAACCAATAACATTCCGGTAGAGGTAGCTTCTGAATCAGCGGCAGACCAGTCTTACCGGTATTCTACCCGCTTTATTGAGAGTGGAAGTTTCCTGCGGTTAGATAATTTTACATTGGGATATAATTTCAAAAACATCAGTCATCATATTTCCAACCTGCGTTTATACGTTTCAGGTAATAATGTATTTATCATCACTGGCTATAAAGGGATCGACCCTGAGATTAACCAGGGCGGTCTTGCACCGGGAATTGATGCCAATAACTTTTATCCAAAAACCCGCACTTTTATGTTTGGTGCAAACCTGTCCTTTTAACTTTTAAATAAATGGTTATGAAAAAATATTTCAATAAAATAACGATAGCGCTTGCAGCCTGTGTTACCCTGGCAGCCTGCCATAAGCTCGAACTTCCGGTGACCACCCAGTTAACACCGGATAATTTTCCGTCAACAGAACAGCATTTCATCCAGGCGGCAGGACCTACCTATATTGCTTTCAGGGCAAACTATGCAACACAGTACTGGTTCCTGCAATCTATTTCCACAGACGAAGCCATTATGCCCGCAAGGGGTGGCAACTGGTATGATGGTTCGAGGTACGAACAATTGGCAAAGCATACCTGGAACAAGGATAACGGATTTTTAAACGATACCTGGAACTGGCTCACCAGTGTAATCAGCAATAGTAACCAAAATTTGTTCCTGATAGACAAGTCGGCTGAGTCAGACGCTAAAAACAGGGGTACGGCCGAATTGAAAACTATGCGGGCAATTGCTTATTTTATGATGATGGATATTTTTGGAAATGTGCCCATCGTTACAAAATTCGGCGATACTAACCAACCCGCCACTACGCCAAGAAAAGATGTATTCGCATTTATAGAAAAGGAAGTGTTGGAATCATTGCCTTTTTTGAGCGATGTTACGGGGGCGCCCACGTATGGAAGGCCCAATAAATTTACCAGCTATGCTTTACTGGCTAAAATGTACCTCAATTCGGAAGTGTATACCGGAACGCCAAAATATACTGATGCGGTAACCATGTGCGACAATATTATCAGTTCCAATAAGTTTGCAATCGAAAATAATTACCTCAGCATGTTCCGCTATAATAATGGCCCGGCCATAAAGGAATTTATTTTCGCTATACCATACGACCCTGCTGCGGGTGGCGGGCAAATGTTTTACCCCCGGTATAATTTATACAATGGCGTGGAAATGCGTAACAAATACAGTCTCAATTATACGCCAAGCGGCCCCATGAGTACCCTGCCTGAGTTTTATGCTTATTTTAATGAACCCAATGATATCAGGACATCCATCTGGCTTACCGGGAAACAATATTATTTTAATGGTTCGCCAATCTTAATCAATACTACCAAAAAAGGCTATGATGAAGATTATGCCGGTGCCGATGCAGGTGCGCCCCTCAGTTACCACCTGGAGTTTACACCCAATATCGTGATAAAAAAACCTGCCGTATTTGATTGCGGCAACGACCTGAAAGCATGGTCAATGGGGTATCGCTGCAATAAATTTTATCCCGACAGCACTTCTACTTCCAGGAATCAAAATACCGACCTGCCTGTGTTTCGTTATGCAGATATTTTGCTCATGAAGGCCGAAGCCATATTAAGAGGCGCACCTGCAACCAATGGGCAAACAGCGCTTTCGCTGGTAAATGAAATCCGCACCAAACGCAATGCTGTTGCATGGACCGCTGTCACGCTGCAAACTTTGTACGAAGAGCGCAGTCGTGAACTGGTATCCGAAAACTGGCACAGGAATGATATGATCCGATTTGGTAAATTTGAAGGTAGCTGGGGAGTTAAAACAGACAATGACGTCCAAAAACGCATTTTTGCAATACCGCTTCCGGCAATTCAGTTGAATGGAAAACTAACCCAAAACCCGGGGTATTAATAATCATTGTTTTATACGCATAGAAAAAATCCCGGACTTGTAGTATCTGGGATTTTTTCTATCTTAATGAAATTTTAAAGTTGCATTTTTTATTAAATGAACAAAATAAAACGAAATACTTTTTTGAAAATGGGGGGATTGGCAATGCTGAGCCCTTTGACTAATTTTTTTTTAGTAGAGGAAGCCCCGGCAAATTCAAAAAAAAATGTTTTGCTTAAAGATGACATATTTAAACGCCTCGTAACCGCTAATGATCGCCAGGTTGCCAAATTATTGCAAATCATAAATTTGAATAATCTTAGTTTTAGCAGGAAGATTGGGTACAATTTCGCTGCCTTAGCTGCTTCATATTGCAGCCCCGGTTCAAGGTTTCATCATAGCCCGGTGATTGTATCGAAACTTTTACAATTAACAACGTTGCTGGAAAAAGCTCAATCCGCGGATGGGACCGTTAACATAGGCAACCTTGAATCACCCCCCGATACTGCTTTTTTATTAGAACCGCTTGCTGCAGCCGCCTACCTTCTTTCAAAAGAAGGAGCCGCAGGTTTAAAAAATATTAATACCCGGATTAAAAACTTTATGCTGAAGAGTGGAGACGCTTTAATTGTTGGCGGTATTCATACGCCAAATCACAGATGGGTCATCTGTTCGGCATTGGCGCATTTAAATATGTTGTACCCCAATCCTAAGTATATTGGCAGGATAGAAGAATGGCTGGGAGAAAACATTTTTATGGATACAGATGGCCAGTACCCGGAACGAAGCAGGAATTATTCAATTGTGGAGAATAATTCGCTCATAACCATGGGCAGGTTGCTAAATATGCCGTCATTATTTGATCCGGTTAGGAAAAACCTGGAGATGACTTATTACCTGATGGAACCAAATGGCGAACTGGTCACCACAGATTCCCGCAGGCAGGATCAATATGAATCTATAAGTATTGTTGCATCCTACCTTCATTACCGGTATCTGGCAATAAAAGATAATGATAGCAATTTTGCAGGCATTGCTAAGTTGATTGAGCAAATGAAAGGGTTTGATGAAATGATTCTGGATAAATATTTATTTCATTTTTTGGAGAACACCTTGTTACAGGAACCACTTCCTGTTGGCATTCCGCCACCCGTTAATTATGAAAAACTTTTTACTGCCACCAATCTACTAAGGATCCGAAAGGGGAAGACATCTGTTACGCTGTTTGGGGGCGTAGACTGGCCACTAATAATAGCATCCGGCCGTTCAAATAGTCCAAACTTCTTTTCGTTCAGGAAGGGGAATGCAATATTGAAATATGTACGCCTGTCTGCCGACTTTTTTAGTATGGGTTATTTCTATAGCGAGGGAATCAAAAAGGAAAGGAATCAATATACACTTCATAAAAATTTAGCAATACCCTATTACCAGCCGCTTCCGCGGAGCATGCGCAATAGCAGGGGCGATTATAAATTATCTCCAAGCGTTGATGGCCGTTTCTGGAACAAAATGGACTTCGAAAACAGGCCCGTCAGCAATATTAAAAAATTGGAAACTACGGTCTCTTTTGAAGCAGTAAACGGTAAAAATGATTTGACCTTCCAGGTTAAAGGGCAGGTGGGCGTACCCGTTACTATTGAGTTGTGTTTTTTAGCCGGGGGAAAATTGACCGGGGTTTCGCAGGCCCACGATAATAACTGCTTCCTGGAAAAAGGCTTTGGCAAATACGAATTTGGAGCTGATACCATACATTTTGGACCCGGAGCAATTACCCATCAATCGATTAACGAACTGGAAGGAGAAAGATACAGCACCCATTTTGGCAATTTAAGAACGAAAGGTATGTATGTATATCTTACGGGTGTAACTCCTTTTACTCATAAGCTGTCATTTAGCTAAAATAAATGCATTTGCGTTAAAGCTGTTTGTCCAATATCATTAAAATGCTGTTTATAAATTTTTATTTTTGAAGGTAAAACAGTTAGAAGAAAAGATTATCATTGCCGTCTTGTAATGATATGCTTAACTATAAAATTTGCCAATGAACAAATTGCAAACCGCCGATTATATTGTTTTCTTTATTTACTTTATCGCGGTATCATCCTACGGGTATTATATTTACCATAAAAAGAAATCAGCAACTACCAGTTCAAAAGATTTTTTTCTTGCAGAAGGTTCACTTACCTGGTGGGCCATCGGAGCTTCTTTGATCGCGTCTAATATTTCGGCCGAACATTTTATCGGCATGTCTGGTTCTGGCTTTGCGCTGGGGCTCGCCATTTCTACCTACGAGTGGATGGCAGCAGCTACCCTGATTATCGTTGCTGTATTTTTTCTTCCTGTTTATCTGAAAAATAAGATTTTCACCATGCCTCAGTTTCTTGCGAAAAGGTATAGTGATACAGTAAGCACTATCATGGCGGTAATATGGTTGCTGGTTTATGTGTTTGTAAATCTTACGTCGATTATTTATTTGGGCGCATTGGCCATTTCTTCAATCGCCCCTATTGGTTTTGAGTGGTGTGTAGCAGGATTAAGTATATTTTCTATTGTGGTAACATTGGGCGGCATGAAGGTAATTGGATACACGGATGTTTTCCAGGTGCTGGTGTTAATTATCGGTGGACTGGTTACAACTTATCTGGCATTGGCGCTATTGTCGGAACAATTTGGATTCGGAAAAGATATTTTTAAAGGGCTTTCTATTTTACAAAAAGAAGCACCCGGGCATTTTCACATGATATTTGATAAAACTAATCCTCATTATAAAGAATTGCCCGGCATGTCGGTATTAATTGGAGGCATGCTGATTAATAATCTTGCCTATTGGGGTTGCAATCAATACATTGTGCAAAGAGCATTAGGGGCCGATCTGAAAACTGCCCGTAAGGGAATTTTGTTTGCTGCATTTTTAAAAATGTTAGTTCCGGTAATTGCAGTGTTGCCGGGCATTGCCATGTATGTAATGCACAACAATGGCATGTTTCAAAAAGAAATGGTTGATGCTGCCGGCACAATAAAACCGGACCATGCTTACCCAACACTAATGAACCTATTGCCAGCCGGGTTAAAGGGCATCGCCTTAGCCGCGTTAACGGCTGCGATTGTTGCATCGCTTGCAGGCAAGGCAAACAGTATAAGCACAATCTTTTCTTTAGATATCTATAAAAAATATTTTAATAAAAATGCTACAGAACGAAAATTAGTGCTTACCGGAAGATGGGTAGTAATTATTGCGATGCTGATAGCGGCAATCGTGGCCCCTGCATTAAAATCATTAGACCAGGCATATCAATTTATTCAGGAATACGTGGGCTTTTTTTCGCCAGGGGTACTGGCAATTTTTTTATTGGGAATGTTTTGGAAAAAAACAACTGCCGCTGCCGGTTTGTTTGGCGCATTGCTAACTGTGCCTATTTCAACTCTGCTGAAATTCCTGCCTTTGTGGACGGGTGGGGCGTTTCCTGATTATCCATTTTTAGACAGGATGACAATTGCTTTTTTGGCAATTGTTATCATCATGGTAGCAATCAGTTTAATAAAACCCAAACCTGTAAATGACACGCATATAATTGAGGTAGATCAATCCATGTTTAAAGTAAGCCCCGGTTTTATTATTGGCTCATTTATTATCAGTGGCATACTGATAGCACTCTATACCGTTTTTTGGTAGTCAAAATGTAAATCAATCAATATGAAAAGAAGAACCATCCTTAAAAATCTTGCTGCAGCAGTACCTGCTTTTTTGATTGGCCGGTCACCCTATGCAAGTACATTGCTAAAAGAAGTAAATAGCAATGAACCCATCGCCAAAGGGCCCTTTAAACCCACCTGGGATTCTTTAAAACAATACCAGGTGCCGGATTGGTTTCGGGATGCTAAATTTGGTATCTGGGCGCACTGGGGTCCTCAATGCCAGCCTGAGTTTGGAGACTGGTATGCTCGCAGTATGTATATTGAAGGAAGCAGGTCATACAAATATCATGTGGAAAAATACGGGCACCCCTCAAAGGCCGGTTTTAAAGAAGTGATCCATCAATGGAAGGCGGAAAACTGGAACCCCGAACAATTACTGGATTTATACAAACGTGCCGGAGCACAATATTTTGTTGCCCTGGCAAATCACCATGATAATTTTGATAATTATAATAGTAAGTATCAAAACTGGAATTCTGTAAAATACGGACCACAAAAAGATATCATCGGGGGTTGGGAAAAAGCGGCACGGAATAACGGGATGCGGTTTGGCGTAAGTGTACACGCCGCCCATGCCTGGACATGGTATGAGCAATCTCAAAAGTCCGATAAAACCGGTCCGCTTGCTGGTGTGCCCTATGATGGAAAACTAACAAAGGCACAGGGAAAAGATACCTGGTGGTCAAAACTCGACCCGCAGGAATTGTATGCGCAAAACCATTCGTTGAGTGAGGGCAGCGACAATGCGGGAAATATCCACAAGCAATGGAACTGGGGCAATGGCGCCAATGCACCGGATAAAAAATATTGCGACAAATTTTATAACCGTACAGTAGATCTCATCAACAAATACAATCCCGACCTGGTTTATTTTGATGATACCGCCTTGCCACTATGGCCGGTAAGTGATGCGGGCTTGCGTATTGCCGCACATTATTACAACCACAGTATAAAAAAACATGGTAAACTGGAGGCTGTTATCAATGGTAAAATATTAGATGAAGAACAACGCAAGTGCATGGTTTGGGATATTGAACGCGGGCAAAGTAATGTGATAGAATCGCAACCCTGGCAAACAGATACCTGTGTGGGTAACTGGCATTACGACCGTCCCCTGTATGACCGGCATGGTTATAAAACTGCTAAAACCGTAATACATACCTTAATTGATGTGGTCAGCAAAAACGGCAACCTGCTACTAAGCGTTCCTGTGAGGGGCGATGGTACAATCGATGCAGATGAACAGAAAGTGGTGGAAGGCATTGCCGACTGGATGAAAATAAACAGTGAAGCCATTTTTGCAACAAGGCCCTGGCAGATTTTTGGGGAGGGCCCGGCCATTGCATCCGCGGCGCCACTAAGTGCGCAGGGGTTTAATGAAGGCAAGGGCAAACCCTTTACCGAAGCGGATATACGTTTTACCTCTAAAGGTGAAATCCTGTATGCCTTCCTGTTAGGCTTTCCCGGCGAAACAGGTACGCTTATCAAATCACTGGCAACTTCATCCCCTCAATTAAAAGGAAAAAAGATCAGCGGAGTTTCTTTACTGGGGCACAATGGTAAATTAGAATGGCAGCAAAGCGGCGAAGGTTTGAAAGTTAAAATGCCAGTAAAGCTGCCTTGCGAAAGCGCGGTTGTGTTAAAAATTTCCGGCGCAAACTAAAAAAGACAACTTTGAAAAAGCTCATTTTCTTATTCCATTGCCTGGTGTTAGTGCTGCCGGTATTCAGTCAGCAAAAGGATTTTCTTATTACTGCTTTTGGGGCAAAACCAGATGGGAAAACGATCAATACAATAGCTATCCAAACAGCTATCGACAAGGCTGCCGCCATGGGTGGTGGTAAAGTGATAGTGGGTGCCGGAAGTTTTGTAACCGGGGTTATTTATTTAAAGACAGGCGTGGAATTGCATTTGCAAAAAGATGCGGTTTTGCTCGGAAGCACCAACCGCTTGGATTACGGCAAAGGGGATGCGGAAGCCCTGATTACAGCCATAGGGCAACACCATATATCCATAACCGGCAAAGGAGAAATCAATGGGCGGGGCCGAAAACTTGTGGAAGACCTGTACCGGCTGTTAAAAGCAGGTGTGTTGCAGGATGATCAATGGAAAATAAAACGCCCCACAGAAAAGAACAGGCCCAGGCTGATATACTTTTCTGAATGCAGGGATGTAAAAGTAACAGGCATAACGGTAAAGAATGGAAGCGGCTGGATACAGGATTATGTAAGGTGTAATAATGTGGTTATCGACAGCATTACCGTGATCAGTAAGGAGTACTGGAACAATGATGGGATTGATATTGTGAACTCCAAAAATGTTTCCATCACCAATTGTTATGTAGATGCGGCAGATGATGCCATCTGTTTAAAATCTGAAGGGAAGGTATTGGATAGTTGCGAAAATATTTATGTGGCCAATTGCAAACTTCGCTCCAGTGCCAGCGCTTTTAAAATTGGAACAGGTTCCAAAGGGGGCTTCCGAAATATTAAAGTAAGGAACCTCGAAGTATTTGATACTTACCGGTCAGCCATTGCACTGGAAGCGGTGGACGGGGGCTTTCTCGAAAATGTGGATATTCAAAATATAAAGGCAACCAATACCGGCAATGCTGTTTTTATCAGGCTGGGCCATCGTAACAATAACAGTCTTTACAGCACCATAAAAAATATTCGCATAGCAGATGTGTATGCAGAAATTCCGGAAGGTAAACCTGATAAAGGTTACGCATTGGAAGGCCCCGGATTGAAATACCCTCCAGGCATTAGGCCAGCCGTACCTGGTACAATACAAAGTGTATCACCATGGAACAGGCCTGATGGTGACAGTACCGCCATTGAATACCTGCATAATATTTTCCCTTCTTCTATTACGGGTTTGCCTGGTCATCCTGTACAAAATATTATCCTGGAAAATATAGAAATAGTTTATGCCGGCGGAGCAAAAAAAGACAGGGCGTTTTTCCCGGCAGATTCATTGACGAAAATAACAGAAGCTACCAGTTCCTACCCGGAGTTTTCGATGTTTGGTGAATTGCCCTGCTGGGGTTTGTACCTGCGACATGCCGAAGGAATTACCCTCCGGAATCTTACCATGCGGTATAAAAAGGATGATTTTCGTGCAGCCCTTATCGCTGATGATGTAAAAGGGTTAAAGATGGAAGGGGTTAATATTCCATCTTTCAACCAATTGCCGGTGATCATTCTCCATAATACACCCGGCCCCGGATTAAATAAAATAAATTTGCCGGTGGATATTAGCAGGGGAATAACAATAAAAAATGAATGACAAGAAACGAAAGATAAACGAATAATATGCTGGTCAATATTTTTGCGAAGGCAATGGAATTTTTTAATCCCAGGTTAATAGCAAGCTGGTCATCCATACGGTCTGTACGGCCCCGCCTGACCGTATGGATGACCGGATTGCGGTCAATAACCTGTGCAGCTTACCCCACAGACCGGGAACGGCATGCAGAGTGGCTTTTCTTGTCTGAAAGTCTCCGCCTGGCAAGAAAAGTTAGTTTGCAACCATTACCGGGCAGTCGATCCGTTCATTTCCCATTTTTAACCAAAGTTACCCGCCAGGTAAACCTCACTAAATACCTTATTTTAATTATTCTCTTACTGCTCACCCAACAACTATCCTCCCAAAACTTAATTCAATACGTTCAACCATTCTCCGGTACAGCGCCTTCAACAACTACTGCCTCCTTAAAGCACAGCGAAGCTGGTTCCGAAAAAAATGCCAACACAATACCTGCGGTGGGCCTGCCTTTTGCGATGACCCAGTGGACGCCGCAAACAAGAACCACTGAAATAAAATGCCAGCCTCCTTATTTTTATAAGGATAGTTTATTAAGTGGTTTCAGGGGTTCACACTGGCTCAGTGGATCCTGTACACAGGATTACGGCAGCTTTACGATAATGCCTGTCTGTGGCAAGTTAAAAACAGGTCTGGGCGAATATTCGGTTCCTTTTTCTCATGGTAATGAAACAACTTCGCCGGCTTATTATAAACTTTATTTGCCAGCGCAACAGCTATCCACCGAAATCACCGCAACACCCCGTTGTGGCATCATGCAATTCACTTCTGCCAAAGATGATAGTTTGTATTTATTGATCATACCCAACAGTGATCAGTCAAAATATTTTGTACAACTGGATGTAAAAAACGGGGTTGCCTGGGGATATAATACTGTACACCGTATTTACCAGGGCTGGGGCGAACAGGCAGGATTCAACGGATGGTTTTATGTAAAAATAGAAAAGGCAGTCACCAGCAGCGGAACGTTCAGTGGTAGTAAAATATTTTCGGCAGACAGCATCAGTAATAAAAAAGATGCCGGGGCCTTTGTTGGGTTCATAATGAAGAAAGGAGAGCAGTTGCGCATACGCATCGGCACCTCATTCAGCAGCCTGGAAGGAGCGAAGAAAAATCTTGCATCAGAAATTGGGTCAAAAAGTTTTGATGAAATATTAACCGCGGCAAATAAAACCTGGGAGGAAGCATTAGCACAGGTAACGGTGCAGGGTAAGGTTGAAAAAGACAAACGCATTTTTTATACGGCACTGTATCATGCGATGCAGCATCCGCGACTGTTCAGCGATGTGGATGGCACCTATCCAAAGTTTGCAGGAAATTATGAACTAAAAAAAATGGCAGATGGAAACTACTATGATGATTTTTCCATGTGGGATATTTACCGCGCCCAGTTACCCTTACTGGAAATATTGAAACCGGCATTGACAAATGAGTGGGTCAGTTCCCTGGTACTGAAAGGTGAACAGGGTGGATGGTTGCCGATATTTCCCTGCTGGAACAGTTATACCGCGGCAATGATCGGCGACCATGTAACCGCCTTCATAGCATCCGCCTATAATAACGGGATACGAAATTATGATGTGCAGAAAGCATACAGGCTGATGCGCAAAAACGCTTTTGAAACCGCCAATCCCAAAGATTATAAAAACGGTATGGGGAGAAGGGCTTTACCATCTTATTTAAAATATGGATTTATACCGATGGAAGACAGCGTGCCCGAAGCCTTTCATAAAAAAGAACAGGTAAGCCGTACATTGGAATATGCTTTCGATGACTACGCTTTGTCCCTTGTGGCAAAAGGCTTGAATAAAACAGCAGACTACAGGGAATTGCAGCAGCGTTCTTTGAACTATAAAAATTTGTACGACCCTACTGTCGGCATGATGCGTGGGCGTTATGCCAATAGAAAATGGTTTGAATCATTTCATCCTGATTTGAGAGAATCTTATATTACCGAAGGAACCCCCCGTCAATATAGTTTTTATGTGCCGCATGATGTGCCGGGATTAGCCAAATTAATGGGTGGAACCAAACAACTGGAAAATGCTTTGGACAGTTTATTTACAAAAAATGAATACTGGCATGGAAATGAGCCGGGGCATCAAATTCCATTTATGTACAACTTCACTGCCTCGCCATGGAAAACGCAACAACAGGTGAGAAAGATACTGGCCGAAGAATACAGCGACGGTCCCGGGGGATTAAGCGGTAATGACGATGCAGGCCAGATGAGTGCCTGGTATATATTTGCAGCAATGGGGCTTTATCCTGTCGATCCCGTGTCCGGGGCTTACCAATTGTGTTCTCCGTTGTTTGATAAGATCAGCCTGCAATTGCCCGAAAATAAAAAGCTGGAGATTGTTTGTACTAAAAAAAGGGAAGGTGCTGTTTATATCAGCGGGGTAAAATGGAATGGTAAATGGTATAAAAAATATAGCATTAATTATTCCGATATTATGAAAGGTGGTAAACTTGAATTTGAATTGCAGGATACACCCGCTAAATAGGGGCAGGATGCAGCAGGACGATCGGGATGGCCCAATCAATTATTTTTATTCTTTTGTTAAGTTTTAAAAGGATTTTCTTTTAACGATTCAAGGCCATGAAATTTATACAATTAGTTAGTTTTAGCTTTTCTATCTTCCTCTCTGTTTCCACTCTACTTGCCCAACAGAAAAAAATATTTACCGAAGAGGAAATCCGGGTAATTTTAAAATCGGGCCCGGGCATCAGCGGACCCGGTAAACCGGTAGTGGGTGATGGTGGAGGTGGCTGGCGCAGCGGATCGGATGGCGTACAATACAATGGGCCATATCCGGAACCTGGCTGGCTAAAAATGTCTCCTGAAAAAACTTCTGGTTCAGCCATAAAAAATGGCATCCTACCAGCCATCAAACCCCTCCTGGAATTGCATTTACGGGATGCGGTGATTTGCGCAGGCGGTGATGGTAATTACTATCTTACCGGATCATCCGGTAATAATATCTGGGCATGGGCCGAAGGTGTTGAATTATGGAAATCCCCGGATCTTAAAAACTGGAGCTATATCGGACTGGTATGGAGCATTGAAAAAGAAGGCGATTGGGAAAAGCAATGGCAAAACCTCCATGGTAAGCCCGCCCGTGCTTTATGGGCGCCGGAATTACATTATGTAAAAAAGAATTATTTTATATGCCTCAGTATGCCACCAGGCGGGATATCGATTTTAAAAAGCACTTCGGGCAAACCGGAAGGTCCATACATTCACGCTACTACTGTTACCGACAAACCCTTTGTTAACGGTATTGATCCTACGCTTTTTGAAGATGAAGACGGCAGCGTATATTTTACCTGGAGCGGGGCCGGACGGATTGCAAAAATGAAAGATGACATGAGTGGTTTTGCCGAACCTTTTCATACGATTGTACTGCAAAACCCCGATCATGACTCAGCACATCATTCCGCCAAATGTATGAAAAGGGGGTCAAACGACCTGGGACATGAAGGTGCAATATTATTTAAAGCGAATGGTAAATATTACCTGGGCGCCGCGGATGAATACGAAGGCCGATATTCCAGTTGTGTGGCGATTTCCGATAGTATTTATGGGCCCTATACCAACCGGCACGAATCAGTGCCCTGCGGCGGCGGTGGTAATTTTTTTAAAGATAAAAAAGGTAACTGGTGGGCTACCTTCTTTGGTAATGATAATCAATCACCGTGGAGAGAAAAACCGGGGATCGTAAAAATTTCATTTGCTAAGGATGGTAAAATTATAGTCGCTAAAAACCAGGTGGCGGAAAATGGCGGTAAAGGAAAAAATCAAAAAAAAGATCACCAGGTCAGCGTGCTTATCATAGATGGATTCAGTAATCATGACTGGCGACAAACAACAAAGGTTACAAAGGATATACTGGAAGAGTCAGGTCTTTTTAAGGTGGAAACAAGCACGGCACCGGCCACGGCAGATGATACTGCATGGCTTAACTGGAACCCCCGTTTCACCGGCTATGATGTAATTATTCAAAACACCAATAATATTCAGAATAAAAATTGGAAGTGGCCCGAAAGGGTAGAAAAACAATTGGAAAATTATGTAAGCAAAGGAGGCGGCCTGTATATTCTTCATTCGGCCAACAATGCCTTTCCGCACTGGGCAGCATATGACCGGATGATCGGTTTGGGATGGCGGCCAAAAGAAACAGGCTACGCGCTTGAAATTGATAGCCTTCATAAAATCATACGAATCCCGCCGGGGCAGGGCAATAATACCAGTCATGGTAAAAGATTTGATGCCACTGTTCATATCCTGACTAAGCATCCGGTAAATAATGGGTTCCCTGCCCAATGGCGAACACCCTCGATGGAATTGTACACTTATGCAAGGGGCCCTGCTGAAAACCTTACCATTTTATCTTACACAACTGACTCGGTTACAAAAAAAAGCTGGCCGGTTGAATGGGTAATTAATTATGGTAAAGGCCATGTATATAATTCAAGTATGGGGCATTTGTGGAAAGATGAAGTTTATCCTGTTAGTTACCGCTGTATCGGTTTTCAAACAATACTGATCCGTGCAACAGAATGGCTTGCCACCGGCAAAACAACTTATCCATTGCCTGCTAAATTTCCAACCGGTCCATTCCTGAGTGTGCGGGCTGAAACTGATTACCCAGTCAGTGTTAGTAGTCCTTACAATTGATAAATGATTCTATGAATATGAAAATATTGTTTCACATCATTTGCCTGCTAGCATGTTCCGGTCAGTTTGCTTTTGCGCAGCCACAACGAAACCGGGACATTGAAAATAACGGTTTAAAAGGCAACCTGTATGTACATGACCCGGTGATGATAAAGCAGGGAGACAGGTATTATATTTTTTCAACCGGCCGGGGTATTTCTATCAAAACATCACCCGATAAAATTAACTGGAAAACAGCCGGCAGGGTTTTCGATTCTATTGCTTTACCTGCATGGCATAAAATGGATATTCCCAAACAGGATGGAAGTTTATGGGCGCCGGATATTCATTACAGCAATGGTAAATATCACCTGTATTATTCTGTATCCGCCTGGATGGATTTTAATTCGAGTATCGGGTATGCTACCAATACAACACTCGATGCCGGTAATACCGCCTACAAATGGGTGGATGAGGGACAGGTGATCAGTTATAAAAATGGTGGCGAAGGAGTGAATGTAATTGACCCGAATATTTTTATTGATCATGATGGAAAAAAATACCTGGTATATGGCTCTTACAAGTCAGGTTTGCGCTTAGTGGAATTAAATGCAAAGACCGGCAAATTAAAAGATGATCCGCCCGAAATTATAACCCTTACCAGGGCCCTGGGCGAAGGAGCCTTCATCATTAGGGGGCATGGATATTATTACCTGTTTGCCTCCCGTGGAAGATGTTGCGCAGGCATCAACAGTACCTACCAGGTGGTAATGGGCCGCGCTAAAAGTCTAAAAGGCCCTTATTTAAACAAGGAGGGACAAAGTTGGGTGGATAATAATTTCACCATTTTCCTGGCAGGTGATAGTACCGAACCTGGACGTGGGCACAATGGTTTTTTCACAGAAAAGGATACCACTTTTATAGTGTACCATGCATATACACGTTCAGCCAACGGGGCTTCGTTGTTGAACATTAGACCGGTTTATCTGGGGGAAGATGGGTGGCCAACGATGGATACCACAAAAAGATTATTTAAAAGAGAAGATCGTTTTGAATAAAGTATACAATAGCACTTTTAGATTTTGCTCAATAAGGTGAAAGTATCAAGTTGATGCGCCCGCCAGTAAAATCCGTGGTCACCTTCATCACCGTTATAGTTACACCATCCATAGTGTAATTTGACAGGCAGGATTGCAGGTAATCCACATAAATGTAAATGGAAATAAAAAGATGAATCGAAAAACCAGGTTGTATTTTGTATTATTAGCGGGCATTTTCCATCTCCCCTATTTTCCTGCCGCCCAGGGTATACAGGTGCATGATGAAAGTACTAAAATCGCCGGTCAGCTTTCATTACAAAGCAATCTCGGAAATATCCCGGGAAGAAAAATAATCAGCCTAAATGGTAAATGGCAGGCCATTATTGATCCCGCAGATTTTGGAATTGGTTCATGGGCGGCTATCTGGAAAGACCAGCAGCCAAAAGGAAAAACGGATTTTTTTGAATATTCATTTGAAGGTGGAACGGTACTCGATGTTCCGGGTGATTTTAATTCGCAAATGCCCGAACTTAATTTTTATGAAAGTACCGTTTGGTATAAAAAGAAATTCAGTTATAAGAAGGATGTGCAGGAAAAACTCTTCATTCATTTTGCAGGCGTTAATTATATAGCAGATGTTTTTCTCAACAACGAAAAAATAGGCAGCCATGAAGGAGGTTTTACCGCTTTCCAGTTTGAACTGACCGGCAAAGTAAAAGAAGGGGAGAATTCAATCATCGTAAGGGTCAACAACCAGCGTGTAAAAGATGGTATTCCTTCTTTGGGTTTCGACTGGTTTAATTATGGCGGCATTACCCGCGAGGTAAACCTGGTGGCAACACCGTTATCCTATATTGAAGATTATTTTTTTCAGCTAAAGAAAGGTAGTAACAATGAAGTGGAAGGATGGGTTCAATTGGGCGGGCTTAATAAAAGCCAATCCATAAACATCAGGGTGCCCGAGGCAAAAATTAATTTTAAAACAACTACCGGAAATAACGGACGGGCTGCTTTTAGTTTTCCGGTAAAATTAAATTTATGGACCCCTGAAAATCCTACATTATACCCGGTAAAATTTGCCAGCGAAACGGATAGCATCATTGAATTGATTGGGTTTAGAAATATAACAGTAAAGGGCACGGAAATATTATTGAATAACAAACCGGTCTTTTTAAAAGGTATTTCTTTTCATGAGGAAATACCGCAACGGAAAGGCAGGGCCTACACCGAAGCAGACGCGCTGCAATTGCTTACCTGGACTAAAGAACTGGGCTGTAATTTTGTAAGACTGGCGCATTACCCGCAAAATGAATACATTGTTCGGATGGCGGATAAAATTGGGTTGATGGTTTGGGAAGAAATACCGGTTTACCAGGGTATTGATTTTGGGAATGCTGTCATGCAAAATAAAATGAATTCCATGCTTACCGAAATGGTAAACCGTGATAAGAACAGGTGCGGAATTATTATCTGGAGTATGTCGAACGAAACCAGCCCCGGTAAAGCAAGAAATACCGCAATTATTAATATGGCTGCGTTCACCAGAACGATCGATCCCACGCGTTTGATAGCTTCAGCTTTTAACAGGGTAAATTATTCGGGCAATACGGTTGCAATAGAAGACACTTTAAGTAAATACTTGGATGTGCTTTCGGTGAACGAATACTTAGGCTGGTATAAAGCCTGGCCATCCGGTCCTGCTGATGTGGTGTGGAAATCAGCTTTCAATAAACCCCTGATCATGTCTGAATTTGGTGGCGAAGCATTGTATGGACATCATGGCCCTGCAGATACAGCCAGTTCCTGGAGCGAAGAATACCAGGAACAATTATATAAAGACCAGGTAGCAATGCTAAAAAACATTCCCTTTCTGAGGGGTACCTGCCCATGGATATTAGTGGATTTCCGGTCGCCACGACGCTTACATCCCACATTACAGGATGGCCAGAGCGGCATGTGGAACCGTAAAGGCCTGTTATCCGATAAAGGGTATAAAAAGAAAGCCTGGTATATAATGGAAGCATATTACCGTTCTCAATAAAATAAAAAGCCCCGAAAGGGCGCAGCAATTCCGGAAAAATTGGTATAATAAAAAGTACAAAAAAGCCCTGAAAGGGTGCAATATAAAAGCGATGGGTGAATCCCATCGAAAAAGACGGGTGAATCCCATCGAAAAAGATGGGTGAATCCCATCGAAAAAAAAAAGATCACCCCAAAAAAAATCTATATAAACCATGAAAAAAATAATATCATTTACCTTTCTACTCATTTTTTCTTTTGCGGCAATAAAAGCATTTGCTTTACCCCGGAATGATGATAATCCCAAAAAAATAAATGCAAAATCGGTAAAAAAAATAATGGAAAAAGTGGCAGACTGGCAATTAAACCACTGGAAACAAAACGGGAGTAAGCATCGCTGGTACGACTGGACGAATGCTGCAGGTTATACCGGCCTGGCGGCGCTGGGCTATATAAGTAAGAAGCCCCAATACATTCAAACCCTGTTGGATAAAGGCGATAGCCTGAAATGGGAAACAGGTCCACGCCGTTTTTTTGCTGACGATTATTGCATTGGCCAGGCTTACTCATTGTTATATGCGAAATACAAAGATGAAAAGATGATCCTTAATTTTCGCCGGCTTGCAGATAGTATTGTAGCTGCTCCCCATACAGAGAGCCTTGAATGGAAGAACCGGATCCAGCTTCGTGAATGGGCATGGTGCGATGCGTTGTTTATGGGACCTACCGCATTAAGTTATTTAAGCAAAGTTACAGGTCAGCAAAAATATTTAGACATTGCATTAAAGCTCTGGTGGAAAACCACTGATTATTTATACGACCCTGCTGAACATTTGTATGCAAGAGATGGCAGCTACTTAAATAAAAAAGAAAAAAATGGAGCCAAAGTTTTCTGGAGCCGCGGTAATGGTTGGGTGCTGGCAGGCCTGGTGAGGGTTTTGGAAAATATGCCTGAAAATTATCCCGACAGGGAACGGTTCATTAGTTTGTATAAAGAAATGGCTTCAAAAATTGCATCCATACAACAACCCGATGGAAGCTGGCATGCTTCATTGTTAGACCCTGCAAGTTACCCCATCAAAGAAATGAGCGGAACGGGTTTTTATTGCTACGCTTTATTATGGGGGTTGAATAATGATCTGCTGGATAAAAAAACGTACTGGCCGGTGGTACAAAAATCCTGGCAGGTATTAGTTTCATCGGTTCATGAAGATGGCATGCTCGGTTATGTGCAACCCATCGGTGCGGCGCCGGATAAAGTGGATGCCAACAGTACTGAAATTTATGGGGTAGGGGCCTTCCTGCTTGCGGGCAGCGAATTGTATAAATATATAAAAAATTAAAAACCAAAATCATGGTATCCTTAAAAAAAATCATTTTATTTATTTTATTGCTTGCGGAAGCTTTTGCGGGATCAGCGAAATTGATAGCACAGCAATCCGCAAGCGGCAAACCCATTATTATAAAGAGCCCCGATGCTGTGGTAAGCCTGTCCGTTACCAATAAAAACGGGAAGCTGTACTACACAGTTGAATTCAACAATAAAACAATTATTGAACCATCTGCATTAAGTATGTTGGTAAATGGAAAGATGATTGCCGAGAATGTAACTACCGGGAAAATACTCCGGCAAAAAACAAATGAAGTGTACGCGTTTCGTGGTGTACATAATATGGCGGCTAATAAATATAACGGTGCAACAATTGTTTTCGCCGGAATGGGTGCCTTTACGCTGGAGGCAAGGGTATTTAATGACGGAGTGGCTTTCAGGTATTTAATCAGTAATAAAGACTCAGCAGTTATAGAAAAAGAGTTTACAACCTTTACGATACCCGCCGGAAGTATCATCTGGTCGCAACCCAACATCAAATACTATGAAGGGAGGTATGGTAAAAAATTAATAGATACTATAAAGCCAGGTGAATTGATAGGCCCGCCCGTTACCATTGAGCTGCCTGGTAATGCAGGTTACGCGGCCATTACAGAAGGTGGCCTCACTGATTTTGCAGGCATGTCCCTTATAGTTAACGGCAAAAGAACAATGCAGGCAAACCTTTCCGGTATCACCAAAAAGAATGGGAATATTGAAACACCCTGGCGAATAATAGAAATTGGCAAAGACCTAAATACAATGCTGAATTGCGATATCATTGCCAATGTATCACCGGCACATGATAAAAAATTATTTCCACAGGGATATAATACTGAATGGGTAAAACCCGGTCGAAGTGTATGGAGTTGGCTGGCAGGCCGCGGGGCCGTTACACTGGAAATCATGAAAAAGTTTTCCGACCTGGCTGCTCAGTTGGGTTTTGAATATAACCTGGTAGATGAAGGATGGGCCAACTGGAAAGACAGTGTAAACCACAAAGATCATTGGGATATGATGAAAGAACTGGTGGATTATTCCGCAACTAAAGGAGTGAAAATCTGGGTTTGGAAAGCGTACCCGGATAGAAGAGGAATACCAGGAATTAAAGATCCAAAGCAACGCATAGCATTTTTTAAAAAATGCAAAGAACTGGGTATCGTGGGGTTAAAGGTCGATTTTTTTGACAACGAGGCGCAGGAAATCATCCAATTTTACCAGGCTGCTTTAAAAGATGCGGCGGTGTACCACCTGATGATGGATTTTCATGGTGCCAATAAACCCACCGGTGAAACGAGAACCTGGCCCAATGAGATGACAAGGGAAGCCATCCGGGGAATGGAAGGGCGGCCACCATGGGCACAACACAATACCGTACTTCCTTTTACACGCTACCTTGCAGGCCATGCAGATTTTACGCCGCTTCATTTTGGGGACCGTATGGGCGAAGTAAGCTGGGCCCACCATATTGCCAGCATGGTAGTATTTACTTCTCCTTTTTTATGCATTGGTGCCGATCCGCAAACTATCCTCGACAATCCCTGCAAAGAAATGATACTAAGTATTCCACCTGTTTGGGATGAAACTATCGTCTTACCTCAAAGTAAAATTGGTGAGCTGGTAGTATTTGCCCGCCGTAAAGGTGATACCTGGTTTGTTGCTGCCATGAATGGATTGAAAGAGCCAACTATAATCAATATTGATTTATCTTTTTTAAAAAATGGTAGCTACCTGCTTTCGTCCGTTAAAGACGATAGCAACAAACAGGGAAACGCCCTATTGGCAAATGAAAAACTATCATCAGCCTCCACCCTTCAAATCAGATTAAATGCCAACGGAGGTTTTGTAGGGAAGTTCGAAAAATAAAAACGTTCGCGGGCGTGTTCCTCCAGAGTGTAAAAAAAATGTTTTCAAAAAGTAAATAAATAAATAGTTCATCCATCGACAATTAAAAATGAAAAAATTAAAGACTTTGTTTATTGCGGGGCTGCTGGTTTCGCAAATTGCTACGGAGGCCCAGGATAGTATGGCTAACAGGGTATTGTCTCAACCAGTACTGCCTCGTGTTACGCTTTCTCTGCCCAATGGTAAGGCAGCGGATATACCCCGGGGGCCGTTCAAACCCGAGTGGGAATCCATTAAAGCGAATTATACCGTTCCGGAGTGGTTCCTGGACGGTAAGTTTGGCATCTTCATCCACTATGGTGTTTATACAGTAGCGGCACATGCCAGTGAATGGTACCCCCGTCACATGTATAGTAATGATGGGGTGCGCAAATGGCATGAAGAACATTTTGGAAGGGTTGATTCTTTTGGTTACCAGAGCCTGGTACCTTTGTTTAAAATGGATAAATTTAAGGCGGAAGAATGGGCAGAAATATTTAAAAAATCCGGGGCTAAATATGTAGTGCCAACCGCCGAACACCACGATGGGTTTGCTATGTACGATAGCAAACTAACCAAATGGGATGCAAAAGAAATGGGGCCACATATAGATTTTATTGGCGACCTCGGAAATGCGGTGCGTAAACAGGGGTTAAAGTTTGGGGTATCCAATCACCGGATGGAACATTGGGATTTTATGTACCCGAAGCTCAAAGTAAAAACAGATTTGTTTGATCGTAAGTACGCTGATTTTTACGGGCCTCCCCAGCTACCCCCCCAACGCAACGCACCCAAAGCTGGTGAAGAAGTGATAGAAGATCAGCATGTTGCGCCGCAAAGCCAGGCCTTCCTCGAAGAATGGCTTGCCCGTTGCCAGGAATTGGTAGATAAATATAAACCCGACATGTTTTGGTTCGATAACGGCGTTAACAGCAGAAACCTTGACCCTATAAAACTACGGTTTGCCGCTTATTATTACAATCGTGCGGCTTCCTGGGGCAAGGCAGTGTCAATCAGTACAAAGGCAGATGCATATCTAGCGGGAAGTATCAGGGATTTTGAACGGCAGGGTAGGGCACCAAAAGAAATGACGGATTATGTATGGCAGGTGGATGACCCGATTGGCGAAAAGTTTGGCTATGTGGAAGGAATGAAACTAACCAACACTGCAAGTGTCATAAGAAGGCTTATAGAAAACGTTTGCCGGAATGGAAATTACATGCTGAATATATCACCCAAAAGCGATGGTACCATTCCGCAGGAGCAGCAGGATATTTTAACGGGGGTTGGTAAATGGCTGGCAGTAAATGGCGATGGTATTTACGGCACCCGTGCCTGGAAAAAATATGGTGAAGGCCAGGTACGATTCACTACAAAAGGAAATGTGTTATACGGTATCTTGCTCCAATGGCCAACAGCATCAATCCTGGTGGCTTCATTACCCCAAACTATGGGGAAAGTGAAAAGGGTGAGCTTGCTTGGTCATAATGAAGACCTGGTTTTTACACAGGATGAACAGGGGTTAAAAATTATATTTCCCACACAAAAAACCGGGGAATTTGCCTGGACATTGAAAATTGAGGGATTGGAAATAGCATCAAAAAAATAAGGCAGAAAGGACGGGAGCATTAAAAAATAATCCCCGCCGGGGAACCGGAGGGGATATCTTTAACCCTTAAAACAACCAACATGGATCATGTTGATACCTATACAACAACAAATACGCTGATTGGTTGCAAAAGGTTTGCTGTAAAAATTAAAAAATTAAGTTAATGATTGCCCAAGAGGGCGGTAAGAGACTCAAAAAATTGAAACTATCTCATTTTATTTGTGAACGACAGGGGGTATTCCATCTTAAAATCTCAATAGCAGATAAAATATCATTCTTGTCCGGCAAAAAGTAGCCTGATTTGCTAAAAGCGGTTACGACTAAGGGTTCTAGCCCCGAAGTCCTGAGCTTGTCGAACGGGTGAGGGGTTGGAGTGAGGTCATGTAGGCCGGAAAAGGTTATCAAGCATTTAGTCGGACAACAATAATAAAATATGTTTTTTTTTGCAGGGTTTTTTCTAAAAACCCTGTTCTTGAGGCCCGGGTAAATCAGTTGCTTTAAATAATTCCCGTTATCCTTCCGGGCTCCCCGAAATCATCTTTAAAAACTCCTCCTTCTTTCTCCTCGCAACATCAATGGTGGTGCCATCCTGCATAACTACCTGTCCGCCCTGGGCCTTTACATATTTTTGGATGTAATTTAAATTGATAAGGTGCGAATTATGGATCCGGTAAAAGCGATAAGGCTGCAGCATATCTTCAAAGTCTTTCAGCAATTTGGTAACCAGGATGGCTTTGCTTTCCTTAAAATAGATTTTACTGTAATTGGAACTGGATTCAATGTGCAGGATATTTTTAATTGGAATAAATTCGAGTCCTTCAGCGGTTGGGATGGCTATTTTATCATCCTGCGATTTTTTTTCATTCATCGAAGTTTTAAGAATATCTATTCTTTCCCTCGTTTGCACGGAACGCATTTTATTTAAACGCTCTACCGCTACCTGCAAATCCTTGATGGCAATAGGTTTTACAAGATAATCGAATGCGCTGATGCGGATGGCGTCGATGGCATAATGGTTATAGGCCGTGGTGAAAATAATCTCAAAATCGCATTCGCCCAATTCATCCAGCATCCGGAAGCCGCTCATCTTGGGCATTTCAATATCCAGGAAGATAACGTCAGGTTTATGGTGCTTTATCAGCAGCATGGCTTCTTCCGGTTTTTGCGCCATTGCGATCACCTGCAAATCCGGGCAAAACTCATCGAGCTTTTGACGCAGGTTTTGCAAGCTGCTAAGTTCGTCATCGATCAGGATCGCCTTTATCTTTTCCATATCAAATTGCTTTTATTTTGACAGATACCCGGGTACCGGCAGGTTCGCCCGTTTGTGTATAAAGGTCTGTGATTTCAATATCACCTGGACTGCTCTGCACACCGTTAAAAATCTGAACCCTGTTTTCCGTAATTTTTAAACCCACGCTTTTATGGTAGGGTTTATTTTGACTGTTATAAGAAGCTGATTGTAATCTTCCAATACCATTATCTTCAATAATATATTGAATAAAATCACCCGCCAGGCTAACTGTTACAGTTAATTTCAGGTCCTCCTGTTCGCTATGGGCAATTCCATGCTCGATAGCATTCTCCACATAGGGTTGTATTATCAGGGAAGGAACTTTATAATCGCCGTTTTGCAAGGTGGGTTCAATGATGGTTTGATAACAAAACTTATTATTAAAACGTAACTGTTGCAGATCGATGTACAACTGCAGCGCTTCCATATCTTTAGAAAGCGGTAACAACTCATTGCGGCTGCTCTCTAATATCGTCCTGATCAGCCTGGCGAATTTATTTAAATAATCACTCGCCAGCCTTTTCTCATTTTTCATCATAAAATTTTCAATGCTGTTGAGGCTATTGAAAATAAAATGCGGATTCATCTGCGATTGTAATGCCTGCATTTGTGTTTCCGCGATTTTTTGTTTAAAAGCAGATTCCATACGTTTCTTTTTCGCCTGGATAGATGAATGAATAAAGAACGCGATGCCCATGATGAGTCCGACACATATCGCCAGGGCCAACAATAAGGCGTTCTTAATATCGATCTTTTTTTCCTGGATGCCCGCTAATTCCTTTAAGTGCTGGTTTTCAATCTCTTTCCGTTTGATCATCCATTCAGATTCATGGATGATGGTATTTCTTTTGTTGTGTTCTGAAAATAAAGTATCAAAAGCCGACCGGTGTACCCTGTAATAAAATAAAGAAGAATCCTTGTTCTTCAACTGGTCGTACACATTAGATAATTCAAGCGCGGCATTGGCCTGTCCCTCGAGGTACGTTATTTTTTTCGCGATAACAAGCGCGTTGTGCAGGATATTTATTTTTTTTGAAGGACTTAACCCGGTCAAATATTTTGCCTGGGCAAGGTAGGCCTGGTATTCATTCCGAAGCTCGTTTTGCGCTTTTGATTGTTGTAAGGCCAATGAAAAATAATATTCTGCGGAATCAAAATGTTGGCCGATCGCGTGTAATTTCCCAAAGCCCAGATTAAACTGGGAAAGGATATAATTTTCGTTGGATTTCAGCGCAAATTGCATACCCGCCTCCAGGTTCCCCTTCGCGTTTGCATATAATTTTTCTTCCAGGTCGCATTGATGGAGGAGTTCGTAATTAATAGCCACGCCCCGCCACGCGGCTAACTTTGTATTGATTATGATCGCCTCTTTCATGTACTTCCTGCATTTATCGTAGTCCTTCAAAACCTTAAAATTATCGCCTATATTATTCAGGGATATCGCTTTTAACCTTAGGGCGCCACTGAGGTCGGCATAGTCGATCGCATTAAAATAGGCAGTGTTACTGGCTTCATAATTAGCGGAATTGGAAAGCAGGATGCCCAGGTTGATCTCTGCCAGGGATTTTCCATAATTAAAATGAAGACTGTCACTTAAAGCCGCCACTTTTTCATAATAACTGAAAGATTTTTTCACATCATTCTCACTGCATCGGTAGCTGATTTTATGAAGGTTGATGATGTATTGTGAATCAACTTTCGGATGCTGATCTATCCATTGAACCAGGCTGTCGATAAATTTATTCTGGGCGAAAACAGTAAACGTACAACAACTAAAAGCAGCAAGTATAATACAGTTTTTTACCATGCGGATTAATGATAATTGATAAATGATAAATATAAAAGATACTTGCCAATAAATACATTTACCCTTCATCCAATATGGAAACAAAAAACTGGGGTAATTTAAATTGCCGGTTAATCTAATGTAAATAAAATTAATTAATGAAAAACTCAGAAGGGTATAATCTCCATAAATGGCCGTTATGATTGAGTAGCCGGATGATATGAAAAAGTGAATGGTGAAGGGTGAATGGTCAATGGTGGATGGTGAAAGTTGATATCATGTCCTTTACAGTACAGGGTCAATTTGGCGTAGTACAGGGAACAGCAGGTTCGAAATACGCTTATTACCAGTTTAGCCTCATAATATAATCATTCATAAAATACCCGTTGCCAATGGGTATATCCTGTTCATCTATAATCTTAAAGCCGAATCTCTGATAAAAGCCAAGGGCTTTATTGTGGCGGTTAACATTTAATTCCAGTTCCCGGGAACCTGCCAGTTTAATATCGTGGAGGATATAGTCCAGTAAAATTTTGCCGATGCCTTTACCCTGGTGACCGGGATCGATATAAATTTTATGGAGCTTGAAAATAGCTGGCGATGCTGCATTCTTTGATCCGTATGAAGCAAAGCCGACTGCCGCTTTATCATCCGATCCGAGTATAAACTGGTGCCCCTGTTTTTCGATTTGATTTTGTAAAGATTCCGCACTGTATATCAGTTGGAGCATATAGCTCAGTTGCGCGGCAGACAAAATTTCTTTGTAAGTGAAAGGCCAGGTAATAGTCACTAACGATTGAACGATCGGTATCGATTCAGCGCCTACTTTTTTTACCTCCATCAGTAATCGTTTATTGAATGGTAATTTTCAATTCGGGTGCGAAGAAACGACGCCCCTGTTTATCAAATACAATGATATCGAAGAAATACAATTCTTCGCCTTTGTGCAATCCTTCAATGATATTTTTTTGCCATACGGCGGGAAGCGGGGTACTCGTAAACCTGTCCGCAGCCATGTCAGATTGCGCGGAAGTTTTTCCGGTTGCTTCATCTTCGGTCACGCCAATCCTTTTATAAGCGAACTGGTAAGAAGAGATCAGGTAATCAACATTTTTATCATCTGTAATTTTTAACGGGAGGGTAATGAGTTGCCTGGCTTCATCAGCATTTAAACTTATATTTCCAGTAACTTTTCCAAGCCAGGATTTTGCGAGGGGCTTTTTATATTTTGCACCGGGTGAAGCGACAGGCTTGACAGGTTGTTGGGCCAACATCACATTACTACACAAAAGAAACAGGGCAAATAAGGAATAAGACAGGTAAAACTTCTTTTGCATCTTTCTTGTTTTAACGATAAAACGAAATTAACCGCTAATTAGTATCAAAAAATGTTAATTCAGTGCAGCCAGGCTTTCCTCAATTGTCCTGATCCTGTGCTCCGTATCCGCCTGTTTTTTTCTCTCCAAATCAATTACTTCGGGTCGTGCATTTTGTACAAAACGTTCATTGCTTAATTTTTTTTGTACGCTTATTAAAAAGTTTTGCTGGTGTTGCAGGTCTTTTTCCAGGTCATTCTTTAATGCGGCACTGTCTAATAGTTGTCCGGATTCAATATAGAATTTATCTTTTTCAACTGCCACAACAATGGCATGGGCAACCGGTTCACCGGTAAAGCTGATTGAAGCGGCATTTACCTGCTTGCTTAGTATGTTTTCAATTGCCCGATATGCTTCCGCTGAACCTGTTTGTATGTGCAGGTGAATAGTGTCTTTTGGTTTTACCTGGTTTTTATTCCGGGCATCCCTGATGGAAGAAATCACTTTTTTCAGTAATTCCCCCTGTTCCAGCACTTCGGCTAAGGGTGGGTGACCGGCTATGGACTGGGTTACACAAAGATCAACCTGCTGGTCTTTCAGCAGATGATAAATTTCTTCGGTAATAAAAGGCATGAATGGGTGCAGTAGCTGCATCATCTCTTCAAAAAATTCTACGGTTGTATTGTAGACGGATGCTTCTACCGGTTGTTCAAATCCCGGTTTCACCCACTCCAGGTACCAGCTGCAGAAATCATCCCAGATCAAAGAATAAATGGTCTTCAATGCTTCACTCAGGCGAAACTGTTTCATCAGCGAATCTACTTCTGCTCTTACCTGGTTCATCCGATTTTTAAACCAGTCGGTGGCAAACTGGTGATGGATGAGTAATGAATGGTGCGTAAGAACCGAGGAAAGATGTGTAATAAGGGAGGCGTCTGTATTAATACTCAAAGACTCCACGCTTTGAACCAGGGTTGCCGAGGGATCAATACGCGAATGCCAGCTACGGACCAGCTTCAATGCATTCCATAACTTATTATTAAAATTCCGTCCCTGTTCCAGGGTACTTTCGTCAAACATCAGGTCGTTGCCCGCGGGTGAGGATACCATGATACCAAATCTTACCGCGTCTGCACCGTATTGGTCTACCAGGCTAAGCAGGTCGGGCGAATTACCCAATTGCTTACTCATTTTTCTGCCCAGCTTATCCCTTACAATGCCGGTAAAATAAACCTCATTAAATGGTTTTTCGCCCATGTACTCATATCCTGCCATGATCATCCTTGCCACCCAGAAAAAAATGATCTCCGGCGCGGTTACGAGGGTGTTGGTAGGATAATAATATTTCACTTCAGCATTACCCGGGTCACTAATTCCCTTAAATACTTCAAAGGGCCAAAGCCAGGAGGAGAACCAGGTATCCAGGCAATCTTCGTCCTGTTTTAAGGGAAGTTTGCTGGTTTCAGGCCGGTCTTTATGTAATGCTTCCAGGCTCTCCGCCACATATACATTACCATCCTCATCATACCATGCCGGAATACGGTGCCCCCAGGATAGCTGCCTGCTGATGCACCAATCCCGGATATTTTCCATCCAGTGGCGATAGGTGTTTTTAAATTTAGGGGGGTAAAATTTTATTGCTTCCTCCCCGTCTGGCACGGATGACATTACGGCTTTTAATGCAGGGTCGCTGAGATTTTTCATTTTTACCCACCATTGTAAACTCAACCGCGGTTCTACCACCGTATCGGTTCTTTCACTATACCCTACTTCACTGGTATAGTCTTCCACCTTCACCAAAAAATTTTCCGCTTCTAACTGCCGCACTATTTTTTTCCTGGCTTCAAATCGTTCTTCCCCAATAAAGATCTGTGCAGCTTCACTCAGCGTACCATCATCGTTTAAAATATCAATTACTTCAAGCCCGTGTTTTTGTCCAAGCTGGTTATCATTCATATCGTGGGCAGGTGTTACTTTCAACGCGCCTGTTCCAAAATCCATCGATACATATTCATCCGTGATAATGGGTATGCGCCGGTTGATCAGTGGTACAATCGCAAATCCGCCGTGCAAATATTTATAGCGTTCATCATCCGGATGTACGCAGATGGCGGTATCGCCCATGATGGTTTCAGGACGAACGGTGGCGATGATGATAGAGCCGCCCCCGGCCCCAAAAGGGGAGTTATTCGGATACCCTGCTTCGTTGCCGGCCTCTGCTATTTGATACCTTATATGATATAGTTTTTGCTTTGTTTCTTTCCTGATTACTTCTTCATCACTCAGGGCTGTCTTTGCTTTTACGTCCCAGTTGATCATTCTTTTGCCACGGTAAATGCTTCCCTTATTGTACAGTTCAACAAATATTTTGATTACAGATTGATAATAATCCTTGTCCATCGTAAAAGACACCCGGTTCCAGTCGAGGCTGCAGCCCAGCTTTTTCAATTGTTGTAAAATGATGCCGCCATACTTTTCTTTCCATTCCCATGCATAGGCTAAAAACTCCTCCCTGCTCAGGGAAGATTTTGCAATACCCCTTTCTCTCAGCATAGCCACAACTTTAGCTTCAGTGGCAATGGACGCATGATCAGTGCCGGGTACCCAACAGGCATTCTTACCATGCATTCTCGCACGGCGTATCAATATATCCTGGATGGTATTATTGAGGCTATGCCCCATATGCAATACCCCCGTTACGTTAGGTGGTGGTATTACAATGGTATAAGGTTCCCGTTCATCAGGCACACTGTTAAAATATCCTTTATCAAGCCAATGCTGGTACCAGTTTGCTTCTACCTGGTTGGGTATATAGTTTTTTGACAATTCCATTTTTGAATCTTCCGTTTTAAATAATTGCAAATGTACGAATTGACATTTCATTTCTTACATATGCATCATCACTAATCAACGAACAGGCACTGTTCAACGACATACATTCGGTTACGGAAAGCCCAAGCAGTAGCATTTATTTAATGCCGGTAATATTTTCCTAAACAGCTTTGGGGTTCAGCAACAGCAACAGGCTTAAGAAGCGTTCAGTTTTGCTGGATAATCAGGATATATCCAATGCAGAATAGTATTCCCGATTTGGTCATTTGGGCCTAAGCTTTTGGTGATGCTCAAAAGTAGCAGCGTTGAATTCCTCTCCTTTAATATGCGGGACTTATCTTTGCAGGCTTAAAATCATTTAGTTGCAAACTGTTCAACAAAATCTCCGGCTGCAGAAAATAATTACCGGAATAGGTATACTACTTTTTATCATGAAAGTAATAGCCTGGTACCTTACCGGTTCTGTAGCCATTTTAACGGATGCATTGGAAAGTACCGTCAATGTGATCGCTGGTTTAATAGGGGTGTACAGTTTATATATCAGCGCCAAACCTAAAGACTGGGATCATCCATACGGTCATGGTAAAGCTGAATTTCTTTCAGCGGCCGTGGAAGGCGTATTGATTTCGATTGCCGGGCTGATCATTATTTATACGGCGGTCCGGAGTTTAATACATCCCCATATTATTCTGAAATTAGATTACGGGATTTTGCTAGTCGCTATCACCGGGCTTATTAATTATGTTGCCGGTTATATTTGTATTAAAACGGGTGAAAAAAATAATTCGCTGGTACTGATGGCAAGCGGAAAACATTTGCAAACAGATACCTACTCAACCATTGGTATCATCGTTGGCCTGATCCTGCTGTATTATTTAAAATTATGGTGGATAGATAGTGCAGTAGCCATACTGTTTGCGTTCATTATCCTTTTTACCGGGTACAAGATCATCAGGAGTTCTGTATCAGGCATTATGGATGAAGCAGATACCACCCTGATCCAAAAAATGGTTTTAATGCTAAACGACAACAGGAGAGAGAACTGGATAGACCTGCACAATCTTCGTATTATAAAATATGGTGGTACGCTTCATATCGACTGCCATCTGACCGTACCCTGGTATTTAAATATTAATGAGGCTTCTTTTGAAATTGATGCTTTATCTGAACTCGTAAAAAAAGAATTCGGCCAGTCGATGGAACTGTTTGTGCCGTCAGACGGCTGTGTTGATTTTAGTTGCCGTATCTGCAGCAAACAAAACTGCCAGGTGCGCCAGCATCCTTTCGAGAAAAAAATTGAATGGACGATGGAAAATATTTCAAAAGATAACAATCATCATTTGTAAGATTTCCTGCAATCACTCATTCCTTCGTTAGTTTAAAAACCGGGTGATCAGTGTGCATCAAATAACTTAGCTACTCCAAACGCAGCAGCCGCAGCCATCGCCCCAATCAATGTTACCCTTAAAGCGCCTAACCAGGGATTTATACCGGTTATCCTGCTTTTAAAATAGCCGAAAATAAACAGGCAAACTAAGGTTGCCACCACGGATATTTCTAAAGCTTCAGCAGAAGCAGAGATAAAAAAATAGGGACTCAGGGGAATGATCCCTCCTACCACATAAGAAAGCCCGATATTCAATGCACTTTTGGTAGCCCTTTTTGGATCAGGTTTTTCAAGTCCCAATTCATACTTCATCATAAAATCTACCCAGCGGTGTTTATCTTTTGCTATTTCTTCCGTGGCCTGTTCCTGCAACCCTTCGCTTAAGCCAATATTTGCGAAAAATTCTTTTGTTTCTGATATTTCAACTTCCCTTAAATTTTCAACTTCGTTATATTCTCTTCTGATCTCACTTTTGTAATGGTCCTGTTCCGTTTTACCCGAAAGGTATCCACCCAGTCCCATGGCAATGCTGCCTGCACAAATTTCCGCAATGCCAGCGATTACAATAATCCTGCTGTCTGAAACGGCGCCACTTAGCCCGGCTGCCAATGCAAAAGGAACGGTTAAGCCGTCGCTCATGCCAATTACAATATCCCTTAAAAAATCCGTATTTTTTAAATGTGTTTCAACGTGATCGTGATGAAGGTGTGTGTCCATGAAATTATTTATGGGCCGAAGTTAATATTAACTGGATGAATCAGGCTTCGTTATTTAACATGAGGCTGATAGTAACAAGCGATCAAATCAAAGCGTTGCCAGGCTTTTACTGATAATTTCCACGCATTCCAGTACCTGATGCCGGTTAATTACCAAAGGGGGTGCAAAGCGTATTTTATCGCCATGTGTTGGTTTGGCTAATAACCCATTTTCTTTTAATGTTAAACAAAGATCCCAGGCTGCATCCGGGTTAGTGTGTTTAATAACAATTGCATTTAGTAAACCCCTGCCCCTTACCAAATTTATGAAAGGAGAATTCAGCTTTCGTATTTCAGTTCGTAAAAGTTCTCCCATCAGTTCCGCGTTTTCAGCCAGTTTCTCGTCTTTTAACACCTGCAGGGCCGCCATCGCAACGGCACAGGCTAAAGGATTCCCACCGTAGGTACTGCCATGTTCACCCGGTAAGATGGTCATCATTATTTCATTATCCGCCAGTACGGCGCTAACCGGTAATAGGCCGCCGCTTAGCGCTTTGCCAAGGATCAGGATATCAGGGCGCACATTTTCATGATCACAGGCCAGCATCCTGCCCGTACGTGCAAGACCCGTTTGTATTTCATCGGCGATCATGAGTACATTGTATTGGTTGCATAAATTTCTTATACCGGTTAAATAGCCTTTGTCGGGCACTATTACACCCGCTTCGCCCTGTATGGGTTCAAACATAAAAGCCGCTACATTTTTATCCCGAAATGCTATCTCCAAAGCGGACAGGTCATTGTAGGGAACTATTTCGAAGCCCGGCATAAACGGACCGAATTTTTCATAACTGCTGCTGTCTGTGGAGGAGGAGATGGCCGCAAGTGTTCTGCCCCAGAAATTTCCGGCAGCGAAAATTATTTTAGCCTGGTTATCCGGTATTCTTTTCAGTTTATAGCCCCACCTGCGGGCAAGTTTCACCGCGGTTTCGCCACCTTCCACACCGGTATTCATAGGTAATACTTTATCGTAGCCAAAAAAGGCGGTAATGTATTTTTCAAATTCCCCCAGCAGGTTGCTGTGAAAAGCCCTGCTCGTTAGCGTTAGTTTGCGGGCCTGTTCTGTAAGCGCGGCAATAATTTTGGGATGGCAATGGCCCTGGTTCACTGCTGAATAACCACTTAAAAAATCGTAGTATCGTTTGCCATCAACATCCCATACGAAAATACCTTCACCGCGGTTTAATACCACTGGTAAAGGATGATAATTGTGTGCCCCGTATTGTTCTTCGAGGTCAATATAATGCTGCGTATTGTGCGATATTGCTATGGTGGATTGCATGATTGAAAGTTGAAGGACTGAAAACCTGGTTAGTTGAAAAGTATGGACTTACAACTGATCATTTTTTATTGATAATAGTAAAAAAATGAAAATAATTATTCCTGGCGAAAGAAAAGATGCCGGCACGTAAAACTTAGTGATTCAGCAAATCGAGATTGTTGCTGAGAAAATGCGGTATGTTGACAGTAAATTTGATAAGGTGATTTTTATGCAATATACAAAACTAAATGGTCTATACTGTTTACAGTTTTTTGAAAAGTATAAACAGTATAGAAATCCTTACAAATCAAACCTGATCCCCTGCGCCAAAGGCAGTTTATCTGTATAATTGATGGTATTCGTTTGTCTTCGCATGTACACTTTCCATGCATCACTGCCACTTTCCCTTCCGCCGCCGGTTTCTTTTTCACCGCCAAAAGCACCACCGATCTCTGCGCCGGAAGTGCCGATATTTACATTGGCGATACCACAATCACTGCCTTCAGATGATAAAAATTTTTCTGCCTCTCTTAAATTGCCAGTGATGATGGCGGAAGATAATCCCTGCGGTACACTGTTCTGCATATCAATCGCTTCTTCCAGTGTTTTGTATTTCATGATGTACAAAATAGGGGCAAAGGTTTCGTGCTGTACTATTTCATAACTGTTTTTTGCTTCCGCGATACAAGGCTTAACATAACAGCCACTTTCGTATCCCTTTCCGGTTAACATACCGCCTTCCACCACAAAATTTCCACCTTCCTCTTTGCATTTACTGATTGCAGCCAGGTACATTTTTACCGCATCGGTGTCTATCAGCGGTCCCACATGATTTTTTTCAATCAGCGGGTCACCGATCTTTAACTGGCCATAGGCGTGCACAAGTTTTTCTTTAAACTTATTGTACACTTTTTCATGGATGATTAACCGGCGGGTGGTTGTACACCGCTGCCCGGCCGTACCTACTGCTCCAAAAGCCGCGCCGATCAGGGCCATATCCAGGTCAGCATCTTTTGTGATGATGATGGCATTATTACCACCCAGCTCCAGCAAACTTCTTCCCAATCTTTGTGCTACTGTTGTGGCCAATGCCTTACCCATCCTGGTACTTCCGGTTGCGGAAACTAAGGGTATCCTTGTGTCGGCGCTGATCCATTCACCCACTTCTTTGCCACCAGCCACTAAATTATTTACGCCTTCCGGTACATTGTTTTTCTTAAAGACCTTCGCCGTAATATGCTGACAGGCGATGGCACATAATGGTGTTTTTTCACTGGGCTTCCAAACACAAACATCTCCGCAAACCCATGCCAGCATAGTATTCCAGCTCCATACGGCGATAGGGAAATTGAAAGCGGAGATAATGCCCACAATACCCAAAGGATGATACTGGTCGTACATCCGGTGCCCGGGTCTTTCGCTATGCATGGTAAGTCCGTGTAACTGGCGGGAAAGTCCCACCGCAAAATCGCAGATATCGATCATCTCCTGCACTTCGCCCATGCCTTCCTGCAGGCTTTTGCCCATTTCATAGCTTACCAGGCGGCCCAGCGCATTTTTTTGATTCCTTAATTCTTCCCCGATCTGCCTTACTACATCGCCGCGTTTTGGTGCCGGCCAGGTACGCCATTCCTTAAATGCCAGCCGTGCCTGCTGTATAACCAATTCATAACTGATCTTATCGCAGGATTTTACAGATGCGATCAATCTGCCATCCACCGGTGAAAAGGAATCAATGATGGCACCCTTTGAAGATATCCATTTGGTACCGGTTGATACGCCTTTGTTTTTTGCCTGTACCTGCAGGCTGGAAAGAAAATCCATATAATTTATTTTTGTGCAAGTTACGATTTGAAAAAAGGTAGGTAACCTTTGCGAGGAATTACAGGTTTACATTCACTCCACCCGTTGTCCACCGCCGTGGCATAATACTTCCCAGCAGGTCACTGTAATAAATGTTGGTAATATTATTTACCGCTATGAAAAAATTCAGTTTTTTTAACAAGCAATAGTTAAGCTTTGCATTCCATAAAAAATAATTGGAAGAAATCGCCGCTTCTATCGCTGCCGCCTGTTGAGCCCCTCTTTGTTTGTACACACAATTGGTGGCGATGCTTAAGTTTTTATAAGCATATACCAGGTTTGATTGCATCAACATACGGGCATGTGAAATAATATAAAAGGAGGGAACAGGATCGCTGCTCACAGATTTTAAGAATGTCGCCCCGGCATTGATGAACAGGTGGTGATTATTTGTAAACGTTTTTTTGTAAACGAGTTCCATTTCTATACCGCGGGTGGTTACTTTTTTAAGGTTCTTCGCCAACGCATATACGCCGCCTGCTACCAGGTTTTCTTTTCTTGGCATATCAGCATAGTGGGTAGTTACAAAGTCAATCACATTGTTTTGATCCCTGTAAAAACCGCTTACTGATGCTTTGAAATGACGGCCTAAAAATGCATCCGCACCGGCTTCATAACTCCATGAGTTTTCCGTACCCAGTTCGGGGTTACCAATACTGCCACTTGCAACGATCGCTTTGTTATAATTGTTATACCGTTCTGTGAAATCCGCACTGCGTATGGCTCTTCCGGCGTTTGCCCGTAAAGTTACCTTGCTCCATTGATAAGAAGTATTTAGCTGGGGCAGGATGGCGGCACCATAATTTTCATCCCAGTCTAATCGCAGGCCGGGGGATATCCTCCATTTATTTTTATGGAATAATAAAGAACCAAAAGCAGCGCCATGGTGTGTGGCATGATTACCCCTGTCGTTGGAAACAATGGCCCTCCTGTCTAATTGTGTACCAAGGCTCAGGTCGAAATGGTTATTGAGCTTTTGTAAATGGAGCCATTGAACAATAAAATGCCTGGATTTATTATCGTTGGCAACCGACCGCGAATTAAAAAGGTAATGATCGCTGGTTTCTTTATACATCATATCCAACTGCCGACTGTATTTTTCTTTTTGCTGTTTCAGTTGAAGCTGGTTCCACCAGGTGTTTACTTTTTCGGTAGCGGTATCGCTTTTAAATGTGGTGTAAAAATTTTGCGCGGCAAAACGCCTGCTGTCAAAACTGCTCCTAACAGATAATTGCCAGTTGTTTTTCAATGACAATGCAATGGATCCACCAACGGTATGGTTGTGCAGGTACCCCCTGTTGTTGCCTCTCAAAAACTGGCCGTTGGTATTGTTACTCAATACACCCAGGGCTGCATTTATTTTTGGACCTGTTGAATGAAAACCCGCATTCGCATTTACAAATCCATATTCCCCCAGTGCTGTTCCTGTGCTGGCATGGCTGATTTTTTCTTTTTTATATTGGTTGAAAGTTTTAGAGATGATATTAATTACACCACCAACCGCTTCTGCTCCATAAATGGCGGCGGCGGGGCCACGCAATACTTCAATACGTTCTATTTCGAAAGGGGCCACCGGTATATAAGCCGAGAAATGCCCGGTGATGGGGTCGTTTAATTTAATGCCATCCAGTAAAACCAACACCTGCTGAAAAGTACCCCCCCTCATTACAATATCACTTTGCGCCCCCATTGGGCCGCGCGACTGGACTTCTACGCCCGGCACATACTTCAATAATTCATCGATTGAATGCACGGGCAACTGTTGAAAAAGTTTCCCCTCCATTACGGTTATACTTCTGCCCGTTTCGCTGACCTTTTGAGGAGTTCTGGTAGATGTTATCGTTAAAGGATCAAGCTCAAGCATAGTTTGGGCATAACTATTTTCAAATGCCATAATGCATATTGACAGGATGATCTTTCTCATAATGATAATGATATATAAAGCCGCGGTAAAATAAGCAACTTAAAGTTCAAAACCCGGAAACCTCCCCGCACCAGGGAGTTATTTGAAGGCACTAAATAATAACGGCCTATTTGATTTTATAATAGAAACAACAATATCAAAAACACCCCTTTAAAAAATAATGTTTGATTTTCACTTGCTATGCATTTTTTATCTTTTTAGGGATGAGGGTTTAGTACTGCTCCTGTTCATTGGGGAAATCTTTAGTTTTTACATCGCTGATGTATTGTTTTATTGCGCCGGAAATTTGTTCATCTAAGTTTAAATACCGCCTTAAAAAGCGGGGTTTAAAATCAGTATTGATGCCCAGCATATCATGCATTACCAATACCTGTCCATCGCAACTGCCACCTGCTCCGATGCCAATGGTTGGGATAGTCAGGCTTTCCGTTACTTCTTTTGCGAGTGCGGCCGGTATTTTTTCCAATACAATGGCAAAGCATCCTGCATCCTGCAATAATAAAGCGTCTTTCCTCAGTTTATCGGCTTCCGCTTCTTCAGTCGCCCTCACTACAAAACTGCCGAATTTATTGATGGATTGGGGCGTTAATCCAAGATGGCCCATTACTGGAATTCCTGCACTCACTATTTTTTTTACTGAATCAATTACTTCTTCGCCCCCTTCCAGCTTTACCGTATGCCCGCCACTTTCTTTCATGATTTTAATAGCCGAAGCCAGGGCTATTTCCGAATTGGATTGATAATAGCCGAAGGGGATATCCACCACTACCAGGCTCCTCTCCCTGGCCCTTACCACGCTTTGCGCATGATAGATCATCTGGTCTAACGTAATAGGAAGGGTGGTAGCATGGCCGGCCATTACATTGCTCGCGCTATCGCCTACCAAAATGATGTCAATACCCGCAGCATCAAATAATTTAGCAAAAGAAAAATCATAGGCGGTGATCATCGATATCTTTTCACCTGCAGCTTTCATTTTCTGGATGGTGTTGGTGGTTACTTTTTTGAATTCCGTTTCTGTTGGTGGCATTCAGATGATTTTGAAGTTAGGACTAAAATGCTGATTACTATCTTCCTTAAAAAGAACAGCAAATATATTACACTTATCCTTCTCACTCAGAACCTGTGATGTTTCTTTTAGGGCTAGGGCAGAAAAAACCGCAAACAATCTGTCATTTTTTTGTAGATTATTTACTAATGAAATCGGGGCGTTTTTACCTTAGCACATTAGCAAACTCATTAATTAGCACATTTGAACTTACGGATAAGGTAAGTTATCTTCGGCATCATTAGCCATTTACCTTTCGGAAATCTAATTGATACGCCAGAAATTAAGCGGGAAAAGTTGTTGAAAATAACAAAATAACTTTATATCTTACCTGTCCCCTATAACCTGCTCCCTTGTTGATTTTTCAAAATATCAATAATATGTTGAAGCGAGGTTTGTTAAAAGACAAATATTATATCGACCTTACCCAAATCGGTAAGCGGCTTGTGAACAATATTAAGGAATTGTATTCCAATATATTGCAGCAACTGGACGGATATTTTTACCCGTTTCTTATTTTAGCCGACCGGCTTCCCAGTAAGCATAGCCTGGAATCTGAGCTTGCACGATTGGATATGGACGGTGTTTCTCCGGGCGAGGTGGTATTGATTATCTCCGACCCGCTTTACGAAAATAATACGCCGCTATGGGACATTATTCAAACCGGGATTAAAGATATTTATTTTTGGACGGGAGAAGATGATTTTAAAGATTATATCATTCACACTGTTCAGCGCAGGCAAAAAATAATGGCTATACTTGAATCTGTACTTGTAAAAGATAACCTGATCGGTGAAAGCAATGTGTGGAAGGATTTCCTGTCAAAAGTGATTGAGGCTGCCCTGTTTTCACAATGTTCTTTTTTGCTGATGGGTGAATCGGGTACCGGTAAGGAACTTATTTCAAGGCTGATTCATACGATTGATACCAGGGCTGATAAAAAAGAGCTGGTGCTGGTTGATTGTACCACCATTGTTCCCGAACTTTCGGGCAGCGAATTTTTTGGTCATGAACGCGGCTCTTATACCAATGCTATCCAAAGCAGGGACGGCGCATTTGCACTTGCCAACCGGGGCACGCTTTTTTTGGATGAAATAGGCGATCTGTATTTGCCCTTACAAGCAGGGCTGTTGCGTGTAATACAGGAAGGCACGTATAAAAAAGTAGGGGGTAACGCCTGGCAGAAAACAAATTTCCGTTTGGTGTGTGCCACACACCGAAACCTGCGCAAACAGGTGGAAGTAAACAGGTTCAGGCAGGATTTGTTTTACCGGATTGCAGATGTTGAATTTAACTTGCCGGCTTTACGCGAAAGAAGAGAAGATATACCCCTGCTCGCCAACTATTTTTTTAAGCAATTTAGTAAAGAAAAAAACACGGTTGAATTTGATCAGCAGGTAATGGATTTTCTTAAACAACGTGAATATCCCGGTAATATACGGGAGTTGCGGCAGTTGGTGCAGCGCATCGCATTGCGGCATGTACGACATAAAAAAATTACTATAGGTGAACTGCCGCCTGAAGAAAGAACGCTTACGGGATATACCAGGAAGCCTGTTGAATCGGGGGAATTAGGGAGTGTTGTAAAGCAAATGTTGGTGAATGGCGAAAACTATAATACAATAAAAGATAAAGCCGGGCTTGCCGCTTTTGAAGCTGCCATTGAAATGAGTGGTGGCAATAAACAAAAGGCGGCGGAGCGGCTGGGGATTGACGTAAGAACGATACAGTTGGGGCTTAAGAAAAAAGGTTGAGCCTTTAGTTTGTTTACAGCATATTGTCGTGTGTAAATTTCCGCACTTCATCACTGATGAATACCCCCTTGTTAAACTTTGCTCTTCCGCCGCCTGTCTTGGTTCCATGGTCAATATGAATTCCAACCAAAACCCTTCCGCCCCTGTCCTTTAAAAAACGCGGTGCCTGTAATTTTGTGGCCGTTACTCATCGTTAAAAAAAGCTGGCATATGCAACGCTAGGGCGGCAGTGTTGTTTTTTTTTACGCAATCGCTGCTTCCCACTATGTCATAATCCAGTTCCTGCTGAAATATTTCCGGTTGTAACAGTTCCCTGTACCCTGCTGCAATATAGTCGTGGTATGGCGTGTACCGGTTTTCATTTGGAAATTGTTCATAAAATAATTTTAAACGAAAAGAATATTTCAAGGAAAAATCATAAATCTCCTTCTTCTATTAATGTATAAGTAAAGTTATCTCCATGCATGGTTTTATGTTGCTGGCACAGTTGCATAAATGCAGCGAAATCATTGCTGTTCGCGAATACCTGGCAACCTGCACTCCACCTGTCTACCTGGGTGCTGCTGCTACCGGCTTTGTGAATATTTATTCCAAATGTGCCGTTTTCCTCCCTGCCTGTTTTGAAATCAAGCTTATTGTCTTTATTGTAATCGCGGGTCACTTTAATAAGGCCCTGTTGCACCAGTGCGGTATATTCCCCTCTGTGTAGTCCTATTTTATGCGAATTGATGTACTGCCCGGGAATTACAATGGCTGTGCCGTTTACATTCATCGGGTTGTTTAAATAATATGTTCCGGGGTCAGTGGTGGCGGGGTTGCTTTTAAACTGCCAGTTGCCTGTATTGTCTTTGTAGAATACATTGATGGTATCATCGAAACTGTTTGGCTGTAAGGTGTTTGCCCTTACGCCAACTATATTTAACTGGTAAGGTTTTGTGTATATCACATAGCTTTTTCTTGTGAGCGCGTTTAAAATGGTTTGGAGGCTTATTTTCCCTTTGCCGCCACTATACCCGGGGGGTGGCGTGGTGGTAACGGGTGTGGTGAAAGGTTGTTGCAAAGCTGGCCTCACGATACTGTTCCTTATACTTATCCATTCTTTACTTAACGCGCCAAAGTTTGGCATTGAAGCCGTTAATGGCCTGCCGCCTAACTCAGGATGACGTTTAAAAAATACCCCGTCGCTTAAAACATTTTCGTTGCGTTCACCGTTTGCAATTGCATTTTTTACCAACTGCGTTTCTGTTTGCGGCTTTGGATAATTTGCAGCGGGGGTAGCATAGGTTGTCTTAGGCTTTGTATTTACCTTTGATGGTTTCGATGAAGCGCCTTTGATCCAGTTAAAGAAAGGACTGGCATTATTTTTAGCTGCGGTACCAAAACTGCTCCATTCCAATTCAGGGTAAAGTTCTTCGGCATACCCGCTATGCAGCAGGGCTTCCAACTCTGGATTCAAATTATTTTGTTTACAGGTATTACACATAACTTAAATTTTTAGCATGAATATTTCTTGTCAGCTTTAGAAAGTTTTTAAATAAAATCTTATCCTGTTCTGCCTGGCATAGATGCAATGCGTATATTTTCATCAGCTCTAATCCGGGGTGTATCCAGGGTCCATCGCTACCGAATAATATTTTACCGGCTCTTGCTCTTTGGTATGCTTCCAGTATTAAATCAAATCGTCTTACACCGGATAAATCCGTATAAATATTGGGATATCTTTCCAATGGACTGATAAAGGCCTGTTGCACTTTCCAGTCATCCGCAAAACTGCCGAGGTGGGGTATGATAAAGTTTACACCGGGGTATTCTTTTGCAACCAGGCAAACCTGGGAAACTTCTCCCATAACATCGTACAATACAGGCAATTGAAAATATTTTGCGGTTGCACAAACTTCTCTTGTAATCGCTGCATCGTACCGGTGGATTTTTATGCCACAGAAACCATACTGCTGAACGGCTACCTTCACCATACTGAAAATATTTCCCGCATCCCTTATTGCATTTACAAAGGCAAAACCATAAAACCTGTTGCGGTTGCAGTTTACAATTTTTGCAACTGCTGCATTTGCTTTTGTATAGTTACTGTTGAAAGCAGCAAATAAAACTGTTTTTGTAATGCAGGCTTCGTCCGCCCAGCCCATATAATTATGAAGTGGGGCATCTGTATCCCAGGGGCCTGTTAAACCGTCTCCTTTTCCTGCATGACAATGACAGTCGATGATCATGGTGATAAATGGTAAATGGTAAGAATATGTCCTTTAGTTGCGGATAAATTTCACTCCTTAATGCAGGATTAATTATAAAATAAATATTTGTAGGTAAAGGCCTTGTAATAAGTTGCAGAACAAAAACCATTCTATTGAATCCGTCGCTAAGGCAATATCATTAAGCGAAAAAAGCATTGCCCATCCCGTTGTTCATTGCCACCCCGCCCTCAGCCACGTTTAAACATTTTTTCACGCTGGTATTTTTTCTCTATCAATATCGCCGGCATGGTTGCTTTTGCACTGCCCGATTGTTCATAGGTATCTACGCCAATATCAACACCGGTAACTGTCTGATAGCAGTGAATGTATCGCTGCACGGCATCCCGCCAGTTGTTGGCCCAGGCTGCAGCAAAGTCGCGGTCGTTTTGGAGCGTCCAGTTGGTCCACCGCAGGCTAAGGATGATTTGTTCACCAAACCTAGCGAGGTCGTGGTAATAGCTGATGCTTGTCCTGGGCCAGCCCTGTAATGTTTTCATCGTGTCCACCCTGTCCATCCAGGGTTCATCATAAGGTACCATTAACCTTCCGCCAAGAAATTCCCTTACTTCGGGCTGTGACAATATCCATTGTTCAATCATCATTTCAACCCTTGCAGTGGTGGGCAGATCCCCAAACTGGTTATGCGCCCCTTCTGCTAATAGCAGGTGTACTTCTTTCAACGCATTCAACACCGGAAAGCCATCTGCACGGCGGGTAAGGTCATCTGATTCTTTGTAATACACCGCACTGCGGTAAAGCAGGTTGTGAAAAGCTCCAATGAATTTTGAACGGCTGTCTGCAGGTGTGAAATTAGTGATGGCTTTCCCGATCAGTTGTATGCCATAGTGATGATCATATTCATATGCCCTTCTTGCAACAGAGAGCCTGTGTTGCGCATCCTGTATGTATCCCCATAAAATATTATTCAATGGCCGAAGGGGATCAATTTCAAGATTTGCCAATGGATCATTAACACCATTGCGGATGTTTTGAAAACGTTTGGCAATGGTATGCATCGTTTGTGCAAGCATCCCCTCCTCGTGCCAGTAACTCCAGATCAATTCTATGAGCACAGGGTATTCTTTCAGGTTGATAAGCCCCCTCTCGGTGCATTTGTTGTTTAGCTCTGTTCTGAATTCGGAAATTTTATCATAGATCAAATCAAGATAGGGCGAGTTAAAGTCCGCGGGGGTCTGAAAATAATCCTGCTCGTTTAAATCTACCGTAGCTTTTACAAATTTTTCAGTCGCGAATTTTAATAAGCTATAGGACTGTGTGCTGGTATAGGGGAGGCGGTTAATATGGTTCTTCTTTTCTTCACCACCGGCACCATAAAATGACTTATTATTTAATGTACCCGGATTGCACCTCAGCACATCGTTCATCAGGTTTACATAAGTGGTAAAATTAATAGATCTTGATGCTATTAATTTCCATAAGGCCTGGTCATCAACTGTTTGGCTTGTTGCGGTAAAGCCACCTTCCGAAGGTATCAGCCTGACGGGTATCGATTCATCATCACCACTGTTTAACAGAAAACCGTCCCTTGGTGTATTTACTGGAGGATTACCCGTAACTGTTGTACCATCAGCCAGCTTACCTGGCAGGTCTGACCCAGCCAAGCCTGTTTTTTTTGTAGTTGCCATAAATAGTATTTTAAATGTGACGTAATAAATTTTTATTTCCTGTTGTAGGCCCAGTTGCGCAACTGTTGTGTAAGCAAACTGTTTTCTTCACCGGCATTAATGGCCTGGTCAAATTTCGCCTGTCCGAGCACGGCGAATACTAATGTGGGCGGCGCACTTTCAATTAATGAAGTATCCAGTTTCCATTGCTGAAAAAAACGCTGTAACTGTGCCGGTTGCCTTTTCAAAAATGGGAGGATATCGACTGTTTGTTTACCTTTTAATGAATGAGGTTTATGCCTTAGCACCAACTGTACAAAATTTTCTTCCTCTTCATCCAGCGCTTTGAGCAGCGCAATTTTTTCTTCGGGTAAATCATCTGTTGGATAAAATAATTGCCATAGTTGCCAGATCCGGTTCCACTGGGAGTGCGGATACAAAGCTTTTCCGAAGGCACAGCTTAATTTTACACGCACGTAGGGTGCAGGGTGGGGATCATCCAGATCGAGCCGAAACTGGAAATATTTTGGTAAGGTAACCACACCCATTAATCCAAGTGTTGCTGAAATACCCAGGTGCCCCATCGCCCAATAATCTGCCAGTATTTCTGATATCCAACGTTCGTAGTGCTTCCATGCATCTTTATTTTTTATACCCGGGGTTTGCTTTTTACTTAACAGGGCACGGATTTCATTTGTGAGATCAAGTGATTCTGCGGCCTGGTGGCCCACTTCATGTATCAGTGAGGCCGCAATACCGCTTCCCACCATCCGCTCTCTTGGTATCTGGATAACAGCAACAGGGTTTTCATCACCCCCGGGCAATCTTGTTCTTGCCCTGCGGATAGCCGCGCCATGACCGCGTTCCAGGAAAACCATCATTGGCGGAATATCAAAATAATTTTTGCATACCGCTAAGCCGTCTTCAGCCAGTACATCTAATCCGGAAAGCCAGATACCCACTTCATGCTCTGATCTTTGGGAGAGTACATCCGCAAAAATATCAAGCTGGTCAAGTATGCTGTTGTACCGGAGCTTTTGAATCGTGAATGCGGTTTGTAACTGGCCTGCGCTGTTTCCCTGTTGCCGGGCCATTTTTACCTTTTCAATGAATTGTGAGATTGACCTGTGTATTTCCAGTTTGCCATTTTCGAGAAGGGTAATTACTGCATCAAGCGCCCCGGCAGAGACCGACGCCCCCTTTACCATTGGCATGGTCATTGAAAATGGTTTTAATTGCTGTAGCCTGCTGATCAGCGATTGTGATTCATTTATCAGGTACTCAAATGGGTATGTATTTACAGCAATCATTTATTTCATTATTTTATTTTCGTCTTTGATATGCCCTAAGCGCCGGCGCATAAAAACTACAGTTTAGGGAATTGGCGCATTTTCAGCGGCGGAATTAATAATTTGTTTCCAGCACTATCCGGCTACCTTCCCTGTGCCAGGTTCCTTCCTGTGCGATGTCAGGTCCGCCATCCTGCGAGGCATCATCTCCTTCATCGGGGGTTGGATAGCTGTCATTATGATTGTTGTAAATATTGGTTTGCCTTTTTGCAAGCAGCCCCGGGGCATATCTTCTTGCTGAATTAATGATCGCTGTTCGGGCAGCCCCACCGGGTTTCGTGGTGTTCATCCGGGAGGCTCGCCGGGCCGAATTTCCCGCAAAACGAACAAATGCCCGTGCTGTTTCAAACTCACGGTCTTCCGCACTCAGCCCTTCAAGTTCGAGTTCGAAAAGATTGCTGGCGGCATTGCCGAGGGCCCCTCCAACGGCTGTTCCAATGCCCGGTGCAATAAAGCTGCCCAGCGCCTTGCCCGCAATGGGTAAGGCTTTTTTTGCAAGTCCTTTCAGCATCCCGCCCAATGCCTTTCCTGTACTGCTTTTCGCAAAGTTTTTGACGGCACCTGCGGCTTTCTTAAATAACTTTCCAAGAAACTGGTCAAGTTCAGCTTCGCTTTGAATGGAAAGCAGCTCGGATGCCAGTTCCATTTCAGTGACTTCATTAAATGTACCTTCATTGTGCGTAATTTCTCCTTCCATCTCATAAGCGCTTTCGCCATTGTATTCGTTGTTGTATTCCAACTCATTGGACAGCTTCCCCTGCTCCGGTCTTGCATGTAATGTGCCCTTTACCCTCAGGATAATGGGATAATATTTTTTTGCCGCTTTTACAATTGAATTATTTACCTGTGGTTTGCCACCCTTACCTACTTCCTTTGCAAGGTCACGAACGGTATCGGTTGCAAATCGTACAAATGAGGGGAACCGGTTTGCGGCCCACTGCCCCGCTTTGCCACCTGCCCAACCTCCGGCTTTACCGCCTGCCCAACCGCCAATTGCCTGCCCGATCGGGACAGCCTCAGGGCCTGCCAGGCCGGCAATAGCGCCGCCCAATGCTCCGCCGCCCTGTCTGCCCACAAAACTGCCGCCCGCCGTGCCTGCCATAGGTAATGTTTTTTGGGCAATGTTGTTTAATGCAGCGGCCGCCTTTTTACCGGTTGGACTGTCTAAGAAATTAGATGCCACACCTGCCGTTTTTTGAGCGGTATTTTTCAGCCAGTTCAGGAACTCAAATTCATTGGATACTTCCATCAGTTCCTGCGTAAGTTCGGCTTCATACATTTCCATTTCCTGGTTTTCAAATTCAAACTCCGGCGCAAGTTCATAACCAGTTTCTCCCGAGTATTCATTATTGAATTCAAATTCAGGAGAGATTTCATAACCATATTCATTCGTGGAGGATTCAAATTCGTTCTGGAAATATTCGTTGCTTAAATTATGCATACATAAAGTTTTATGTGGTGATTAAATTTTATTTGAAAACTTGCAAGTGCGCATAACTATTCTAATAAAATGCCAGAAATAAAGCATTGGAAATCAACGACTCAAAAAAGAGATTTCACGAAAAAAAATTCGTTTAAATTAACAGGGGGGTAATTGGCGAAAAAAATTTCACCGGTAAGGCCGCAATTATTATGCTTTACAGGAAATCAGCTACGGCTTTTGGCGCCGGATAATAGTTAAGGTTTGAGTGTGCCCAATAGCTCGCTGCCGAAGCCGAAAAGCGTTCATCCATCAGGCAACAATCTTCATATAATAGAGGCGCCCGAACGTGGAAATTTAAAAAATAATCGGCAACATTAATCATTTGCCCCTTGGGGAACCGGCGGCTTATTTCACTTTCACTTCTTCCCACAAATGCCTGACCAGGCCATCCGCCAAACCAATTTTTGGTACATAAATTTGCTCCGCACCGGCCCAGCGCATAACGTTGATGTATATCTGGATGGCGGGCACTATTACATCGGCACGGTCTTCACGAAGACTGTATTTTGTGATCCTTTCGCTCAGGGTAACGCTGCTCAGTTCTTTATGATAATCCCTTAACAGTTCTAATGAAAGGGGTTTGCCGTCTTTCCTTTTGCTCATCGAAAAAACTTTGTTGATATTGCCGCCACTGCCAATGGCCACTACTTCTTTTTGCCCTTTGATCACATTCCGTAGAATATCTTTCATGTCATCCCAATCCTGCTCCTTTACCATATTTTTAAGTAACCTGATCGTTCCTATATTGAAAGATTTTTTGTAAATAAGTATCCCATTACTGAAAAAAGAAAGCTCGGTACTGCCACCGCCCACATCAATATATAAATAACTGTGGTCATTGTCCATATTTTCTGCCACATGATTTTCATAAATCAGTCCGGCTTCCAGGTCGCCGGTAATCACTTCAATTTCAAGTGTAGTTTCCAGTTTTACTTTGCGGATAATATCCGCCGCGTTTTTTGCATCCCTCATTGCACTGGTAGCACAGGCTTTGATATGAGTTACATCGTAGGCATTGCACAGATGTTTATAAGCCTTCATGGTTTGCAATATCATACCAATTTTTGGCTTTGATATGATACCTAGCTCAAATACATCAAAACCAAGTCGCAATGGCACCCGCACCAGGTTAATTTTATTAAAGGAAGTAATACCTTTCTGATCAGTTGATACATCTGTGATTAATAGCCTTGCCGCGTTACTACCGATGTCGATTGCTGCTAATCTCATGTTGTTACTGCATTAATTTTTGACCGGGTGCCTGATCATTGAACCACCGGTAAATTAAATGATATAGATGGACGATTGAACTTTTTCTGTACAAAGATAGGCTGGAAAGAAGCTTTGGATAAAAACCATTCTTCGTGTACCGCCCTATGTGGATAATTAGCGGTTAAAGAGCGGGAGGCAATAGGTAATAATACAGGTTTTGATGGCGGATATCAGCAATTAAATAAGGTAAGTCAATCACATTACATGGGTAGTGCTGAAAACGGAACAACGATGGTATTTATTAGGCGCCAGTACAGAAAAAACTGCAAACAAGTTATCACTTTTTTGATTTAGCGCCTTACCCGGCATTGAGTCATTTTCAAATTTTCATATTTGAAATTCCCGCTCTTTCCTTTATTTTTAAACGTTTCGGTTAATTGAGTTATTAATTTTCCAATTAGCCATTCAATTTGCGGTGCAGGTAATTATAAGTCTCCACCTGTGAGCGGATTTTTTTTGTATTGCGCGGATTGATGTACTGGTTTTCCAGGTGGTTGTCTAATTTCCGGGCCTTGATATTATCCGACAACTGGATCTGTATGATATCTTTCAATTCTCTCTGGATATCTTTATTAAATACAGGGCATGCGACTTCTATACGATGATCAATATTTCTAACCATCCAATCAGCAGAAGAAATATACACTTTTTCATCGCCGTCGTTGTGAAATATCATCAACCTTGCGTGTTCAAGATATTCATCAACAATACTGATTGCCTGTACCGGGCGTTTATATTTTTTACTTTCGGTAAGCATACAAAAAATACCCCTTACCACCATTTTTATTTCTACGCCCGCTTTAGCGGCTTCACAGAGTTTTTCAATCAATAACTCATCGCTTAATGAATTCATTTTAAGCGTAATGGCTGCTGGTTTTTTGGCTTTGGCGGATCTTATTTCTTTATTGATCAGTTGAATAAGTTGATTCCTCATACTGGTCGGACTCACGATCAATGTTTTGCAGGCCCTTAAAAACCGGACCCTTGTTTTGGGCTGTTCCAGGTAGTTGAAAATCCTGTTTACATCAGCCATGATATTTTTGTCTGCTGTAAGCAGGCAATGGTCCCCGTATATTGTTGCTGTTCGCTCGTTTAAATTGCCGGTGCTTACAAATCCATAATAAATGATGCGGTTATCCACTATCTTTTTTATTAGACAAAGTTTGCAATGCACTTTCATGTTAGGGGCGCCGATGAGCACTTTTGCTCCTGCTTCCTCCAGTTCTTCTTTCCACTCAAGATTAGCCTCTTCATCGAACCTGGCCCTCAATTCTATTACCGCCGTTACCTGCTTTCCATTGCGCACGGCATTAGTAATGGCATTAATGATCTTGGAACGGGGCGCCAGCCGGTAACAGGTAATTTTAATATGGGTAACTTCGGGATCAATTGCTGCTTCTCTTAGCAAATCTGTCACAGTGTCGTACGAATGATAGGGAAAGTTAAGCAATACATCTTTTTTCAATACGATATCCGCAACGCGGTTTACATTTCGCAGCTCAGGATGTACAAATGGTTTTTTACGCGTATTTTTTTGTTCAAATACCGATTCAGGGAAATCAATAAAATCTTTAAAATTATGGATACGCCCGCCGGGTATCAGGTTATCTTTTTCTGACAACCCTAACCTTTTTACCAGGTAAGTGAGCAGGGAAGCATCGATTTCTTTATCAAAAACAAAACGTACGGGTTTCCCTTTCTTCCTGTTTTTTATTCCCTTTTCTATTTTTTCCATTAATGAAGTGGCTACATCATTATCAATATCAATTTCGGCATCCCGCGTTACTTTTATTATATGGGATGAAAAAACATCATACCCAAAAAAAGAAAAAATATAGGGCAGGCAGAAACGAATTACATCTTCGAGTAAAATAATGTGCTTTTCATCCTGGCGGGATGGTAAAATAACAAATCTCGGCAATCTTCTTGCCGGTACTGATACGAGTGCAAAACGCTGTGGGATACGCTTGTCTTTCGTTGATAATTTACAGGCCAGGTAGATCGATTTATCGCTAAGCGTTGGAAATGCCTGTATACTTTCTATCATCAGCGGAACAATATTGCTCCTGATCTCATCATTAAAATAGGTAATTATAAAATTTTTTTGCGCCCTGTTAAGTTGCCCTTCATTGATCATGAAGATCTTTTGTTTTTTTAACTCTCTCAGTATTTCATTCCAGATACGGTCAAATTCTTTCTGTTGTTCAATTACTTTTTCCTGTATGTCCTCTAATATCATTCCGGGAGATACCTCAAGGTGCATGTTGCCCGTGTTGCCCACCGCTATCATGCGCTTAAGGGTGGCCACGCGTACACGAAAAAACTCATCGAGGTTGTTGGAAAAAATACCGAGGAACCGAATTCTTTCCCTTAATGGAACCGTTTCGTCAGCCGCCTCCTGCAATACCCTGCTGTTAAAGGATAGCCAGCTAATATCCCGTACAATTACCTTTTGTTGTACCATTTGTTGTACCAAGTGTAAGTTTTTTTAAAATGATTCCGCGAAATTAAAGGGTTGGTCTAACAAAGAACAGGAAACAATGATAAATTTTCAATTTTTTTACCGTTTCGGACTGGTTAGTTTGGTTGTTTGCCGGTTATAATACGGTAAGGCGATCAATGAAATAAAACCTACCAGGAGAATGATAAAAAACTGGGCCACCCATTGCAGCATGCCATTCGCATAACCATGACCTTCATCTATTCCATACAAAAGCATTACTTCCATTATAAACCACTGGTAAGTACCAATGCCACCGGGTGTAATGATCATTCCGATACTGGCAAAGGCCAGTACAGGAAAAGCAGCGGCAATGGGAAGCCCTGATGTTTCGGGTATTACAAAAAACCCCAGGTAAGTACCTCCGGCATAACAACACCAGATAAAGACCGTGTGCAAAATAAAAGCGGTTTTATTCTGCAGGTTTTTTATGCTGCTCAGCCCTGCGCCTACTCCTTTAAAAAGTATCTTTATCCGTTTTACAAAACCAATATTACCATAATGCTTAAAAACAAATTTTAATAAAAAATAAATAACAATCACTGTGACAATCACAATTGCCAGTTTTATAATGATCCCTTCTTTATTGCCGGATAAAAAATTTGCCTGAATTGTCTTTTTTGCGTAACCGCCAATAATACCGGCCTGTGTAGCTACGGCAATGATAAAAACTAATAAAAGTGATACCACATCTACCGCTCTTTCTACTAAAATTGTTCCTACCAGTTTGTCTGCCGGCACTTTTTCATATTTACCTAAGATGGTGCATTTTAATACTTCGCCCAGCCTCGGAACCGCAAGGTTGGCAAGATACCCGACCATTACCGCGAAAAAAGTATTCACTAAGCCTGGTTTATACCCCATGGGTTTCATTAATATCCTCCACCGGATCGCCCTGCTTATATGGCTCGCTATCAGGATAAAAAAAACGGGTACCAGCAGAGCGTACCTGGCCGATTCCAGGGCAGTTTTACATTCTTCCCAGTTTTTTTCTCCCATTTTATGGATACTCCACCACACCAGGAAAATGCCCAATCCTAAAAAAAACAGGTATTTTAAAATTGTAAGGATCGCTTTTTTCATGATAGGCTACAAATTACGAAGTTATGCCGAGAAAGCACCCAGCCAGTAAACAGTTGGAAAGTAGGATCTCAGTAAAGGATTTAGTTTTTTGTGAATGTAGTCTTTTAGTTTTGGGAATTCATTCAACATCATTTAAGATTATATTATCAATTAACCTAACTTCATTCAAATAGGCGGCAGCCAGGGCGATAAATGTTTTTTTTGAATCATAATTTCCGGCAATTTGAAAATTGCCGGTTTCGAATATTTCCAAATAATCAATTTTAAACCCTGCATCGGTCAACAACTGTTTTGCACGCTTTTTTAATTGCTCAAAATTGCCGTTTTTGATGTCTTTTTTTATGGAAAACAGTGCCTCATAGATAACGGGCGCCTTTTTCCTTTCACTTTCATTCAACCTCATATTGCGGCTGCTCATGGCCAGTCCATCAGGTTCGCGGTGGGTGGGACAAATAGTTATTTTTGTATTAATCCCCAGCACTTCAACTAATTTTTTAAGCACCATGCACTGCTGAAAGTCCTTTTGTCCCAGGTATAATTTATCAGGTATTACAATATCCAGTAAACGGTGCACCACCTGGCATACCCCCTGGAAATGACCGGGGCGAAATTTGCCTTCCAGAATAGTTGCTAAAAATCCCAGTTCGTAATGCCGGGTGGGTGTAATGCCACCGGGATACATATCCGTCAATGAGGGTAAAAACAGTATATCGCATCCCGCTTTTTCCAGTAACCCAATATCCTTTTCTATAGTGGTTGGATATTTTTCATAATCCCCGGGATCATTAAACTGCGTTGGATTTATAAAAATACTGCATACAACAAGCTGTGAGTCATTCCTCGCCCTGGTCACCAGGTCAATATGGCCCTCGTGCAATGCACCCATAGTTGGTACAAAACCTATTATGCGATTTGCCGTTTTTCTTTTTACAATAAAATTACTGAGGTCTTCCGGATGTTTAAATATGATCATTATTATGGATGTTACAATTTGATGCAATGTGCAAACCAATAGGTATCCCCTGGTCACCGCCGGTTGTAAATGTAACCATTTGGACTGCAGCCCAAATGTATGTGTATATTGATTGTAAGAAAATTATTGTAACTTTGCCGCCCTTAGGGAAGTTCAAAGAGGATTTATTAATCAAGCGCTAATGTCAACAAAAAAACGAATTTTATTTATTGCCAACGAAATGTCACCCTATGTAGAACTTACAGAGTTTGCGGAGATCATCAATAAGCTGGCGATAAAATCGAACGATAGCGGAATGGAAGTAAGGTGCATTATGCCCCGTTTTGGTATTATTAATGAAAGGAGGCACCGTTTACATGAGGTGGTTCGTTTATCCGGTATCAATGTTTCCATTGATGGCGACGATTATCCCCTAGTTATAAAAGTAGCATCTTTACCCAATGCAAGGTTACAGGTGTATTTCCTCGACAACGAAGATTTTTTCAAACGCAAATCCATTTTTACCGATGAAACTGAAAAATGGTATGAGGATAACGGGTTAAGGACCGCGCTGTTTTGTAAAGGGGCTTTGGAAACCGTAAAGAAATTTGGCTGGCCGCCGGATATCATCCATTGCAGTGGCTGGATGACTGGTCTCATACCCATGTTTATTAAAACTGCCTATAAAAAGGAACCTGTATTCAGTAATTGCAAAGTCATCTATACCATTGGTGAAAATACCTTCAAAGAAAAACTGGGTGCTGATTTTTTGCAACTGGCCACCATCAATGATAATGTTACTAAAAAAGAACTCGAATTTTTCAAGGATATCAATAACACGGCAATGTTCAGGGGTGGCGCTGCCTTTGCAGATGCGGTTAGTTTCGGATCGGAAATTGTAGACAAAAAACTGCTCGCTGAATTCAGCAAAATAAAAGGTAAAAAAACCCTGCCTTTCAATGCGGAAAGTGATTTAACAGACTATTTACAATTATATGCCGACCTTGCCAAATAGTAAATAACACCAACCCTCCATTCTTAAATTCCGTTTTTGTGCAAAGAAAATTTTTACGTTTATCTATTACCCGACTGGCTTTCATTTCAATATTTAACTGGGGTTGTACCAAAATTGATAACACTACACTTGGTGCAGACTTAATTCCTGCGGTAGACAATGTGTCTACTTTTGCTGATACCCTTTTTGTAGATGGCGCAAGAGAACAAATTACCGATACCACCAGGTTAAGCCGTTTGGAAACACATATATTAGGGAGTATCAATAATGATCCCGTGTTTGGCAAAACAAAAGCCGATATATTTCTTGAGTTAAAGCCTTCATTTTTTCCATTTTATTTTGGAAATTCCAAAGATACCATTAACCCGTTGGTGAATGCTTCCACACATTTCGATTCTGCTTTTCTATGTCTTTCTTACCTGGGTTTTTATGGCGATAGTACCAAACCTCAGCATTTTAAAGTTTACCAGTTAGATGAAAACACTACCAATTTTGTAGATACGGCTGCTCATTTGCTCAGTTTTCAGCCCAACAGGCCGTTTCTTGGTAATTTAATAGGAGAAACAACCGTGTTTCAACCCAATTTAAAAAATTATACCTTTTTAAAAACAAGTAAAAAAGATTCGGTAACCGGGCAGTTGCGCATTAAACTCAGTAATTCATTTTTAACTTCATTGGTTAGCAGGGATTCGGCAAAAGATAAACCTAACAATCTTTTTTACCGGGATTCGCTTTTTAAAATTAAATACAAGGGATTCGCGGTTGTTGCGGATGGTGGCAATGATGCCAATGGATTATTCTATATCAGTTTATCGAATGCATCCACCAGGCTGGAAGTACATTATGTGGCAACTAATACTAAATTGGATACTGCGTTTTCATCTTTCCCCTTATCAACCGGATCCTTTGCATCCATAACTCCTTCGGCTAATGCAAATTTATTGGTAAGGGATACTTCCGCATCACAGTTTCCAAACGCCCAGGACCCTACTGCATTGTATATTCAATCAGCGCCGGGTTCGGCTATCAGTTTAAGCATCCCTGCATTATCCTCCTTATCGAACAGAATTATACATCGTGCCGAACTATTTTTAGAACAAGTTCCCGGGAGTCCTGGTAATGAAGTATTATCAGCACCCGCATATTTATACCTCGACCTGGTTGATACCGGTACTACCAAAAAATACAAACCATTGTATTACGACCTGAGTCCAAATGAATTTTATAACCCTGACAATACAACCTCCTTTTTTCCAACTTCGGGTATAGATCATAGTTATTATGGAGGGTATATAAGAACCATAACAGATGCACTGGGAACACGTTCTTATTACACGTTTAATCTTACAAGATATGTACAGAACCTGGTAACCAGGAGGGGTACCAACTATAAGTTTAGGGTGTTTGCGCCATATAATTTAAGTTATTACGGATTAAACCGTTCTTACTCCAACAGTCTTGCTTTTGGAAGGGTAAAAATTGCGGGCGGCAACAACCCCAATAAATACCGGCTTCGCATGCGGATTGTTTGGTCTAGAATATAAGCGTTCAAAAATTGCTGATAAAGCCCCGCTAAAATCGGGGCTTTGTTTTTTATACCTGTACCCCTATCTTTGCACCTTAAAATTTAAAACTATATGCCTTATTTGTTTACCTCAGAGTCTGTAAGTGAAGGACACCCTGATAAAGTAGCTGATCAGATTAGTGATGCTTTGATTGATAATTTCCTGGCATTTGATGCCAATAGTAAAGTAGCCTGTGAAACATTAGTTACCACCGGGCAGGTGATACTTGCCGGCGAGGTTAAAAGCAAGGCCTACCTTGATGTACAGGAAATAGCCCGCGGCGTTATCCGTAAGATCGGGTACACCAAAAGTGAGTATATGTTTGAAGCCAATTCCTGCGGGATACTTTCCGCCATTCACGAACAGTCTGCCGACATTAACCAGGGCGTTGATAAAAAGAAGAAAGAAGAACAGGGTGCCGGCGACCAGGGTATGATGTTTGGTTATGCAACAAATGAAACAGACAATTATATGCCGCTTGCATTGGACCTGGCCCATTTTCTTTTAATTGAATTAGCAGCCATACGCAGGGAAAACAAAGATATTAAATACTTACGCCCGGATGCAAAAAGCCAGGTTACCCTGGAGTATGATGATAACAATCACCCGGTTCGGATTGATGCGATTGTAGTGTCCACACAGCATGATGATTTTGCAAAAGAAGAGACGATGCTTGCAAAGATCAAAAAGGATATCATCAATGTACTGATACCAAGGGTGGTGGCAAAATACCCTAAATATGCCCACCTGTTCAACAATAAGATCAAATACCATATTAATCCCACAGGGAAATTTGTAATTGGTGGTCCACATGGAGATACAGGATTAACCGGTCGTAAAATTATTGTAGACACCTATGGCGGCAAGGGCGCGCATGGCGGTGGAGCTTTCAGTGGTAAAGATCCAAGTAAAGTAGACAGGAGCGCTGCTTATGCTACCCGTCATATCGCAAAAAATTTAGTGGCGGCTGGTTTATGCGATGAAGTACTGGTTCAGGTTAGTTATGCAATTGGCGTGGCACAACCAACCAGCATCAACGTAGTTACCTATGGTACCGCAAAAGTGAATTTAACGGATGGCGAAATCGCTAAAAAGGTAATGGGGATGAAGTGTTTTGATATGCGCCCCTACTTTATTGAACAACGGCTAAAACTACGTAATCCTATCTATAGTGAAACTGCAGCTTATGGCCATATGGGCCGTAAAAATGAAGTGATAGAGAAAATATTTACTTCCCCGTATGGTAAAGCCATTACGAAAAAAGTAGAATTATTTACCTGGGAAAAGTTAGACGCGGTAAAAGATGTAAAAAAAGTATTTGGGTTAAAATAAATCCACTGGGTTCCTGTAGAGGAGCGGTTTTAAGGGACTTCACAGTTTGAAAAGGAGTGTATTATTGATGGCCTGAATTGTGCAATTGTTTCAGGGGCAATCATAACAAGCTTTATTTTTAACCGCCTGACGAAAGGACTTTTAATCACCATAAGTTTGAAAGAGCTTATGGTTTTTTTATGGATTCAATAACGCTTAATTTTGCATGGTGAAAAATTTCAGGCAACAACAACACCGCCCAAAGAAAAATACATTGATCATTGGCCGTAAGGCGATCATAGAAGCGATGCAATCTGGTCAGCAACTGGAGCGTATTTATATGCAAAGCACCGTGCATGGCGAAGTGATCGATGAAATAAGAAAACTGGCGGAGCAATGCCTTGTACCCGTTAATAAAGTTCCGGTTGAAAAACTGAACGGCTTCAATATCAGTAACCACGAGGGGGTTGTAGCGGTGATCAGTAAAATTCAATACCAAAATTTACAGGATGTAATTTCATTTATTGTGGAAAAAGGAGAGTCACCTTTATTTTTGATACTGGACGGAATAACAGATATCCGGAATATTGGGGCCATCGCAAGAAGTGCGTTTTGCTTTGGCGTAAATGCCGTCATCATTCCTGACAAAGGGGTGGGGGCCTTAAATGAAGACGCTATGTTAACTTCCGCAGGCGCCCTGGAAAAGATACCTGTATGCAGGGTAAACAGTTTAATGAAAACAGTAGATGAACTGCACCTGAACGGGATTAAAGTGTTTGCCAGTGAAATGACAGCCACCAAAAAATTATTTGAACTGGAACTAAAAGATCCCTGCGCACTGGTAATGGGTGGCGAAGAACAGGGGGTGTATCCCGCATTACTGAAGATATGTGATGAACAATTTCAAATACCCATGACGGGGGACTTTGAATCTTTAAATGTGTCTGTAGCCACTGGGATCATCTTGTATGAAGCAATGAAGCAAAGAATAATTTAGCGTTGACGGAAAATATTAGCCGGAAAGCAGGTTATAGCCCCTTCCTTGTCTATCTATAGGCGGTAGGGATAAAAAACTGACAACAAGTTCTCACTTTTTTGAATTAGCGTCATTGAGTCATTTTCGAATTTTCTCATTTTCACATTTGAAATTCAGGTTCTGGCGTTAATTTTCATTATGTCAATACAGCATATTCTCCGTGACTGCGGTTTAAACATTGCTCACTTTCAACAGGTGCATGGCGGAGACAGCAACCGTGCATATTGTTTGCACGTGGGCGGTACAAAATATTTTTTAAAAGTAAATGAAGCGAACAGGTACCCAGCCATGTTTGAAAAGGAAATAAATGGCCTGCATGCACTGCATAAAAATTCAACCCTCATTGTACCACGGGTAATTAAATCCGGCATTGTACAACAGGAACAATACCTGCTGTTGGAATGGTTGGAAAGAGGAAACCCTGGAAAAGATTTCTGGCAAAATTTTGGCGCCGGTTTATCCATGTTGCATCAAAAAACATCCTCATTTTTCGGATGGGGAGAGGATAATTTTATAGGAAGCCTGGTACAACGTAATCAACAACATCATTCATGGCATTTATTTTATGGAGAATGCCGGATCATGCCGTTGGTGAAAGCTCTTTTTAATGCCGGCACCTTTTCCAAACATGACCTGTTATCTGCAGAATCGTTTTGCAAAAAAATTGAACAGCTGTTTCCTTTGGAACCACCGGCATTGCTGCACGGTGATTTATGGAACGGTAATTATATGGTATCTGCCGCCGGTTATGCCGTTATTTTTGACCCGGCGATTTACTACGGGCACAGGGAAATGGATATTGGCATGACGAATTTATTTGGAGGGTTTGACCGGCAATTCTATGCTGCTTACAACGAATCCAATCCTTTGGAAAAGGGCTGGCAGCAACGACTGCCACTTACACAACTTTATCCTTTACTTGTTCATGCGGTGCTGTTTGGGGGGCATTATGTGTCAAGTGCAAAAGAAACCATGAAGCTGGGCCG
>JACMLJ010000044.1 GCA_014379625.1 Ferruginibacter sp. | reverse complement strand
TTTTATTCAGGGATTTAAGTAGGGATACAACAGGAATAGCATATCATGTAAACGCAAAAAAATTTACATGAATGCATTTGAAGCCTTAGGCTTAAACGAACAATTAGTACAAGCTATTACAGAAATGGGATTTGAAACCCCCACTCCCATCCAGGAAAAAGCTATCCCCGTTTTATTATCAGGAACAACTGATTTTGTAGGTTTGGCACAAACCGGTACCGGTAAAACCGCCGCTTTTGGTTTGCCTTTATTACATTTAATAGATACCAGTCAAAAACATCCTCAGGCATTGATTGTATGCCCTACCAGGGAATTATGTATACAGATATGTAATGACCTGATGCATTTTAAAAAGCACGTAAAAGGCTTAAGCGTGGAACCCGTATATGGCGGCGCTTCCATCGTAATGCAAATAAGGGAGTTGAAAAGGGGTGTACAAATTGTGGTAGCTACCCCGGGCAGGCTGATTGACATGATCGAAAGAAAAGCCATTGACCTGCAAAAAGTAAAATATGTGGTATTGGATGAAGCCGATGAAATGCTGAATATGGGTTTTAGAGATGATATTGATTTTGTATTAAAAAATACGGTATTGAGGGAAAGTATCTGGTTGTTTAGCGCTACCATGCCCACTGCTGTTAAGGCGATCTCCAAAAACTTTATGACTAACCCGATTGAAGTTACCATGGGCAAAAAGAATACCGCCAATGTGAATATTCATCACCAGTATTTTATTACACCTGCGCATAGCCGTTACGACACGCTGAAGCGCCTTATCGATTTTAACCCGGGAATGTATGGCCTGATCTTTACCCGTACCAAGGCTGATGCCCAGGAAGTAACTGAACGACTGTCAAAAGAAGGGTATGACATTGAATCGCTTCATGGTGATTTAACGCAGCAGCAACGGGATAAAGTAATGGCAAGGTTCCGTTCCAAAAGCATACAATTACTAATTGCAACTGATGTGGCCGCAAGAGGCATTGACGTGGATGGGATTACGCACGTAATCAACTACGAATTACCGGATGATATGGAAGTATATACACATCGCAGTGGCCGTACTGCCAGGGCGGGTAAAAGTGGTATTTGTATGACCATCTGCCACAGCAGGGAAGCCTATAAAATCAGGTCGCTCGAAAAATTAGTCAATGCCCAATTTCATAAATTAGACATACCAAGCGGGAAAGATGTTTGCCGTAAACAATTTTTCCATTTTATGGATAAATTAATGGAAGCCGATATTTCCAATGGTGAATACGAAACTTATTTACCAGACCTTCAGAAAAAATTTGAAGGAGTAAGCAAAGACGATGTTTTAAAAAGAGTAGCTGCTTTAGAATTCAACCATTTTTTAAAATACTACCAGCATTCGGATGATTTGAATGCTAAGACTGATTCAAGGGAAAGGAGAGAAACCGGTTTCAGGGACACAGGCGCCGGTGAAAGAAGGGAGCGCAATACTTTTAGCAGGTCAGACAATGGTTACAGCAGGTTATTCATTAACCTGGGCACCAAAGATGGTTTTTATAAAGCCAGTTTTTTACAATTCATTTTAGATGAAAGCAATTTAAAAAAAGAAGTTTTGGGCAAGATTGATATCCGGGAAATGAATGCCTGGGTGGAAATTGATAAAGCCGCCGCTCCTAAAATGATCAAAAGCATGGACGGCAAAACATACAATGGCCGCTTAGTTAGGATGAATGAAGCAGATGGTGGATTTAAAAGGGCTTCAGATGATGGAAGAAATGACAGGGGCGAGGGGAGAAGTGACAGAAGCGAGGGGAGAAAAAGAATACCCATGAGATAGTTGGAAATAGTTTTTTGTAGAAATGCCGGATACCTATCCCGGCATTTTTTATTTCAGGGCTTTCGGCCATGTATAAACGCAAAGTGGACTGTCTGGCGTATCCACGCATCTTGGAGGTTACAAGCGTGCGCAGCACTGCTACCGGAGGTCCTGAATTTAGTAAAATCCTGCGGTCGGTGCCCGAGCCGGTAGCCGGACTTACACCAATTCAATCACGGTAATCTCGGGCAATATCCCTACCCTGCCGGGATAGCCGATAAAACCAAATCCCCTGTTTACATACAACTTTTGTTTTGCATCTTCATACAAGCCGGCCCATTGTTTATACACGTATTGAACAGGGCTCCATCTAAAACCAGGTAATTCAATACCAAACTGCATTCCGTGAGTGTGGCCGCTTAACATCAGGTCTACATCAGCATATTTTGTTTTTACTTCTGCATCCCAATGGCTTGGATCATGGCTCATTAATATCTTAAAGGGATATTTCTCAGAGCCGGGATGAGCAAGGTCCATGCGCCCATGCTTGGGGAAGTTCGCTTTGGCGCTCCAGTTCTCAATGCCCAGTAAAGCGATCTGGTCGCCGTTTTTTTCCAATACCACGTGTTCGTTCATTAATAACCTCCATCCCAATGAAGCATGTACTTTCTTTAGATTTTCTAAATTCTGTACCTTACTAACCCCCTCTACAGGCCATTGAAGATAATCCCCATAATCATGATTACCCAGGGTGGAATACACTCCCATCGGCGCTTTCAACTGGTTAAAAACATCAAGGTACTCATTCATTTCGGTAGCTTTATCATTTACCAGGTCGCCGGTAAAGAGTATGATATCGGCGTTTTCCCTGAGTATTTCTTCCACCCCGTGATGAACTGCTTTTTTATCAGTAAAACTTCCGCTGTGTATATCGCTGATGTGCAGGATCCTCAGGCCCTTAAAGCCTTTGGGTAAATTATCAAAAGACAATTGCACCCGCTTTATATTGTATTTATATTTATTGCCAAAGCCATAGAGTAAGCTGCCAAATAAACCTCCTCCAACTGCCAAACCAAACCAGCTTAAAAATACTGAGCGGCTAATCCCTGTTTCATTAATTGATTTTCCGGCTGTATTGTTATATATTAATTTGCCCGCCGCCCAGGTTATAATCCTGCGCAGGTCATCAATAAAAATAAATATGATGGTGGTAAGTTTTGCCAGGAATATACCAATGATAATGGCAAATAGATAAGTTCTTACCTTTCGGGGTAAAAAATGCTGGTCAGAAAATGCAAAGACCAAAAATCCGATTACAGCCAATACGCTGATTATCCAGTAAATACAATAAATGATCGCTTTTGTTTTGGGCGTAGCTGACTGGCTGACGGCTTTAATGGCCTGGAAAACGTAAGTATCCAGCAGCAACATTACTGTTACAAATATAAATGCACCTAAAGGAGAACGCATGAGGCAGTAATTTAATTTTCTGATTTGTTTTTGCTTCTGCAACTAAAAACATTATCGAAATAAATGCTTTGGATTTATTGCACATTTAAGCGATGGGAGTGGTCCATTTAATAAATTCATCTAACTGATGATTAATCGCTTTCAATGTTAGCTCGTCTGTAATATGCCCCTCGGTATCCATCAGTTTATCAATTGAAGAAATAGGTAATTGATTGGGATGTACCATCACTTTTACATAATTTAAAACACTTGCCAGGTGATCCATGCCTCTCAAATTACCGGCCCTTCCGGTTGAAACACCGGTGAGCATAGCTTTTTTATGCCACCATACGGCATGCGTTTTACCAGTATCAAACAACATTTTTAGTGCGCCGGGAAAACTGCCGTTGTACTCCGGAGAAATAAAAATATAATTATCTACCGGAATAATCATTTCATTCTCGATCCTTTCAAAATCTGCATCCCATTTTAATAGGTTTAACCCCTCTAAAGAAAGCAAATCAGCATCAATGGATCTTAATTTTAATAAACGCTGGTATTCTTTAGCCACTTTCAATGTATTGCTGCCCGCCCTGTTTGTTCCCGATATTATCAAATACATATTTAAATTTTATTGGTTGAATCCACCTCCATAACAATTTTGTAGAAGCATTGTTCCCAATTTTATGCCGAATGGTTCAATTTGACAGGCTGTCATATAAATGATGAATACCAGTGGCCAAAGACTTAGCCACAGGATAAAGGTATGCGATTAGGTTTTAAGTTTTAAACGGCGGGTTGAATACCTGATTTTGTTTTAGTCAATTTGTGGTTTTTAGTTGGATTTCAAAACAGTACCTTTGCCAATTCTGTGATTACTAACTATTGAATTGCACGGAAAATAAAAAATAATTGAAACAAATACAATAACACTAAATAATTCTCCCGGAGGATAGGTATGGCAAGAATAATAGGTATCGCGAACCAGAAGGGCGGTGTAGGAAAAACAACCACGGCAATTAATTTAGCGGCAAGCCTGGCTGTGCTGGAATATAAAACCTTATTGGTAGATGCCGACCCGCAGGCAAACAGTACTACTGGCGTGGGTTTTGATTTGCACAATATTACCCAAAGTTTATATGATTGCATGGTAAATGAAGTGAGCGCCAGGGATGTGCTGCTAAAAACAGATGTTCCGAATCTCGACCTGATCCCTTCGCATATTGACCTGGTGGGCGCCGAAATTGAAATGATCAATTACCCCAACAGGGAGGGTGTACTGAAGAAAATACTAGACCCGCTAAGGGATGACTATGACTTTATAGTGATTGATTGCTCGCCTTCTTTGGGTTTGATAACCGTAAATGCGCTCGTAGCTTCTGATAGTGTAGCGGTACCGGTACAAACAGAATTTTTTGCACTGGAAGGCCTGGGTAAATTATTAAATACGATTAAGATTGTTCAAAACAGGCTAAACCCGGAATTACAGATCGAAGGGATCCTGATGACGATGTACGACGGACGTTTGCGTTTATGCAACCAGGTGGTAGCCGAAGTAAGGAGACATTTTGAAGAAATGGTTTTTAGCAGTATCATTCACCGGAACACAAGATTGAGTGAGGCCCCCAGTTTTGGCAAACCCGTAATTTTATATGATGCTGAAAGTAAGGGATCTATCAACTACCTCAACCTGGCAAAAGAAATTCTGCAGAAAAATAATATGACAAAGATCAGGCAGGAAGATAAGATAATACAATGAGGAATGAATGATGAGTAGTGAAGCGCCCGGAGTAAGTGTTTACTGGTTTATTAATTTTTTACTCTCATTATCCTATCAAAGTGTTATCCCCAATCCCTCATTACTCATTTCTCTTTACTCATTACTAATTACTCATCGCTAATTTATGACCCCTCCCAATAAAAAAGACGCACTCGGAAAAGGCATCCGCAGTTTATTACAAAATATGGATGCAGACCTGAAAAATACTGCTGGCTCATTAAAAACGGATTTGGTAGAAAAGACTACTGCTACAAACCGTGTTGCGCTCGACCAGATTGAAATCAATCCAAGCCAGCCCCGGAAAGATTTTGACGAAACCGCATTAAGTGAGCTCGCCGCTTCTTTAAAGCTCCATGATATCATTCAGCCCCTTACTGTTAGCAGACTGGCATCGGGAAAGTACCGGCTTATTGCAGGTGAACGCCGTTTCAGGGCGGCGAAAATTGCGGGTTTAAAAGACGTACCGGTATATGTGCGCCAGGCCAATGATTCGGAGTTACTGGAACTTGCTTTGCTGGAGAATCTGCAAAGGGAAAACTTAAATTCCATAGAAATCGCCCTTAGTTACAAAAGGCTGATGGATGAACTGGATTATACCCAGGAGCAGGTAGCGGAACGTATGGGCAAAGAGCGGAGCACGATTACCAATTATATCAGGTTATTAAAATTGCCGCCCGATATCCAGGTGGCGGTCCGCACCGGTATTATCACTATGGGGCATGCGAGGGCGCTGATCAGCGTGGATGTTGTGGATAAACAACTGTTTATTTTCTCTGAAATAAAAAACAAAGAATTGTCCGTAAGGCAAACGGAAGACCTTGTACGTAAAATGTATACCGGCACTGACGCTGTTAAAAATTCGGTAAAAGCCACACTACCACCTGCCTTTAAAAAGATAGAAGATAATTTAGCGTCTCAATTTAATACGAAGGTGAAATTAGTACACAACAAAAAAGGTTATGGCGCTGTAACATTTGAATATTATTCGTTGGAAGAGTTGAACGGATTGTTGGAAAAACTGGATATTAAAGTAAGTTGATGCAGAAATTATTGTCGATATTTTTAGTGACCGCTTTATATTTTTTTTGTGGTGAAATAACAGCGCAGGCAAAAAAAGACAGTATTACCGCTCCTGCGAAAAAAATTGCGGACAGCAGCGATATAAAAAAAACTAAAAAATTCGATCCCCGCAAAGCTACCCGCCGTTCCGCTATATTACCAGGCTGGGGACAGATCTACAATAAAAAATATTGGAAACTTCCGCTCGTTTATGGTGGCCTGGGAATAACCGCAGGTGTATTTGTGTACAATGTAAAAAATTATAAACTATTACGATTAGCTTATATATACAAAATAGATACAGATACTACCAACGATGCTTTGATTGATCCCAGGTTTAAAAATCTTTCTTCGGGAGCGCTTAGGAGTTATCGAAATACTTTTCGCCAAAATGTAGATTACTCCGTTCTCTTCTTTATTGTATTCTGGGGGTTAAATGTGATAGATGCCACAGTTGATGGTCATTTGAAGGAATTTGATGTAAATGACAACCTCAGCCTGCAACTGAAGCAGGGATATAGCCCGATGGCCAACACTTCGGGTATAAGCCTCGTACTCGACATACACTCCAAAAAAACGAAAGCAGGTAAATAATTATATTTGCTTACCAAATAATCAAAAAGTTACCATGGATTCAATAATCAGTGTGCCTCCCGGCGAAAAAGGCCTACGCATAGCTTTAATCGGCTATGGAAAAATGGGAAAAGCCATAGAAGAAATTGCTGTACAAAAAGGACATATTGTTGCGCTAAAAATAGATATCAATACTATGCAAGCCTTTACAAAAGAAAACCTGCAACAATGTGATGTGGCTATAGAATTCACCGGCCCACACAGCGCTGTTGAAAATATCCTTACCTGTTTAGCCGCAGGCATACCGGTGGTAAGCGGCAGCACGGGATGGCTTGGCCGTTGGGACGAAGTAAAGCATCAGTGCGAAGCTATGAACGGCTCATTGGTATATGCCAGTAATTACAGCGTGGGCGTGAATATGTTTTTTGAAATAAATAAACTATTGTCCCGTTTAATGGATCATCAAACCGATTATGATGTGAGCATGGAAGAAATCCATCATACACAAAAAAAAGACGCTCCCAGTGGAACAGCCATCACATTAGCCGAGCAGATATTGGCCAACCTGGAAAGAAAAAAAAACTGGGTAAACCATAGCAGTTTAATTCCGGCAGAATTATCCATCATCAGCGAAAGAACAGATCCTGCACCTGGTACGCATAAAATTAAATACAGTTCCGCCGTTGATGATATTGAGATTGTTCACACTGCGCATAACCGCCAGGGTTTTGCTACAGGAGCGGTACTGGCTGCTGAATTTATAAAAAAACACAACGGCATTTTCAGCATAAAGGAAGTGTTGGGGTTTTAATTTTTATTGCAATGTGCTATTTAACAGCCATTTAGAAAATATCCAACCCGGTTAAAATAAATATACGGGTACCTGTTAATGCATCCTTTTATGCTATTTTCTAAGTATTTGTTCTTATTTGTTAAATAGACTATCTTTTCCAAAACTTCTACCACATTGAATGGAAAAGATACGCTTGCTTTTAGTACTGTTTGCGCTGGTTAATATGTGCAGTATCCCCCCTCTTGAAGCTCAAAAAAACAAAACGGTTCTTGACAGCCTTGAAAAAATAGCTGCTAATCAAAAGGATTCCTCACTTGTGCTTACATTGAATGAATTAACCTGGCAGTACAGGACGGTGAATCGGGAAAAAGCCATTGAATACGGCAACCGGGCAATTGAAGCGGGCAAAAAAATAAAATTTAACAAAGGAATTGCACAGGCTTTTAATGACCTGGGGATCATTTATTTTGACAAGGAAAATTATGATACGGCCATACTGCTTTACAACAAGGCCATAAAAATAAGACAGCAATTAAGCGATGAAAAGGGCATCGCCAAATTATACAATAAGATTGGGATCGTTTATCAAAAGCAAGGTCTTTTTGATAAAGCTTTAGAACAGCAGTTTAAAGCATTGGCATTATTTGAACAATCAGGAGACAAGACAGGCATTTCTTATTCGCTGAATAATATTGGTATCGTTAATCAGAATATGGGCCTGTACTATAAAGCGATTGAATACCAGGAAAGATCCATCCGGATTAAAGAGGAGATCGCTGACCGATATGGGCTTGCCGGCTCCTATGTAAATATTGCCAACAATTACCTGAACCTCCAACAGTATACAAAAGCTGAATCCTATTATCATAAAGCAATAGCTATCACCCGGCTGATCGGGGATAAAGAATACCTGTCAAATGCCCTCAATAATCTTGGAAACTTGTATTTACTTACCCATAAATTAAATGAAGCGGTTCCCGCCATTTCTGAATCTTACCAGATAAGGGACAGCCTGCATGATACAAAGGGAATGGTAAGCTGTTTAAATAATCTTGCGAATGTGTACATAGAAAAGAGGATGTATGACCCTGCTGAAAACAGTTTGAATAAGGCACTTGGCATGGGGCTAAAGGCGGTGAATTGTAAACCTGAAGTAAATAAAATATACTTTAGCCTGGCAAAGTTATTTGAAGCGAAAGGTGAAAATGACCGCGCATTGGCGATGTATAAATTATATTCCGGCACAAAGGATTCTTTGTATACGGATGAATTGAGTCAACGTTTCGCAGAACTGGATACCCGTTACAAAACACTGGAAAAAGAAAAAACAATACAGCAACAGCAATTTGACCTGAACCGTAAAAATTACTGGCTCACCAGTTTCGGAGGACTATTAATTCTGGGGGCAATGTTAGGCTATTCCTGGTACCGGAGGTACAAACTACGACAGGTAAGAAAAATACAAACTGAAATTATTAAACAACAGGATCTTTCCACAAGGGCGGTGTTGCGGGCGGAGGAGAACGAACGTAAACGCATAGCTGCTGATTTGCACGACGGGGTAGGCCAGATGATGAGTGTGGCAAAAATGAATTTATCGGCCTTTGAAAATGAACTTCCTTTTAAAACAGCCCATCAAAAATCAGCCTACGAAAAAGTGATTGCGCTGGTAGATGAAAGCTGCAGGGAAATCAGGAGCATCAGCCATCAAATGACGCCTAATGCATTATTGAAAAGTGGCTTATCAAGTGCAATTAAGGAATTTCTTGATAAAATAGACAGCCGTATTATCACTATCAACCTGCATACAGAGGGATTGAATGAACGGATGGACAGTAATGTAGAAACCGTATGCTACCGGGTAATACAGGAATGCGTAAATAACGTGATCAAACATTCGGATGCCAGTACACTGGAGATCTCGCTCATAAAGGATGTTGACGGGATTGCCGCAACCATTGAGGATAATGGCAAGGGCTTTAATACAAAAGACCAGGCAAAATTTGAAGGTATTGGTCTTAAAAACATTTTATCAAGGATACAATACCTGAAAGGAACGGTGGACTTTGATTCGGAACCCGGCAAGGGAACATTGGTGGCAATACATGTACCCGTTGCATAACATTGAGATACCTGGTGCGCAAACTTTGGTGGGCGGTAATTGCTGCAGTTACTGCAAAGATTGGGAACCATTTTTTAACGCTTATTAGCAAGGGACAATATTGGGTGTATTCAAACAATAACTGAATAACAGTCGCAACAATTTGTTCAACATATACGTTTGGTCTTTAATTAATACAGCCTCAGAACCAGCAAAAAAAATGAGTATTAGAAAATTTTCATTAGCCATTGTAGATGACCACCAGATAGTAATTGACGGACTAAAATCTTTATTGGAAGGACTTGAAAACTTTAGTGTGGTGGCTGAGTGTACCGCCCCTCTTCAAATGCTGGAACTATTAAAGCAACGGCCGGTGGATATTTTACTAACGGATGTAATGATGCCCGTAATGAGCGGTGCAGAGCTGGCTAAAGAAGTTCGGAAGAAATTTCCTGCTATAAAAATCCTTGCTTTATCCATGAGCGGGCAGGGTGAACTGGTGAACCAGATGATAAGCGATGCTGATATTGCCGGTTATGTTTTAAAAAATATTGGCAAGAAGGAATTGATTTTTGCACTTGATAAAATTTCGGCCGGCGGAATTTATTTTAGTGAAGAAGTATTGAACGAGATGGCGAAAGCGAGTGACTTAAAGAAAGAAAATGCAACCGTTAACCTTACAGGGCGTGAAGTGGAAATTATCAGGTTGATAGAAAAAGAATACAGTAACAAATTAATCGCAGACAGCCTGTTCCTAAGCGAGAGAACCATTGAAACACACCGTAAAAATATTTTCAGAAAAACAAAGACCAACAGCGTGTTGGGGTTAATCAAGTATGCGTATGAACACAAGCTGGCTTAGCGATCATGTAGCTTCATTTATTTATTTTACAATTCTTTTACAACAAAATTCATCCAAAGAAAAACTACCGGTATCCCATTGCCTGCAACTGAAATAATTCGGCATAGCGCCCCCCTTTTGCCAGCAACTCTTCGTGACTGCCCAATTCAATTATTTCTCCCTTTTCGAGTACCAATATCCTGTTGGCCATCCGAACGGTAGAGAAACGGTGAGAAATTAACATGGCTGCCTTATCTTTCGTTAATTCTGCAAAGCGTTCAAACACTTCGTATTCGGCCCTTGCATCTAATGCAGCAGTAGGTTCATCCAATATTACTAACTGCGCATCACGCATATACGCTCTTGCCAGTGCGATCTTCTGCCATTCTCCGCCAGAAAGTTCAACACCATTTTTAAAACGGCGGCCAAGCATCTGGTCGTATTTACCGGGGAACCTTTCAACGATAAGGTTTGCCAGGCTTTTTTTTGCCGAATTAATAATCAACTCGTGGTTATCCTTCTCTTTGATATTACCCATGGCAATATTTTCGGCAGTGGTCATTTGATACCGCAGGTAATCCTGGAAAATGATCCCTATCTCCCCCCTTAATTCAGCTAAATCATACTCCCGGAGATCATGCCCATCCAGCAAAATACGCCCTTCTGTGGGTTCGTACAGGCGTACCAGCAATTTTACCAAGGTGGTTTTCCCTGCGCCGTTTTCTCCAACCAACGCCAGTTTTTCACCTGCATGCAACGTGAAATTTAAATACCGGTTCGCCCAATTGTTTGAATTCAAATATTTAAATCCCACATTCTCAAATGTAAATCCCTGTTTAACGGGTTTAGGAAAAGGTCTTGGGTTTTTAGCCGGCCTTATTTTGGGTTGAATTTTAAAGAAATCAAAAAAATCACGCAGGTATAAAGCCCCCTTTGCCACCACGCTTATCCGCTTCATTACATTTTGTGAAATACCCGCCAGTTGGCGAATAGAGCCTATCAGGAAGGTAAGGTCGCCGATAGATAGTGTGCCCGAAAGGACCCCCTTAATAATAAAAATAAATGCTATATAAAAACCTATGGAGCCCGGTAGTGATAATATGGTTCCCAAAACAGACCGTTTCATTTCCAAATTTCGGGTAGCCCGGTAAAATCGGTTGGATATTTTAAGAAAACGGGAAACAAAAAAATCGGACAGGTCGAATATCCTTACTTCTTTGGCAGACTCATCGCTGCTGCCGATAAAACTTATATATTCCATTTCCCTGCGGCCATGTGTCTGGGTGCGGATGAGGTTATAATTTTTAGCATTAAAATAGGCCTCCCCCAGGAAGGAGGGAATAATGGAAATTAATAATACAAAAATAAGCCAGGGATTAAATAGTACCAACCCGCCTGCCAAAAACCCAATGGTAATAACATCCTGGAACTGGCTGAATACCTGCGACAAAAGTGCTGCCCGCCCGTTTGTTTGCTGCCTGGCCCTCTCTAATTTATCATAAAACTCAGCATCTTCAAACTGGTCCAGATCGAGGGTAGCAGCCTTCTTCATTATCATAACAGAAGTGCGGTAGGTCAATAATTCCCCCAGCGAATTGTCAATGAAAATAATGATTTTGCCAAGGGCCGTCATCGTTACTACCAAACCAAATTCCAATGCGATTAAACGCCATAAATGGGCATGGGAAAGACTTTCATTTCCATTACGGGTAAGCAGCACCACCTGGTCGATGATCAGTTTGCCCGTGTAAAGTAATCCAACTGGTAACAGGGACTGGGATATCCGCAAAAATCCATTAAAAAAAGTAAGCCAGGGGCTGGTTTGCCATACCAGTTTGAAAAAAAGCGGAAGATTCTTAAATGCAACCAGTCTTTCCCTGATAGTTAATGTCTCCGTGACTTTATCCTTCCCTTCTTTAACTTTGAAAATGTAGCCCCAAATCTTCTTAAACATAATTTACTCTTGTATTATTTGTTAATATACTGTATGTTTTTTAACTGGGAATATTTTAGTTTTTTAAAAAATTGTTCCCGTGTGCTGAATACCTTACTGCCAAAAAGCAACCCTTAAAGAAAAGAAAAAGGCTGTGTTGTTATCAAAGTTCGCATATCGAAAACAGCATTCAAAAGAGCCGGTATATCCTGCTTCGTTAAATAACCTGGCTTCGTTTTTATTAAACAGGACGGGCTTTCTTAATGGCGAGCCGATGTTGTAATGAATTGGCTGCTTTTTAAAATTTGTTACCCGGTATTTTTTGTGTCAATTTTTACTAAGCGGCTATACGTATTGGTTAGTGTACCCGCAATCCATCCTGTACGATGGAGAAAATCCCGGAATGGTATATTTTTTATTGTTGCCTGAAATTGTGCCGTCATAGTTTTTATACCGTGGGTGTCACAATATTTATCCAATTCCCCTAAAATATGATCTTCTACATTTCTACCCAATACCCTGCAGCTTAACAGGAAGGTTTCTATCACCAATATGTTGTTCAATACGGTTGCCAGCACTACCCCCACTATTCCATAATCACCAAAACGGTCTTTTACTTCAATGATCCACCCAATGGCATTTTCCTGCCGGGTAAACCATGCAATTTCTTCCGGTGTTTTGCGTATGCCATTTAAATTGAATTGATTGGTTCGCAAACTAAGCTGCACTGCGCGTTCTATTTCATTGGCGGTTATGGAATTGATATTTACGCTGATATCCAATGATTCCAGGAAGCCGGCCAGGGAACCATACTTTACCTGTTCTTCTTTTCTTTGCTTTTCTACCTGGTACATTTTATTTCTTTTGGCGTCTTCATCCGTAACATGGAAATGATCAAACGCCCAGATATGATCAAGAAAAGTTTTAAATTCACTGGCCTCAACGGGCAGGTTTATTGAAAGCACTTCCGGGCATTGAATGGACATTTGTTCTGTTTCAAATTCACTATCATCCAAAAAGATAAAACTATTCAATCCCAGGTTTAAGTCACCTGCTATCGATAAAAGATTACCCGGTTTAGGTTCCCAGTTGATCCGGTGTGCGGCAATATGTTCCCGCTTAAGTTTCATTCCGGGATGCCGGTCAAACACTTCCCAAACATCCGCTTCATTATTTTTACTGCAGATAACGAGCAGAAATCCCTCCTGGTATTTTTGCAGAACAAATTCCTGCAACTGCTTAAAGTTTTCATCAATGCCTACTTCCAAAGCGCCTAACTCTCCGCAAACCCCTTTCCATAAAGTATTGTCGCAATCCAGCGCAATCACTTTATAACCCGGCCCTTTAAAAGCATTTACCTTACGTGCGAGGAAGGTTCCAAGGGCAGCATACATTTCTGGTGTAAATGGCATGTGCCCCAGTTCATCCGACTTAGCGTCGTATACCTCTGTTACATCATATAGCCGTGCAATTTTACCGAGGTTAAGTAAGTGGAAACGGGGCATGGTTTTTATAAAAGCCTCCAGTTCGTTGTTTAACTGATCATTCAACACAATCACTTCATTGGATAGTGAAGGGGAGGCATAAAGGGGTACAATGCCCACCATGAAAGGAACAAAGGAACTGTCAGCAATATTTTTGATTGCTTCCACTAATTCCAAAAAATTCCGGTTTAAAAAACCAGCCTGTTCCAAAGGAGCGATACCCGCCTGATCCCGCAACCAATCATCGATACGAATGAAAAGAACATTGATGCCTTTACCTGTATTCAGCAGGCTTTGGGGATTGATGAGTTGCTGAAATACCTGGTTATAAGGGGCAAGTGATACATCGATATTCAATTCAAATTCATTGCTCCAGTATTCCACGTATTCCTGCACAGGTTCTATAACAAATGATGCACAGATATTCAGTGGCAAAGCAGGGGTTGGTGCTGAAGACCTGGTAATCTCATTAATACCGGATGCCGGATTTTCTTTCACCCGGTCACCATAATCTCCCAGGGTTTTATTGGGTTCATTTACAATCATGATCAGCAGTTCAACATACTGATCGAGAAAGGAATACATGGTTTCCTTAAGCAATAACCTGGAATTATAACTGAGGTAAAGATCAAGTGTATCACCCACAGGCTCAATATCCAATTTAAAATCCAGCACCGACTGAAAAAGGTCTTCCTGTAAATCCCTGAAAGGCCGGATGGATATACCCGTTCCCGTTAGCAGGCCATCCCCAAAATCAACTTTACCCGCCAATTCATTTTCGAGGTGAAAGTTAACCATGGTATCAAAGAAGGGGTTGCGCGAAATATCGCGTTGCCGGATGCAGTCATCCACCATCAGGTCGAAGGGATAGTCCTGGTTATTATAAGCATTTACCAATGACTGGTGGCTATTATCAAGATAGGTTGAAAGGCTCAATTCTTTCCTGGGTGAAAGTTTAACGGGTAGAAAATTTATAAACACCCCGATAAGGTTTTCCAGGTCAACATGACTGCGTCCCGAGCTTAAGGATCCAACTACCACTTCCTCCTGGTTGCTGTAACGCCCTACCAGCAATCCGTACCCGGCAAACAATAAATTATTCAAAGACATGTTGTGTTCAATTGCTTTCCTGCGTAAGTCCTGTGTTAATGACACAGTAAGCCGAAGCTTCAACATAGCGCCAAAAAATGTAAGCACGGCCGGCCTTTCAAAATCAACCGGAAAATTTAATACCGGGATCTCTTTTTCATACAAGGATTTCCAGTATTGCCCCTGCATTTCAAAAGCCGCGCTATGCCAGGCTGCATAATCTTTATATTGAATTGCCAGGGGTGATAAATTATTTTCAACACCGGTATTGAAAGCTTTATAATAGTGTAAAACTTCTTTAATAAAAATCGCTTTTGACCAGCCATCACTTATGATATGGTGAATTGTAAATACCAATATAAATTTATGACTGGCTTCACGAAAGATTGTTGCGCGCAATAATGGCCCCTCTGAAAGGTCAAAAGCCTGCCGGGCATCCGCTTCCAGCCAATTCTTCAGGAAGGCTTCCGGCCCCGGTTTATTTTGCAGGTCAACCTCTTCAATTATAAAGCCGGAAGCTTTTAAAGAAAGTATTTTTTGCCGTGGAGCGCCGTCTATTTCCACAAAAATGGTCCGTAATATTTCATGCCTTTCAATCACCTTATCAAAAGCCTGCCTAAATACAACCATATTCAAATCCCCTTCTATTGTAAATGCACTGGTGACATTGTAGGCTTCGGAGCCATCTTTAAAATGGCTGAGTACCCAAAAGCGTTGTTGCGCATGAGATAGTGAATAATAGTCCTGTTCAGGAAGACGATTTATTTCAACAAACTGATTTTTCTCTTCCAAAGCCATGGCCTTGCTAAGTTGCCTTACGGTAGGATGGTAAAAGATAGCGCCGATATCAATTTTAATATTCAGCAGCTTATGCAGTCTTGCAGCAAATTGAATGGCATTCAGGCTATGCCCCCCCAGTTCAAAAAAATTATCATTCACTCCCACCCTGTCCAATTTCAATATTTCTTTCCAAATAGCTGCCATCTGAAATTCTATTTCATTGGCCGGGGCTTCATACGCATTACTTAATATATCACCGGCAACAGGATTGGGCAATGCGTTCCGGTTTATTTTGCCATTGGATGTTAAGGGAATGTTTTCCAATTGCACCCATAAGGCGGGAACCATATATTCGGGCAACTTCTTTTGTAAATAAATTTGCATCGCATCCCGGTCAATTGATCCCTCCGGCACAACAAAGCCCACCAGTCTTCTGGCGCCGTTGTTATCTTCCCTTGCCACTACTACGGCCTGTTTTACCGCATCCATCTCCTGTAACACCTGCTCAATTTCACCCAACTCGATGCGGTAACCTCTTATCTTCACCTGTTCGTCTATCCGTCCCAGGTATTGCAGGTTGCCATCCGGCAGCCAATAGCCCAAATCGCCGGTTTTATATAATCTTGCACCAGGTTCATCTGTAAAAGGGTTGCCAATAAATTTTTCCGCAGTTAATTCAACACGGTTCATATAACCCCTGGCTACCCCAGTTCCGGCGATGCATATTTCGCCTGCAACCCCTACCGGTAACAGCTCCATTTGCTGATTTACAAGGTATATTTGGGTATTACTAACCGGCCTGCCAATTAATGCGGGTTCCCCGTTCTTTAACCGGTAAACTGTACTGTAAGTAGTATCTTCTGTTGGCCCATATAAATTCCGGATCGCTATTCTGTCCGCATCAAGTGCCTGTTGTACCTGTAGCGGAATAGTTTCTCCCGCCATATTCATCACACTGATATTCCGGAGATCTGTGCCACCTGTCAATAAATGCTGTACAACGGATGGAACAGTGTTGATCAATACATCCCTGTCGATCGGCAGGTATTGCCCGATATACAATCCACTCTCTATTATCCTTATGCGCTTTCCGATGCTTAAAGGATAAAAGATTTCAAATACTGACAAATCAAAACAAATGGAGGTACCTGCGTATACCGTATCAAAACGACTGGATGAAAATTCCTGCCGGCACCAGTATATAAACGAACACAAATTGCCATGTTCTATCATTACGCCCTTCGGTTTACCGGTGGAGCCGGAAGTATAAATTACATAAGCGAGATGATGGTTTTTAATCCCGGCATTTACGTTTGTTACCGGTTGATTACTGATAGCAGGCCAGTCACTGTCTAAAAAAATACAATCCATTGATCCCGTAACGGCTATTTTTTTTCCATATTCTTCGCTACCTACCATTATCGCTGCACTGGTATCTTTCAGCATGAACCGGATCCGCTCTTCAGGATATTCGGGATCGATGGGTACATAAGCAGCACCTGCTTTTAATATACCCAATATGCCTACGATCATTTCTATTGATCTTTTAATACAAAGCGGTACCAGTGTCTCCGCCTTAACACCCTTAATTTTTAAGTAATGCCCCAGTTGATTGGAAAGATCATTGAGTTCCCGGTAGCTTAGCTGCCGCTCTTCAAATACCAGTGCTATATTGTCCGGGGTTTTTGCAGCCTGTTCTTCAAAAAGCATTACCATGTTCTTATCCAACGGAAAGTCTGCCGCGGTTTGATTGAACATCATAAGCAATGACTTTTCCTGCTGGGGCAGGATATCGATGCATTCAATTACATTATCCAGGTTAGCGGGAAACTGCTCAATAATAAAAAGCATCCGGTCTGTAAATAATCCTATCTCCTCCCTGCTAAAAAATTCGTTACCAAAATGTATATGCAACTGAAGTGGTTGATTATTACTATAATCTCTCCAGCATATTTGTAAAGGATACCGTTCATGGTCATTGGCTAATCTTACCACGCCAGCTTCAACCTCCTCGCCGAAATCCAGTTCAAAATTCAATGGCTCATAGTTGATACTAATCTCGTGCAGATAGCCATCGCCGGTTTTGCCCTTCAGATCACGGGACAGATCGCCGATCGGGTAATCCTGGTGCCGGTAATCTACTCTTTGGGAAAGCGTAATCTCCTGAACCAGGTCGATTATTTTATTGTTTTTTTTAAAATATCCTTTATAGGGCAAAATGCCGCTGAACATGCCTACAATATTTTTTTGCTTTTTGGAACTTCTTTTATGTACCGGTATACCAAAAACAAATTCAGACTGATCGGTGGTTTTGCCAAAATAAATGATTAGCGCGGCAATGGTTAAGTGTTGCAAACCTGCCCTGGTAGCCAATTGCAACTCATCCAGCATCCTTCTTTGTATCGGGGTTATATTTAGTACATAAGTGCTGCTGGTAGCGAGATGTGCATTGGAACGGGGATATTTAGCAGGCAGTATTTTACCGGGTTTTTCACCAATTTTATCTTTCCAGTATTTTCCATCTGCTTCATAACCGGGAGAATTTATATATGCCGCGGCCTTTGCCGCCTCTTCCAGATAAGAAGGATAGCTGAATGGAAGTTCACTCCCCGCCACCAACGATCTGTACTTTAGAGCCAGGTAATTTACCAGTACAATAAAACCATACCCATCTGTTAATAAATGATGAAACCTGCCATAAAACCAATATTCGCCGGCAGCAATTTTTATTACACAAATTTCAAATAAAAGATTTTCTTCCCGGATAGCAAAAGCTGTATTGAAGCGTTTTTGCATCCAGTCCCGGGCCTCTGCCTGCGGGTCATCATGGCCGCTAAGATCCAGTTCCGTCAATTCGAGGTTTTCAAAATCTTTGTCTACAAAGCATAGCGGGCCATCAGCACCCAGGTAAAACCTCATTTTAAATACATCGAATACTTTCGGCATCGAATAAATAGCATCCAGGAATTTTTCTTTGCTGACGACACCCTTCAATTTAATATAGCCCCCGATATTATATTGAGGGCTATCAACATTAATTAGCTGATCGGTGAAAACATCCTGTTGTGCAGGATGTAAGGGCAGAAATATTCTATTCATGTAAGATCCGGTAACAATTGATTAAAAATATTTTTTTTACATGAATACCCGGTAATTTATTTTGCCGTATTATCGAGGTGTTGCTGCAGGGAACGGGCAAATTCATTGCCATGGACCGGGTCAAAAATCTCTGAGTGTTCACCCTCAATTTCATGAATTGAAACAGCGGCTGCATATTGTTTCCACCTGTTTTTAGTGTTTTCATCCAAATGCCATTTTTTGAACCCAATATTATTTACCCTGTCCAGGAAAATATAATGATCCTTTGCATAAAACAACACTATCTCTCCGCCATAGGGTAATAATTTATACTTTTTACAGGCTGCTACGTATATATCGGCTGAATCATCAAAAATTTCCAACCCGGCATCTTCCAATTCACCTTCTTTCAATTTCTTTCGTTTAACTCTGTCCACTAATGAACTGAATTTATCCATTTTATATCTTACCCACTGCCTGGCATGTTTTCTTAATAAAAAGATTTCAAAATCCAATTTAAATAGCAGTTTGGAGACGGTCGCTTTTATCGCCCCCGGTGCATTGTATAAATTTTTTAATGTTGCGGGTCCATTTGTTTCAATATCAGCAATAATGGTATCAAACATCGCCAGTAAATGTACCTTTTTATCCCTCGCCTTCAATTGCCTGGCCATTTCAAATGCAATAATACCGCCAAGACAGTGGCCCGACAATGCATAAGGACCATTGGGATTTTGTATCAATATTTCTTCAATGAATTTATTGGCAATCCCCTCTATCTTATCGGGAAACGCTTTCAACTCCTTCCTGTCAATTGGTGGTTGTAAAACGTAAACTGGCTGGTCGGCTTCCAGTAATTTCCCAAATTTTCTGAAACGAAGCGCCGTGCCACCGCCGCCCGCAACAATATATAATGGGATCCTGCTCCCACCAGTTTTGACAGGCACAAGATATTTATTATTGACTGCCGGCTGTGAGGGATTGCTGGTCTTTTCCAAAATATTCCTCGCCAGGCCCGCAATGGTTGGATAAATAAATACGTCATTAACGGAAATATCCAGTTCCATATTTGTCCGGATCAATGCAACCAACCTGATCGCATTGAGGGAATGTCCTCCCAACTCGAAGAAGTTGTCGTGTATGCCTGCCGTTTCTATTCCTAATAAACCCTGCCATATCTCTGCCATACCTGCTTCCAGCTTATTACGGGGCGCTTCGTATTGATTCACTAATAAATGAGAAATATCAGGATCAGGTAAGGCGTTCTTATCTGCTTTGCCATTTGGCGATAATGGAAGATTATCCAGTTTCATCCATAGGGAAGGAACCATGTATTCCGGTACTTTACCACGCAGGTAAGCCTCTATCGCCGCTTTATCATATTTTTTGGCCGGAACAATATAGCCAACTAAGCGATTGTACCCGGTATTGTCTTTTTTTGCCAGCACTACCGCATGGCGCACCAATTCGTTCTGCTGAAGTACGTATTCTATCTCCGCTAACTCAATTCTGAATCCCCTGATCTTTACCTGTTCATCCATTCTACCGAGGTACTCTATATTGCCCTCCGGCAGCCATCGGCCAATATCACCGGTTTTGTACATTTTGACTACCTCCGGTTCACTAAATGGGTTTGGTACAAACTTCTCCGCCGTCAGTTCCGGGCGATTCAAATATCCCTTTGATAAACCGGCGCCGCCTACACATATTTCCCCGCTAACGCCTACGGGAACCAGTTGCTGATTTTCATCAAGAATTAAAACGCTTCGGTTGTTTAACGGGCGGCCAATAGGTATGGGCTTATTGATCTCTGTTTCAGTAATGCGGTAAGTCAATGAGAAAGTGGTATTCTCGGTAGGGCCATAACCATTTATAATTTCAATTGCAGGATAGGTTTTTCTTAGCTTTTGAATTGGCTGTTCTGACAGTTTTTCGCCACCCACCAAAACAGTTTCGAGTTTTTCGAACAGCGTAATATCCGCATCAACCAACAGGTTGAACCAGCTTGATGTAAACCACATCCGGTTTACCCCCCGCTTATTAATCTCTTCTTTTAACAGTTGATTATCGAGCAACCTTGTTTCAGTGCACAATACCAACTGTCCGCCATTCAAAAGCATACCCCAATATTCCAAAGTGGTTGCATCAAAAGAGGAGGAACCGGTGGACAGTAAAACATCTTTGGCAGATAAAGAAATATAATCCACTCCTTTTATGAGGCTCACCACATTGTTTTGAGATACCATTACCCCTTTTGGCCTACCGGTAGAGCCAGAAGTGTAGATCACATAAGCGAGGTCGGCGGGTTGAATACCCTGTTTCAGATTTTCAGGCGATTCCGCGCATATGATGGGCCAGTCGGTGTCTATTTTTACGATGTCAATATTGTGCTGTAGCGGTTGTTGCTCCCAGCTTTCACTATTGGTGATCACAATTTGGGCGGCTGTATCCAGCAGCATGAAGCTGATACGATCTGCAGGATATTTAGGATCAACAGGAACATAAGCCCCTCCTGCTTTCAGTATGGCTAATATGCCTACGATCATATTGATACCCCGTTCGAGGCAGATGGGTACCATCGCTTCTTTTTTTACCCCTCTTGATTTTAAGTAGCGGGCCAGTTGATTTGCACGCCCGTTCAGGTCTTTATAACTTAATGCTTCCTTTTCAAATACAAGGGCAATTTTTTCCGGGTACCTGTTCACTTGTTCTTCAAAAAGATCAACAATTGTTTTGGAGAAAGGATAATCAGAATGGTTGTTATTAAAATCCACCAGCAACCGTTGCTTTTCCGTGGCGTCCAGCATTGGTAACTGTCCAATGCTTTGTTCCGGTTTTTTTACGACTGAATTGAGCAATTCAATAAAATGGGCCATCATCTTTTTGATGGTATGTTCGCTAAACAAGCCGGTGCAATATTCAACCGTGCACTTCAACCCACGGGTAGTTTCCGTAATGAAAAGCGTTAATTCAAATATGGAAGTATTGTGTATGGTTGATTCCGCTATTCCGCCGGATACCTTTAATCCACCCAAACGCAACTCCCGGATATCCGGCGTATTGAGCAGTACCAACATCACCTGGAACAAAGGGTTTCTGCTCATGTCCCTGTCATTAACTACTGCTTCCACAAGTTTTTCGAAGGGTACTTCCTGGTGGTCATAAGCTTCCAGCGTTGTGGCCCTCACTTTTTGCAGCAAATCCTTAAAAGAGTCGCTGCCAACCAGTTCAGTTCGCAAGGGTAGAGAATTTATGAAAAACCCGATCAGCCCTTCCAACTCTTCCTGCTGGCGGCCTGCCAATGGGGTTCCTACGCAAATATCCTGCTGGCCGCTATAGCGGTATAACAATACTTTAAAAGCGGCCAGTAAAGTCATAAACAGCGTAACACCCTGTTGCTGACTCAACAACTGCAGCGCGGAGGATAACTCTTTACTGATCCTGAAATTTACGATTGCCCCATTCCTGCTTTGAACAGCAGGCCTGGCAAAATCTGTTGGCAATTGTAATGGTACTACTCCCTGAAGTTTGTTCTTCCAGTAACCCATCTTGTTCTCCAGTAACTCTTTCCCGAGATATTTTCTTTGCCAGATGGCATAGTCGGCATATTGAATTTCCAAAGGCGTCAATTGGGCCTCACGGCCTTCATTGTAAGCGTTATACCCTTCTACCGTATCTTTTACAATAATAGATTCTGACCAGCCATCAGAAGCTATATGGTGTATTGTTGCCACAAACACATGAGTTTCCTCGTCCAGCGAAATCAGGGCTGCACGAAGCATATGATCTTTTGAAAGGTCGAATGGAGCACTGATTAATTGCCGGATATTTGCCCATAATCCTTCCCTGTCTTTTTTATATACAGCACCATCCACAACCTGCAACTGAAGGCCGTCTGCAGGCATAATGTATTGATAACCCACACCGTCGCTATCCTTAAAAACGGTGCGCAGCACTTCATGCCGGTTGACCAGGTTTCGTAAGGCATGGATTAAAGCATCTTGATTTAATATCCCCTTCAACTTTAGCACCAGCGGCAAATGATATTGCAAACTACCTTCCAGGCGGTCAATAAACCATAAACGCTCCTGGCTGAAGGATAGGGGAATAAATGCAGGCCTCGGTTGTATTTCGATGCCCGGCAATATTAAACCAAGACTTTGGTCCGCCACATGCTCAGCAAGCCGGGCTATTGTGGGATGGAGAAAGATATCTTTAATGAATAATTCGACATTTAATTTTTTACGAAGCGCTGATACGGCCCGCGTGGCGAGTAAGGAATGACCCCCCAGGTCAAAAAAGTTATCGTGTATGCCTATTTGCTCTATGCCAAGCAACTCCTGCCAGGTATCCACCAGCACTTTTTCAATATCGGTACGGGGCGCTTCATAATTTACGGTATTGGCTACAATTTTATCCTCCCGCTGGCCTAAAAATTTGCGGTCAACCTTACCATTATTGGTAAGCGGCAATTTTGCGATCGCAATAAACTCCGAAGGCACCATGAATTCGGGAAGCTTTTCTTTGAGCTGTTGCCTGATGTCTTTTTGCAGCAGTGAAACGATATCCGTAAACAGGGGAATATTAGTGAATAAGGTATTGTTGAAATGCCCGGTTTCATTGTATAGCTGCTTAACGAATTTACCCGAAGGATGTAGTTCGAGGAGAACATTCATTTTAAAAATATCCTTATCAGGATACAGACTGGTATGATAACCTGCTGCGCGGGCCGCTGCAAGGATTTCATTTATTTCCAATATTTCCTGGTCGGCCTGGTCTGTAATTTTCTGGATTTCACCAACGGTTCCGGCTACCCTGTTTTTCAGTGCATCCTGTAACAATTTTTCCTTTAATAATCTTGGGTTAGGCGCATTTTTTAATGTAATAACAGGTTCTCGTTTTTGCAGTTGCTCAAAGATGTGCTGCTGTTGAGCAGTACCTTTCCAAATCTGCCATTCGGGCTCAAGTACCGCCTTACTGATCCCTACATAAATTATAACATCAAAGCGGTATTTGCTAAGTTCATTTAAATATGAACCTCTTTTCAATTGAATATCGATATGGGTAATCGAGGGATAAACGGACAAAAAATTGTAAAAATATTCCGGAGAAAATAACAATTCCTCTTCTTTTAAAACCTCCTGTTCCGCAAGCCATTTCAATTCGTTTACACTTACTGCAGAAGGCAATTTTTGTAAATCAAGCCGCAGTTTAAAGGATTCCAGTAAACGGTTATTTCGTACATCACCGATTATCACACGACCTTTCCCCTTTAACAACGCTATGCTTTTCCCGATCACGTCATTCATATAATCCTCGCCGGGAAAATGCTGGGCTACCGAGTTAATGATAATAGTATCCACTTCTTCCTCCTCACCCACGGATACTTCGTGAGCTGCGCATACATATAAGTCGGTTGGACCGTAATCCCTCAATCCTTTATCAATTCTTTTAGTGATCTGGTGAATGCATGATCCGGAAAAATCAGTACCGATGTATTTTTTTATTTTACCGGCCAGCCTGTAAAAAATCAATCCTTTTCCACTCCCGATCTCCAATACGTTTGCGGGTTTTTCCTGCAGGATGATGTCTATTGTATGCTGCAACCACTCCCTCATATCCGCTTCTTCAAAAGTTTGGCCTGTAAAACTATCTTTCCAGATTTTGTAGTCAAACTCTTCATCTGAAACATCTTCTGGTTCTTCGGCATATTCAGTGTCATATACTTCTTTCCAGGAAGCTACCTGCTTCAAATACAATTCTTTTTCCTTCATTTTTACGGTTTGCCAATCCGGAATATAATAAGTTACCAGGCGTTTGGTACCTTCATTATTTTCTTTAGCAATCACTACCGCCTGGTGGATCATTTCATTTTGCTGCAGGCAGGTTTCAATTTCACCTAATTCAATACGATACCCCCTGATCTTCACCTGGTTGTCCATCCTGCCCAGATATTCAATATTTCCATCGGGAAGCCATCTGCCCAAATCACCCGTTTTATATAACTTAGCCCCCACTTGCTTACTAAAAGGGTCGGGCACAAATTTCTCCTTTGTCAGATCGGGCTGGTTTAAATAGCCTTTCGCCAATCCATCGCCGCCGATACATATTTCACCAGCCACTTTAGGTATACACAATTGTAGCTGATCATTTAGTATATAAATACTGTTATTGGCAAGGGGTTTACCAATCAATACTTTTTCATTGGATGTTAGTTTTTTGATTGCCGACCAAATCGTTGTTTCAGTGGGGCCATATAAATTGAAAACCATTCCTATTTTCGTCAATTTTTCTTTAATGGTTTCTGTTACGGCCTCGCCCCCAATCAGGATTTTTAAAGCCGCTTTATTTTCCCATCCTGTTTCCAGCAATAATTGCCAGGTAGAAGGGGTGCCCTGCATATGGGTGGGTGAAAAAGCGGTAATACTACCAGCCAGTTTATAACCGTCCACAGCCGTTTCCCGTGGCACAACAATTAGCCTGCCCCCGCTTAATAGTGGTACAAAAAATTCAAGATAACAAATATCGAAGCTAAAAGTAGTGACGGAAAGAAAGCTGGAGCCCGGCTTAAAATCAACTTCGTTTATTATGGCCGATACCAGATTTACTACATTGCTATGTGGTATCATTACCCCTTTTGGCTTACCGGTTGAACCCGATGTATAGATCACATAGGCCAGTTGACCGGGGTTTACCGGATCGGGCAGGTTTACAATTGGCTGGCTATGCAACCAACTGTCATCTCCATCAATTTCTATGATATCAAGCCCTTCGGTGTTACCCAGTTTCAACCGGCTCTCTTTACTACCCAGCACTATCTTTGCCCCGGTATCTTTTACCATATAGCTTATCCTTTCAAGCGGATATTCGGGATCCACAGGTATAAACACGGCGCCTGATTTTAAAATTGCCAGCAGGCCAATTATCATATTCACTCCCCTTTCTATACAGATAGGCACCAGGGCTTCCTGCTGTATCCCCTTGCTTACCATATAGTGGGCCAGTTGGTTGGAACGTTCATTAAGTTCCGAATAGGTGAGTTCTTCCTGTTCAAAAACAAGGGCAATACTGCCAGGGCTTTTTGCAACCTGTTCTTGAAAAAGATCGACAATGCTTTTATTTTTGGGATATTGTACACTGGTATTGTTGAAGTCAACCAGTAAGCGCTGTTCTTCGCCGGAAGTTAACATTGGCAATGCGCCTATCTTATGATCGGGCTCTTTTACGATAGCCAACAGCAACTCCCTGAAATGGCTAATCATTTGTTGAATGGTTTCGCCTTTGTATAGGTCAGTACTGTATTCTATTGAACCGTCCAGTCCATTCTTTGTTTTAGTAATCAAAAGCGTTAGATCGAACCTTGCAGTGGTATGCTCATAACTTTCAGCCGTCAGTTCAATTTCACTAAATGCAATTGCGGGGAGTTCGGGAGTGTCGCGAAATACAAACATTACTTCAAACAGGGGGTTCCTGTTCATATCCCGTTGCCTGACAACGGCATCCACTACCTTTTCGAAGGGTGCATCCCTGTGTTTGTAGGCGTTTAGCGTCGTTGCCTTTACCTTCTGCAGCAATTCTGTAAACAAAAAGCTTTCATCTACTACTGTTTTTAAAGGAAGTGTATGTTCAAAAAAACCTATCAGTTCTTCAAACTCATGCATCCGCGGGCCTTCAATCCGGGTTCCCACACAGATGTCCTGCTGGCCACTGTACCGGTTTAGCAACACTTTAAATGCGGCAAGCATTGTCATGAACAAGGTTACCCCCTGGTTACGGCTTAACTCAACCAATTGGTTTGATAATAGTTCATCGATACAAAAGCTGGTTGATGCGCCCCTGGCGCTTTGATCTTCGGGCCTGCTAAAATCTGCGGGTATCTGAAGGAGTGACAGGTCCTGCAATGTTTCTTTCCAGTACCTCAGCTTCTTATCCAATATCTCTCCCTGTAAATAATTCCTTTGCCAGACCGAATAATCAGCATACTGCATCTTTAACGGCGCCATTTGCAGGGGTTGGTTTTCAATAAAAGCACTGTATAATTCTGCCAGTTCTTTTACGAGAATAGAAACTGACCAGTCATCTGATGCTACCTGGTGCATTGTCATAACCAGTATTTGCTCCCGCTCATCCAAACTGATCAAAGCAACACGAAGCATATGATCTTTTGAAAGATCAAAAGGAGCATTAATTAAATGCCGGATATTCTCCTGTAAGCCCTTCGGATTTTGCAGGTATGCCGTACCATCGATAAAAGTTAATTGAAGTCCGTCCTTTGGAAGAATGTATTGGTAGGCCACCCCTTCCTTATCAGGGAAAACCGTTCTGAGTATTTCATGCCGGTTAACAATATTCTGCATTGCATATACCACCGCATGTTTATTGAGTTTCCCCTTCAATCTTAACACAACCGGTACATGATACCGGACACTTCCCTCCAGCCGGTCAATAAACCATAAACGCTCCTGGCTGAAGGATAAAGGAATAGATGGGGGACGGGGCCATATTTCCATGCTGTTTCCATGACTTTTTATACTGATCCCCTGGTCGGTATCAACATCATGCTCAGCCATATGCAAAGGTAAAAATGTTTTTTTCATGTAAAATTTCAGTAAAGATTCATCAAAAATATTCTCCTGCTATTTCCATTGTTTTCTAATTCTATCAGGGATAACTACCCTTTGTACAATAATTTTTTCACCATTGGCAGGGTACAACAAATAACACCCGATATACCATTATTAATCCATGTCCCCAATAATACCTGTTTAGTGTTCATATCCAGGGATGTTTTTGCGTATAAATTTTGGGATAAAACCTGAACCATTTGCAGCCTGTTCCAGACAAATTCAAATAGATAATAATTATTATGCCAATTGATCGCATAAAAGCTAAAAACTGACAATAATTTTTTGCTACCCAAATTGTTTTGACCTGTGGAAATTTAATACAGCCCACATCGGATCTTAGTTATTTTAAGGTTCTCTTTTAAAAATAACTACATTGTTATCCCGTCTCTAATACCAAAACCAGGGCGCCACGGTATATTCAGATCTTTAAGGGGTTTGGATTTTTTTCAAATGGAAGGATAAAATCAATATAAAAATTTATTACCGGGTAATTTTTTAAGCCGGCGGTACCTATTAATTTGCCTCTTATTACTCAAAAAAACAGATTTCAAAGGCAGGTATTTCGATGTTTTTCCAGTTATTGGTTACAGCTTTTTTTTGGAATACTTTAATCACAAGTTAAGGAAAATTGCTCTCTCCCTTTAACCAGAAAAAAGAAATACAAAATTGCCTTACTGTTTTTCCCCGCTTCATTATATTAAAACAGGCTTGCAACAATATTCGGAAAATAAAACGGAATTTTTATGTTGTATTCCCCCCTAGTTTTCGGTATTATTCAGGAATTGCTGTAAAGTGAAGGCGAATTCAACCCCATTAACCGGATTAAAAATTTCAGAATGTTCACCCTGGATTTCATGAATTGAAATAGCTACTGCGTATTGCTTCCACATATTCTTAGTGCTTTCATCAAGGTATAATTTTTTAAACCCCACATTTTTTTTCTTATCAAGGAAAAAATAGTGCTCTTTTGCATAAAATAAAACGATCTCTCCCTCATAGGGTAACAGTTTATAACTTCTGCACGCCGCTACATATATGTCTGAGGATTCATCAAAAATTTCCAGTCCAACATATTCGAGTTCATTTGAACTTAATTTCTTCCTTTTAATTCTGCTGAGAATTGTTCTGATAGTATCCATTTTATACAGGATAGACTGCCGGGTATGTTTTCTCAATAAAAAGGTTTCAAAATCTACCTTTAATACAAATTTTGAAACAGACCTTCGCATTGCAAGCGGTACATGATATAAATTTTTTATGGTCCTGGGTTCAAGCTTTACTGTTTTACGAATGATGGTATCAAACATAGCCAGTAAATGAATTTTTTTATCCCTTGCCTTGAATTGCCTCGCCATTTCAAATGCAATAATGCCGCCCAGGCAATGCCCGGATAAAGCATAAGGGCCATCAGGATTTTGTATTAATATTTCTTCTATGAACTTACTAGCAATCCCTTCAATATTGTCTGGAAATTCTTTGAGCGCTTTATTATCGATAGGGGGTTGTAAAACATATACCGGCTGATCTGCCTCCATTAATTCGGCAAATTTTTTGAATCGGAGCGCAGTACCCCCGCCGCCAGCTACAATATATAAAGGGATTTTATTTCCACCGGTCTTTATGGGTACAAGATATTTTATGTTTACTGCGGGCAATGATGGATTCTTGATCTTTTCAATATAGTTACCGACCAGGCTGGCGATGGTTGGAAAGATAAATACTTCGTTGATTGAAATATCCACTTCCATTTTCTTATTAATAAGGGAAACTAACCTGATAACATGCAGGGAATGTCCGCCCAGCTCAAAGAAATTATCGTGAATGCCTGCTGTTTCAATCCCCAACAGATCCTGCCATATTTCCGCCAGCCTTGCTTCCAGTTCGTTGCGGGGCGCTTCATACTGATTAGCGGGAACCAGGGAAATATCAGGATCAGGTAAGGCCTGTTTATTTATTTTTCCATTATCGGTTAATGGAAAGCGTTCCATTTCTACCCATAGGGCCGGAACCATGTTATCCGGAAGCTTCTCTTTTAAATAAGCTACAAAAACCTCCCGTTCGAAGGAGCCTCTCGGAATGATATAACCGACCAGCCTTTTGGCGCCCTCTTTATCCTCCTTTGCCAGCACCACTACCTGGCGAACAGCCGGACAATCCTGTAACACCGTCTCTATCTCTCCCAGTTCAATCCTGTATCCGCGGATCTTTACCTGCTCATCCATCCTGCCGAGGTATTCAATATTTCCATCCGGCAGCCAAACACCTAAATCACCAGAGCGGTATAGCCGACCCCCGGGCTTTTTACTATAAGGATCGGAGATAAATCTTTTTGCCGTTAGTGCGGGGCGGCTCAGATAACCCCTTGCCAAACCAGCCCCTCCAATACATAATTCCCCTGCCACCCCAATGGGTAATAAATTCTGATGGCTGTCTAATATATAAGCAGTTAAGGTGGGTATCGGTTTTCCAATTACGCTTTTTCCACCCCGTATCTGTGGCCAGCCAATTTCCTGGTAGGTTACATGCACAGTGGTTTCTGTAATGCCATACATATTCACCAGCCTGCTCCGGGGATATAATTCTTTCCAGGGCTGCAATTTGGCCGGGTTGAGCGCCTCCCCACCAAAGATCACATACCTAACCGGTACCGTATTTACTTTATCCACCAGGTAATCCTGTAAAACATAAAATGCAGATGGGGTTTGATTTAGGATGGTTACCTGCTGATCGATTATTAACCTGCCGAATAATGGGATATCTTTTGTAATATATTTTGGAACGATCACCAACCTGCCACCATAAAACAACGCGCCATACATTTCCCATACTGAAAAGTCGAATGAGAAGGAATGGAACATGGACCATGTATCTTTTTCCGTAAAATCATACAGCGGGGTGGCGGTTTTAAATAGTCTGACCACATTGCGGTGTTCTATTAACACCCCTTTTGGCCTGCCGGTAGAACCGGAAGTATAAATAACGTAAGCAAGATCAAAGGGCTTAATATTTATTTGCAAATTACCAGACGGCCCTTTAGCAATGGCCGGCCAGTCACTGTTCATATCTATGATATCAATATTTTCAGTTGATGGTAATTTTAACCTGCTTTCGCTATTACTGACCACTATTTTGGCAGCTGTATCTTCCAGCATATAATGGATGCGGTCTGCCGGGTAATCCGGGTCAACAGGAACATAGGCCCCGCCTGCTTTTAAGATACCAATAAGGCCTACCAGCATTTCTATGCTGTTTTCTATACAGATAGGGACCAGGGAATCTTCTTTCACTCCCCTGATGCGCAAATAATGGGCTAATTGATTAGCGCGTTCATTTAATTCTTTATAAGTCAATTCCTCCTTTTCAAATACTAACGCAATATTGGCAGGATATTTTGCCGCCTGTTCCTCAAACAAATCAATGATCGTTTTATCTTCGGGATAGTCTGCCATGCTATCATTAAAATCAAACAGCAACTGGCGCTCTTCCGGCTGTGTTAGCATCGGCAACAGCCCAATGCTCTGTTCCGGCGCTTTTACTGCTGAATTCAGCAGCTCATTAAAATGAACCATCATCCTTTTGATGGTCTGTTCATTATACAGGTCGGTGCAATATTCTACAGACAGGTGCAGCCCGGTTGTGGATTCAGTTATATTAAAGGTCAATTCAAATTTCGAAGTATTGTGCGGGGATAATCCTGCTACTCCCGGAGACAACTTCACGTCACCCAAACGCAGATCCTCAATATCCGGCGTGTTCTGTAATACAAACATCACCTGGAATAAGGGGCTACGGCTCATCTCCCTTTCCTTCACCACCGCTTCCACTACTTTTTCAAAGGGCACATCCTGGTGATCGTAGGCTTCCAAAGTGGTGGCCCTTAACTGTTTCAATAAATCTTTAAATGATGCGTCACCCACCAGTTGGCTTCTTAATGTAAGCGTATTTATAAAAAATCCGATTAGCCCTTCCAGTTCCTGTTGCTGTCTGCCCGCGATGGGTGTGCCTACGCAAATATCCTGCTGGCCGCTATACCGGAATAATAATACCTTAAATGCCGCAAGCAGCGTCATGAATAAAGTGGTTCCCTCCTGCCGGCTCAATGACTGCAACTGGTCGGTTAATTCTTTGCTTAATTTGAATCCTGTAATTGCTCCATTGGTGCTTTGAACGGATGGCCTCGGATAATCAGTGGGTAGTTGTAAAGCTGCTACCCCTTCCAGTTTGTTCTTCCAGTAGCCAAGTTTTTTCTCCAATGCCGCTCCCTGTAAATATTTACGTTGCCACAAGGCATGATCCGCATATTGAATGAGTAGCTGAGGCAATAATGCAGTACGCTTTTCAATGAATGCGTTGTACAGTTCCACCAGTTCTTTTACGATAATGGAGGTGGACCAGCCATCCGAAGCGATGTGATGAAGCGTGACCACCAATACATGATCCTCTGCTTCCAGGCTTATCAGCGATGCACGCAGCATATAATCTGCTGCCAGGTTGAACGGGTAATCGATGCATTGTTTGATGTATTGTTGCAGGCCCTCTGTATCTTCTTTATATATTCCTCCATCCACCGTTTCTAACTGCCAGCCATTTTCTTCTTTTATAAACTGG
>JACMLJ010000043.1 GCA_014379625.1 Ferruginibacter sp. | reverse complement strand
TCTGCTAACTTGAGCAGTCCTAACTTGCTTTGGATTAATTTTGTTTCTGCATTCATTTCTGACAGTTTTTAAAGTGGTTAAATTGTGATTGTAGTTACTCCCAATTTAACCCAACTGTCAGATTAAGTCAAAACTATTTCAATTAAGCAGACGCCAAACGTCAGAATGCGTTTTTGTCGCCTTTAAAAGTTACATAAAAGGTTAAAAAGATGATACGAAGATCCAGCCATAAACTCCAGTTTTCAAGGTACCAGATATCATGCTCAATCCTTTTTCGAAGTTGATCCTGTTCTTTTATCTCACCACGAAAACCGTTTACCTGTGCCCAGCCTGTAACCCCGGGCTTAACAAAATGCCTTATCATGTATTCATCCAATATCCGCGAATAATCTTCTGTATGTTTAAGCATATGCGGACGTGGCCCAACTACAGACATATCGCCCAAAAGAACATTAAAAAATTGTGGCAGTTCATCAAGACTGGTCTTCCTGAGAAATTTTCCCAACTTTGTAAAACGGTTATCATCGCGTGTAACCTGTTTTGAATCTGAATCGGTATTCACCGTTAAGGTCCTGAATTTAAAGCATTTGAATTCCTTGTTGTCTTTTCCGGATCTTGACTGGACAAAAAATATAGGCCCTCTTGAATTCAGTTTTATCAGGATCGCCAATAATGGCACCAGCCAGGAAAGTAAAAATACTATAATAAAAAGACTGAAAAACACATCAAATACCCGCTTTTTTGAGCTGGCTACTATGTCTTCGAGTGGCTCACTCCTGAAAGATAAAATGGGGATACTTTCCACAATATCCACATGAATATTCCTGTTTACAAACATCCTGAAATCAGGCACAAATTTAAACCGGATCATATTCTTCTCCGCCGTCTGGGCCAATTCATATACATATGAATGTTTTTCGGGAGAAATGGTGGAATAGATTTCTTTTACATTATGTGCGATGGCATAAGAAACACATTCATCGCGATTGCCCAATATTGGAAACACAGACAATTCATTGATATTCTGGTAGTCTTCAAAATACCCTTCAATTGAAATGGATTTACTGTTGGTGGAAAAGTAATTCACCAATTGCTTGGAAAGTTCGTTGTATCCCAGCAGCACGATGCGTTTATTAAATCGCTCCTGCTTTCCAAAATAAGTTACTCCCGATATAAACACTATCCTGCTAAAAAGCAATGCTGCCCCGATCCCAATGATATTGAGCGATACAAAAAGGCGGCTGTAATTAACATTATAAAGAAATAAAAATAATAATATCGTTGTAATAAAAAGTGCAAATGCCTGCACAGTCCGCTTTGCAAACCGCTCAAAATTAAAAAACTGGTCGTTGATATAAAGACCTGTAATATAAGCACAGCCCATCCAGGCAATATTGATTACAATAAAAAGTATCGTGTAGTTTTGCGAATTATTTCCATGCACACGGTTCAGGTTCAACAAAAGGGCCAGGTGAATTATATTGATCGCTAAAAAATCTACAAGGGCAAAGAAAAATCTAAATAAGTTGGTATAGGTAATATTCATTTCCCGGAAAATCTAAAGGTGAAAATCATAAATAGCTTTTAAACATTTATATACAAGAACTTACCCTTTTGCTTTTACCCGCCGCTAATAAAGTGAAATTGCAGGTTATACCCGTTTTAAGTCACCAACCCCGGTTTCATGCGTTCCTGATCCCCTTTCGTTCACTCAAAAAGATCATTTCAATATAAAAACGTAATTCTAAAGTAAAATATTACTTTCAATAAAATTTATTATCTGCGGATGGTAATAAAAAGTTGGTAATGGCCTTCCTGTCTTATCTCTTCAGTATGGTCATGCACTGGCTGCCAGGGCTTTTTTAATCAGCAGGGAGCGTAATCAATGTTATTGCAAATGAACAATGTATTTTCGGAATATCCCGTCTATTGATAAATATTGTTCCGCGTACAATCTTGCGTTTTTACCGACTGTTTGATCTTTACTTTTCAAGGCCTGTTCAATAGCCAAAATTAAACTGGCGGGCTCCTCCGGCCTGATCAATATCCCCATTTGATGATCAGCTACCACTTCGTATAAACTTGAACCTTCATGGGCCGTAATAATCGCCGTTCCGCCTACCGACAAGATAGCACTTAATTTTGAAGGCATTACAAGATCCGTTGCATTGGCTTTCTGCAATACCAGGTGAACATCAGCCATATTCAAAAAAAAGTTTAATTTCTCCAGGGGCTGTAAAGGAAAGAAAATAACATTCTCCAGGTTACTGTTTTGTTTTATTTCTTCTAATTTTTCTTTATAAGGTCCCGATCCGCAAATCACAAATTTCAGGTCGGGATAATTCTCCAGCGCTTTTGCCGACTCCAATATTGCTTCCAGTCCCTGTTTTTCACCAATGGCGCCTGAATAAAGTATAATTTTATCTGTTGTCTCAAAACCAAATTCCCTTTTCAGCATTTCTTTACCAGGAATTGGAAAAAATAACAGGGTATCCACCCAGTTTGGAAAAAAAAACACTTCACGCGGGTGTTTCATTTCAATCTTTTTTATCATACCCTGCGAAATACTGCTAACTATATCCGCTTTTTTAAGAATGAATTTTTCTACCTTAAAGAGCAGACCGATCAAAAATTCTGACCTGATTAATTCGAAATCCCGGGCTGCATCTATCTGAAGGTCTTGTATATGATAGAAGAATTTTGCACCTTTTACTTTTTTATACAATATGCCCAATAACCCCAATTGAAAGGGCGGGGCCACCACCAGCACAAAATCATATTTTTTCCAGAAGAGGAGTTGGAAAATTTTTAGGAATGCGGCAAAACTGAAAGAGAAATCGGAGATTACTCTTTTTAAACCCGTGGGTTTTTTGGGTATATAATGCGGGCACCGGAAAATCTCTATACTCCCGGATGCATTACCAGGGCTTGTCTTCAGTTCTTTTTTAAACCAACGTGAAGATTTTGTATATGGCACTTCTACTTTCCAGTGCGGGTAATATGGAAAACTGGTAACCACCGTGCAATGATATCCCAGGCTTGCCAGCTTATCAATCATTTCACCGTTATACTTTCCAATACCTGTTAGTTCCGGATAAAAATTGCCTCCAATTAGCAGTACTCTTTTACTCATACATAATACATCCCCGTGTTGGTAGTGGATAAAAAATTTATTCTACTGCTATAAGGCTGCTGAATAATAATATATTTCCCTTCTAAAATGAATTCAGGGCTTTTGACTGGCATTCAATTTTAAAAGCGTTTTACTTTCCCTGATTTTACAATACACCTGTGTAAAATACGACATTTTCAAAATGGCAAAAGCCCATCCCCTTGCACCATCCCTGAAACCACCTAATAAAAAGAAGCTGCCGCAAAAATAGGCCGGGCCTATTAACACGCTGCTCATTAAACGGTACTTTAACCGTTGTTTCCAGGTCCATTTTGAAGAAATGGCGGTATCACCAGCAGTTTTCAGAAACCTGCCTGCCTCCCAGGAAGCATATTCATTATGCTTGATCACATAATGCGATACGCCGCGAAAATCCTGGTGATCAATCTTACTGCGAATAACACCCACTTCGCCATCCAGTACAGGATGCTCATGCACTTCCATGTCTAATTTACTCCACTGGTCTTCATCAATCCGTTCATATTCACCGGCCCCCACACGAAAGAGCGCCAGTTTGCGCAGCGGATAACCCCCCTTTAATTTTTTGCCAAGAAAATAGATGGTGTAGCTTAACCAATATCCTGCCTTATCATCCCTTTGCAAAGCTTCGCGAAGCTCAGTTTTAAAACTCTCCGTAAGGTACTCATCCGCATCGATAAACAATACCCACCTGGTGGTAAGCGCATAATTTCTTAAAAACCAATTCCTTTTTTTTGGAAATTTTCCATCCCAGTCAAAATTTACCACTTCCGCACCAAAACCGGTGGCTATTGCCCGGGTATTATCCGTACTTCCGGAATCCAGCACCACAATACTCCTGGCCAGGTCCCTTCCAATGGCTGCAAGGCACCCGGGAAGATTCTGTTGTTCATTTCTTACCGGTATGGCAATAGTCAAGTCAAGTGCATCAGGCATTTAATAATATATTTATTTCTCTTTTTTTGGTGACAGACTTAATTTGTGCTACAAAAATATTGCCTGTACTTCCCTTATACTTTCCTGTATTTTTTATTTTCAGTCCTGCCCCCGCAATTACAGTTTCGTAAAATGATCCATGAATATTCCATCATTTCCCGCAATGAATGTAAAGGCGGCAAAGTGATAATAACTGAAAACAAGTTGTGACTTTTTTGTAGATTATTTACCAGTTGAATTGGGGCATTTTTACATTAGCACACTAGGAAATTAGCTAATTAGCACATTTCCTTCTTTTATATTTTGCTCCAAACCTCTTTATAAAGATCACAATACTGGTTAGCAATGTTTTTTGCTTCAAACCTGGCCTTGTTTTTTCTTCCTGCTTCAATCAGTTGCTGCCGGTATTCATCATCCTCAATTACACGCATAATGCCGTTACGGATAGCTTCGATGTCGAAAGGATCAACCAGGCAGGCGGCCATCCCTGCAATTTCAGGCATCGCAGATACGTTAGCTGTTACTACTGCCCGTTCAACCGCATTCGCCTCAATGATGGGCATTCCAAATCCCTCGTAGGTTGAAACAAATACCAGCATATCACAAGCGTTATACTTTTTAATGATCTCTTTTTTAGAGAGATTGTTTGCCCAGCAATGATCAATTTTGTACTGATCCAGTAATTTGAAGGTTTCCGGGTTTGGCTCGCCTACAATATCCAGTTTGCAGTGAATGCCTGCAATGGCCTGTACCAGGCGCTCCAGGTTTTTGTTGGCCCTGGTACCCATCTGCAACAATACGGGTTTTAGCTTATTGAATATTTTTGGCGCCGGTTGAAAATCAGGGGAAATGCAATTGTAAATAACACGGATTTTACCGGGAGGGCAATTTGCGTATTTTACAATCTCATTCTTTGTACATTGTGAAACTGCTGTAACAACGGCCGATTTTACAATCGGTACCCTAAGCCAAAACCATTTGAAAATAAAAACTTTAAAAGGACTATTATTATATACATACAAACGATACAGATCGTGTATCGTGAGAATGGTATTGCCCTTTGGCATAAAATAAGTGGCATAGTTAAAATCGCCTATTACATGGTTGATAACATTTCTTGACTTAAGCACCACCGAAAACACATCATATACCCTGTCTTTTATAGATGAACCGGTATATCTAAAATAACTGGTAGAAAATTTGACCGACCCTGGAAGATTTTGCCTGATGATATTAAAGAGGAGGTTAATGCTAAGGGTAGCACCTTTACTTTGATAAAACAATATCTTCATAATCCGTCTGACTGATAAATTAACGCTGTATTATGCTGATAAAATCCGGTTCCGCTCTTTAATAGGTTTACAGGGGTGCCCGGCACAAACCATCCACGCAGGCATATCCCGTGTTACAACCGATCTCGCCCCAACAACACAACCTTCGCCAATATGTATACCGGGATGAATAAATGCCTCTGCCGCAATCCAGGCATGATCACCAACAACAATCGGTTTTGTATAAAGCGGAAAATCGGGTAAATTATAGTCATGGGTTCCCGCACACAAATGTGCTCCCTGTGATATAACAGCCTTCCGCCCAATAGTGATTTTACCCTGCGTGTAAAGCGTAGCGCCGTTAGCAACCGCCGCACCATCGGCCAGTTCAAGATTCCAGGGAGCCCAGATGATTGCGCCGGGGTAAACATGAACCGCCCTGCCTACTTTAGCGCCAAAACATCTTAACAGGAAGGATCGCCATTCGTGTAATGGCTTTGGAGAAAACCGAAACAATACAATGGAAACAAGCGCCCAGAAAACGCGTCCAACCCGATTTTTAAGAGAAAAAACAGTTCCTACATAAGTCTCCTTATTTTCCATAGGGGATTTATTTTTTTAAGTGGCCCCTCAGTTTTTTTAGCACATAACCGGGCGACAAAACCAGTGATCCGGTGATCTGCAAAACAAATGAAAGGTATCTTTTAGAAAGGATGGCAATACCTGCGTTCCGGAAAAGAACCATTGAATAATTGAACCGTAGCCTGTTTAATTTTGTCCACCACGAATCCCCTTCCCGGAGGGTCATAAATTGCTCAAAACTTATTTCCGGTTTTCCTGTTCTCCTTAACCGAATGCAGTGACAAACATAAATAATGGTATCAAGAACACGAAAAGGATTCCTAACGGTAATTGACCCTGCATGGATACGGTATTTCATTAATACCTCCGGGATGATCAGCAGTATAAATCCCTGCTCTGCCAACCGGTTAAAGAATTCGAAATCTTCGCAGGGCTCAAATTTTTTCCTAAGGCCCCCTGTTTCAATGAATACTTTTCTTGAAACCATCAGCCCGGTATAAGCACAGGTTATAAATTCACCACTGGCTATTTCCAGCTTATATTCCGCTATTGTTGAAAGACCGGGATAGCGTTGTGTACCAAAACTATTCCCTTTCTCGTTAATATAGTAGCAATGCGAGCTGGATGCATTCACCAGGGGGTTTGCCCTGTGAAAAGCCACCTGTCGCTCCAGCCTTTCGGGTAACATTACATCATCGGCATCTAAAAAAAAACACCATTCCCCACCTGCCTTATTAACGAGCGTGTTGGTTGCCAGGCTTTTCCCTTCATTGTCTTGAAAATATGCCCGGATCCTGCTATCCTTTTTTGCATATTGCCGGATGATCTGCGCAGAATGATCGGTAGACCCATCGTCTAATATGATCAGTTCAAAATCCTGGAAACTTTGATGAAGTATACTTTCAATTGTTTCCTCCAGGTATTTTTCCTGGTTATACACAGGTAAAATAACAGAAGCCAGAGGTAGCATATACGAATTAAAAAACAGGGTTAGAAAAGTTTAAGCGCCGGTAACCATTAAAATCCACTGCAAATTTAATTAATTGGATTTGTAAACCGGCAATACCTTCCTTTTCTTTATCTTTTCAACCCATTTATTTAAGAAGCCGACCAAGGCGTCCAGCATTCATACTGGTTATTTTATTTCCACAGGTGTTTTGTCTGCAATCCCGCCCAAAAACCCGGTCGTGACTGGCGGGCATATATAAAATTCAAACGGTGTCCAGGACAAGGAAAACGGCCCGCGCCAGCGTGCTACACCATTGTCACCAGCGGGTTAAATTTTAAATTTGGGATAAACAATCCTTAATATTTTTCTGACAACATTTGCGAACCGCTTATTAAAGGAACCATAGTTAACATCCAGGTGCGCCCCATATCCAACAGGGTTTACATTAAAAGGAAAACGGGTGATGATATCCTTATTTCCGGATAATGGTTTGAGAATATTATAATAGCAGGTTTCAAAATGATTTCCATTGACAGGCTCCATCTTGGTTTTGGCCCCAAAAAGTATATCCCTGTAAAAATCATTTCTAATGATAATTAATGTTGTTACCGCATAATGCTTTTGTATATTAAAAAATTTGAAATCTTTGAAATCAATAAGGATCCGGTTTTTTATGGAAACTTTTTTCAGGAGTTTACTGAGGGTAGGGAAATATAGCCTGCCGGTGACTTTAATAAAAAAATCGGTTTGGCCGATCGTTTTACTGAGTGTAAATGCCGTATCAAGAATTTCCAGTTCAGCATATCCATAATGCAAACCGGTAGGGATGGGACTTGCTATAAATTGTATGAATTCAATAGTACGGTTAAATTTATTCTCATTACCCGCAATTTGTTTTAATTCTTTCAGATCATATCCTGAATTTTCTATAAAGATAATATTGGTAATTTTTTCTTCCCGGTAACCCAGCCAAAATCTTAATGCTGTTATGTAGTCATTCAATCTTATTTGCGCATCGGAACGGAATACGGCTTTAAGATTTTCTACAGGGGGTTGTATGCAGGCCGTAATCAAAAGCGTAAACTGAATTGTTGAATTGTCTTTTTCTGCCGGCAGCCCCATAGAGATTTTAGCCATTTTATCTTCCATAAATTCTTTATTGGTTTATTTGTGCGCAGTACCGCACGCTGTTAACCTTTCTACAACTGAAAATATCACCATAAAAAGTTTTGATCAGAACTGATCATTACTATTGATTGAACAGTATAAATTATTTATTACACCCGCCATTGAACCCCGAATGGAGATATTACTTATCAATCGGCAAGCGCCTGTAATAATTTTTTAGCGGCGCTTTCAATTTTAAAATGATTTTCATAGGCCATTGTTGCATTTGCACCCATTATTTCCTTCTGCTGAACAGATAATTTTTGCCAGGATTCAAGCAAAGTGAGGGTTCCTTTTTCTGTATCATCTGCCACCAGCCCCCCGCCGACCCCAACAATTTCGCGCCAGATATTTACCTGGTTTGAAATCAGCACGGGCTTTCCACAAGCCAGTGCTTCAACCACCGCAATGCCAAAATTTTCCTGGTGGCTGGGTAAAATAAATGCCTCACACTGATAAAACGCCCCCCATTTTGCATTTCCGGTTAACATACCGGGGAAGATTACCTTGTTTTTAATTTCAGGCGACGCTGCAACCATTAATTGAATTTTTTTTCCGTAAGGTGTATCAAGACCCGGCCCTGCAATTATTAATTTGGGTATTGGGGCAGTACCCGGATATTTGCCATTCATTTCTTTACCGGTAATAACCAATTCCAAATAGGCTTTGATAAGATGAGCGGTACCCTTTTTTTCATGGATGCGGCTCAGGAACAAAATAAAAGGATGCCCCTTTATTCCCGGGCATCTTTCCAGCAATGCCTCCTTCATAACCGTTTCAAAAGGCGGAGGGGCTATTACCCCATAACCGATATTGATTTCCCTGGCGGGTCGGTAGGGCCGGAATGTTTCCCTTGCTAATAAAAGTTCCTGCTCGCAGGTAAAAAGCAATCCATCCGAATTGTTTACCAGTTTGCTTTCTATCAGTTTCCAGTAAGCGCGGTTTCTCAGCGCCTTTATTCGCCTTCCGGGCGTGCGTTGAAAATAAGGATCAAGCATACCATGGGGCATAACGAAAATTTTAGGGCACTTTAACTCCTTACCGGCACTTGTCCCTAATTTTTTATACTGTTGCAGGGCTTTCCTGATTGCATACCCATGATAAAGCCAAAGCGCATTCACGATCACCACATCAAAACGCCCCAAATTATCAACCAGCCAGGGTACAAGTTTTGGACTATGGCGCCAGGGGCCTTTTGTATGCCCGATGGCGGTGGTTATAAAGGGATCTTTCCCCGTAAAATTATTAGCAGGATCATCCAGGCACAATACTTCGTTATAAACACCGAGCTGTTCGAGTTCCGGTATAATATTGCGTATTCCCTGGCTTGTGCCACCCGAATCCGGATCCATACTGGGTATAATTTGTAAAACATTCATTAATTCCTGTAGGTTTGCAGCACATTTTTATAAATTATCTCCACCTGGTCAAGTGCAGTTTTTGAATCAAATCTTTTTACATTTAATAAACCCCGTTCTATTACGCTGCCACGGTCGGCGGGTGAAAGTGTAAGCACCATTTCTACCAGTTTTGCCGATTCGGCAGCCCAGTTCATAACAGATTCAGCATTGCCGGGCCGGCGATCAATCTGAAAACCTGCATTACCTGAAACCTCCGTCATAGGTGCCTCATTGGTAGTAATAACCGGGCACCCGGATGCCATGGCCTCCGCAATGGGCCAGCCAAAACCTTCCGCCAGGGAAGGGAAAATAAAGACAGCGGCTGCAGAATAAGCCAATCGGACATTTTCGTCTTCCACCCCGCTAATGAAATGTATATCCGGTTTGAATTTTGATTCGGTATGCGCGCTCACCAGTTCCGCAGAAGGCTGATCCCCAATTAATAAAAGCGGTAAGTTTAGCTTACTGATCAAACGCCAGCTATTGTATATTTCGATGAGGCCCAGGCGGTTTTTATACCATTGATTGCCACCGACATGAAGGATAAAGCCGTCCGAAAGATCAATATTAAATTTTTTACTCAGCAATTCACCTGCAACCTGTGGATTATTCGGCTGGAATGACTGGTTCAATCCGTTGTATACCATTTCCGAACAGTGAGGCAAAAAGCCCATAAACCGGTGAAGTTCATCCCTTGTTTTTTCTGAAACAGAAATAAAATTCTTTCCTTTTGAATAACCGCGCCTGATAAAATTTTGATACTGCCTGCCTGTCCAACTGCTCATATTTTCCGGAATTTCGCCCAGGCCCGACCGTTGGGCAAGAAAATCATGACAATGGATCACGTGAGGAAATTTGGCCACAAGGGGTACCCATGGCCCCAGTGCATGATCTGTGAAAACGAAAATGGTATTTCCGGTACGGTTCTTTAAACGTCTTTTTACTTCCAGGGGAAATATAATAAACTGGTCAATATACCCCATCCACTTTTTGATGCTTTTTGGAAATGGGAGGCGAAAAAACCGGGGTTTTGCCGTCCAGGAGCTGATAGTGTGGCCCCGCCCGGCCATACCTGCTTCCAGCATCCTGGCAAAACGCGGCATACTTTGAGAATCAAGAAAATCCGGATGAACAAAAAACACAATATCCACTTGCAGGCAGTTTAATTTTTTTATTTGTGCCGGCATTTACCGAACAGGTAATCAATTAATAGGGCGGTTAAAACTAAAGGAAGAGCCTGGATTTCAAATGTGCTAATTAGCTAATGTAAAAATGCCCCGGCTCCACTATTATTAAGTTAAGCGTGAATTGTCCATTTTAACTATTCCATATTTCACCATTGACCATTCACTTTTCACAACTCAAAATGTCACTTTATGCTTAACATAACACCTGTAAGTAACCCATCAAAAAAGGACGGTCAATTTTCAGTATTTACCTGTGTAACGGGTACAGTATTTTGGGACTTTGGTTTAATTTTTAATTTCCTGGGAGTATTAAAAGAAGCTAGTGTAAATCCGCCGATGATTATACTAAAACCAAGCGCTGTCGGCTGGCCCCAGGAACCCTGTGGCACTGTGAGCAAACAAAAGCTTAATAATAACCAGGGAAACAAATCACCGGATGAAAGTTTGCGGTAAGCCCGTTGGGCCAATTGTAAACAAAAGCCTACCCTGACAAAAATAACACCCAAACCCATTAACGCCCCCATTTCACCCGTAAGCCTTGCCCACTCATCCTCTGCATAAATTAACATGGTTTGCTCGCCAGACAATAACATCCCCCCCACACTTGTTCCCATTCCGATACCATAGCCGAAAATTGGCATATAAAAAGATTCGGATATTGACTTCCACATCGTACCCAGGTAACGGTTGCCCAATACTCCTTCCAACCCGCCCTCAGACTCATTGGCCCCATCAAATCTTGTGGTAAATGCCTCAGTTGCGGTTTGAAAAAAACTGGCTTTACTTAATATAACAAGCGCAACTATCCCCCCAAAGATCGCCACCATTAATTTCCCCAGGTTTTCGGGCTTTCGGGAAATTGCCATCACGGCAAATAGTAAAGTGATCACCACCTGGAAAAACAAAGCCCGGCTGATGGACAAAGGTATGGCCATTAACAAACCAACTGTGGCCGCAATAAGCACCAGTTTGTTTACCCCCTTTGGGTTTAACCAAAAGTAGAGTACAAATATGGCAGCAAAACCAAAAAATAATGTGGTACCGTTTGTAAATGAAAAAGTGGCCGGGGGCCTTAAAAAATCCAATGCCCCGCTAAATCCTGCACCTTCTACACCCCCAATAGTTTTGTTAACCCAGGCCGATTGCGGACTATAAAACTGCAAAGCGATCAGCAGGGCCATGGGGCCGGTTAATAAAAGTGTAAACTTTCCTATTTTGATCACATCCTTCCGGGTAAAAACACCACCGATCACAAATATCAGTGGAAAATGGAGCACAAGGATACGGGCCCCGTACAAGGCCACCGGCAAACTGCCATGCCCCATTGCCATGGCGGTAAGTATGGACAAAAAACCGATTACCAGCATTCCTTTCAGGTAGTTACTTTGGAGAATCAGGCCCCGCTTGTTTGCCATAACAATTAACCAGATCGCCACCGGGTCACGAATGATCAGCAGGGGGGCTGCCAATTGAGGTATGATCCATTTCCTTAATGCCCCTTCAAAAATCAATAAAAGGAAATAAAGCCATATCCCTTTTTTAATATCGGCGTTGGGATCTTTGGGCCCTTCGGTCACGGCCCGTCTTTTCATGCCTGCAGCTAACCCTCCGATTTTTCTTTGAGGCAGTATTTGAGTAGCAGGCATTTATTAAAAATTATTAATCGATGAAAAATTATACAGGGCTAACATTTACTTCCGCCTGTAATAACTACGGATTTTTTTATGAGCCGGTGTTGTGGGTGGTGATTTTACCCATGGCAAAGTTAGAATTTACCATGAACGAAAAGAAATCGTTTTAAACGGCTTCGTAAACATAATGCATTAAGTATCTTTCAAAAAAGCTTATGCCTCTACAATCAACTGACTAATATTTTCAGTTACATTGGAATAGCTGTAATTGCTGATAATCAGTTCCGATGGGGTATTCCAGGTTAGTTTATTGTCCAATAGAATTTGCCTGAGTTTAAGGGTTAGTTCATCAACATTACCTGTGGAAAAAATATACCCGTTGTCTCCGTCTTTAACCAGGTCATCGGCACAGCCGGTAAGGTCAGAAAGGATCAGTGGCAGGTTGAAATTCATTGCTTCATTTACAGAAAGCCCCCAGTTCTCGCCATAAGAAGAACACATAACGAGTACATCTGCAATCGCATAATAATCAGCAACATTTGACTGATTGATAAACCCGGTAAGGATTACCTGTTTTAACTGTTGTTGGGATATCAATGCCTCCATTTCATTTCTCAATTCACCCTCACCCAGCATAATCAGCCAGCACCGCTGGTCGTTGAGGCGGGCAAACGCATTTAAAAGATCCATGGGCCTTTTTTTGTCCATATATTTTCCCGAATAAAGGATAACTTTATCCTCTTCACCAATCCCCAGGTTTTGTTTTATTGTGGTGATAACGGGCTTAAGCTGCCGGAATTCATTTTTAAACCGGCAGTTATCAACTGCATACGGACAAAATACCAAACGGGGGTCTGCAAGGTCGTAACTCTTGTAAAACAAACGATTTTGACTACCGATGTATAAAAAATAATTTACTCGCGGAAACAAAATGTACCTGAGCCCTATCCGCTTTATTACCTGCTGCCATCCTTTTTTTGGCAGTTCATGGCTTTGGGGCATATCATTACGTAAACACACGGTGTGGCCCCTCATTTTCCCCAACAGGAGTATCAGTAAATGGGTGCAATAATGCCAGCCATGTACAATGATCACCGATTTTTTGATTCGAAAAAGTTCCCTTACCATCCCCAGGTTGATCAACCCGAAAAAACCGGATGAATGAGAAGGCTTCCAGGAATAATTTTTAAAGAACCGGTATTCGTATCCTTCCAGTAAAGGGATATCCCATTTTACGTCCACACCGAATTCTTTATCAAAACCGCCTTTTACTGATTCATTGGAAGAATACCATGCCTTTGTTGTTACGCCCTGTTCATTCATGTATTTGTACATGGGGGCGAAATACTGGATGGGGTGTGAATTTACAAAAATAACGTCTTTCATCTGCGGATATCTATTCTACTTACCGGGTATTATTTACCGGTGTATCATTTATAATTTAACGATCAACATTGAAAATAACCTGCATCAGTCAATCCTGTTTATTGCTGCGGCAAGTTCCCTTCCATACATTTCCCAGGGTCTCAGGCGGGCAGTTTCGAGAGCTGCCCTGCCCACCGCTTCAATCTTGCCCGGGTCCTGCAATAGTTTCCCGATGGCATTCTTTAGCGCAATGGTAGATCCTGCCTCAATCAGCCAACCGTTTTTATCATTTTCGATCAGGTCGGGGCCTGCGGTGCGTTCAGTAGTGATCACCGGTGTGCCCTGCGACATCGCCTCAGTAATCACCAGTCCGAAACCTTCAAAAAGTGAGGGAAAAACAAAAACATCATGTTCCCGCATCAACCGGAGTATTTCATGGTGTGGCAAACCGGGTATATAACGATGCTTTGCCAGCGCCTTTTCCAATACGGCGCAGCCTTGAGTGGTTTTACTACCTACTACAGTTAGTGTAACTTTTTCACCGAAATATTCCACCGCGGAAAAGAGATCCGCAATCCCCTTACGCTGGGAAAGGCTACCCACAAAAAGCAATTTTAACGGGCGGCCGTTGTTAAAATCCGGATATAGTTTTGGCTCATCAGAAACCGGTGGAAAACCATAAGGTATAACTTGTATTGGGGCTAATATACCCGGAAAATCTTTAAGGGAATTTGCCGTAAATGTACTGGCGACAAAAATCCGGTCTGCCAGTTGCAATTCTTCTTCCTTCCGGGAAAGTTTTTCATCCCAGTCGCTAAAGCCGGGCATGGTAGGTATCCATTCGGGCCACCGTTGCCGCTCCGCGTCCAAAAGCCGGTGAGCAGTGCGCCAGTACCCGATGGGCAGGTCGTATAAACATTGAAGACCCAGACGTTTTGCTTCACGAAAAGTAAATATTGTAGTGTCTTCATAACCGTATACGGCAGTTACTCCTTTTTTAATGGCGTACTTAAGGCTATCTGCAACATGACGGTCAAGATTTTGAACCACGGCATCAACATGAAAAGTACCTGAACCCTGTTGGGTAAGCTTATTAAACCCGCCTTTTTCCGCTAAAATACGCCCGGCTTCAAACCAGGGCCAGGTGCGAAGAAAAGGCTTTACCGACGGGTTAAAACGGCGGCGCCTCAGTTCCGAAAAAATTTTCAATCCGGCCAGCCGGTCAAGCATACTACCCGGAACGGTGGCAATGGTAACATGAAATTCCGCAAGCATACCCGCTTCGATGAACCCATCCGCGGCAGATTTTACATTGGCATTACCCGTAAGATGGGAAAGAAGGATTTTCATAGTGTACATAACATTACCCCCGCCTGCTATGCCTCTTGCGGAATAGCCTGGAAAGCATGACGCATCACCGCCAGGTTGTTTTCACCAAAATATTGTTCGCGGGCTTTTTGCCAGTTAGCGGGGGATGGGTCACTTAGAAGTAGTTTTTCAAGCAGGCTGATACCCTCCTGGTTATTGTAAGAAGACCACATTACCCCGGTACCCGTATATTGTAAAAACTCCGCCAATGTACAATCTGCGGAACCCTGTCCAAAAATGGGCCTGCATGCCTGAACATAACTGGTAAGTTTTGTTGGCAGGCTGGTTTGGCTAAAAATACGCAGCTTATCCGACATGGGGTACATGGAATAAACAATATCGCATTTTGCCAATTCCGGGATTGCTTTTTCTTCAGGCAAATCTTTATGCATTTTTACCATGTCAAGGAAATTTGACGGCAGGTCATCTTTCTTGGGATGATAACCCCACATATTTACAGTCACCATTTTTCCCTTCAATTTTGCATATTCCTGTAACAAAGTTAAAAACCGGATAAAATCGTTTTTATCATAAATTGATCCGATATGGCCTACATTTAACACAGAAGTATCTGTACCTGGTGTATGAACACAAGCACCTACCGAACCGGGCGGAAGATAACGATGGCAAATTTCGCCCTGCCTTTTGCTCAATTGATAGTAATACGTTTGCATCCCCCTGCTGATCAGGTCTGCCCCCGTAACCGCCTGCATTGCAGTAATGGTCATTTTTTTTGCCCATCCTGCCATAAAACGGTAACGTACAGACCTTGCTGAAAGGGCACCCGCCCAGTCGTCATGTACCGTTAAATGAACCGGGCGTTTATTCTGCAAACGTGATAATTCTATCGCTACCCTCAAACCCTCATTATGAGACACCACCCAGTACGCATCGCAATCTGTTGCTAATAACTGTGTTACTATTTCATCTATTCTTTTAACCTTTCGCCCTGTTAACATCAGCCAGGTTCCGGTAATATCATGCACCACTGAACTGCCCATAATACCCGGTCCCATAAACCCCTGCTCATATCCGTTAACCGGTTTTACTGCAAGGTATTTCCATTGAATGGACAATTCAGGAAGGGCTTTTATTAAACTCCTGAGTATGACCGCTCCTCCCCCGGTTTGTGGTGAATGAGCGGTAAACAAACAAATTTTCTGTGCCATTATTTAAGGGTGCTTCAATTTATTTTTGATCGCCATACGTAAAAATTATTCCGGTTTTCAACGGCTTACCTTGCCCGCCAGGCTTCTACAATCTGCCGGATGGTTTCCTGCAGGGATTGCGTAATATCCCATTGAGGATAATGCAGTCTCATTTTTCGAAGATCAGAGTAATAACAAATATGGTCGCCGATACGGTTCTCCTCCACATAAGAATACACCTGTGCTTTACCCGTAAATTCCTCCGTAATTTTAAAAGCTTCCAGTATAGACGTACTGTTTGCCTTTCCGCCCCCCAAATTATATACTTCGCCGCTGCGGGGATTATCAACAAAAGCCGCCATAAACCGGGCTACGTCCAGCGAATGAATATTGTCGCGAACCTGCTTTCCTTTATAACCAAACACTTTGTATTCCTTCCCATCCAAATTACATTTCACGAGGTAAGAAAGAAATCCATGTAATTCCACACCCGCATGATTAGGCCCCGTAAGACAGCCCCCCCTTAAACAACAGGTTGGCATATTAAAATAACGGCCATACTCCTGCACCATTACATCTCCCGCCACTTTAGACGCACCAAATAAAGAGTGCTTTGACTGGTCAATAGTAAAGGATTCAGGAATACCATGAAAATAATTTTCATCCGCGTAGTCCCACCTTGTTGCTTCCTCTTTTAAAGCGATACTGTTAGGCGCATCGCCATACACTTTATTGGTAGACATGTGTATAAACGGCGATTCGGGGCATGCCTGCCTTGCTGCTTCCAGCAGGTTGAGGGTGCCCACCGCATTGGTATCAAAATCATCAAAAGGTATTGCCGCAGCCCTGTCGTGTGAGGGTTGTGCGGCGGCATGCACGATTACATCCGGTTTTATTTTCTTTAATAACTGCATTACCCCTTCCCTGTCACGTATGTCCATTTCGTGATGAGTATAGTCTTTTAATTCATTTTGCAGTCTTTGCTGGTTCCACCTGGTATCGCCCTGCGGCCCAAAGAAAACCGCCCGTTGGTTATTGTCTACACCATGTATGGAATAGTTTAATTCTTTCGAAAAATACATTGAGACCTCAGAGCCAATCAGGCCCGATGATCCGGTTACTAAAATGGTGGGTTTGTCCATGCTGGTATATTTTGGTTTATTTATTATTGAAATTTAATGATTACCTGATGTAAAAGAATGTACCAGGTTTTTGGATACCTCAGCTACTTTGCTAAAAGAAGCAGCTTCTTTTGTTGAATTGAACAGGGATTGTAGTTTACCCTCCTCGTATTCCATCACGCCCGGAACCTTTTCCAACCGGGGCAAATTTCTTGGTTGCCAGGGTGCCGCCACACAAATTACTTTAAGCCCATGTTCTACCATCGCTGCAACCGAACCGCTCTTTTCCACTTTCCACAAAACTGTAGTAGTTATTCCATAAGACGCACGGCGTAATATCGTTGAAATTTCCACAGGGGATTGTTCTCCCATCAGCACTACTTCCAGTTCCTGTTTCTTCCAGGCTTCTTCCCAATGCTGTTGTTCACTGCCGCCCCGTCCTAATATAATTAATGAAACCGGAACACCGGTTTTTTTTGAATACGCTTTTACTTCCCTGGCAAATGGCTCCACAGGGCCCCCCTTGTGTATCCCGCCAAATAAAACCATTGAAATTTTTTGTTTTTTATACCCTGGTTCCGCAGGTTTATCAAAAAAAACTTCCCCGTTTGCTGTTATCGGGATATTGGAGAACAGGGGCAGCAGTACTGCTTCAAAACCTAATTGGGCAATCTGCGCCCTGTACAGGCTCGACTGGGTATGAATGAGGGTGGGCTTCAACTTTGTTATCAGCGAAAAAATTAAGCGCCGCTGAACGTAACCCCATATTACTTCTTTTTTTGGCGCATGCCTGTGCATACCAACCCATAGTTCATGAAACATGATATGCCATTTCCTGTTTTTGCCGAGGCGGAGCAATGACCTGCTGATACCAAAAGTTAAACCCCTGGGATGAAAGGAAAAAGGAACAAACTGGAGACTAAGCCATTCCGGATTGAAATCATCAATCCATAAACCTGCGTGCTGAAAACGCTCTGAGGGGAGCCATAATGAGGGCAGGCGCAGCACCGGTAACACCATACCATCTGATTGCTGCTCTCCATTAAAAGCCGTTGATAAATGAAGATCATTCAAGGCTATAATACCTGCCTGGTGCCCCTGCCGGATCATTTCACCCGCGAGCCTTCGGGTATAATCACCCACCCCATCCCGGCCAGGTTCAAGAGATCCGCAAAGAAAAATAATTTTCATGGTTTTTGGCTTCCCGGTTGCGGGATTAGCCCATTAGCCGGTGGATGATTTTTGCTGCCATTTCATTGGCGTTCATTTCGTAATTAGCCCTTTTCACTTCCAGCGAACGGTTAAATACATCTATACATATATTTAGCCGCTCCAGGTATTCATCTGTTCCCATCGCTTCCAAATAATCAAAAAGGGCATGTTCATCTTTAAACAGCGCGGCATCAATAAAGCTGTTTTCGGGAAAAGTTTCATAAATGGTTGAATTAAAGCTATTGTAAACAGGCAGGCTGTATGCGAGGATTGCGTGCCATATCTTTTCCGTTACATAATAGGGGTTCGCGGTATTTTCGAAGCATAAATTAAATTTATAGCCTTTTAATATGGCTAATTTTTCAATCCACCAAGATTGTTGTTTTTCAAATCCAAATCCCGAATTATCTAACGCATACCCATTGGGCCACCTGTTGCCGTAAATATCCACCAATTTTCTATGATGGCCTGAGATGGCATACTGGCAACGCTTTTGAGAAAGGTCGATATTGTGGCCACGCCTGATTAAGCGGTTATTTGAATGGACGGTATTGGTAAACAGCGCGGCTACTTTATTTTTTTTGCCCAGAGAATTCAACTGATCTTTTGTAAGTGGCGCCAGGGGCTGGTTGATATCAATCCCCAGGTCGTTGTTATTGTCAAAATGATAGGAAGACAGGAAATGAAGATTGTGCCAAAAAACATCCTTACCATACACATTCATAATATGTATATGTGAAAACCCCATGGCCAGTTTTATTTCATTTTTAAAAGTAGTATCAAACCTTGGTTCATTTGTCCAGACTAAAAATTTTTTTTTGGGATACCTTATAATACGCGGCAAAAGATTTTTTAGATTGTGCGCCACAATCGCATCGGCGGCTGATATTTTATTGGTGATACAGCAGTCGAAGTTTTTTAAAATCTCTAATGAAGCAGGATGGGTAAAAGGGCTACCTCCCATCTCTGTTGCAAGGTATATTTTCATAACAATAGTTGGGAAATGAGTTTATGTAAAATATTGGTAATACAATTTACTCCGGTGATTTCTGCATTAACTAATAAAAAACATTTTATTAAACACACTGAGCGACAGCAATTTTAATTTCTTTTGTAAAATCGCCCTATTCCGGCAGTCATTTTAATGGCAAACTTATGCCAGTAAACCTCCTTTTCGGATTTGGCCACTATCGGGCCACTCACCGAATTCCAGAATTGTATGTCTACCATTCGTGGCGGACGCCCGTCTAATGCCGAACGCATTGGCTTCCATCTCCAGGGTTTGGGGTCACCCAACGCATGGTACATCAGGATAAATCCACTTTCAAATCCCATTCCTTCCTTACTAATAAAACTTACTTCGTCATCCCAGGCTTCCACAGTAGCATTCAATGCATCCTGGTCAGTTTTTACAAAAGGACTGAAAGGGCCCCCGGCTTCCTCTAAAAGCGCTAAATGATCTGCCTTAAAAATTGACCGGTTCAGCCCTCCAATAAACGGGGCCATTGTTTCCTGGACTTTTTTCCATAAATCCAGGAAGCTGCGGTTTGCCAGGCTTAAACCTATAAATCCCCCGTTTACATAAATAATATCCCTGAAATTAAGCGGGATGCCTTTGCTTCCAAAATACCGCCGCCATGCCACCCTGCGGGGATGATTTTTTGATAAGGGCGAATTCACATCTTCACTTAAAGCCACACCGCAGGTTACCCATTCCTCAAACAGTAACCATGAACGTACAACTACTATATCAGGGTCAAAATAAAACATTCTTTTTGCGTCTGCCGCAGGTCCATCCCATAACTTCAGCATAAAATCGGGCTTATAGTTCGTAAGGTGATAATCCGTATCAACGGGCAGAAAATGAAGTTGCATACCATCGGCTACCTCTAATGTACTGGCATCCCGCCATTGAAGCGCCGGATTATTCTTTGCCGCAGAAGCCCAGGGAGGAATATCTCCCCGGAAACCAACATAAATTGAACCCCTGAACCCCTCTTTGTATAATGAATTTGCCAATGCAGCAAGTCCGTAATGGTAATGTCCTTCAAATAGTGTGCAAATGGCCGATGGCATAAATTAGAATGTGGTATTATATTATTAAATGATCGTTGCAGTGTGATTGCAACGATTTAATTTTTAGAAAGTTATGCACTTTCCGCTGAATTAATCGGCTTAATTTTCCGAATGCTATTCGTTTATAGAGAATAAGGGGATAATTCCCCGATCAGTCGGGGATATACCCATTCCGAATCTCCATGTTACCGGATACACCAGGTTACCCAATCCCTTACAAGCAACAATTGATTGATGGCGCAATGCTAATCATAAATTTACAGATTGGTTTTGACTATTATAGTGAGCCACCCTTTGGGATTGGCTTACCAATACTAATCAGTTCTGACTATTTAAGCTTGCACATCACTATGTAAAATGGTAACAAATATAAACGCTGTTCTGATACCGGTAAAATGAAATATTCTCAAAGCCGCCCAAATTAAGTTGCCCCGGAATTCAAAAACAGCCGGGAGGGTTTAATAATGTCAGGGTTAAAATAAAACTTTTTCTACATATCAACTTCAGTGCCATCCTGAAGCAGAAATATAAAACTTTGGATAGAAAAACAATATCCTCCGAAAAAAACCTGAGTTTCCAGGTGATTTATTGCCCTATTTGTTGAAATTATGTAAAATTGGTCTCCATTCTTTGCAAATGGATATTTTTTAATATCAATAAATTAATGGCCGTCAATCCCCGGTTCTCCCTATTTTCCACTGCTCAAAATGCTTTCGTAGCAGCTAATATGTTGCCTGGCAATTAAATTCCAGTCTAATTTTTCCATTGCAAACTGCCGTTGCTTTTCCGCAATACTATTCCTGAAATCGTTGTCGTAATAGTATTTTGCAAAAAGTTCGGCCATTTCCAGGCCCGAATTATTGGTGACCACCGGAAAAACTTCACCGCCACCATAAGACCTTATTCCACCTACATCTGTAGTTACTATGGGCAAACCCGCCCCCAGCGCCTGCACAATCGCTGTATTTGCACCCGAATCTGTCATTGGCATTAAAAGCAGGTAGCTGGTTTGATAAAAATCCAGCAACGCTTCATCGCTTAGCCCTTCATGAAAAAAGACATTCTTTAAAGTGGTGATTTTTTGTATGATTTCCTTGTCGCGCCCAAAACTGGGTATGATGAAATGAAATTCAATTACATCTCCAATATCCTTACGCACGATATCGTACACTTCCATAAACATGTGAAAATTTCTCAGGTAGTGGCCAACAAATAATATCTTGTTTTTTTTAACCGCGCTTATATCCCCCGGCTTAAAAAAGTCAATATCTACCCCATGTTTTATTACCTGTATCTTTTCGCGGTTGATGTATTTACTGAATTCAGCGATTTCCTCGTCGTATAAAATAATGGCATTATCCAGGTCAGCAAGCATTTCAAGTCTTTCTTCCGTCCATTGGCTTATTGGCAAATGAATAGTTCCCACCAGTTTATGCCTGTTGTTTTTTACCATTTTTAATGCATGCACATGGCTCTCCAGGTACAAAATATGCGAGATATTATTTAAACCTGCCCTTCTGAAAAAATTTAGTTCCGCATAAATATCCGTTGGGCTTATATCCTCCCATCCCTTGTATGTTCTGAATATCTTTCCAACCAGCTTATTGAACACAAGGTCATTGGGCTTGGTGATTACTAACCGGCCATTTTTAGGAAAATAGTCCGTAAGACATTCATAGCCCGAATATTTGCCAAACCAGGATATTTTATTGCTTAAAATATTAATATTCATAATTATCCACTAAATGATCAATCATTGCCGGTGTTTATAACCCCGGAATGTGTTAAATGATATACCGGCAATGTATGTACACCCCGGGCTACCTGCAGTAAATATGCGTTAGTTACAAAAGCTGCCAAACTCAAAAACCGTTAACCATTTTTGCGCCCCGGCAAGGGGTTGGCAACCGCAGGGTTTATGAGAAATAGCTAAACTTTTTTAATATCCCTATTTTAATTAACCACCCTACAATCCTGGAATACTTATAATACAGCAGCACTTTGTTCGCCTCATCCCATTCATTTTTTAAATACATAAAATTGGGAAACTCTGTTTTTAATACTTGGGCCCGCTCGTTTTGCTGTAGTTCGTGGTGCCTGTTATCAGAACTTAATCCTTCCTTATTATAGTTTACCACAAAAACAGGTTTGTGCAGGTAAGTGCACTGCCATTTAAAAACCGCCATCACTGCAAATTTCCAGTCAGCCACCATTTTCAGGTTCTCATCATACCCTCCATGTTCCGCCAGAAAAGTTCTTTTGATCAGGGATGCCTGGTGCGGCAATGAACCATTAAAGCCTAAGGAATAAAAAGTGAGTAAGCCGGGTGTCCGGTCTTCTTCTGTACGCCCGTCTGAATAATAGTAATACTGGTCGCCGTAAATAATATCATAACCATTGGTGTCCTTTGCAAAAATGCTGAGTATATCATTATTGCAAAACCAGTCACCACTGTTTAAAAATAACAAATACTCACCCCGGGCCGCCCTTATCCCTTTATTCATGGCATTATAAATACCGGTATCGGGCTCGCTCACCCAATAACTAATGGAGGCCGCATGTTGTTTTATTATATCAACGCTGCCATCCGTGGACCCCCCGTCAATTATTATATATTCAAAATCCTGGAATGTTTGCCCGGCTACACTGTGTACCGTTTTTTCCAGGTCTGCTTTATTATTATAATTAATGGTGATAATGGATAGTTTCATAGGTATATTTCTTAGCTACCGTCTAAATTTTTGTGACTGGCGGACAAAAATCCATTTTACATATGGGACGCATTGAATCGTAATTACTCCTTTCTACCGAAATATCGCCGCTATGGAACGAGACATTAGTCCTTAACTAAACGATATTGCCCGGCGCCTGCATCCATCATTTGCCGCGTCCTTTAGGTTTGGGCAGAGCGTTACCCTATTCCATTTTGGCTTTAACGATCATTATTTGTGTAAAAGCCCCGTTTCTGTAGCTTATTGTATCAACATCCTCAGGGACATGGCAATTAAAAACCTTCACTTAATGACATTTCCCAACCGGATGTCAGGGATTTTTTGAAAGGCCATTAACAGGCTGGATTTCATTGATCACTGTCATAAAATTTTTGCCAAAATACGCGATAGATGAGTTATAATCGTACAGGTTTTTGGTAATGGGGCCATCTAACAACTTATTCATTTGTTCTGCCAGCGATGCCCCACTGAGCGGATCAAAAAATAGCGCTGTGGGGTAACCCTGTAATTGCTCCCGGTGCACTTTTAGGTCCGATGCCAGGATATTTACTTTCAGGGATTTCGCATCCTCCACCACCGTGCTCCAGCCCTCAAATAAAGAGGGTTGAATAACCGCCAGCGAAGAACTGATCAGCGACAACTGGTCTTCGCGGTTGATAAAACCCAGGAAAGAAACATTGGACCCTATCTGAAAGGACTGCACCGTATCTTTTATTTCGCCAAAATAAAGAGGGTTGCGGTAATCCTGCTCTTTGCCCGTAAAAACAACATGTACTTCTTTTCCCTGCTCCTTCAATATTTTTACAGCGTCTAAAATCTTAAAATGGTTTTTGTGCTTCCAAAACTGGTTACAGCAAATGAAGTAGGGAATATCCAGCGCGTATTTTTCCCTGTAGTTAACATTGTTCTCGAGTTGAGGGTGGGTTACGGCAAAGGGCAAAACAAACTGGCTCACTTTAGCGCCCGGATAAATAGTATTAAAATCATCCTGGACCGCCCGGCTGCTGAAAATAATATACTTAGCTTTTTTGGTAAGGGCTAACTGGTACGACTTGCGTTCGGCCAGGTCCTCCTGGCTGAAAAATTCGGGCAGGTAATGTTCCTGGAAATCCGGTATCCAGTAAATGAATGGCTGCCCGGGGTGAAACCAGGATTCGTGTGCGGCAGGAAATACAAAATCTAATTTTTTTTTGAAATAACTCAGCGGCTTTTTATTCAACAGCAAACTACTTAGTTTTTTAGCGGCGCGGTTGCCAACGAATTTTTTTATAAAATGCAAACCGCCACGATATAAAAAAGGATATTGGGTGGCGGCCTTCAACTGTTGAAAGTGCTCATCATTATCGGTATAAATGTACAGTTCAGGAATTACCGGGCCGTCATTCTGTTTTAATGCCGAGATAAGGTTTTGGATATAATAAGTACCCCCTATCCAGTTTTCATTGTATTCGTATATTAAACCAATTTTTCTTCGCCTAACCATTTTATATAGTTTTTTATACCCGTTTCCAGCAATATAGCGGGTTCAAAACCCAGGGCGGTAAGCTTTGTTGTATCCGCCCTCCAGTTGATGGGGTCACCGGCCCGTTCATTACCTGAAAACACCAGTTCTCCCCGGTAACCTATTTCCTTTAAAAAAAGTTCCGCAAGTTCTCTCATTGAAGTTTCAATACCGCTGGCTAAATTATACACTGAAGCGTCAAAAGCCCCTTTCTGAATGATCAGGTCTATTGCGGCAATGATGTCGGCCACATAAATAAAATCTCTTGTCTCCCTTCCGGTACCAAAGAGTTGGACCGGGCCTGCAGCCCCCGACTTTTTAAATATATCCCACAAAATCTGTTTCTTTAAGCCGGGCCCGTAGGCGGAGAAGATGCGCAGGGAACAGGTGGCGACATTAAAATACCGGTAATATTCGCCGCATAATTCTTCCGCGAATAATTTATGTTTCCCGTAGGGGGATAATGGCCCGCAGGCATCCGTTTCTTTGATGGGCAATGCCACGGGGTTACCGTATACCGCCGCGCTCGATAAATTAATAAACCTGCAAGCCGGTGCGTGCCGCCTGATAGCATCCAGGATTTTTATGACATTGAAAGTATTTAAAGAAAAATCCCTTAGCGGATGATCCATTGAATCATTTACGCTGGCCGCGCCGCTGCAGTTGATACATACGTCAAATGCCATTTCGGTAAACAATTCATTAAAATCGCTGTTGGTGGTATCTAACAAAAAATAGTTGGTGGCGGGATAGTCCACTACCACATCGCAGCCCCAGCAGTTGATGCCCGGCCGGGAAGTAAAATAGGAAAACGCATAAGAGCCTATGAATCCCTTGGAGCCTATAATGAGTATTTTCATTGTAATTTTATAACCAGTTTTTGCTGAGTTTCCAGGGAGTGTTTTCCTACTGGTTGCAATGGTTGCCGCGAGTGACAACCTGTAATTAGTTAAATGGGCTTGGACAGGGTCGGCAAACCCTAAGACATTATATTACCTCCATGGCGTTAGTCCTGGTATTAAAAATATGCTGCCCTTTCAGTAATTCCAATCTTGATTCATTTCTCAGAAAGGTTAAATCACCTTTTTCATTCCTGCTTTCTGCAAATTTTGACAATACATACCCCGCTTCGGGAGTTTTAACAGCTATATGTTTTATTTTATCTTTTCGTACAAAGTAGGCGTTATTGCCATTGCTGTTACACCCAATAAAACTATACCCCTTTTCTTCGGCAAGATCACATATTGACAAAAGGGAAGTTCCGTATAAAAGATTTGAATAGTGGGCTTTTGTTCTTATAAAACCAGGGTCGTAAGCAATTGTCCAGGGGTGATCAAATCCAAAAAGGCTATTGTACTCAACAATAACAATAATTGGATCAATTACTGAAATCTCTTTCCAAATCCAATAGTCATTGCCATCAATATCAATGTGCAAAAGTCCAACCTCCCCGGTTATCTTATTTTCTGTAAGTATCGAATTTATATTTTCTTTTGTTACAAATTTGTCAAGCGCTGTCAGGTCGTATTTCCAGTAAATATTTTCGTTACGCACAGATTGCATATGCTGTGCTGAGCCGTCCATGATTAACCCCGACCAATTATCATTCATCAGCAGTAAACGGGTATTGCATTCCGTATAATTTTCCACACCAAATTCGATGAAAACCTTGTTGGGGATATCCAGGTAGCTGCATAAAAAATTAATGATCCCGTCATCGCCCCATTGCGAGAAAACTTTAAACTCGGCTTCATGAATATCCGCCAGTATCGCTTCTTTTTTAAAAAGAAAATTAATATTTGCCAGTAATTTTCCCGCATTAATATTTACATCATTAATAGTTTGATTCATTTGAAAAAATGAATGTTTGTCTGCCAGGGCAGAGGTATCGATCTTTAATAAATTTGAAAGCATATATTGTTTTTTAGTTTATTATTTCTCTTGCTTTTGTAGCATTCTTATAATATTAATATCATACAAGATTTGAACTGTTGTAATGAAAAATAATAGCAAAAAGCCGGAGAGTATTTAAACCTTTAATATACTATAATTAAAATTTACAATTGAGCATAATTTATTATTTATTGTAAGTGCTTAACCACTTTAGCAGGTATCCCTGCCACCAAAGTGTATGGTGGAACATCCTTAGTTACAACAGAATTGGCCGCTACTATTGATCCTTCTCCAATAGTAACACCTCTTAAAATAGTGGCATTCAAACTAATCCACGCATAATCTTCAATAATTACAGGGGCTGTTTGCACATTCCCCTGATCTACCCATGGACCATTAGATATCATATCAATATATCGCTCGGCTCTTTCAATTGCGTCAAACTCATGCGCACTTGTATCTATAATATTTACATTATGCGAAATTTGTACATGATTCCCAATTTTTACTTCCTCGCCAGACCAAATTCGTGAGTGATCTCCTACATAAGAGTCTTCTCCGATGGTAATCTTTCCTCCATATTTGAAAAGATTTAAATGCCCCCTGATATGGGTTCCTCTACCAAGAATAATTTTTGAGGGATCGCCTTGCATATTGCTTACAACAGCATCCGGATAAAATGTTGCGCCGTTACTCGTAACATATCTATTACAGTCTTCAACTTTATTCTGATTGTCAAGATCAGTAATTATTTGAACAAGCCCGGAACGCTTTACCAGCCAAACCAAAAATGACTTTAATTTCCCTTTTACCACTTTTAAAGATTTATAATCAAAGAACTGCCGAAAAAATTTTTACTATATGTTTGAATTTTGAAAATAGCTTTTGGAAGACATTGTCTTCGGGTTGTTTTTTATGCAAGGCATCATACATTAAACTTAAGTATTCTACATCCGCGTTGACATTGTGTGGATGTGTCAAAGGGAATTCCATCGCGGTTACAGAAAGATTTGTAATCAAATCATTAGACCCGGTGGTGTGCGTTCCTCCAATATTAAAACCAATATTTTTTACTAAGTTAACCGATGGGCTGATGCTGGTTCCCTCATGCAGTAAGATGGTATAAAACCATTGCGCATCCCAGGTATCTAAGCTACTGTTGTGTGCAGATTCAAACATTGGGTAGTAATAATCATACCATTGGGTTGTTTTAATCGCTTTTTTAATTCTTTCCTTAATTGCAGCATCCGGCCAGTCCTTCATATTCCTGTCGTACATTTTCCAGGCCCTTCTCCAGGTAGCCCAACCCCAAATTCCGCCATGCCCAAAAAAATAAGATTGTTCCTCAGCTTTCCAGGCTCCCAATAAATTTGAGCCGGAAACTGACATTATTTTTTCATCAAACCTGTATTTTTCCAATAACTCTTCACAAAACCTAAAAAAACTATGATCCGGCAAACAATCATCTTCTAAAATAATACCCTCCTCCACATTTTCAAAAAACCAGTCAATTGCCTGGCTTACCGCTTTGCCGCAACCCAGGTTTTCATCCCTGAATAAGGTTTTCAATTCGCAATCCCAATCCACCCCTTCTTCAATAATTTGCCGGGTAGCGGCACAAATGTCCGCTTCTCCCGCTTTTGTTAAACGGGGCCCGTCGGCCGCAACAAATAATTGTTTTGGCCTTGCTTTTTTAATTTGTTCAAAAACCTGTTTGGTAGTATCCGGCCGGTTAAAAACTAAAAAGAGTATGGGTGTATTAAGCATAAATTAAGAATAATATTTTACCAGTAACAACTATCCTCCACGATCTCCGAGCGCCGGGGTATTTCCGAGGGGAGGGGTCTTGTCCAGTGTTCATTATAAAGGGCCTGGAAAAAAGGGTTATCATCCCAGCGCTTTCCTTTAATTCCAAAAAGTACCTGTGTGGCGCCACCTATGTGGATGGATTTTTTGCCCACCTGCTTAACATAGGCGGCTAAAGGAAACCCGTAGGCGCCGGCGCCTATGATGGCGATATCAAAATCCGTTGCGTCTATTTGCCTGCACATATAATCATAAGCTTCAAACCAGTCTGTAAAGCTGGTGGTATTGTGGGCGATTGACTGGACTGCCTTAATAGTTTTTAATTCAAATGCCGGCAAAAACCCGTTCGGAAAAATTTTTTCGCGGTTCTTATAGTTGGTGATGATGCTTTCTTCAAATGGATGGATCACCAATACTTTTTTGCCTTGGAGGCATTTTATCCAGGGATCTTCGTGATAGTAGGGCTCAATACTCATCAGGCCGATGAGGGAGGCATCCTTAAAATATCTTTTTTGTACATAATCCTCACCATACAAATTCCAGACACCCAACACATCCAGCTCTTTCATTTGTGTCAGCATCAGTTCGGCAAACCGGTTCAGCATGTCTTCCGATTTGGGAAACATACCGGACAATGAACACATATTTTCCTTTACTTCATTATTCCAGCCTTTCCAGTATCCGTCAACCCCCTGTTTTATTTGTAATCGTATTTTGGTGAAACTATTTTCTTTTGCCGTTTTCATGGAAAGATAGTTAATCACACAACTCATTTCAGTGCGGCCAAACCTGGCAATCATAACGGGTTTGTCGGATACCAGCAATTTTTTGATAGCTGCGTTCGCATCAATGCTGGTAAGTATCGGTTTGGAGTAATTATTATTGGGTGTTCGGTTAAATAATGCAAGTGCACGATTATTGACCCGGCGATATACAGACGATGCGATTTTTAAAAGCATGGATAATTATTTTGTTTGATTTGGCGACTTGTATTGGAAGTCTTGCTTGACGGCAACGGCTCTCCACTGATTTGTGCAGGGGCGACGACGTTGCGTTGTTTAAAAACAAAGAATAATCAGCATAGGTCGCAACGACCTCGGCCAGGCTTAGGGCTCATGGGGAGACGTTGCCTGAAATTAATACTTTGTCCCATAGGGACGATAAATGGGTAGAAAGAATTAATGATGATTCAATTCGTCCCATAGGGACGATATGTAAAATCGGTTTTTAGATATTTGTATTGGCTATGATTGTAAGAAGAAGAGTTAATCACATATCGTTCCTAAGGACCGAAAATGCATAACC
>JACMLJ010000007.1 GCA_014379625.1 Ferruginibacter sp. | reverse complement strand
GCTGTTGTAGATTCAAGGCAAAAGTTTATCGGCATTATTGAATTAAATGATATCAAACAGAAATTATTTCAGCCAGATCAGTTTGATAAAGTTTCTGTAAAGGCGATGATGAAAAAGCCCGCGGCTATTTTGTATTCCGACCAGGATATGCATAGCGTTATGGAAAAATTTGATGTTACGCAAAGCTGGTACCTGCCTGTTTTAAATAAAGAAAAAAATTTTGTTGGCTTCATTTCCAAAACAAAACTCTTTAACAGGTACAGGGAAATTCTTGCTTCACAGGGCGATTTATATGACGAGGTATAAAATACCATGTATTCCGGATAGTTTCTGATAAATATACAGTACCATCTATTTCATTTGCTGATTTTATGAAAATAGCTCATTATATATCTTAGGCTTTGTGTTTATCCTGCTGCTTTTCGCAATTACCACCTATATCAATTTAAGCCTTTCTGAAGCTGTTACGGAAAATGAAGATTATTATTCAAGGTCAACCAATGTAATCAGGAATAGTGGCATGTTTCAGCGAAATATCTTGATCATGGTAAACGGATTACCTAGTTATTTATTTACGGCGGAAAAATCATTTATCGAAACCTATAATGAAGCAAATAATGAAAACGATTCTATATTAAAGGAGCTTACTTCGCAACTTACAGACAGTTCTCAAAGCCAGGTATTAATCTAATGATCGATCTGTTAAATTTCAGAAGTGTGGATTGAAAAACCGGGGTTAACAGGCTTTTTATTTTTGACATTTAAACTGTTGAATAGAATAATTTGCACAATCTTTTTATTTCCCATAGAAAATACCGTACCTGAACCTATCTGTAGAAACAAAAGTCAGTGGCTATTGCAACAGGCGTACAGTTGATACAACATACACCTGTGATCGCAAAACAAATTTTGTGCAGCAACCTTTGCCAGAAACATTCTTATAGCTCAGCGATTAAATCTCACCCAGATAGTTTTTGCTCCTCTTCCTGGCTGGCATATTCTCCTTCCGGATCAGGTAGCACTTTTACAATTAACTCCTGTAATGATAAAACGGAAGAAGCAGAATACAGTCCTATGCCGGAGCCATTGTATGTGTAATCTATCAGCGTAAGCTTTACTACACCATCAATTGATAATTCAATATAGTTGCCATAACGGATGAGCCTGAACCGGAAAGATTTGCTTTCATTTACGGTAAATGTACTGTGCTGCAGATTATTAAAAATAAAATTCTGCCTGTTATCTAATGGGTTAAATCCCCATGCCCTTATTTCCATCAAACCATTGGAAACATCCAGTGAAATAAAATAGCCGTTTCCTTTTTGATCAATATCCGTAACCAGCCCCAGTTTCCCCATGCCTTCCACTGTCAATACTCCTTCCCAGATAAAACTGGCGGACGGTTTCTGAAAACAAAATACTTCATATCCCCCCCTTGAACCGCAGGTCCATTTATCAGGCTCAATATTGGAATATGCAGTTGGATTCGATAATAAATGAACCACGTCTGCCAATTCATTTTGCCGGATGGTCATTTTAACCATCTGGTCCCAGCGGTAATACGTTTTTAACAACAGCCTTCCCTTGTCATCTACATCCAGTTCTTTAGGCGGTGGCAGTACACGGTGTGAATCATTTTTTCCCTTTGCATAAAAAAAATTAAATACCAGTAAATGTTCGCCATCCAATACCGTCCGTGCTGCATAATTACCATGAGGCAATACCACATCATCATGAAAGGAATGGTATTCGGCCAAAAAGTCCGGTGCAAACCAATATCGAACGCTAATGTCTTCCCTGATTGATCCCAGCAAATAATACCGCCCACGCAATTCAAATACGCAGGGGCATTCAATATCATCATACACCAGCGGATAAAGTAAAGGTGGCAATAGTTCCACGACATCGTTGGTGATTTTAACCATGCCTACACATCCCCTGCGGGATATGGGCCCTGTAATGGTTCGTGCACAAAGTAGTAAATACACTTCATCTTTATAAACAAACCGGAACGGATCACGAAAACTCAGCCATTTTCTTGGATTGGCTTCAGAGGTTTCATAATAAATACCTTTGGGCTTGATGGGGAAAATATTTTTCCTGCTTTTTTCCCAGTCTATTAAATTATCTGATATGGCCAATCCAATTCTTGAAATTACGCCCCGGTCTTTCCGTTGCAAACCTGTATAATACATTTCAAATTTTTCATCTACCTCACATACATGCATGGTCCATAGCATGTCATCATCCCATTCGCCCGGATGGCCAACAAATAAAGCATTGTTAACCCTTTTCCAGGAGATCCCATCTTTTGATACTGCATGGGCTATATAATCGTGGTTTGGGATGATGAGGTGAAACAAATGATATACTTCTTTGTAAATAATTACTGTTATATCGCCAATTTCCCAATCGCTGAAACCTGATCCTGAGTACATAAATTTTAATCTGTTTTTAATCTGTAAAAATACCCTTCTCCTTTGAATTAGGCTAATTTTACCAATATTGAAATGTGAAAATTGGAAATATGAAAGGATACTACATACAGTTATACAGCCCACATGGCCTCATCCGGTTTACAGACCCTGAGATTGGGAGGGATAAGGATACAGGCGGACAAGTAAAATATGTACTTGAATTGCTGGAGAATCTTTCACAGCATCCTGAGGTAAGAAAAGTAGATCTCTTTACGCGGAGAATTATTGATAAAAGAGTGGCGGGATCTTATGAAAAAGAAATTGAAACAGTAAATAAAAAGGCCCGCATCATAAGGGTTGCCTGTGGTGGCAATACGTATCGTCCCAAAGAAACACTGTGGGATCACCTGGATGAGTTCATTGATAAAACTATCCGGTTTATAGATGAAGAAGGTGACTTTCCGGATGTGGTGCATGGCCATTACGCAGATGGTAATTATCTTGCCGGCCAGGTAAGTGAAATATTTGGAATACCGTTTCTTGCCACCGGTCATTCATTGGGAAGAAACAAAAAGAATATCCTGCTACAGGAAGGAATGTCGCCCGAAAAAATAGAAGAGAAGTTTAATATGGAACGGCGTATAGCCGTTGAAGAATGTATACTTAAAACAGCGGATGTATTTATTGTAAGTACGCAGCACATCATTGATACCCAGTACGCAACATATGAAAATGCAAAGTCTGGAAGGTTTGAAGTAATACCACCAGGTGTTACCCCTGAAATATTTTATCCCTTTTACAGGTTGGAAATGCCTTCTTTCAAAATGTCAGTAGAACAGGAACAGGCGCTGTACCGGGTTAATTCCGATATTGACCGGTTTTTGTTTAACCCGGCCAAGCCATTGATCCTTTCTATTGGCCGTGCAGATAAGAGAAAAAATTTTGAAGCCATCATTCAGTCTTACGGCCAGGATAAAGAACTGCAAGCCATGGCCAACCTGGCCATATTTGCCGGTGTAAGAAAGGATATCAGCCAAATGCCGGACGACGAAAAAGATATTTTAACTAACCTGTTATTGCTGCTTGATAAATATGACCTGTATGGGAAAATGGCTATTCCAAAGAAAAATGATCCCAAACTGGATGTGCCGGAAATATACCGCCTGGCTGCCCGTAAAAAAGGTGTATTTGTAAATGCGACACCTGGTGAAAATTTTGGGTTAACGATTGTTGAAGCGGCCGCATGTGGCCTCCCCGTGATCGCTTCGCCAACAGGCGGGCCAAAAGAAATCCTGGAACAATGTGATAATGGATTACTGGTAGATGTGGAGGATCCTAAAGCCATCGCTGATGCGTTGAAGAAAATCATTTCGGACCAGGCATTGTGGGAGAAATATTCCGGCAACGGCATAGTGGCTACCAATCAATTGTATTCCTGGACATCTTTTGCAAACAAATACGTGCAGGTGATTCATGACCTGTTTAAACGAAAGGATACTGACGCTCCGGCTTTTACCAATAAAACAGCTTATGGAAAAAAACTGGCCAAATCGGAACTGTTCATCATTTCAGACCTGGATGGGACGTTGGTTGAAGGGAAGGACACCCCCGGGCTAAAGGAATTTACGCACTGGATTAATGACAATAAAGGTAAAGTGGTATTTGGTATTGCCAGTGGCAGAAACAAATTGATTACCGAAGCGGCATTAGCGGAATATGATCTTCCTATGCCAGATATATTGATTTGCTCCGCAGGATCAGAGATTTATTACACCGATAAATTTATCCCGGATAAAGGATGGAATAGTCATATTGATTACCATTGGAAAAGAAAAGAATTACAGGAGGCATT
>JACMLJ010000042.1 GCA_014379625.1 Ferruginibacter sp. | reverse complement strand
TATCAGGTGTACACAAAACCAATACTTTTTTAGTTTTACCTGTACCATGAGGCAGGGAAACTGTACCGCGTATTGCCTGGTCAGCTTTTTTAGGATCTACTCCTAACTTAATATGCAAATCAACAGAACTGTCGAATTTGGTTGTATTTATTTCTTTTACCAAAGTGGATGCTTCCTTTAAGGAATATACTTTATTAACATCAACCTTAGCGTTTGCTAATTTTCTTTTTTTAGTAATCATTTTCTAAAATTTTGTGGTTGATAATTAATTTTCCCAGGGGGCTTTTCCGTCAACGGTTAAACCCATGCTGCGGGCAGTACCTGCAACCATGCTCATGGCGCTGTTTAAAGTAAATGCATTTAGGTCAGCCATTTTATCTTTGGCGATATCTTCTACCTGTGACCACGATACTTTACCCACTTTTACGCGGTTAGGTTCTTTACTGCCGCTGGTAATTTTGGCAGCTTCCATCAATTGCACTGCCGCCGGGGGCGTTTTAATAACGAATTCGAAAGACTTATCTGCGAATACAGTGATAAGAACGGGAAGGATCTTCCCTGGTTTGTCCTGGGTTCTGGCGTTAAACTGTTTGCAGAACTCCATGATGTTTACACCCTTGGAACCCAGTGCGGGCCCGATTGGGGGTGCCGGATTAGCTTGTCCTCCTTTACATTGGAGCTTGACATAGCCGGTAATTTCTTTTGCCATGTTATATTTTTTTTTGGTGATAGCGTTCCGATATTTATCGGAACTCCCAATTCAATAAATTCTACTAAGAACTATTTGGGGCGGCAAAGGTAAGGGAATGTTTTTAAAAAATATCATGCTCCAATAAAAAATCCCGGTATACCCGGGATTTTACTAAAGTGCTTTAGTTAATATTATAGAACCAATATGCCGGTTGCCTGCATAGTCATTTCCTTCTTTGGTTTTTTAATGGCAGCTATCTCTTCTTTGGTTTGTCCTGCATCTTCTGCATAATGCCTTAGCATTTCTACCGATGTTTCCTTAAAATTAGCGGTACCCTGCGCAACAATTATTTTACCATTCATTGCCAGGGGAACCATAAAAGAATGATCCTTCATTTTAATCATCATTGGCCCGTTTGAGGTTTGCATTTTTATCCAGCACCCTTCCGCCTTGCAAACTTCCAGCACTTTACCTTTTACTTTAACAGCAGTTTTAGGTTTAGCTGCCAGTAGCGTTACCAGTTCATCTGCGCTGATGGAACCTTCAACTGTTGTTTTTTCTCCAAAGCTCATACCCTTGTCTGCTGGCCCCTCGGGAGGCTGTGCCATCACTGAAAAGGTCAATACTAAAACCGTAATCAAAAAAAATAGCTTTTTCATCTTTGTATAATTTACAATTAAAAAAAGCCACCTGAGTGACTTTTAAAAATACTATCCTAATTTTTCTACCTGCATATAATTCAATTCCACTGGTGTTGCCCTTCCGAATATTTTCACCTGTACTTTTAGTTTCTTTTTTTCGTCATTAACTTCTTCCACCATGCCATTAAAGTCATTGAAAGGCCCGTCAATAATTTTGATGGTTTCACCGATAATAAAGGGTTCACTCATGGTCATTCCACCACCCTCGCCCATTTCATCTACCTTACCCAGCATTTTATTTACTTCTGCCTTACGCAGCGAAATAATATTTCCTTTACTTCCTTTACCATCCGTTAAAAAGTGCATTACATTGCTGATATTGCTGATATGCTGAACCATATCATCGTTCAGCTTGGTATCTGCAACTTCGATCATTACATAACCCGGGTAAAAATTTCGTTCCCGCATCACTTTTTTACCGGCCTGTACTTTATACACTTTCTCCACCGGTAAAAATATCTGTTTAATAATTTCAGACCACCCGTTCCGAATAATATCTTTATCCAGGTATTCTTTGATCTTACGCTCCTTACCACTTACCACACGGAGTACATACCATTTACTTTCCTTTTCCTGTATTACTGTTTCTTCCATTATTAATTCTTGAATAAGGAGTAAATAAATTTTAAAGATCCGTTCGCTACAAAATCCATTACCCCTACAACGGCAGTGATAAATATGGTAGCTCCCAAAACAATCATGGTAGACTGCTGCAACTGCTCCCAACTGGGCCAGGTTACTTTTTCTACCAACTCTTTATAGGAGTCTTTTATATACGCTGTTAGTTTGTTCATCATTCAAATTTGAAAATGTGAAAATTTGAAAATTGCTCAATGTGAAAACTCAATTTTTGTATTTACATTGAGTTATTTTCACATTGAGTAATTTTCACATTATTTAGCACGGGCACTAGGATTTGAACCCAGATCAAAGGTTTTGGAGACCCGTATGCTACCATTGCACCATGCCCGTATAAACGAATTAGCTAATCAGCAAATTTGCTAATTAGCTAATTCTATTTCAAAGATACTACTGATTATCTTATTTAACAATTTCAGTTACCTGGCCGGCACCAACAGTACGGCCACCTTCGCGAATCGCAAATTTTAAACCTTTTTCCATCGCGATTGGTTGAATCAACACCACATTTAATGATGTGTTATCACCAGGCATCACCATTTCAGTTCCCGCGTTCAAAGTAACCTCACCAGTTACATCGGTAGTACGGAAATAAAACTGCGGACGGTATTTATTAAAAAACGGAGTATGACGTCCACCTTCTTCTTTGCTCAATACGTACACTTCGCCTTTAAATTCAGTGTGCGGGGTAATGGAGCCTGGTTTGCAAAGCACCATCCCACGACGGATTTGGGTTTTTTCAATACCGCGTAACAATAAACCCGCGTTATCACCAGCCTCACCTTCGTCCAATAATTTCTTAAACATCTCTACACCGGTAACAGTTGAAGTTAATGGTTTTTCCATCAAACCAACAATTTCTATCCCTTCGCCAACTTTAATACGACCTCTTTCAATACGACCGGTAGCAACAGTACCACGACCTGTGATAGAGAATACATCTTCCACACTCATCAGGAATGGTAAATCAACCAAACGGGGAGGTAATGGGATGTAGCTGTCAACAGCATCCATTAATTCGTCGATTTTAGCCATCCATTTTTCATCTCCGGCTAATGCACCGGTTGCCGAGCCCTGGATAATTGGCGTATTGTCGCCATCAAAACCATAAGAAGTTAATAACTCCCGAATTTCCATTTCTACCAATTCTAATAATTCCGGATCATCTACCAGGTCAACTTTATTCATGAAAACAACAATTTGGGGCACACCAACCTGGCGGGCGAGCAAAATGTGTTCTTTAGTTTGTGGCATAGGACCATCTGTAGCCGCAACTACCAAGATAGCGCCATCCATCTGCGCAGCACCCGTAATCATGTTCTTCACATAATCCGCGTGACCGGGACAGTCAACGTGGGCATAGTGACGGGCAACAGTAGCATACTCAACATGAGCAGTGTTTATGGTGATACCTCTTTCTTTTTCCTCAGGGGCGCCATCAATATCATCGTAATTTTTTTTCTCCGCCAAACCTTTTTTAGACAAAACATCGGTTATAGCAGCGGTTAATGTTGTTTTACCGTGATCTACGTGACCAATGGTACCAACATTTAAATGGGGTTTATCCCTTTTGAATGATTCTTTTGCCATTTTTTATTTTTTTATTCCCGATAGCTATCGGGATGTTTTGAAAATTGGTTTTCATTTAGCGTCTGTAACCATTGACCTTATTTTTTACAACCTTGATGAGTTATAGAGCTGTTGATGAGAATTGAACTCACGACCTCTTCCTTACCAAGGAAGTGCTCTACCCCTGAGCTACAACAGCTTGTTA
>JACMLJ010000041.1 GCA_014379625.1 Ferruginibacter sp. | reverse complement strand
GCCCATTAATAAAGTGGCGCAGGTAGGAGAGATGCCTGAGTGGCCGAAAGGAACGGTTTGCTAAATCGTCGTACGGGTAACACTGTACCGTGGGTTCGAATCCCACTCTCTCCGCAAAAAAGCTCTTATTGATTTATTAACCATAGCCAAAATTTCGCTTTTAATAGAGCGAATAGTAAGTGGTAAATAATTTTAGTTCGGGATGTAGCGTAGCCCGGTATCGCGCCTGGTTTGGGACCAGGAGGTCGCAGGTTCGAATCCTGCCATCCCGACAAACGGCGAAACCCAATAGTAAGGGTTTCGCCGTTTTTTTTTATCCCTTGGGTAAATCAATCTCTTCCTGTTGGCTTTTTATGAAATGCTATGACCAAATAATTACGAATATCTCACGGCATATTACGCTCAATCCCTGTGAAGTTGCCAGTTTCAATTCATCACTTCAAGCCCGAATTTTAAAACGAAAAGAAGCACTGCTTTGCTGGTGAAATAGGCAGGTATGAAAGTTTTGTAACAAAAGTTTGCTTAAGCACTTATCATACAACTGAAAATGGATATGAGCATGTTCTTGAATTTGCTATTGAAGACTGGTGGACGGAAGACTTATACAGCTTTTTCAGTAGCAAACCGGCAAAGCTTATATTGAAGCCCTGGAGGAAACTGAAATATTACAAATTGAAAAAACAGACCTTGAAGCGCTTTACAAGCATGCGCCAAAACTTGAAAGATTTTTTTAACCTCAGTTTTCAAAATGCCTGCACTACACAACAGGAGAGGATTACTATTAATTTACCCGCTACAGCAGAAGAAAGATATATTGCATTCAGAAATAAATACCCTTACTGCGAACAAAGGTTTCCACAAAAACAAATTGCCTCATACCTTGGAAATACACCGGAATTTTTAAGTACTGTACGAAAAAAGATAGCGGGAAAATAAAATTCTTAACCTATATTGAGTTTCGGCAAAGGGTTTCACAGTTACTTCGCAAAATATTTATTTATACTAAAATCAATATGGCGCACGATCCCATTACCATCATTATTAATTTTTGCCCTCGCAGCTTTTGCAATGGTTATAACGCCGGGGCCAAATATGATCTATCTCATTTCACGGTCGATTACGCAAGGTAAAGAAGCTGGTGCAATTTCTCTTGTTGGTGTTGTGTGTGGATTTTTATTTCACATCATTATGGTAGCTTATGGTTTAACGGCAATGCTTTTTGCCGTGCCTATTACCTTTGCTGCACTCAAAATATCCGGTGCTGTGTATTTACTGTATTTAGCTTACCAGGCTGTTAACCGGGGTAGCAGCAATTTGTTTGAAACAAGAAAAGATTTAAAAGAAGATAAGCCTGCAAAATTATTTATGATGGGTTTTCTTACCAATGTGCTAAACCCCAAGATGGCTGTGTTTTATCTTTCGCTGTTTCCCCAATTCATAAAACCAGAATCAGGTTCTGTAGCATTCCAGTGCTTTCAGTTGGGCTTTGTTCAAATGGCAATTAGTTTCACCATTAATTTTTTAATTATTATTAGTGCTGCAAAAGCAGCAAGATGGTTTTCGCAAAACCCCGCCTGGATAAAAGTGCAAAAATGGTTTATGGCAACAGTGTTAACCATGCTGGCTTTTAAAATGTTATTTTCGAAAGTGAAATGAACTTTTGTTCACTACGTTTACGTGCATGTTGTACTGGTTAAAAAAAAATCTTTTCATACTTGTCCAGTATTTAAACGGCAAAGCATTATTAGGGAAAAAACTAAGAATCATGAAAGAATTTTTATTACTATTCAGACAGCCTGATTATGATTACAGTAACACAAGTCCAGAACAAATGAAAGACCTTGGTACCAAATGGCACCAATGGGTGAACGGCATTGTTGCCCAGGATAAATTTGTAAGCAACGGGATCCGGCTTTCTTTAGATGGAAAAGTACTGAAATCGGGTGGGGTGATAACAGATGGCCCCTTCGTGGAGATCAAAGAAAAATTAGGGAGTTTTATTATCGTTAAGGCCGAAAATATCGATGAGGCTGTTACACTGGCTCACGGCTGCCCTGCACTGGATGAAGGGGGAAGCGTGGAGATCAGGCCAGTTCATGTACAACCCTAAAGCCCTTTTACTCCGGCGATAATAGTCTGTATAATTCAGCCACAATTAAGAACAATGACTGAAGAAAGTATAATCATACAACAATTATTCCGGCAGGAATTTTCAAAAATGGTTGCTGTAATAAGCAGGCTTTTTGGGTTGGAGCATATTGAAACGGCGGAGGACATTGTAAGTGATACTTTTTTACAGGCAACTGATTCATGGAAAAAAGATAAAATTCCAGTTAACCCTGTTGCCTGGTTGTACAGCGTTGCCAAACAAAAAACATTGTATTATTTCCGGCGTAATAAAATCTATACAGATAAAATTATTCCCCATCTTACAACAACCCGGGAAATTAAGGCGGGTGACATTGACATTGATTTCCTGGGCTTTAATATTGCTGATAGCCAGTTGCAGATGATGTTTGCCATTTGCAATCCGGTTATTGCAAGTGAATCTCAAATTGGCCTGGCCCTGCGTATTTTATGTGGCTTTGGCATTGATGAAATTGCCGAGGCCTTTTTATCCAATAAAGAAACTATTAATAAACGGCTTTTCAGGGCAAAAGAAAAACTCAGGGCAGCGCATATTAAATTTGAATTGCCGGCTGAACATGAAATTTCGGACAGGCTTGACAATGTTTTACGCATTATTTATCTTTTATTTAATGAAGGCTATCATTCAGCCACAAAGAACCAGGTGCTGCAGAAAGATTTTTGTGTAGAAGCCATTCGTTTAGGAATTATGCTCACGAAATATGATAAAACCAATTTGCCCCAGACAAATGCATTGATAGCATTGATGTGTTTTCATACATCGAGGTTTGAAGCCAGGGAAAAGGCAGGCAATGCTGTTATTCTGTATGATCAGCAGGATGAAACGCTGTGGAATAAGGAATTGATAGAACAGGGCAATTACTTTCTTACAGTATCCGCCAGGGGAGATGAACTCAGTACTTATCACCTGGAAGCGGGAATAGCTTTCTGGCATTGTCAAAAAAAAGATAGCATGGAAAAGTGGCAGAACATACTGTATCATTATGATCTGCTTCTTGGGCTACATTACTCCCCTGTTATAGCGCTTAACCGACTGTACGCTTTATATAAAGTTTCCGGCAAAGAAAATGCATTACCGGAACTGTTAAAGCTGGATCTGAACAACAACCATTATTACTATACCTTGCTGGCAGAATTATATGCAGGCATTGATAACGCTAAAGCAAAGGAAAGTTTTGAACGGGCAATGAGCCTGGCAAAAACACAAAAAGACAGCCAAACCATTGAAGAAAAAATGAAGACAAACCTTTTGGGTAATGGGCAAAATACCTGCTGTACCAACAGCTAACACAATTAACTAACATGAATAGTAGCCTTTCAATAAAAAGAGTGAAGGCATTTATAATTGACTATTTGATTATCCTTATTTATATAGGGCTGCTTTTTGGGGTAACATTATTTGTTTTTTTTCTTTTAAAAATAAAGCCAGCACATATAAGTCCTGTCACAGGTGAAATGATAGGATTTTTAAGTTTAACTGTTCCGGTAGTATTGTATTTCAGCATTTTGGAAAACGGAAAGTACCTAGGAACAATCGGGAAAAGAAAAATGGGTTTGTGTGTAGTGAGCAATAAAATGAGCAAGCCTGGCTTTGGGCAAATTCTGTTTAGGAATATTATTAAATTCCTTCCCTGGGAACTCGCACACTTTTTTATTTACAGGTTATTCTATTTTGATTCGGTTAACAAACCCGTTCCGGGCTGGGTTTTAGCAGGCTTAATAATAGCACAGGTAATTGCCCTTGTCTATTTGTTTTGTATGCTCATACATAGAAATAAGCAGGGTATTTACGAGTTATTATCTCAAACCAGGGTTATTGCAAATGACAGTCCCGAAAATGATTTTCCTTTTCCGACTTTTACCGGCAGCAAATAAAAGCAATCATATAAAATTAAAACTCAAAAAAACAATATGAAACGAACCTTCACTTATATAATTGCCGCCCTCGCTGCTGTGGCACTGTTCGCTGTAATTGTGCATTTTGTGCTGGTGGCTGCAAATGTTTCTAAGCCAGCCGCCACCACGGTTTACGGTCTAACTGCGAGACGAATCTGGGCACTCACCTACATGGTGCTGGCGCTGATCAGTGTAGTTATTGGCTGGCGGACTCTGCGTCAATCCGCAAAAGGTATTAACATCCTTAAAGGGAAAAAGTGGGTTATCGTAGCTATAGTAGCAGGTATGCTCGCTGTGATTAACGCAGTACTGAATTTAGCCACCGCTAATGGTGGTCCCGGTACCGGCAACGGAGTACTTGGTAGTGCCCAGGCTCTGTTGCTGGGGCTGATAGGTATCATTCTCGCTGGAATAGCCGCGGCTCGTTTCAGACGAAAAAATCTTGAATCATGAAAAGGAATATTAAGGTATTAGAAAAAGGAAGCCTTATTATAACTGCTTAACATCTTCAATGTACAATGCCTGGATTAGCGGCAACGGTATACCGGCAACAAACTTTAAATAAATAGTATGAAATTCAAAACAATCATTTTTCAAGCGGGCAACAATTTAGGGATAGAAGTTCCTGAAACTGTTATAGAGCAATTAGGAGCAGGTAAAAGACCGCCTGTTATAATTGAGATTAAAAATTATACTTACAAAAGTACGGTAGGTGTAATGGGCGGTAAATTTCTTATACCGCTGAGTAGCGAACATCGCAAAAAAGTTCAGGTTAGCGGTGGTGAAACCGTTGAGATTAATCTCAGTTTAGACAAAGAGCCACGAACCGTAGAACTTCCCAAAGCATTTAGTGACAAACTAAAAAGTAACAAAACAGCAAAAGCGTTTTTTGATATGCTATCGCCAGGCAATAAAATGAAAATTGTGACATTATTAGAAACTGCCAAGACAGAAGAAACTTTAAATAGGCGACTTGAAAAAATAATAATGGACTTAAACCAACAAATAAAACCATAAAATTATGATCACAAGTAACAATAAGAAACAAATAATTGTGGGTTGGATATTAAGCGGAATTGTTATTTTGTTTATGCTTTTTGATGCAACAATTAAATTCTTAAAACCGGCAGAAGTTATTCAAGCTACAGTAAATGAGCTTGGTTATGCGGAACATCATATTCTTATACACGGAGTTTTAGCACTAACAGCAACATTGTTGTTTGCTATTCCAAAGACTTCAATTTTAGGTGCCATACTTTTAACAGGACACTTTGGCGGCGCAATCGCTTCCAATTTAAGGGTTGACAATCCAATTTTTAGTCACACGCTGTTTCCGGTTTATTTAGGCTTATTGGCCTGGTGTGGATTATGGCTGAGAAACATAAAACTAAGACAGCTATTTCCATTTGTTCTCCCAGCTAAAAATCTATAAGACTTCAACACACGCAAAGAATCAAAGGCGTTAAACACGTTTGGTGTTATTGGGCCTTGATAATAATCTTTCCGGCATCATTTCCGGATTTGACAAACAACAATTTCAAGACTTCCTAAATACTCCGAATTTATCGCCAGCGCCCGGCGACAATACAGCCATCAAACAAACTTTTAAATTATTTCAAATAAATATTGAAAAATATTTGCGCAAGTAATTACTTGCATTTATATTTGCAAGTAAATACTTGCATAATGGACACACGACGAGACATATTCCAGGCAATTGCCGACCCAACAAGAAGGGGAATTATTCATTTAATATCCGGCAAACCAGAGAACCTTACTGCCATTGCTGAAAACTTTGATATGAGCAGGCAGGCGGTTACACTGCATATTAAGATACTGGAAGAATGCGGACTTATTATGATCAGGCAACAAGGCCGGGAAAGGTATTGTGAACTTCAACCGGAAAAATTAAAGGAAGTAGATGAATGGGTTTCCCATTACAGAACTTTCTGGACGAAGAAGTTTACCTCGCTTAAAAACATTATTGATAATGAAAATAAAAAGAAAACAAAACAAAAATGAGACAAAAAGAACAAATAGCACAGGGCAAAGTTATCGACATAACAGAAGTATTTGATACTACACCTGAAAGGCTTTTTAAAGCATGGACAAATGAAAAAGACTTTGCCGCCTGGTTTGGCCCTGAAGGGTTTGATGCATTTTATTGTAAACTGGATGTGAGGGTTGGCGGAAACTGGAAAGCTGGTATTGCTACTAAGGAAGGAGAGGAGCATTGGTTTGAAGGAGAATATTTGGAAATCATTGAAAACGAAAAATTGCTTTTCACTTTTAATCATTGGAGCGAACATATAATTGCTGGTGAAGAAACAATAGTTAATGTTAGGTTCTCAAAGGCAAATAATCAAACAATCATGCATTTCAATCAGGCTGTTTTCAAAACGGTGGAGTCAGGAAACAGTCATAATACCGGATGGTTGAGTACAATTATTTGTTTAAAAAATCACATTAACAAATCAGGATAATGGAGACAATAAAAATCTCTAAACAGGTAAGTGAATTGTCAAATGTTCTGGCGTATGTGTCGCTGACAAGCATAGCTGTGTTTTTATTATTACTTGTTTTGTTACACTTTCTTAAGGCTGATCTGACTCCAACCTGGCACATGGTAAGCGAATATGCTATCGGGCATTACGGCTGGATGATGCAGTTGGCTTTCGGTTGCCTTGCCCTAAGCTGCGTAAGCATTGCAATAGCAGTGTGGCCGCAGGTGGTAAGTACCGGTGGCAGAATAGGTATGTTGTTGATGGCAATTGCTGCTATTGGGTTAACCATTGCAGCGTTTAATAATACTGATGTTGTTAATACACCCAAAGCTGAAATGTCGCCTCACGGCAAGATGCATGGTTTAGGCTTTATGATTGGCGTACCCAGCCTTACTATCGCTGTTGTATTAATTAGTGTGAGCCTGCGTGCCAGCCAAAGCTGGAGCTGGGTTTGGCAACCACTGTTATGGTTGGCACAATTGCCCTGGATCAGTATTATTGCAATGGTGGCAATCATGCTTTTTTTACTGCCAAAAAATGACGGCAGGTTTGGTACTTCTGTTTTTATTGGCCTGCCAAACCGGCTTTGGGTTTTGGGCTGTTGTGCCTGGATAATTATAGTAGCCTCGGGCATCAATAAATTAAAAAATGAACAGGATGGTAAAATAGTTAGCAGCAGTTCGGGCAAAGGGTAAACTTTTACTGACAGCATCTGGCCGGGTGAAAAAGTACACAACTCAATTTTTTTTAAAATAACTCAAGATAAATTTGCGAAACCGAATAGTTGCGTATATATTTGCAACCAATCGGTTTCGTAAATTAAACATAATACCAAATGAGAAGAGATATTTTTCAGGCAATAGCCGACCCCACCAGGCGGGCCATTATTACCTTAATTGCATTGCAGGCCATGACACCAAATGCCATTGCTGACAACTTTCACACTACCCGGCAGGCTGTTTCAAAACACCTGCGCATTTTAACAGAGTGTGAACTGGTAAAACAGAAACAAGAGGGCAGAGAAATTTATTATTCACTTGAAGTTGAAAAAATGAAAGAGATCGATAAATGGATTGAACAATTCAGAAAGATCTGGGAAACCAGGTTCAATCAACTTGACACAGTTTTATCATCACTTAAAAAACAAAAAAAATGAACAACGTATTAGATTTTACCGTTGATAAATCAACGAAGACAGCATTAATAAACCGGGAATTTGATGCCGACCTTTCACTGGTATGGGATGCATTTACCAAACCCGAAATTCTTGACCAATGGTGGGCGCCTAAACCCTGGGCTTCAAAAACAAAAGCGATGAATTTTGAAGTTGGCGGACGCAGATTCTATGCTATGGTAAGCCCTGAAGGCCAGGAGAATTGGTCGATTCAGAAATATACTTCCATCACCCCAAAAACCAATTTTAAATTTCTGAATGCCTTTGCAGATGAAAATGAAAACCCTTCGCTGCCGGGTTCTGAATGGGATCTGACCTTCAGCGAACAAAACGGAACTACAAAAGTGAGTGTTACTATTTATAACGAATCTCTTGAACGCATGGAGAAGATGATTGAAATGGGCTTTAAGGAAGGATTTACGATGACATTGAAAAGCCTGGAAGAATTATTGGCTACTTTATCGCAGCAACAATAATAAGCCTGGTTTGAAAAGACAAAATAAGCAACTGTAATTTTATATTTATATGAATGTAAAAGCACAAATCAAAGAGTATATTACCAGTCAGCCTGAACCAAAACGCAGCGACATGCAATCGTTGCACCGCCTCATTCAGCAAGTAATGCCGGCATCCGAATTATGGTTCCTGGATGGTAAAGACAGTGCAAATAAAACTGTTTCTAATCCTAATATAGGTTACGGATCTTACAACATAAAATATGCTGATGGAACTACCAAAGCGTTTTATCAAATTGGTTTGAGCGCAAATACAACCGGTATCTCTGTTTATGTCATGGGTATAAAAGATAAAACATACTTACCCCAAACGTATGGAAAGAAACTGGGCAAGGCAACTGTAACCGGGTATTGCATCAAATTCAAAACGCTGAAAGACATAAACATGGATATACTTGAAACGGCAATACTTTATGGAGTTAAGGCTACCAATGAAATTTGAATAAAAAGCGATAATAAATAAAAAATTATGGCACAGATCAATCCTCACATTAATTTCAACGGAAATGCCGAAGAAGCATTTACCTTTTACAGATCATTATTTGGCGGAGAGTTTGCATAAATCATCCGTTTCAAAGACCTTGCAAGCCCTGAATTCAAAGTTGCCGAAAAAGAAGGAAATAAAATTATGCACATTGCTTTGCCTATCGGTAAAACTGATATGTTGATGGAAAATGATGTTCCGGAAATTATGGGAAAAACGAACGAAAATGAGAACAGGAGTAAAATTGCAATAAGTGCTGAAAGCAGAGAAGAAGCGGACAATTTATTTAATGGATTTTCAGCAGGAGGACAAATAGAAGGGCCCATTGGCGATAGTCCCTGCGGTTCATATTTTGGTTGTTTCAGAGACAAGTACGGTATTGAATGGATTGTAAACTTTGAATCAAAATAATGGGAACTATAAAGATCTCAAACCCGGTAAGTGAACAGTCTGTTGTTTTTTCATATGTATCACTGATATGTGCAAGGCCGGCATCCTTAAACTAAAAAAGGAACAGGAGGGTAAATTAATTATCAGCGGCAAAGAATAAAATTTTCCTGGCAACATCTACCCTGCTTACAGAAAGTTCACAATTGAAATTTTAGAAAACTAAAAATACCAGGCAGAAAAGATGCGCCCATATTTGCAACCGATCAGTTGCAAATATATAATAAAAAAAAATGAAAAATATTTTTAAAATAAATCAAACAATAATGGAAAAATTAATTGTACTTATGTTGTTCGTAAATGCTGTATCATTTACATCGGATGCCCAAAAAATTTCAGGTACAGTAAAAGGCGAACAGGGAAAAAATATAGAAAACTCCACGGCTGCCCTGCATAATGCTAAAGACTCATCTGTGGTGAAATTGGTGGTAACCGGTGCCAGTGGCCAGTTTGGTTTCCAGGTTGGTCCAGGTAGCTATCTGGTCAGCGCTTCACATGTTGGCCATGCCACAGTTTATTCAAAAGTATTTGAAGTGCCAGGTTCCGGCGATGTGGATCTTGGAACTATTACTATGAATAAATTATCGGCTGAGCTAGGAGCTGTGACTGTAAGCAGTAAGAAACCCATGGTGGAAGTAAAGGCTGATAAAATGGTTTTAAATGTTGAAGGAACCGTAAATGGTACTGGTAGCACTGCATTGGATCTGCTCCGAAAATCACCCGGGGTGATGGTGGATAAAGATGATCACCTGGGCCTGGCTGGCAAAAATGGGGTAAGGATTTATGTAGATGGAAAACCTACGCCACTCTCAGGAGCAGACCTTGCGAATTACCTGAAGTCGCTTCAATCGGCACAGATTGAGGCAATAGAAATTATTACCAATCCTTCTGCCAGGTATGATGCGGCCGGAAATGCGGGTATCATTAATATCAGGCTGAAAAAAAATAAAGCTTTTGGTACCAACGGCTCTGTGGATGCCGGTTACAATATTGGAGTTTATCCAAAGTATAATGCTGGTATCGTTTTTAATCACCGCAATAAAAGGAGTAATGTATTTGGAAATTACAACTACAACAATACAAAGCAGAACATGGATTTTAACCTGAATAGAAGTGTGCTGGATACTGTTTTTGATAATACCACTTCATTTATCCTGCATAATAAAAGTCATGGCTTTAAGACAGGCGTTGATTTCTTCATTAACAGTAAAAACAGCTTTGGCATATTGGTGAATGGTAATATTTCGGATAACAGTTTCAAAAGCTACAGCCGTACACCCATCAGTTACAAACCAACCGGAGTGGTGAATCGCGTTCTCGTTGCGAATAACAGGAATTATATGGAGCAAAACAATGCAAACTTTAATCTCAACTACCGCTTTGCGGATACTTCAGGCCATGAACTGACAATAGATGCTGACTATGGCCTCTTCCGCAATGAGGGAAATCAACTACAGCCCAACTATTATTACAATCCCGCAGGTACCGTTTTAATCAATCAACATTTCTACCGCTTTATTTCGCCTGCTGATATAGATATCAATACTTTGAAAGCGGATTATGAGCAGAATTTCCAAAAAGGAAAACTTGGTATCGGGGCAAAAACCGCTTTTGTAAATACCAGGAATAATTTTCAACGTTTTAACATTCAGCAATTGAATCCGGAAAAGAAGCAGCTCGACTTATCAAGGAGCAACCAATTCGATTACAAGGAAAATATCAATGCCTTATATGTTAATTACAATAAGCAGTTAAAGGGAGTGATGCTGCAGGCGGGTGTAAGAATGGAAAATACCGTTACCACTGGTGATTCATACGGATTGAATGCAGATGGCTCGGTTAATAAAACAACTAACCAGGATTTTAAAAGAAAGTACACCAACTTCTTCCCAAGTGCTGCGATAACTTTCAATAAAAATCCCATGAGTCAGTGGGGACTTTCTTACAGCCGCCGCATAGACAGACCAGCTTACCAGGATCTCAATCCTTTTGAATTCAAACTGGATGAATATACCTTCCAGAAAGGAAATACATCACTTCGTCCGCAATACACCAATATTGTTACACTGTCTAATACCTACATATACAAGCTCAACACTTCCCTAAGTTACAGCCATGTGGCAGATGTATTCACTCAACTGGCCGATACCACGGAAAACTCTAAAAGCTTTATCACCAGGAAAAATTTAGCTTCACAAGATGTAGTTGCATTAAATATCAGCTATCCATTCATGTTTAAAACCTATTCGGCTTTTGTGAACTTCAGTGGTAATCATTCAAAATATAAAGCAGATTTTGGCGGCGGCAGCAGAATAGTTAATATTAGTGTAACCTCATTCAACTTTTTTATGCAGCACAGCCTCCGGTTTGGAAAAAAGCAGGATTGGACTGCAGAAATAAGCGGTTGGTATAATTCACCATTCATCTGGCAGGGTTCTTTCAAAAGCAAAACCATGTGGACACTGGATGCCGGTTTGCAAAAACTGTTACTTAAAGGAAAAGCAAGCTTTAAGGTATCGGTTGCAGATATTTTCTTTAGCATGAAGTTTAGCGGCGAAAGTAATTTTGGTGGTCAGCAAACAATTGCCAGGGGAAATTTTGAAAGCCGCCAGTTTAAAACAAGCTTTAGCTGGAGGTTTGGCAGCAACACTGTGAAAGCCGCCAGGGATCGTAAAGATGCTGCAGAGGAAGAAAAGAAAAGAACAAAATCGAGCAGCGGATTGGGCGGCGGCAATTAAAAAATATAAGTTTATCCGGCATCAGTAAAACCTATTTTTAAAAGATAAATAAATATGTATGGAGAATCAATCAAACTCAATAACTGCAGAAATTAAAATAGAAAAACCAGTTGATTGCGTTTGGCAACTTTGGACAACGCCAGCCGACATTGTTCATTGGAATATTCCATTTGATGATTGGCACTCCCCAAAAGTTGAAAATGATTTAAAGGTTAGTGGAAAATTTTTCTTTCGTATGGAAAAAAAAGACGGCAGTGAAGGATTTGACCACTATGGCACTTATGATAAAATTGTAAAGAATCAACTAATTGAATATACGGTATCCGATGGAAGGAAATCGGTTATCAAATTTATTTCAGATGCTGACACCACTTTAGTTGTTGAAACTTTTGAACCGGAAAGAGAAACTCCGGTTGAGATACAAAAAGACTTTTGCTATTCGGGTTTAAAAAAATTTAAGAGATACTCCGAAAGCAAATAGTAAATGAAAATTAAGGACTTACAAGATTTCGCTAATGCATTTGTTAACGGTCATCTTAAAAAAACAACTAGGTAAATAAGAAACGACAGGCAAAATGAAAATACATACAACAAATTACACAGGCACTTTTATAGAAATTGCTGAGGACTGCCCAGCTACATGCGGAGTAATACCAGCGGTAAAAATGGACGGAAAAACGGTGGCAAATATTCAGTTTGAAATGGTAAAAACGAACCCCTATACAATTACTTCGGACCATATCTTATTTCAGGTGTTTGCCGCCAAAAACGACCTGAGAAAAAGTGAATACAAAGAAGCAAGAGAAAAGTTTTTTTCAAACGGACAACTTTGCTTCCGAGCTTCACCATTGGCAAAACGTTTTGGTTGGGGAGTTCATTATGCAAGGACGGTAAAATGGCAATCTTTGCTGCCGAAAGTGCAACCCATAAAAAACTCTCAAAAGACAAATCATTAAATGTTATTAATTCAATGAAATGAAGCAAATAGAAAATACATGAACATAATATACTACAACATCAATGAAAGATCTGTAGTATGTAAAGCAATCACAGCGACATCTTACAAACATTCAAGAGAGTAGAAATCACAATAAACAAACCCCACAATTACAATTCACTTTCCCCGTATTTAATTGTGGACAATGCACAAAACTTGGTTGACTTATTGAAAGTTATTTTCAGTGCGACAGAATTGCGGAAGTTTGAACACGAAAACGGAACTATTGCACCCATCGAACTAAAATTGGACGACTCAATAATTATGATTAGCAATAGCACAGGCAATACTGCAATCTCGACAATGCTACATATCCATGTGCCAGACGTTTTTAAAACATTTAATTTAGTGATGGATAATGGTTGCGAAATTATTGAACAACTGGTAAACAAACCAGGCGATCCTGACATCAGGGGTGCATTCATGGATTTTGCAGGTAATTATTGGGCCGTTAGTACACAGACAAATCAATAAAATATTGCACTGGCATTTCCAGGGATGGAAGTGTTGTGGTATAAATAAATAGTAAAGACAAATTAAAGCAATGAGAAAACTAAAATTACAAGTACGGATTTCTGTTGACGGATTTGTTGGAGGACCAAATGGTGAAGAAGACTGGGATGTGAAGGCAGATGAAAAGCTTTGGCAGCTCATCAATGATTTACCAGATAGTTCAGGCACCCTGCTTCTTGGAAGAAAAATGGCAGAGGCCTTTATACCTCATTTTGAAGGATTTGAGCCAGATAACCCTAGAAGTTCTTTCGCACGGAAAATGGTAAACATTCCGAAAATTATTTTCAGCAGGACACTTGACAAACCATTTGGCAAAAACACCTCGCTTGCAAAAGGAAACCTGGCAGACGAAATGGCAAAATTGAAAAATCAGGAAGGCAAGGACATTTTGGTTTACGGAGGTGCTGGTTTTGTTGCTGAGCTGATTGCCGGCGGACACATTGACGAATTTTATTTTCTTGTAATTCCCGTAATGATAGGTAAAGGGATAAGAATTTTTGACCTCTTAGGCAAACGACAAAAACTTGCATTAGTCAGTGCTACGCCATACGAATGCGGGGTAACAGTACTGAGATACAACTTGAACAACGAATAATTAATGGACTTTAATCTGTCCTATAATCTCGCGCCTCTCAATGGATCTGCAGGCCGGAACCGGAATTATTTTGATTTATCGCAATAACTTTTTAAAAAGTAAGAAAATATTTATATGGAACAAACAATAAAATATATTGGTTTTGTGCATTCTTCTTTAAGCCGGATGGAAGATTGTCCTAAATTGGAAAGTGAAAATGCTCCCGAAGCAACGCTAAAGATTTTACCTGAGTTTGTAGAAGGTGTTAAAGATATAAAGCCGGGACAGGAACTGATTTTATTTACCTGGCTGCATTTTGGCGAAAGAACGACTATCAAATGTCACCCACGCGACAATCCTGAATCACCACTTACTGGTGTGTTTTCAACCCGTTCTCCCGACCGACCTAATCCAATTGGTATTCATGTAGTTAAAGTTGTTTCAATTGTAGACAAAGGCCTGATCAAAGTCGACAGCCTGGAAGTTCTTGACCAAACCCCATTGATAGACATAAAACCTTTGTTATAAAGGGAATTAAAAATGCCTTTTCAGAAATAACTATTAAAAAACAATTTTGATGAATGTGGCAGAAAATTCGAAGCACACCGGGTGTTTCACTGTTAATAAGGTAGCTTTGATTTTAAGTAACTGGTATATTCCAATGCTTCAGCCCTGCCTAAATGAACACCATCTGTTGTTTGATATTTAACACCATCAGGAATAGGGATATAGGTATACTTGGGTGTGGGAAAATATTTGTAAAAAGTTGCGCGGATCAGTTTCGCTTTAGGTAATTGGTTTAACTGGTAGTTTACAGGCATTTCAAAAAATATAATCTTTCCACCTTTATTTTCCAACTCAGTTATATAGTTTTTCAAAGTGGTAAAAGACTGGGTGATTAATTCCTGCTCGGGTAATTCCGAGTAATTTTTAACCTGGTCCTGTAACATCGTATTGAACAATTCATTTTTATGCTCCTTTTCAGGTACAGTGTTTGGTGCAGCCAGGTGGAAAAATGTTTTGACATTTAAAATAGCAGGGTCAGTTATTTTGTTACTGATTTGAGCGCCGGCAACTCCAATGGGCTGTTTATCCTCCCTTAAAGAAACCAGCATTTTCTTTGGATAATAAAGAATGGGGGTATGTAAACCCGATGTAAAATCCTTGCTCTCTTCCCGCAAAGCTAAATTCATTTCAATAAAAATATTTTCAGGTATTTTCGCTTTATGGGCCAATATATTCAAACCATCATATATACCCTGTCCCGAAAATGACAGGTTATAGGTTTTGGGTAAACTGTCCATTACCAACCGGGTGGTAAGTGATGAACCGATCAATACGTGGTTTAAGGAATCAGAATCATCGTAAATAAATTTTTGCGCATTAATAACATTGGCCTGCCATTGATGTTGGGAAGCTGTCCACCATTTTGGAGCAACAGCAATAACAAAAAGTGAATAAACAATAAATAATACAGCCGCAAAAACAAAGATTCTCTTTATCATGATTTTTTAGAATTGAAAATAAATAAAGGCCCCGGATGATCCGCTGTTTACGATGATCAAAAAGAGCATGGTACCGTACCATACATAGTCTGTCCTATTTATAAACAACCACCTGTCTTTTAACAAATAAAACAAATGATACAATATTACGGGTGAAGAATACAGTAAGATATAAGTGATTACCTGGGAGTCATCAGCATGTTGAACATTATTACCGATGGATTTGAAATAGGCAATGACATGCTCAAAATCGGGCAATTTAAAAAGCAGCCATGCCAGCGTTACAAAACTAAAAATCATTAAACCTTTTCCTATTTTAATGAATGGATTACTCCTCATTTTTATATGCTCGCCCAGGAACTTTTCAATTGCCAATGCAAGGCCATGAAAACTGCCCCAGATGGCGTAGCTCCATGCCGCACCATGCCAGAGACCGCCTAAAAACATTACAATCATAAGATTTATATAGGTTCTTACCTTCCCCTTTTTATTGCCACCAAGCGGGATGTATAAATATTCCATTAAAAAAGAGGATAAGGAGATATGCCACCTTTTCCAAAATTCTTTGAACGAGGTAGAAATATAAGGGAATTTAAAATTGTCTTTAAAATCATATCCAAAAAGTTTTGCCAGTCCGATCGCGATTAACGAATAACCGGCAAAATCAGCGAATATCTGGCAGGAATATCCAAATAACATTACCAGTAAGGTTAACGACGACTGCCCCTGAAAATAAGGAAAGTCAATCCAGAAAGTAAAATCCTTTAAGTTGTCCGCTACCACCATTTTTAGAAAGTAGCCGGTTATGAGGTTTTTAGCAACCACATTCCAGTTGATATCGTCAAAACTTTTCTTCCCGATCTGGGGTATAAAATCGTGTGCCTTCACAATAGGGCCTGAAATCAACTGGGGAAAAAAGCCCTTAAAAAAAAGGGTTTGCTTCGCATGAACAAGAAATGATTTAGGCACCAGTTGTAAACTACTCACATATTTTTCTTTGTACACATCTATCACTAAACTTATTCCCTGGAAAGTGAAAAATGAAATGCCGATCGGTAAAGGCATCATCGTAAGGAATTCACCAATGGAATTCGAGGCAGTGAAAAAAGTTTTCGCCAATAAGGGGCTATACTTAAAAAATACCAGTATGGATAAGTTAAGCACTACCCCGGCAGTCGCAAATCCCTTCCTGTATTTTACATTACCATAAACAATATAGTAACTTGAAATAATATTGATACTTACTGAAAACAGCAATAGCAACACCAGTATGGGCTGGTTATACGAATAGAAAATCAGGCTGGAAATAATAAGGGTGGAAACCTGTAATTTCGACAAAAAGGGTAAATAATAAAGCAGGAAAGTTATAATGACCAATCCGATAAATAGAAAACTGGTAAATAGCATAAATGATAACTTAAATAGTATGCCGCCAACTTTAACGACATTGCGAATATAAGAGATTAAATTTCATATGGGCGTTGGTGAGGCTAAATGCAGCATTTTCCTTAACTATTTTTGTCCGGCAGAATTGATGGGTGCATCCAGGTTGTAATTGACTGGTGTAGACACCCCAGGCGTGTAGCCGTGCCGGTGAGATATCCCCTGCAATCTGCCTGTGTGCGTCCTTCAACCCTGCGTCAACTGGCCGGTAAGATTCAGTAAGCCTGAAATTTGACGGGTTTCATTTACGGTTTCCTTCATTGGATCAGGGTAGGGCACAATAATATTCCATATTTTAAACCTTACCGTAAACTCCCGGATAATACCTGTCGCTGATCGGAGGGGATTTTATTTTTTAATTTTTTTCGGCTTTTTTATATCAGCGGGGCAATCCCAAAGCAGGGAACAATTTTTATTTACGGGATAAAATTAGCTTTAGCCGTCTAAATACCCGGCCTTTAAAAGACACCATAAATGAATAGCCCGACAGCTCCTTCATACCGTTATAGATCAGCGAACGTAGTCTTGATTTGGGGCCCACGCTTGCAAATATCAATTCCTCTACCGGTCTTACCCCTGTTGGTTTGAAGCCGGAATAATGCATATGGGTGATTGGATAATATTTTCCGTTTTTTTGAATGGCCTGTACCACTGCAAGCGTATTATTATAATCTCCTGCCCAGGGACTTAACCAGTTATGCGGCTCCCTGCATAAATTTAAAATATTCCATTTTCCAATGAGGGAAGCAATATGCATCAATGCCTGGTCATGCTTTTTGGGAATGGAAGGATTTTTTTGAAACCATTCAATCGCCTTGATCATATCGTTTACGAAGTAGGTATTGCGACGCGCAACAAAATGACCTGCAGTAAATGCACTAAGTAAGGAACCTGGTCCAAATATCCTTTCTACCGAATCGGGTTCATCATAATTAAATCTCCCGTGTGTGGTATATTCCTCATCTGCATGTACAAAATCATATTCAGATAAATACCCGAATAATTTTTCCCAGTTCATGAGTGCAACAATATCATTGTCTGAATAAATAAATTCCTCCCAATCGCCATACAAGGCAAGAAATCTATGCAGGAAACCCAGCGGGCACCCAACCAGTACAGTTCGTAATTGTTTGATAAAATCAAGTCCTTCCGGCGGGAACCGCGACAGGTCGTACATTTCAGCCTGTTGAAGGATATAACGGGATTGTACAGGTTCGCCCCCAAAAGGGATTACCCTGATAGGAAGGGTACAGCCCGACTTACGTATCGAATAAATTAAGTTTTCACAGAGCGCTTCACTCTTAAGGTTTGCAACAAGATATATCCCTTGTTTGCCAGGCAATTTTTCTTCCATTTCTATCAAAGATATTTTAAATATATAAATTAAATGCAATTAACGGCCACCGGATTTGGTAAAACATACTATGCGCTCTTTATATTGCATCATTTTTAAATTAAACCGAAAGTATGAATTATAATATTGAGACAAAATAGTTATTTATTCAATTTTTCGGAAAAAACCTTCTCCAGGTTCACCGTTATGTGGTTAACGGTCATTTAAGCAGGTTTGGCAGTATGTCCTGTCAACAATTTACGGGTAGAAAGTCCATTCTATTATTATCTGCATGAGCTGATCCGTGATTACCTAAAAATTAAATCATCCCTTATTTTTTTGTTTTTCTGAATAACATTTATATATTTGTTTTCTCAACGGTACTAATTGTTTAAAGACCGGGATGGTTTTTAAACATTTTGCCCCTTAGGTACCATTATCTTAGATCAGAAACCATTGATCCAATATCATCTTGCGAAATACCTCTTATTAACGTATTGTCCTCCTTTTACTTTGCTATTAACAGTTATTAATTAAGTAGTTTTTTTATTTATTTAGGTTAAGTAATTAATCAAAATAATATAAAATCGATAAACGCTCCAATGAATAATTATTGATAGAAAGGAATAATTGACTATTTGATTTTTGGCAGGTAGTTTATAAACTGGTTAAACCACAGGATAACCGGCGCAATAACTTCATTATCTTATTTAAAAAGGTTGTTTTACTATATGGATGCCATAGAGATATTAAGGCATTGAGTTATAATTGAGCAAAAGGCTTCATTGTAATTCAGCCGTTCGTTCATTAAAAAAAATGATTAAAATACTAACGATATGAGTAATTCAACAAAAAAATGGTACGCTTTGTACACAAAACCGGGAACTGAGAAAAAAGTGGCAAATTTGTTTTCGCGCAGAAATATAGAAAATTATTGCCCGCTGACAAGACAATGTAATGGAAGAAAAAGGGAAGTGATGGAGCCTTTGTTTAGTTCTTATGTTTTTGTACAAATCGAAGAAAAGGAAATTAAGCATATCCGTATTTCAGACAGCATCCTCAATTTCGTTTACTGGCTGGGTAAACCCGCAGTGATCCAGGATGAAGAAATTGAAATTATGAAACGGTTTATGAATGAATACTCCAATGTGAAACTGGAAAAGATACCATTTGGGGTAAATGGTATGGTAAGGGTGATTGGCGGATCACCGGCAGATAATAAAACCCAGATGGTATCCGTAATGGGTAACACCGTTAAAATAGTATTGCCTTCACTGGGGTATATGCTACTTGCGGAAGTGGAGAAGGCAAACGTAGCCATAATCACTGCTGCAAAGCAGCCTTATACCATTGTGGATAAATATCAATTTGCTATTTAAATATATTATCCCGTTTACATATCCAGTTTGAAAAAGAGTTTCCATGCCTGTTCCCGGGTAATATTGTATTGAATTTCATAACTATACCTTGCTTTGCGGTAGAAGGTATAGTTATTTTTATATATAGTATCTCCACTTTACAACCAGGTGTTTTTGTTAACCGGAATAGTTTTTTATTGGATCCGTTGTTTAAAAACTGTTTTCGGTCTGCCTGTTAATTGCAAACCGGGCTTCCGGATCAACGGCCCCGGCATTACCAGTAACGATATGTTCCAGCATCCGCCGGTTGGGAACTTAAAATTTCATTTTAAAACATTTCCATGCAATCTTGGTGAATTTTTGGCGTTTATCCATTACTTTTTATTAGAACCAGTTAATTTTATTTTCGGAATATAGATGCAAATGTATTGGGTTTTAGAAAAAATATGATTACTTGCATAGAATATCAAATAGTAATCCTACATTCATTTAATTTTTTTTGAAAAAATACGTCATTCTACAGCTTATGCCAAACAACAAGAAATTAAATAAAATATTTAGATATTGCCTGTTATTTACCTGTACCTGTTTATTTTTCGCCTGCTCATCTCAAAAAAGGATCACCAAAGAAAATTTTATTTATTTTCAATATGGCAGGGATAGTATCCAAAATATACAGGTAAAAGAGCCTGTGATACAGAATTTTGATTTATTGAGCATACAGGTACTGAGCGCAAGCCTGAACCAGGAACAGACGGTGCCCTTTAATCCCCCCCTTACCGGCCCCAACAGCGGTTATCTCGTAAGTCCTGCCGGAAATGTGGAGATGCCGGTTATAGGATCCATTAAAGCCGCCGGTCTCACCCAGGTGCAGTTGCAAAATGCGATTGCTGTAAAACTGGCTCCTTATGTAAAAGATCCTGCCGTAATCATACATTTTTTAAAATTTAAATTGAATATCCTGGGGGAGGTAGGCTCTCCGGGTACAAAAACATTTGAAGCTGACCGCGTAACTTTTATTGATGCTTTAAGCGCCGCCGGCGGTATTACTGATTACGGGAAAAGGGACGATATACTGGTTTTGCGGGAAGAAGGCAAAACCAGGAAGATGTATAAAGTTAATATGTTAAGCGGCTCTGTCTTTCAGTCTCCCGTATATTTATTACAGTCGAATGATATTATTTATGTAAGCGCAAGCGATCAGAAATTCAAGGCACTAAAAGCGGCTACAGCCTCAAATGCCAGGAAGGCCTTAGATGTTTTTGGATTAATTATCGGGCTGTTTACAAGTGTTGTTTTTGCGATTAATGTTTTTAAATAAGAATATGGAAGAAATGGACAATGAAATGTTTGGGGAAACAATCGCCAAAAAAGCTGGCCCCTCAATAATGGATCATGTAAAAAAATACCTTGCTTACTGGCCTGTTTTTATTCTTTCTCTCGGTATTTTTATTGGCGGCGCCATGTTGTATTTACGAAAAGCCACTCCCAAATATATCGCCACCACAATGATACTGGTAAAAGGCGAATCGAAAGGCTCCACACAGCAGGATTTAATCAGCAATGCCCTTGTTGCAAAAAGAGGGAGCAATTTAGAAAATGAGCTGCTGCTGATGCGGTCCAGCGACCTTATGGAACGCATTGTATTGGAAAACCAGTTCAATATTTCGTACTATATATTGGGCAGGGTTAAAACAACCGATATTTACCAGGATGCGCCTTTTCGCTTAATAGTGCAAAAAGTTGTGGATAGTTCCCAGGGGTTTTCATTCGTAGTAAAAAATTTATCCAACACCGGGGTAACCATTGAGTATGGTTCAAAAAAAAATGTGAGGGTTATCCCTTTAAAATGGAATGCCCCCTATAGTATTGGAGGCCACCAGTTTGTATTGGCGCCAAGGGGTAAACATATTACAGGGGATGGCGAATTTATGGCGGTATGGAGCCCGGTTAAACAGACGGCTGGTGAAATAATGTCTAAATATACCGTTGATTACCTCGACAGGAAGACTTCTATTATAAAAATGAGTATTACGATAGAGAACCTCCAGCGTGGGAAAGACATCCTGGATGCCCTTGCCAAAGAATATGACCGGGCAGACCTGCAGGAGAAATCTATCGCTTCCCGGAATACCATGCGTTTTATCGATGACCGGCTTAGTCTTATATCCAGCGAACTGAGCGGGGTAGAAGGATCGCTTGAAACCTACCAGGGCCGCAACCAGATCACCAACCCCGAAGGCCAGTCTGCAGAAGCTTTTGGAGGTTCTTCTGCCACCGCACAGGAAATTGGTGAAATTGATGTGCAAAAAGAAGTTATCCAGCAATTACAGAATTATTTTAATAACCCGGGCAGTTCGGGTAAACTGGTACCTTCCAGCCTGGGCATTACCGATCCTACATTAGGGATACTGATTGCCAGGTACAATGAACTGGAATTAATAAGGCAGCGCCAAAGGCCACTGCTTGGATCGAGCAGCATTTTATTAAAAGACTATGATAACCAGATCAATGATATAAAAGGAAGCATCCTGGAAAGTTTACAGAACCTCAATAAAAACCTTAGCCTCCAGCAAAGAAACCTTCAGCAAAAAAACAGCCAGTATAGGGAGTTCCTTTCTTCCTTACCACGCAAAGAAAGGGTGATACAGGAAATAAAACGCAAGCAAAGTATTACTGAAGGGCTATATTTATACCTCCTGCAAAAAAGGGAAGAAGCTTCTATATCCGCAGGCTCCGAGAATCTTAGCATTTATAAACAAATAGATAAAGCCACCGGCTTCGGGCCTGTTGAACCCAATTCCAAGAATACCATGATGATGTCGGTAATTATGGGGCTTTTAATGCCTGTTGGTTTAATATTGTTAATGGATCAGTTGAATGACAAGATTACCACCAGGTACGAGATTACCAATAAACTCACGATACCGGTTCTGGGTGAACTGGTACATATACCCCACCGCAAAACAAAGGGCATATTAGTGATGAACCGCGATTTATTTGGGGAGCAATTCCGGTTAATAAGAACCAATCTTGCTTTGGCAGACAGGGGAAATAATAACCAGGTTATTTTAGTTACTTCCTCTAATATCTCTGAAGGTAAGTCCATGGTTTGTTTAAACCTTGCTGCAGTGCTGGCTGCACCCGGCAAAAAGGTAGCTTTACTCGAATTTGACATGCGTAAGCCGGGGATATCTAAAAATCTCGGGATAGTTAACAACAAAGGGTTGTCAGATTACCTTTCGGGCCAGACAATTGACCTTTCAGAAATATACCATATATCAGAAGACCTGCCCACACTGCATATTTATCCGGCAGGTCCCATCCCGCCAAATCCCGCGGATCTTTTAATGAATGAAAATATGGCCCCCCTGTTTGAAGTGTTAAGACGTCGGTACGATTACGTGATCATTGATACAGCGCCTTCCGGATTGGTAACTGATGCGTTCATCCTTAGCACCTATACCGATACCTCTATTTACATCATCCGGCAGCGCCAGACATTAAAAAAACAACTTGATTTTATAAATGATATTATTTCGAATAACAGGCTTAAAAACCTGGGACTTGTAATAAATGATGTTAAGACGGGCGGAAAATATGGTTCCGGTTATGGCTATGGCGAAAATTACAATTATGTGTATGGCCAGGAATCAAAGAAAAGATGGTGGCAACGCATTGGCCGTTCCTCCAGCCGGGCCTGATAACCAGGTCGGCACACAGACCAGGCCGGGCCATAATTGAGCCGGGCAATTACTGGTAAATAAATGATGGGTGCATCCCAAATTGCCGCTGGTTGGTGGAGACATCAACCAGGGCATCTAGCCTTGGTCGGTGTCCGCACCGGCCACAGCATTAAACAGGAGCGACAATTTGGGATGCACCCATAAATGATCGTTACAGGTTATACATAGTATTTAGCATTTGCCCGCCCTGAACCATACATCAATGCCTGGAATTATTACAAAATTACAGGCTTAGCCTTGTTATATGGAATTACCGGAGCGGGAGTAAAATACCCTTGCATAGTTGAAGGAAATGATGATCGAAAGGTTTAGCATATTGGAATAATAATGTACCTGCCGGGATAATCCGGCAGGCTGCATAAATAATAATAAAACAACGGACCAGGTTTATATTTTTTTAATAAGCTCAGTTAACACCATTCATTGTGGGACTGAGAGCGGCGAAGCCGTTTTTAAATTGCAGGCTGATGGCCTGTTCAGGCTTTAATAAAAAAAACGCCCGCCATTGCAGGGAATTTTTTTTTAAGTTATAACAGGTTATTAAAGGCCGGCAATTCCATCCCATAACACAATATAATTTCAGTATAATGCCAAATAAAACGCTACAGGTAAATTCACCGGGTAACTGGACGGACATCATTTCTCCGCAAACCAGTATTTTTGATCTTAAACTAAAAGAAGTATGGCGGTACCGCGACCTGTTGTTCCTGTTTGTAAAACGTGATTTTGTATCCACCTACAAACAAACGATCCTGGGCCCCATTTGGTTTTTTATTCAGCCCCTGCTCACCACCCTCACTTTTGTTGTAATTTTTGGCAATATTGCCAAACTGTCTACGGATGGCTTGCCCATGACCCTGTTTTACATGGCCGGCATCACCATGTGGAATTACTTTTCGGATTGCCTGAATAAGACGGCCACCGTATTTAAAGACAATGCGGGTATTTTTGGAAAAGTATATTTCCCCAGGTTAATAATGCCGCTGTCCATTGTAGTATCTAACCTCATCAGGTTTGGGATACAGTTCCTGCTTTTTATTATTTGCTGGGCATGGTTTTATTTTACTACGGATTCCGTACATCCCAACTGGTTTATTTTACTTACACCTTACCTGGTACTGATAATGGCCCTGCTGGCATTGGGCGCGGGTATGATCATCAGCGCAATGACTACCAAATACCGCGACCTTATTTTCCTGCTCGGTTTCGGGATACAGTTATTCATGTATGCCACACCGGTAATTTATCCCATGAGTTCTTTATCGGTAAAATATGGATGGATCATTAGAGCCAACCCCCTCTCTTCTATTATTGAAACATTCCGGTATGCATTTACGGGTTCAGGCCAGTTTAGCTGGGGGGCCCTGGCATACAGTTCGGTATTTACCCTTGTTATGTTAGTGATGGGTACGGTTATTTTTAATAAAGTGGAGAAATCCTTTATGGATTCGGTTTAAACCGGTTTGGTTGAAGTTACCATCTGGCTACCCACCCGGGTACACTGGTCCGGGCATAATGAAAATAAGTTTCAATAGTAAAATTTTACCGCGGCCCCGCTGCATATTTACCGGCCGGCCCCTAAATAAAAAGAAAAATAAACGACCATGAGTGATACAGTTGTTAAAGTAGAACATTTATCAAAACAATATAAATTAGGCTATATTGGTACGGGTACCTTATCACATGACCTTAACCGGATGTGGCATAAAATACGCGGTAAAGATGACCCCTATTTAAAAATCGGGGAAGCAAACGACAGATCCGCTAAGGGGACCAGCGACTATGTATGGAGTTTGCGCGATATTAATTTTGAAATAGAACAGGGCGATGCCGTAGGTATTATCGGCCGCAACGGCGCCGGCAAAAGTACCCTGCTGAAGATACTTTCCAAAGTAACCCAGCCCACCACCGGAACAATCAAAACAAAGGGCAGGATTGCGAGCCTGCTTGAAGTAGGCACAGGTTTTCATCCCGAACTGAGTGGCAGGGACAATATATTTTTAAATGGGGCCATCATGGGCATGCGTAAAGAAGAGATTAAACGCAAATTAGATGCGATTGTAGATTTTTCGGGGGTGGAGCGGTATATTGATACGCCGGTAAAACGCTACAGCAGTGGCATGTATGTGCGGTTGGCATTTGCCGTAGCAGCACACTTAGAAAGCGAAATACTGATAGTGGATGAAGTGCTGGCGGTGGGAGACGCGGAATTTCAGAAAAAATGCCTGGGTAAAATGGGGGAGGTAAGCAGGGGCGAAGGAAGAACCGTTTTATTTGTAAGCCATAATATGATGGCGGTTCAAACACTTTGCGTAAAGGGAATTGTTTTAAAAAATGGCGCCATCGATTTCCAGGGCAAAACAGAAACAGCGGTTGCCCGCTATTTACACGAAAACAGTAATCCCGGTATGCTCCTGAGCGAAAAGCCGAGGTACGGTAACGCGGCGATACAGTTTACAAGTGTGCAGTTACAGGATCTTGAAGGTAATATCATCGGTTCTGTTGAATCGGGCAAAGATTTTAAAGTATGCCTGTCTTATACCGTGAACGATCCCGGCCATGATTTTAAAGGGATCCAGATCAGCCTCAACATAATGGATCATTACGGCATGGCAATTTATAACCACCACAATTTGCTGGTCAATAAATTATTCGGGGGCAGTGACCTCATTGCCGGAAATATGTTTGTTGTCACCATCAGGAAGATACCCTTGGCGGAAGGAAACTATATGGTGGGCATTAATATGTTCCAGGAGTTCAGCGCGATAGACGTGGTAGAAAACGCCTTTGATATTGATGTGGTAGGCAGCGACGCTTTTAACTATAAAAATGCACCCAACCCCAGGCATGGTATTGTGCTGATGGACACGGACTGGGAAATTAAATGAAGCAGGTGAATGAGGAATCAATGTCATTTAGTAAGCTATTTTTCCTTTTTCGTTCCGTAGGAACAGTATGTCGGTAGCAATGAAAAAGGTAATGCATTTTCGTTCCTTAGGAACGATATGTGATTAACTCCCATTCTTACAATCATAACCAATACAAATATCTAAAAACCGATTTTACATATCGTCCCTATGGGACGAATTGAATCATCATTTATTCTTTCTACTACCCATATATCGTCCCTATGGGACGAAGTATTAATCCTTAACAAAATGACATTGATTCACTATTCACCATTCACCTTTTAAAATTGTATCCTGTACAAAATATCCGGAAAGAAACCGATCTGGTTTACATTACCTGTAGTGCCGTACACAGGGTTATAGCGGCGAAGGAAGATATTTTCCCTGTTGGTTATATTTTGCAAATCCAGATAGATCGTCTGGCTCAATTTTCTTTTTTTACTATTCATACGGAAACCAAATTTTGTATCCAGGCGGAAATACCCCGCTAATCTTTCTGCGTTGTATTTGGTTTCATCCAATACTTCTTTTCCTGCGGCGATAGAGGCAGCAAGGTCAACCGGTGTGGCATACCTTCCCCCGAGAGTAGACATGCGCAGATCAAATGTAAAAGCATTTCGTTTTGATCTGCCGGTTTTCCGTTCAATACCGGTTAATATATTAGCCGCATAGCCGTAGTTATAAGTGCTGTTGCGTTTGATGCCATCACTGCCTTTGTATTTGCTGTTAAATATTGAACCTGTTGCCAACAGGTAGTAGCCCTTGCTGAAGAATTTTTCAATGGTTATTTCCACCCCTTTATTACTACCCGTTCCATTATTTACTAATCCTGTTTTTTCCGGGAAAGTAAAATCGTTGCCGGCATTCAGCATAGAAAAACCAGAAGATGTTTTTTCTACCGGTATACTAAATAAATCCTGGTAATAAGCTTCCGCCTTTAATCTCCAGTTGGCTGCAAAACGGTTTTCATAGCCCAGTACAAAGTGGTGCGCCTTGCTGAAATCAAGATACCGATTGCTTTTATCAATACCATTACCATTTTGTTTTTCATATAAATAAACGGGCAGTGGTTGTAATTGCCCATGTAAACCGTAACTAAGTGTAAGGGAGTTTTTTGAATTTAAATGATGGCTTACGGAAGCTCTTGGCTCAAGGATATTCGTAGAGTTAAAACTAAAATTCATACCATGCAAACCAGCAGTTATGGAAAATTGATCAGTGGGTTTATAAAGAAACTGCCCGTAGTATTGCCATAGCATAAAATTATCGTCAAAGTTCCGCAGTGTTTCAAATGCTTCGGCTTCCGATTTTCCTTCCCTGTCTTTTACGGTTGTTTTCAATCCAAAGTTTTCGCCGGTTAACCCTGCCCTCCAGGAAAATTTAGCCGAATTTTTTGTATTAATGAATGTGGAGAAACGTAAAACATTTTGTTTATCCTCCACATCAGTTACTAACCACCGGTTATTATAGGGTGGAACGGGCAATGCGTACTGGTAGTTTTCAAAATCATTACTGGTATTGCTGTAGGAAACAACGGTCCGGATATACGATTTTTTGCCAACATCAATGGTGTGTTTGGCGCCAAAAAGATATAAGTGCGTTTTGCTGTAAGCATCCTCGTTTTTGCGACTGTAAAAATCGGTAGTGTCTATGTCTTTGCCGATAAAATCAATGCTGCTCGTGCCACCCATACCAAACAGTGAAAATTTACCTGATTTTGATTTTCCAAACTGGATATTGTATACCCAGTCCTGGTATTTGGGTACCGCTTCGGTGCCTACATTCAATCCGAGCGACTGGCCAATCTGCACAAATGAATAGCGATAGCCAACGAGATAAGAAGCGCCGTTTTTCTTTTTGCCCATCGGACCTTCCAGCATGGCTTCGAGGCCACTAAATAAATTCAACTGAAGGGTACGTTCGTGGTTTTCAGCATTGCCTGTTCTGAAATTTATATCAAACACAGCGGCAGTTGCATTACCATACTCTGCAGGAAAGGCGCCCGTATAAAAATCCGAGGTCTTGAGCGCATTGGTATTTAATGCTGAAATGGGACCGCCACTTGTTCCCAAAGTTGCATAGTGGTTTGGACTGGGCGATGGCAACCCTTCAATACGCCAAAGTACTCCGGCAGGCGAATTGCCCCTCACCACGATATCGTTGCGGCTGTCATTGTTGGAAATTACCCCGGCAAAATTGCTGACGAGTTTACTGGGGTCATTTCGGCCTCCGGCATATCTTGTTATTTCTTCAATATTAAAACTCCGGGCGCTGCTGCCTGCATATTCATTGCTAACATTTCCCTTTTTGGTTTTGCCGGCTTTTAATACCACTTCATTCAATGAAGCAATATTTTGCTCTAATGAAATATCCAGCACTACTTCCTTACCGGTTGTTACCAGCACTTCCGGAATAGATACCGGTTGATAACCGGCAAAGGAAATATTGATTTTGATACGGCCTGCGGGTATATTGCGCAGTATAAAAATACCCCGGGCATCGGCGACCGCCGGAACTGCGTTGCCCTCCGCGTAGACTGTTGCGCCTGCTAATGGTTTTTCACTTATTTTATCTGTGATGGTGCCCCTAACCGTTTGGGTGAGTTGCTGGGCAGGTGAAGCTAGGGCTCCCGATAGCAGAAAGATGATGGTAATTAAAGTTTTCATTGTTTTAAATTTTGTAGCACAAAAATCAAAAGCAATGCTTACTTAATGGTTGATATTTGTTAAGATGGATAGAAAAAATAATTTCTTAACATTTATCAACCGTGTAGGCTCTCCCAGCCTTGTAACCCTCCAGGCAGGATATCAGGAATGCCCCCGTTACTTACCGGTCATCTTTTTTCTTAAGCGGCTCAGGTGCTCCGGTGTGATTCCGATAAATGAAGCGATCATGTATTGTGGCACCCGTTGAATAATAAATGGCTGAAATTGTATGATTGACTGGTATCGTTCTTCCGGTACCATGGTCAGCAGCCGGGTAGTTTGAGATGAAATTTGTATGAACAACAGCTCCGCGATCTTTCTTCCGAATATTTCAAAAACCGGGTTTGATTTATACAGCGCCTGCATGTCGTCAAAAGAAAGATGCACCAATTCGCAATCTTCCAGTGCGTCTATATTTTCGGCGGAAGGCTGCCGGGTAAGAAAACTTGCATAAGCGCTTACATATTCATTTTCACAAATAAAACCGGTGCATATTTCTTTTTCCCCGGCCAGGTAAAAAATCCTTACCAATCCCCTGGTGATAAAACTTACCTGGCGGGATATCTCACCATTTCGGGTAAGAAAGGATCCTTTTTTTACTTGTTGAAAGGTAAATTTTTCCTGCAATGCAATCCAGTCCTCTTCCTGCATTCCGGGAACTAATTGATGATAATATGCTTTTACCTGTTCTGACATATTTAAAAGGATAGTGTAAGATGCGGTTTTTCTGCCGGTTTTTTAAAAGGATATAATACAAATTTTAAGGGATAAGGTTGAGTGGTTTATTTATTGAACGGTTGGGTAGTTTCATTGACGCACTATCGAATCAGCGCTTCTTTCAATAAGGCAGGCGGCCGTCATAATATGCCAGACCTCACAGGTTTTTAAAACCTGTGAGGTCTTCGAATCCTTACCCGTTTCGTTCAGGCGGATCTGCGGATTATTAAAGTTTAACGGGAGACATTATTATGGGCGAAGAAAATTATCCTTAGCTTAATGATATCGCCTTCAGCATTTCCAAGGCCTGAAAGGCTCATATTATTATAGAAAGAAAAGAAATTCAAATATCCAAAACCCGGAAGGGTGACATTATTCTTAGACATTACCCTTGGGTACTAAAGGATACTATTAAACCAGGGGTTTGAAAAGCTTTGGGATGAAAATTTTAAGACAAATAATTTCGTTGGTTTAAGCTTACATACTTTTTTTAAAGCATCCTACCAGGAGGGATTACCTGGATAATTTCATTTATCAACATTAACAGAACATCCGGTAAAAAGAGAAGCCGGATAGAAATCCAGCTCCGTTTTTTTTATCCAATATCCTATGAAAAACCCATACAAAGAAATGAATTGTATTCTTTAATTTTTTACACAATTTTGGAAATTTGTTACATAATTTACATATTTCAGTGAAAATTATTTTATTGGATGATAGCACGGCATATCCATGACAAAAAAATACCGGCTGCTCTGTTGCAGCCGGTATTTTTAGTTTGTACCCTACGCGATAATATTACTTTTTATTTCCATCGCTATCCAGTTCTGTAATTTCATAACCAAGTTTTTGCAGGCCGGGTAAGATCTTTGCTTTATCACCTACCAGTAAAATATTCATTTTACCAGGGGTCAGCCATTTTTTTGCCATTGCGTCAATATCCTTTTCGGTAATAGCCGATAATATTTTATTCTGTGTTTCCACAAAATTGGCAGGCAGATCGTATGTCAGTATGCGGCCGATAAAAACGGCTTTTTGATTCCCTGTTTCATAAAGCAATGCATCCCTTTGTCCAACGGCGCTTTTGGTAAAAGCCAGTTCTTCAGGCGTAATACCGGAGGCCGCGTAGTTAGTTAATTCCTTCATTACTTCGACCAGCGCACTATCGGTTGCGTCGGCACGTATACCGGCGCTGAACAGGTAATTTCCAGTATATTTATCCCCCGAAAAAGAAGCCCTTGCGCCATAGGTCCAGCCTTTGTCTTCACGCAGGTTTAAATTTACACGGCTGTTAAAAGCGCCGCCAAATACAAAGTTCATCAGGCCCGCTTTATAATATTCACCGGTGGCATCATAACCTAACCCGGTTACAGTCCCTATTCTGAATTCTGTTTGTGCTGCTTTGGGTACATCTACCAGGTAAAGGGTTGTTTTTGCAATTACAGGCGCCGGACCCGGTTTTAATAAATTGATTTTTTTATTGGGCAAACGGTTTAAAAACGACAACCGGGGTAAAATTTCAGCTTCACTGATATCGCCTACTACCACCACTTTTGTGCCCTGGGAGCTCATGTAATTGTCATAATAATGTTGAACATCTTCCAGGCGTAAGTTTTTAATCGTGTATTCAGTTCCGTTATCACTAAGGCCCAAAATATTATTGCTTCCATAATTGATCCGTTCAATTACCCCACTGGCAATTGCCGCTGGCTGGGCCTTTAGTTGTTTAAAACCTTCCATTGCCTGTTTCTGTAAACGGTTAAATGCATCCGCCGTGAAACTGGGGCTAAACATTCTTTCTTCCAGCAGTTCAAGCGTTTTATTGATATTTTTTTTCAGGCACTGAACATTAAAACTGATGCCATCAAATTGTTCGGAAACGTTAATATTGCTACCGAGTTTTTGCAATTCAACGGCCATTTGCTCGGCTGAATATTTTTTGGTGTCTTCACTTAACATACCGGCGGTCATGCCCGCAAGTCCAATTTTAGCGGTATCGGCAGCCTGGGCAAGATGCCCGCCGGGAATGGTGATCGAAATGGTAACGGTGGGCAGTTCACTGCTGGAGGTTCCAATCATTTTTATTCCGTTAGGCAAATCCTTTTTCCAGAATGGTGGAACTTTCACAACAGGGTTTGGCCCGTTACCCGGCATTTTTTTTCTGTCAAAACCATCCTTCGCCTTGGTATACATGAGGCCATTGTATCCATAATTGGGTGGCGTGTAATTAGTAGAATCAATAGTGTAATTATCTGGCGCTGCCGGTTTTGCGGGCTGACCCTTCGTTAAAACACTGATGGTTACGCTTGCCTTGTTTTTTATGTATTGGTTATAAACGCGCCATACAGCTTCTCTGGTTACAGAACGGTACATGTCCAGCATTTTACCAATCATATTAGGATTGCCGGTGAAGGTATTAAACGCGGCCAACTGGCTAACTTTACCCGACACGCTTTGCAGCCCGTTGATATACTGCGATTCAATTCCCCCTTTAAATTTTTCAATGTCTTCATCAGTTACCCCTCGCTTTTCAAACACCAATAAAGATTCCTTAAATAAACTGTCCATTGTCGCCAGTGAATTTCCGGGGAAAGGTGTAAGTTGAAATGAAAATTCCCCCGCCAGTTCACTGAAACGGCTGAATGCGCTTGCCGATAATGCTTTTTGCGGTTTTACCATTTGCTGGTACAATATCGAATTTTTGCCTTGTCCTAAAATTTGGGCAAGGCAGGATAGCGCCGCCATATCCTTATCATAATTGGGCACGGTTGGAAAAGTTTTGGATACAACCGGCAGGCGGGCATAGTTATCGGTATACGATGCGTATCGGTCTGATTCAATTTTTACCATCGGCAAAATCGTTTTTTCTACTGCCGGGCCCGCGGGTATATTCCCAAAATATTTCTCCACTAATTTCACCACATCTGCGGTTTTTACATCTCCGCCAATGGTAAGCGTAGCATTATTTGGCCCATACCAGCGAAGGAAGAATTTTTTTAAATCATCCACATCTACCCGGTCCAGGTCTTCCAGGTATCCAATGGTTAACCAACTGTATGGATGCCCGTAAGGATATAAATTCCTGCTGGTATATTGCCCAACTAATCCATAAGGGCGGTTGTCATAATTCTGCCCTCTTTCATTTTTTACGGTACTGCGTTGCACTTCAAATTTTTGTTGGGTAACCGCATCTAACAAAAAACCCATCCGGTCGGCCTCCAGCCAAAGCATTTTCTCTAACTGGTTATTGGGAACTGTTTGAAAATAATTGGTACGATCAAGATTGGTACTCCCGTTTAACGTACCTCCTGATGCGGTAACTATCTTAAAATGCTGCTCATCCCCTACGTTATCACTTCCCTGGAACATCATGTGTTCAAAAAAATGAGCGAACCCGCTTTTTTTGATCTCTTCCCTTGCACTACCCACGTGGTAGGTTACATCTACATGCACCAGGGGATCACTTTTATCTTCATGAACCACTAAGGTTAAACCATTTGGATAAACATATTTTTCATAAGGGATAATTAATTCATTTCCCTTTTTTTCTATTTTTTCTACCAGCCGGGCCTGGCTAAAACCGTAAGTGGCGAACAGGAAAACGACTCCAATAGCAATGATGATTTTTCTCATATTTTAATTGTTGTATGTTATAAATTTCAAATAAACCGAAAATAATCAATTCCCTGAAATCAACTGTCATTTTCATCCCTTTTTTAAAAGCGGGAAATTACAATTACATAAACCTTGATTTTTTAATAGAAGGCGATTTTTCCAGTAATAGTTATGCATGGGGCCTGACCAATTTCCGCTACTTTTTTTATTTTTTATAACTTAATGAAAGCTAGTTACAATTAATTTATTAACCTCCAGCTGCCCCACATTGTTCAAAATCAGTAAAAAAATGACCTTTATTCGGTAAAATAATGGCTTTCAATCGTTTTATACACCATTTTTTTACATTAATTGATTGAAAGTGTTAAATTGTATATTAATTTAATGCTATTTCTAACTAAAACCAAAGCAATGAGAAAATCTATCAAACTAACATTCATGTGCCTTATCCTGTTGTATGGCACAACTTCCCTGGCACAAAAAATAACCGGTAATGTTGCAAATGATCGGGGCGAAGTGCTCATAGGGGTTAGTATAACTGCAAATCCATCCGGCAAAGGTACTGTTACAAATAGTGAAGGGAAATATAGCCTGGATTTACCGGCGGGAACCTATAAAATTAGTTTTAGCGGCATTCCTTTCATAACTCTTGAAGAAAATGTAACCCTGGTGGGCGCATCCGAAATAACGCTTGATGTATCTTTAAAAGAAAAAACAGACAGGTTAGAAGATGTAGTAATAGTTGGTTCGCGTTCTTTACCCCGTTCGTCCGCTAACTCTCCCTTACCGGTTGATAATTTTGACGCCAAATCATTAAAAACTACCGGGCAAATAACATTTGATAAAGCATTGCAATACAGGGTTCCATCTTTTAATACGGTAAACACGCCGGTGAATGATGCTACCACGCTGCTGGATCCTTATGAAATCAGGAACCTTGGCCCCAGTCGCACATTGGTGCTGATTAATGGTAAAAGGAAAAATTTAAGTTCACTACTGTACGTTCAGTTTTCTCCCGGCAGGGGCGAAACAGGGGCGGATCTGTCTGCTATACCAACAGATGCTATAAAGCGGGTAGAAATACTAAGGGATGGCGCCTCCGCCCAGTATGGGTCTGATGCAATCGCCGGTGTTATGAACGTTATATTAAAAGACAAATTTGAATACAGTTCGTTAACGATCAATTCAGGTGTTACCAGTAAAGGAGATGGTGAAACCTACGGATTGTCTTTTAACAGTGGCGCTAATTTTGGAAGTAAAGGATTTATCAATTATACCGTTGATTTTAGCCAGCAAAATAATGCCGTACGTTCCGGAATTATCGATGTGCCCACAGAAATTGCCACTTTTGGTGATCCCTCCCAGCCTGTAACGGCCCCTGTCAACAAAGCGATCGTTGATTATTTAAAAATTTATCCAACCGGCAACAACACAAACGGAACCGGAGAAATTACCGCGGCTAAATTTAATTATAACCTGGGCATTCCTTTGGGTAATTCAGGCCAGTTTTACAGTAACGGTGCTTATGTGGGTAAAAAAGCCATCAGCAATGCCAACTACCGGGTTCCATACTGGAGACAGGATTTTGGCTTATTGCATCCAGCCGGTACTACTTATATTGGCTACCAGCCAACCTTTGAAGGGGATTTAATCGACTATAATGCGACCGTTGGCCTAAAAAATGAAAAAAATGGATGGAAGCATGATGTTAGTTTTACAATTGGGGGAAACCAGCAGTTATATACCGTAGCAAATACTGTGAATGCGTCTTTGGGTGCTGCCAGCCCAACATCATTTAAACCCGGCGGGTTCCGTTTTACGAATGTTATTGGAAACTATGATGTTTCAAAATCAGTTACGGAAAATTTTAGTGTAGGATTTGGTTCGGAGATCAGGTCGGAAACTTATAAAATCATTGGCGGCGACACTTCTTCCTATACGGGCGAAGGCGCTAATTCTTTTCCGGGTATCCGCCAGGAAAATGCTTCCACTAACAGCCGTTTTAACTTCGGTGCATATGTTGATGCCAGTCTTGATATAACAAAAGACTTCCTTATAAATGGCACAGTGAGGGGTGAAAAATACAGTGATTTTGGTAATGCATTCGTATGGAAGATATCTTCACGTTATAAAATTGCGGGTGATAAACTTGTAATCAGGGGTTCTGCATCCACAGGTTTCCGGGCGCCTACTTTACACCAGATATACGCCCAGTCAAACCAGGCTTCTTTTGCCGGGGGAACCATCGTGCTTTCCGGTTTATTTAATAACAGGAGCAAGCAGGCGTTTGCGTTGGGCATCCCATTGCTGAAACCGGAAAAGTCTAATAATTATACTGTTGGTTTTGGTTTAAACCCTAACAAAAACCTAAGCTTTACGTTAGATTTTTACAGTATCACTATCAAAGAAAGGATCGTTTATAGTTCTTCTATTACTACAGAGGATAGAAAGCTGGCAAATCCCGTAACAGAATTAGGCCGGATCCTTAAAGGCAGTAGTACTGGCGCAGGTAATTTTGACCTGGCAAGTGTTCAATTTTTTATAAATGGTATTAAAACCCGCACCGAGGGACTTGACCTTGTTGCCAACTATAAAAATATTAGTTTGGGTGCAGGAAAATTAGGAATAAACCTTGCCGGTAATTATACCCTAAAAAATGAAATAATAGGAAGCCCCAACGATCCACCTGCAGTGAAGGCAGGGGGTACAACTATTTTAAGCACCCAGGTTAAATCGCTGTTAACAGAAGGCCGCCCCAAATACAAGGCGGTAATGGGAATGGATTATCGTATCAAAAAGTTTAGTGTTAATTTAAACAATACTTTATTTGGACCAACGAAATTCCAGGATTTAGATAATGGTGGAAGCCTTATGAATAATGTTAAGCAGGTATTTAAGGCCGCCGTTGTTACAGATTTGAATCTTGGTTATGATTTCACGGATAAAATAAATTTCTCTGTTACTGTTAACAATATATTTAATGTGTTGCCTAAGTGGAAATTAGAATTAACCGGTAGCGCTTCTGACCCAAATTATGCTGCTGCTGCTGCCACACTTAATAATCCTGCTGACAAAAGCTTATTGGAAGGCTTTCTGGCATTCAGTGGCCGGTACAGGATATTAGGTTACAATGGTTCTCAGTTTAGTCAATTGGGTACAATTTTCCAGGCCTCCCTGAACTTTAGGTTTTAAACAGCAAAAAACAAATATTTTTATTGGGCTGGCCTTCCGGATGGGAAGATCAGCCCTTTTTAATTATTTCCAGGCTAAAGCAAGAAAACAAAATGTATGATTGGAATTTGAATGGCGCAGGTACCCGAAGGACAATAATTTTATCTTGAAAACAGGAAATAAATGATGCAGATTGTGAACAGCACGAAGGCAGACATCGAAACAATATTTAGTTTTTACGATGCCGCCATATCGTATCAAAAAAGAAAATTTGATAAACACTGGAAAGGGTTTGATTTGAACCTGGTTGAAAAGGAAGTTGAAGAAAACAGGCAATATAAAATTGTGCTGAATGATAATATAGTTTGCATATTCGCCATAGCTTTTAATGATGCATACATTTGGGGGAGCCGGGATAACGCGCCTTCCGTTTATATCCACCGGATAGTTACCCATCCTGAGTTCAGGGGAAATAATTATGTAAAACATATAGTTGACTGGGCTATCAAATATGGAAATGAAAACGGGAAACAATTTGTGCGGATGGACACCTGGGGGGATAATCAAAAATTAATCGGGCACTATACCAATTGCGGATTTACCTTTTTGGGATTAACAGATACTATAATGGATGAAAGCCTGCCAAAACATTACCAGGGCATCCGCTTAAGCTTATTTGAAATAGCATTAAAGGAGTATGAACAACCTCTATAAAACTTTGGCCGAAATATATGAAGCCATGTACAAAACCTTCATTGATTATGAAGAAGAATTTAATTTATACAGCCAGTTGCTTATGAAATACAATTGTCGTTCCCTTGTTGAAATTGGCTGTGGTACAGGTAATTTGACGGCCCGCTTTGTTGAAACGGGGTTTGACTATACTGGGATGGATATTAGTGATGATATGCTGGATATCGCCAAAAGAAATAACCCGGGTTGCCGTTTCATGAAGTCAGGTATGCAGAGTTTTGTTTTAGCCCGGCAAACAGATTCTGCAATCATTACGGGCAGAACGATCAGCTACCTGCTTACCAATAAGGAGGTAAGCGACTGCTTAATTGCTATTCATAAAAATTTGCACACACCCGGCATTTTATGTTTTGATTTTATTGACGCCAGTAAATTTATTCCGTTAATAGGAGGGGATCGCGTTGTACACCGGGCTATTGCAGCGAACAAAAAGTATCGGCGTGAAAGTTTCTGGAAGGTCAACTTCAGCCAAAGCTGGACCTTTGATTGGTTATCTGTTTTTTACGAAGAGCAGGAAAACGGTGTCCTGGAAAAAATAGGGGAAGATAATTCCATTATCAGGGCTTTTACAAAAGATGAAATAATTTTATTTTTGCAGCTTGGAGGTTTCGTAATAAATGAAATAATTCCCCGCAAAACCTATGCTTTTGATACCTTCCTGGTAGTGGCTGAAAAACAGGAAGAATTTTGAAACAATAAAATTTACCCATCATGGCAATGTATGATAATGCAAATACGGTTGAAAAATCCTTTAACCTTAACTATATCTCCGAACACCTGGTACAGGCACAATGGGCGGAGTTTATTGAATTGAAAAAAGTAATCACGGGATTGGCAAATGAACTCGGGAGGCCGTTGGCTATTTTGGATATTGGTATTGGCAACGGCCGAATCCCAAAACATTTATGCGGCATAAAAGAGATATGGGATACGGTAGCCGTTTATGATGGTACGGATAATGCCCGGGCCTGTGTAAATATTGCCACTAAAAATATCACTGATTTAAACATACAGGATAAGGTAACCGCTTATTTTTTTGAAGCGGTGAATTTAAATGACTGGCAAAAAAAATATGATTTAGTAATCACCACCTGGTTCACGGCGGGTAATTTTTACCCGGATAATTTTTCTTTTGAAACATATAAAACAGCAAGCGGACGATTAGACCTTTCGCGTAATGAAAAATTTGAAACCATTTTTGAAAGCGCCTACGGTCTCCTGCATCCGGGTGGCGAACTGGTGATAGGGGCATGCTATATTGACAATGAAGCTACCCGTTTAAAACAGGAAGAATCTTATGCCAAAATGGGGATGTCGGTTATTACCAATGCACAGGATAGTTTCACGGCAACAAAAGAAGGCTTTTGGTCCCAACGGTTTACCAAAGAAAAACTACAGCGGTATTTAAGTTTCGCGACACCTGAAAAAATCAGGTTCACCCCGTTGGATACCTACGATTACGCCATGCAGGTGATTGTGAAAAAATAATGTTCGTAATGGTGAATGGTGGGATGGTGAATGGTGAATTTATGAATTTATGCCCATTGCCCATTGACAATTGACAAGTGACGACTGCCTATTGCCCATTGCTTACTGTTTATCGCCTACCCTGCTTTTATATGCTTCCAGTGCTTTCTCAAGGCAATCCATTGCTAGATTAATGGCGTTCGTATTAAGTACATAAGCCAGCCTCACTTCCTGTTTACCCAGTCCTGGGGTACCATAAAAACCGGTAGCAGGCGCCAGCATAACGGTTTGTCCTTTATACGAAAATGATTCCAGCAACCATTGGCAGAACTCATCCGCATCATCAACGGGTAATTTGGCCATGGCATAAAAAGCGCCACCCGGGTTGGGGCAAAACACGCCGGGTATGGCATTGAGTCTTTTTACGATGGTATCCCTTCTTTTTTTATATTCCGCCCTGGTGGTATCAAAATAATTGGCCGGTAAATCAACCGCCGCTTCCCCTAAAATCTGCGCAAAGCTGGGGGGGCTTAGTCTCGCCTGGGCAAATTTTATTACTGAACTGAGAACGGCCGTATTTTTAGTAACCAGCGCGCCAATGCGCCCGCCACAGGCGCTGTATCTTTTACTGATGGTATCCATTAAAACGATATGGTCGTCTACACCTTCCAGTTGCATGAAACTGGTGTGGGTACCTTCATAGCAAAACTCACGGTAAGCCTCATCCGCAAATAAATAAAGGTTATGTTTTACAATGAGCTGCTTTAATATTTCCATCTCCTCTTTGCTGTACAAATACCCGGTTGGATTATTGGGATTACAAATAACAATCGCTTTTGTTTTGGCAGTAATTACTTTTTCAAAATCCGCCATGGGGGGGAGGGCGAAACCATTTTCGATAGAGGAGGTAATGGGTTGTACAATAACCCCTGCCTCCACAGCAAAGCCGTTATAGTTGGCATAAAAAGGTTCAGGTATTATTACCTCGTCCCCTGCATCTAAACATGCCATAAAGCCAAATAAAATAGCTTCGCTGCCACCCGTGGTTACAATGATTTGATCTGCCGTTACATTAATACCTACCCGGGCATAATATTCCACCAGTTTCTTCCGGTAGCTTTCGTTACCCGCGCTATGGCTGTATTCCAGCACTTTGAAATCACTGTTACGCACTGCATCTAATATTTGTTCAGGGGTATCAATATCCGGCTGGCCAATGTTGAGGTGAAATACCCTGGTGCCCCTTTTTTTTGCGGCTTCTGCATACGGCACTAATTTCCGTATTGGAGAGGGCGGCATTTGTTGTCCGCGATGACTGATGGTTAGCATGTCACAAAGATAATGGTGAAAGGTGACCCGATAGCTATCGGGGGTGAATGTTTGATACTGGATACTCGATACAGGATACTGGATACCTGACAATTTTTGAAAGTGAAGTTGATGTTTGATACGATTGCCAATTTCCTTTTGCCAATTGCCATTCAGCCCCACCTGTATCCCCTTAAAAAGTCTTCCACCATCATTTTCTTTTTCCCCTCCAATTGCAGTTCCTTGATGTAGATATAACCGTTCATGCAAGCGAAATATAAAAATGTTTTTTTATCCGTTTCAAATTCTCCCGCGGCAACTACAGGTACTTTATTTACCTTATATACTTCATTTCCTTTATCTGCTTCCTGTTCCTCATAAACCTTATCTACCCTAAATACCTTCAATTTTTTCCCTTCCAGAAATGTAAAAGCGGCGGGGTAGGGAGATAAACCCCTTACCAGGTTATATACTTCTTCTACCGGTTTGTTCCAATCAATCTGGCAGGTTTCCGTAAATATTTTTGGGGCCTTCTTTAAAACAGTCTGACGGTCTCCGTCTGGCCGTTTTAAAAATGACAGGTCTTCGCCAGGCCGGCTTTGAGGTGTTTCCACCAAATTTCCTTCGGTTAATCCTTTTACAGTACTTAATAATAGTTCAGCTCCTGTTTCTTTCATTCTGTCATGCAACTCCCCGGCGGTCTCCTCCTCACCAATCGGGATTACAGCGGTCAATAAAATATTACCGGTATCAATTTCATGCTGAAGTTTAAAAGTAGTTACACCGGTTTCTTTTTCTCCGTTGATGATGGCCCAGTTAATAGGAGCTGCGCCACGGTATTGGGGCAATAAAGAACCATGTAAATTAACCGTTCCCATGGGTGGCATGTTCCACACTATTTCGGGTAACATACGAAAAGCTACCACAATTTGAAGATCCGCGTGCAGGCTTTTCAGTTGGTCTAAAAATTGGGGATTCTTTAATTTTTCCGGTTGTAAAATACGCAAGCCTTGTTCCGTGGAGTATTTTTTTACGGCGCTCTGCTGCATTTCCAAACCCCGGCCACCGGGCTTATCCGGCGCAGTCACCACACCTGCTATATTTAAACCGGCGTTCAACAGCTTAGCTAAAGCCGCCACGGCAAATTCGGGCGTACCCATAAATACGATCCGCGGGCCAACCCGTTCTTGTAAAGGAAAATCAGCAGTAGTGCTTAAATTAGCTGATTTTATTTTCTGTTCAATCATTTCCGGGTCATAATTTTTTAAGTGCAGGAGCCTGGTTTAGCAGGCGGAGGTTAAAAGTCTTTGTACAATAAATACTTCTTCCTCGTTATTTTAAAATTACCCAATGCAGGCTCCCAGCTCTCCTTTATCTCGGTGGCGGTTTTTCCTTGTTTTACCTGTTGCTGCAGCAGGTCATTGCCCGCTAATTTATTAATAAAATTATTTTTTAAGAAAAAGCTATCCTTACCCGGAAAAAGTTTATAAGCATCCAGCAAAAAATTCAGTTGAATAGCGTTACCTGTTTTTTTTAACACCGCTTCATTGGTGCCGGATAAATTCCAGCCGTAACATTTTTGATAAAAACATTTACTGCTTTTAGCGCCCAAATTTGGTTTTGGTGTAAAAGCGTACAAATTTCGGGGCAGTGTCGGATGACCAAAAATTTGGAAAGGGGCATCCGTACCTCTGCCTTCACTTAATACTGTACCTTCAAAAAAACAAGTGGAAGGGTAGAGGTAAATAGCCTGCATGGATTTTAAGTTAGGTGAAGGATTTACGGGTAAAATATATTTGCTGTTATGATCGTAACCTGCGCACTTTATTACCTGTATATGAAAGGGCGTATCTGCCGTTGGCTTAGTGGATAGGTTGTAAGCATTGATGGCATTGGCCCGGGGAGACAGCCATTTTTCACCTGCCAGCATCAGCGCATATTCGCCGATGGTCATGCCATACACAACCGGTACCGGCTGCATGCCGATAAAACTTTTAAACTTCATATCGAGCACCGGGCCATCTACATAAAAACCATTGGGGTTAGGACGATCCAGTATCAGTAAAGGTTTGTGGTTTTCCAATGCGGCTTCCAGTACATATTGCAGGGAAGAAATAAAAGTGTAAAACCTTACGCCCACATCCTGTATATCAAAAACAATGATGTCTACATCTTTAAGATCTTCTGCGGTGGGTTTTTTATGATCGCCGTATAAACTGATTACAGGGATGCCTGTTTTTTTATCCCGGGTATCAGTTACCTGTTCCCCTGCATCGGCCACCCCGCGAAAGCCGTGTTCGGGCCCAAAGATCTTCACAATCCTGATACCGCTTTTTATCAAAGTATCCGCCAGGTGGCTGTTTTTAACCGTACTGGTTTGGTTGGCAAAAACGGCAACCGACTTTCCTTTTAAAAAAGGAAGGTAAACCTGCATACGTTCAGCGCCGGGAATGATCACAGCCACTTCACTGCCGGGAACCTGTGTCGGGTAATCGAGCGCTGGTGTTTTATCTTCCCTGCCAGTTGCCACATTTGCAGAGCCGGTACACCTTATTAAAAACACCGCAATTAATACAAAGCCAAAAAAATACTTCATCATACAAATATCTTTAAAGTTTTTTAATAAACACGGGGGATTGTGGATTTGGGTTTAGCCGGTACTGTCGTTCCATTTGCGACGGTCTGGTGAATTATTTTTGCTGCCAGTCAGTTTAATATGAACCCCATAATGGTTCATCGGGTACAAAGGGGATTATAACTGGCATTTTAAACGGCTTGGTTATCCTGTAGAAAATTTTACACAAAACTTTAGAATTACCCAGGAGCATGAATGATTGTAAGATTAATTAATTGTTTCTAATAGCTTCACCGGTTTTGCCTGTTATGGTAAACTGATTATTTAGCCAGTAAAAAAGAAATCGGCCGGGCAAAACGAAAGGCACTGCATGGATCCGGCGACTTTATTAAATGATTGGAATATATTTTGCGTCCTGTGATCAACTAAGTAACCATGCGTAAATAAATTTGTTAAGGGTTACCGGCTAATCATCAAACAAAAAAATAATTATGAATGCACCAACTCCCCCGTATTTGAAATCCCTGGTAGAGTGTCATCAAAAAATGATGCAGGATGGATATACCGAAAATTTTAAAATAGAAGACAGCCGGCTAAAGTGTTTAAGTTCCGACAAATTATATGATCCGGCTGATATCACCATTATTAATTTCTTCCGCTTTGAAGGACAGTCTGATCCTGAAGATAGCAGCATCATGTATGTGATTGAAACGCAGGATGGTAAAAAAGGAACCATTGTTGATGCTTATGGAGCTTATGCGGATCCTGATGTAAGCCTGTTTATCACGGAAGTGGAGAATATACATAAGAAAATACCCCATCTCTGATCCTCCTATTTCAGCGGCAACTGTCCTGGCACAAATCGAATATTTCTTTACTCTTTTTTGTGGTGAAGTTTTATCGAATCAAAGGTCGTTACAAACCTGCTTAAAACGAATTGCTGGGGAGGGCAATGACGACGGAGGTTCCTACTATGTAGAATACTTTCCACAAAACGCTCAAAGTTGTAAAATTTTTGTAAAGACTGGTTCAAAAAAATTGGCATGTTTTTTTTATCCGCATTTTATATTTCCAAAAACTTAAAACATTTTTTATTATGAAAACAGCTCAAAAAACAGCCACTAAAAAAAGTTCGTCAAACGGTTTAAAACAAAAACAATCCATGCCGCAGCATTCGCAGGAATCGACCGGTTTGCGTGATTTATTTGAAGACAGCCTGAAAGATATTTATTGGGCAGAAAAGGCGCTTAGCAAAGCATTACCGAAGATGATAAAAAAAGCTACCTCTCCCCAATTGGTAGCAGCATTGACTGATCATCTTGCAGTTACTGAGGAACAGGTTACCAGGCTGGAAGAAGTGTTTGGGATTATTGGTATTAAGGCCCAGGCAAAAAAATGTGAAGCCATGGATGGCCTTATCAGGGAAGGAAACGAAATAATGGAAACTACGGCGGAAGGTGTTGTTCGTGATGCCGGCATTATAGCTGCCGGGCAAAAAGTGGAGCACTATGAAATTGCTACTTATGGTACGCTTTGCGCATTCGCAAAAATCCTGGGAGAAGATGAAGCGGCAGAATTATTATTGCAGACGTTAAATGAAGAAAAGGAAGCCGACGATAAATTATCCGAAGTTGCGGAAGGATCCATAAATCTGAAAGCGGCTGATGAAGATGCTGATGAAGAAGATGCCGGATAAAGGAAGCGTAATAAAATCCGTGACGGTAGAAGATAAGGGAAGTAAAGAAATGAGATTTTATTCAAATTAAATACCAGGGAATTTTATCACTATAAAATTCCCTGGTTTGTTCATTTTACCGGTTGTTGGAATTCGGGCTTTTTCACATTAGTACATTACCTGATTAGCACATTTTAAATCCAAGCGCTTCCTTTAGTTTTAACCGATCCGGTTAATTTAGATACTTCACCTTAAAATAAACCATATCATGGCAAAAAAAATTGAAAAAAATGATTTGAAGGATAGTAAAAAAATAGCAGATATTGAGCCCGCAAAAAAATACGATGACGGTGAATTCCTCACTACCAATCATGGCCTCCGAATCAACGATAATCAGAATTCTTTAAAATCCGGTGAAAGAGGCGGTACCCTTATTGAGGATTTTATTTTAAGAGAAAAGATACATCATTTCGACCATGAACGCATACCTGAGCGCATTGTACATGCCAGGGGTTCGGCGGCGCATGGTTTTTTTGAATTGTATAAACCGATAGGTCAATACACAAAGGCAAGATTGTTTAACGAAACAGGTGTAAAAACACCCGTGTTTGTGCGATTCTCCACCGTAGCAGGGTCACGCGGGTCCACCGACCTGGCAAGGGATGTAAGGGGGTTTGCCGTAAAATTTTATACAGAAGAAGGTAATTATGATATTGTAGGAAATAATATCCCGGTTTTTTTTATACAGGATGCCATGAAGTTCCCCGACCTGATCCATGCAGTTAAGCCGGAGCCACACAATGAAATACCGCAGGCGGGTTCTGCGCATGATACTTTCTGGGACTTTATATCATTGATGCCGGAAAGCATGCACATGATCATGTGGGCGATGAGCGATCGGGCCATACCCCGCAGCCTGAGAATGATGGAGGGTTTTGGTGTACATACGTTTCGGTTTATAAATAATGAAGGCGCTTCGCATTTTGTAAAATTTCATTGGAAGCCATTATTAGGCGTTCACTCCGTTGTTTGGGATGAAGCTCAAAAAATTTCCGGCAAAAATGCTGATTTTCACCGGCAGGATCTTTGGGAGGCCATAGAATCAGGGGCATTTCCCGAATGGGAACTGGGTGTGCAAATTGTGCCTGAAGCCGATGAGCATAAATTTGAATTTGACCTGCTGGATCCCACAAAAATAATCCCCGAAGAATTAGTTGCAGTACAACGCATCGGTAAAATGACGCTCAATAGAAATCCGGATAATTTTTTTGCGGAAACAGAACAGGTAGCATTTAATCCGGGGCACCTTATACCAGGAATTGATATTACCAATGATCCACTGTTACAGGGCCGTTTATTTTCCTACGTGGATACGCAGTTATCACGGCTTGGCAGCCATAATTTCCAGGAAATACCTATTAACAGGCCTGTTAGCCCAGTTCATAATAACCAGCGTGACGGCCACATGCGGCAAACGATCAATACAGGCAGGGTAAGTTACGAACCTAATACGTTGGGAGGCGGCTGCCCGTTTCAGGCAAAGGCAAGTGAAGGGGGATTTACAAGTTTCCCGGAAAGGATCGACAGTCATAAAATAAGAACCCGAAGTAAAAGTTTCCTTGATCATTTTAGCCAGGCAAAGCTTTTTTTCAATAGCCAGTCTGATGCGGAAAAAAGCCATATTATCGACGCACTCTGTTTTGAACTCGGTAAGGTACAAACCCTTGCTATCCGGGAAAGGGTGTTAATCTTGCTATCAAGGGTGGATATAGGACTTGCCGCAGCCGTAGCAGTGTACCTGGGTATCAGTATCCCCAAAAACCAGGGCATACAATTGAACGGCAGTTTTCCGGCAGATGCAGATCCTGCTACTTACCAGTCTGCTGAAGTAAAAAGTTCGCTCGAAAGATCTGAAGCGTTAAGCATGGAGAATACCATTAAAAATACTATACTCACCAGGAGGGTTGCTGTATTGGTGGCGGATGGTGTGGATGAAAAATCACTGAATGATATGAAGAGCGCTTTGGAAGCTGAAGGTGGAGTGGTTGACCTGGTAGCGCCTAAATTGGGTCCGCTAAGTGCTGAGGATAATACGGAATTTTCCATCACAAAAAGTTTTCTTACCACGGCATCCGTATTGTATGATGCGGTATATGTACCCGGAGGAACCAACAGTGTGGCTACACTTGCAGCAGAACCGGATGCGCTCCATTTTTTGAATGAGGCTTTTAAGCATTGTAAACCAATAGCTGCTGATACTGCGGCATTACAGGTATTAGATGAAACCTATTTTTCCCGCAAGTTGCCAAAAGTGTTTACCGAAAAAGAGGTGATGATGACAGGAATTGCAATGGGTGATGATGTTAAGCAATTATCAGGGTTATTTATAAAAGCCATTGCCAGGCACCGTTTTTGGGACAGAGAAAAACCGGGTAAAGTGCCCGCATAAAACAATGGCAAATTAATATAGACCATGGTTTATGGCAATACTCAGGATTTAAATGGCCGCCATGAACGATTAGGTACTAAATATTTTATTTACGGAGGGCTATTCTTAGTCTTCCTTTTTCTTATTTATTTAAATGACATTAATAAGCATAATAGGAATTTCCGCCAGCGTATTCACTGCCATGTCATTGATACCTCAGCTTGTTAAATTAATTAAAGAAAAGAAAGCGGAAAATATTTCCCTGGGTATGCTGGCAATTTTATTTGCGGGGCTTGGATTATGGACCTATTACGGGTTGCTTCGCGAAGACCTGATTATCATCCTGGCCAATTCATTCTCTTTTATTATAAATATTATCCTGGCAGGTTTCGCCATTATGTATAAAAAGAAAAATTAATTTTCAGAGTGGGTCATGCCTTGTAGTTTTAAAGCTATTGTTTAAATGATTTCAAATAAAAAAACCGCATATGGGTAGCCAAATAAGTCGGCGGTGTTTTCGTTCCCTAGGAATGATATCTACTTTTTTACCTATTGACAACTTCCATATCTTCCAAAGAATAATTGCCCGTTGTAACTGTGCAGTTAAACCCTGAACAATAGCTAAACAATTCGGCTATTGCCAATGTGGTAATCTTAAATTTTTTAACCGGTATTTTCCCGCTATTTACCGTGCTGTTCTCCTGCCTGGTTTTATCAATTGCATATATTGTGATCACTGTTTCATCTCCAACATACATTCGGATAGCAAGGGCTTCAAACCGATCAGGGTTATATTCGGGTATATGCGCTGTGCAAAAATCATCTAATGTTTGACCATTGGCTAATTTTACGGAAATTTCCCCGGTAAGATCTTCCTGTTTAATATTTAATTCTTGTTTCATATCTAGTGTGTTTTATTTGATAATAAAGAAATATTCAGGAAAATATCGTGCCCTTTCGCCGGATGTTTCACTTTCACCGGGATATTTAAAAAAAAAAATCTTTCGCGCTGCTTCCATAATACGCTAAATAAACTGGTTAAATTAATCCGGTAATCGCTATTAAGTTTTAATTTGCCGGAAATTACGTTTCATTTCCAAAAATAGGCCTGGTCTTAGGGCACAATAAAGCCGAAAAAGCAGGATTGGAACGGCCATTTGAGGGATAAACCCACCAGTAGGGAATGCCTGTAGTGGAACATAAACGATTAAAAAATATTTTAAAACTCAGCTTTATTCTTCCGGATCGCCAGCAGAAACAGGCGGGATAGGATAAGGACAAAAAAATTAAACATGGGACAAGTAAAAGAAGGTGATGTTGTAAGGGTACATTACACCGGCAAATTAACCAACGGTGAACAGTTTGATTCTTCTGTTGGCAAAGAACCTTTAGAATTTACAGTGGGTGCAGGTATGATGATACCGGGATTTGATGCCGCAATGCCCGGCATGGCTGTTGGTGAAAAGAAGACGGTCAGCATTTTGCCGGAACACGGTTATGGTGAAAAATCTGCTGATGCCATTATTGAATTTCCAAAAGAAAACGTTCCGGAAGATATGAAACTGGAACCGGGGATGTCGCTTACCCTCAGCAACCAGGAGGGCCAGCCGGTTCCGGTAATGGTGGTAGAAGTAAGGGAAGACGTGGTAGTTTTGGACGCTAATCATTTTTTAGCCGGCCAGGAGCTGGTGTTTGATATTGAATTAGTAGAAATCAGGTAGCGGATGAAAATTTGTTGTAAGATAATTTAGCAGTATTGCATTTGCATAACTGCTTTTTTTGTATATGCCTTGAACCAGTTAAAAATTCTCTGATGATAAAGATTAGTCCGGATAATGTAGCCGAACGGCTGATGCGGTATGTGCAGGTTGATACGCAGAGCGACCCCACCGCCAAAACAAATCCCACCACTGAAAAGCAAAAAGACTTAAGCAGGCTACTAATGCAGGAACTCAGGGGCATGGGTATAACAGATGCGGAAATGGATGATTACGGCTACGTATATGCGACTATCCCGGCAAATGGCGAAAAGAAAAATATTCCCTCGATATGTTTTTGTGGTCATGTGGATACCGCCCCAGACTGCAGTGGTACCAATGTAAAACCTATACATCACCGTTATTATGATGGAAAGGATATTGTACTACCGGATGATACCAGCCAGGTGCTGAGCATGCGTGATTCGCCCTGCCTCGGGCAACATTTGAATCAGGGTATCATTACTGCGAGTGGTTTAACCCTCCTGGGAGCTGATGATAAAAGCGGTATTGCTGTGATCATGGAGGCTGCATTGTTTTTTATGCAACATCCGGCTATAAAGCATGGCGGTATAAAAATTTTATTTACGCCCGATGAAGAGGTAGGCAGGGGAACCGAAAAAGTGGATATGAAAAAATTGGGGGCAACATATGGATATACGCTGGATGGCGGCGAGGCGGGTAGCCTGGAAGATGAAACCTTTAGTGCGGATGAGGCTACCATTACTATTAAAGGCGTGATTGTTCATCCCGGTTATGCAAAAGGTAAACTGGTAAATGCATTAAAGGTTGCAGGGGCAGTTTTAAGCGCGTTACCGAAAAATGAATGGAGCCCCGAAACCACGGAAGGAAGAGAGGGGTTTGTCCATCCGGTATCTGTAAATGGTATCGCTGAAAAAGCAACAATACAGTTTATTGTGCGTGACTTTGAACTGGAAGGGCTGCAAAACCATCATGAAAGGTTGAAACTGCTTGCAGCATCTGTAGTGGAACAATTTGCCGGGGCGGCAATGGAATACCAGGTAAGGGAGCAATACCGCAATATGAAAGTAGTGCTGGATAAATATCCGCAGGTAGCGGCGTACGCGGAGGAGGCCATACAACGGGCAGGGCTAAACGTAAAAAAAGAAAGCATCCGCGGCGGAACGGATGGCAGCCGTTTCAGTTATATCGGCATGCCCTGTCCAAATATATTTACGGGCATGCAAAACATACACAGCAAATTAGAGTGGATTGGTACAGCAGATATGGCGAAAGCCGCTGAAACAATTGTGCACCTGGGTATGATATGGGAAGAGAAGGGTTAATTTTAAATATGGAGAACAAAAAGGGCAAAGTTGCTGCCCGGCATTTGGAGTTTGCAAATAAATAAGCTATTCTATTAAAGATTAATTTCTGTCAAGCCGTTCAAAAGTGATTACCTTACGCAAAATTTTTAAAAAATGGAAATACTAAAAGATTTTTGGTGGATCATCCTGTTGGTTTTTGTTTTACTGAGTTGCTTTGTTACCATCAACCAGGGGTTGATCGGGGTAGTTACCATGTTCGGTAAATACCAGCGTATCATGCGGCCGGGATTGAATTTCAAGATACCTTTCCTGGAGCAGATTTATAAAAAAGTGAGCATTCAAAACCGCTCGGTTGAACTGGAATTCCAGGCGGTAACCGTTGACCAGGCGAATGTATATTTTAAATCCATGATCCTTTTTTCGGTAATGAATGTAGACGAAGAAACGATTAAAAATGTTGCATTTAAATTTATCAGCGAAAAAGACCTGATGCAGGCGCTCATCCGTACTGTTGAAGGGAGTATCAGGGCATTTGTATCCACAAAGAAACAGGCCGAAGTGTTAAATGTCCGCAGGGATATTGTTTTAAATGTAAAGGAACAGATTGATCAAACCCTGGAAGGCTGGGGTTACCACGTACAGGACCTGCAGATCAATGATATTACTTTTGATGAAGCGATCATGACCAGTATGAGTAAGGTGGTAGCAAGTAATAACCTGAAAGCCGCTGCCGAAAATGAAGGACAGGCATTGCTGATCACAAAAACAAAAGCGGCGGAAGCAGAAGGTAACGCCATAAAAATTGCCGCTGAAGCGGAACGCCAGGCTGCCCAGTTGCGTGGACAGGGTGTAGCGCTTTTCCGCGAAGAAGTAGCCCGTGGTATGAGCCAGGCCGCAAATGAAATGAAACAGGCCAATCTCGATACCAATGTAATTTTATTCAGTATGTGGGTGGAAGCAATTAAAAATTTCGCGGAGTATGGAAAAGGCAATGTAATATTTTTAGACGGAGGTAGTGACGGAATGGAAAAAACCATGAAGCAGATAATGGCGATGACACAACTGGAGGCGAAGAAATAACCCTGAATTGGAAGGTGGAAAGTTGCTCCACACATTCCGACATTAACATAATTAAATAATCACAAAGCCCCGTACATCCGGGGTTTTGTGATTAATATACCAAAAAAATTTTCGTATTGAACGGCTGTAGTCCATTTATGAAGCTGAACATTGGTGAACCACCAATACCACCCACAGCTCTGAAAGGGCGGTATATAAAAGCACAGGGCAAAGCCCTGTGAACCATACAATACAAGGAGTATTATACTATTGCCAGCAACCACCTACCGGATTAAAGCACAAAAAAAGGGCCCGGAAAATACCGGGCCATTCCATAATTCCTTTATTTAAAGATTAATTGCTTTCGGGATTCATCAGTAGTTTTCTTCCAAAAACAATTAAATGTATCACCGCAAATATGATTGAAATGTACAAGAGTACCCGTTCAGCCTCAAATCCGATGGTGTATTGATGCAGCAATCCCGCAACCACCAGCATGACGGAAAGTCCCAACCCAACATATCGGGCTATTTTCATCCCTTTCCGGTTTTCATTTCCGCCACCCAGCAAACTATGCTTAGCGCCGTACACTAAGTAAATATCCATCCCGATCAGCATCCATACGATTAAACGGATCCAGGTATCCATTGGTAGAAAAACCATCATAAACAAACAGGTGGCAATACCCAATATAGGAACCAACGGAACAAGGGGTGTTTTAAAAGAACGTTTTAATTCAGGCATTTTTACCCGCATTACCCAAACGCCAACACACACCAGTATAAATGCGAATAAGGTACCTATGCTGGTCATTTCGCCCACCACGCGGGCAGGTACAAAGGCAGCAAAGCTGCTCACAAAAAGCATAAATAATAAATTACTTTTAATGGGCGTTTGAGTGGTAGGGTTTACCCGCGAAAATATTTTGGGTATCAGCCCGTCTTTACTCATACTGAAAAATACCCTGGTTTGTCCCATCAGCATTACCAATATTACCGAAGCATATCCCCCCAGTATGGCTACTAAAATCGCCTTGTTTAACCAGGGGTAATCCGGTTTAATTACGCCCGCCGCATCGGGCGAACCCATGTGCTCAATGGCAAGGGCAACCGGGGCGATACCATCTTTGCCTGCAAAAGTGGTATAACTGGTAACGCCAGTCATTACATGTGCAAACAATATGTATAAAACTGTGCATATGGCAAGTGACACTAAGATACCAATCGGCATATCCTTTTTAGGGTTTTTTGCTTCCTGGGCAGCGGTGCTAACTGCATCAAAACCGATATAGGCAAAGAAAACAATGGCGGCAGCGCGAATTACCCCTCCCCAGCCATGCACAAAAAATCCTTCATGGCCCGGTTCAGTTGCAGGTATTAAATAAGGATCGTAATTGCTGGTGTTGATATACTTCCATCCTAAAATTATAAATACCAGCACAACCGTTACTTTTAAACCAACAATAATGGCATTTACAGTAGCGCTTTCCTGGGTTCCTTTTATCAACAGGGAGCTCATCAAAACAATGATAAAAACTGCCGGAAGATTAATGATACCGCCGTCCCAGGGCCCCAATGTAAGTGCATGCGGTAAATGAATGTCAAAGCCTTCAAGGAATTTGACCAGGTAGCGGCTCCAGCTAATACCTACGGTGGCGGCCCCTACCGCGTATTCCAGTACTAAGTCCCATCCGATTATCCATGCTATAAATTCTCCCATAGTTGCGTAAGAATAGGTATAGGCGCTACCCGCAACAGGGATCATCGATGCAAATTCAGCATAACATAAACCCGCAAATGCACAACCCAGGGCAGCTACAACAAAAGATATGGTGATGGCAGGTCCTGCATTATTTGCGGCCGCCAGACCTGTAATGGAAAATAGCCCTGCACCAATAATAGCTCCAATTCCTAATGCTACCAATGAGCGGGGCCCTAATGTTCTTTTTAATGTATGACTTCCGGTTTCTTCAGCTTCACTCATTAATGCCGCCATCGGTTTTCTTACAAATAAACTCATACTGTATATTGGTTTTAGTAAACAATGAATTGGAAAAATAAGCAATAAATCTTTAAATGAGCCACCAATAGTGTTTTTTTATAGCAATGGGCGTATAACAAGTATTAAATATTATATTGCGCACCTAATTATGATATATGGAAATTAAACGGAATAAACCCAACCGGCTCACGTTATATATTGGTATTGCGCTGGTTGCTGGTATTATTGCCGGTTTTATCCTTAATAAAAATTATGTTGGTACCGAAAATGCCAAAATAGCCAATGCAGAAGTGCAGGCAAAACTGGTACATGATAAAATGAAACAATATGAAGTGGTTAAAGACAGTGCGGCCCTTGCCACTTTACTCGCAGTTAAAAAAAATATTACTGCACAAAAGAAACAGGCAGAAAAAGGTTTATTGGCTAGCGAAGATGTAACCCATTCATTTGCAGAAATCAGGTTGTTTACAGATTCATTGAAAGTAATCAATAGCAGGTTGGCGTCGTTAACGGATACAGGCAATACTGCCTATAAAGAACTACTGCAGCAAAAAGAATTAATAGCGATACACAAAAATGACAATCTTAAGGAAAGAGATAAAAAATTAGACTGGTTCACTATATTGGCGGATATTTTTCTGCGGCTTATAAAAATGATTGTGGCCCCCTTGGTATTTACTACATTGGTAGTGGGTGTTGCCAAACTGGGTGATATCAATGCTGTAGGGCGCATAGGGGGCAAAACCCTCTTGTGGTTTATCAGCGCATCCCTGCTGAGTTTATTACTGGGAATGATATTGGTAAATGTTTTTAAACCAGGTATTGCCATGCAGCTAACCCTGCCCGACAGTAACACAAGCATCGGCCTCGATAAAGCCGCGCTTACCATCAAGGAATTTTTTTACCATGTTTTTCCGGCGAGTGTGATCGATGCGATGGCTAAAAATGAAATACTGCAGATCGTAGTGTTTGCTTTATTCTTCGGAGTAGCAGCAGCGGCCCTTGGCGATTTTGCAAAACCGGTAGTTCATGCCCTGGATGCCATCGCACATATTATTTTAAAAGTAACCGGGTATGTAATGAATTTCGCACCCCTCGCGGTGTTTGGCGCTATGTCGGCAATCATAGCAAAACAGGGACTCGGTATTTTAAAAACCTATTCAATTTTTATCGGCGAGTTCTATTTTGGTTTACTGGTATTATGGATATTTCTGATCCTGGCCGGTTCTTTATTTGTTGGAAAGCGGGTGTTTAATTTAATCAAAAGGATGAAGGAACCCATACTGCTTGCCTTTAGTACTTCCAGCAGCGAAGCCGCCTTTCCCAAAACAATGCTTGAACTGGAAAGATTTGGATGCAGGGATAAAATAGTAAGCTTTGTTTTGCCCTTAGGTTATTCCTTTAACCTCGATGGCAGTATGATGTACATGACTTTCGCCTCCTTATTCATTGCTCAAAGCTACGGTATGGATATACCCTTGGCAACTCAGTTAACCATGCTGCTGGTGTTGATGCTTACCAGCAAAGGCATCGCAGGTGTGCCCAGGGCTTCGCTGGTAGTTATTGCAGGGACCCTGGCTACCTTTAACATTCCGGAAGCCGGCATAGCTTTACTTTTGGGGATCGACCCCTTACTGGATATGGGCCGGAGCGCCACAAATGTAGTGGGCAACAGTATTGCAACCGCCGTAGTAAGTAAGTGGGAGGGGGAACTTGGAGATGGGGAAAAACATCACGATTTACACAACCACTAAAAAATAAATAGTCAATTTACCAACCATACTTCATGAAAAAAATTACCCCGGGTTTTTACTTTTTTATTTGCTTATTTTCATTGCCTGTTTTGCTGCATGCAAAACCGGTCAAAATAAAAGTTATCAACCAATACGAAGTCTCGGTACCTAAATTTTCAGTTATTGAAAATGGTAAATCAAGAGAGATAAAGCCGGCTGCTGATGGTACATGTACATTAGAAGTAACAGGTGCGGATGCTGTAGTATTTACAGCGGAAAACTACCGTGACCTGATTGTGCCGGCTGCTGCTTTTATTGATGGCAACACCATTCCCATGCACAAAAATTTTTCCTGGAAAGATTTGATCAACCCCATGTTTTATATTGTATACGGGGGGTTATGGTTGCTGCTGTTTATCATTTTTGCAGAAACAGGATTGTTTGCCGGTTTCTTTTTACCCGGTGACAGCCTCTTGTTTGTGGCGGGTATTTATTCTAAAAACTTAGGCCATGAGTTTTTAAAATTAGTGGGGATGGGATCTGTGCACAGTAACGGGCTCGACCTGCTGGTGATCATTGTGCTGGTAACTATCGCCGGTATTTTGGGTAACACTACCGGTTATCTGTTTGGAAAAAAAATAGGTCCCGCTATGTTCCACTGGAAAGACAATTTTTTATTCAAACAAAAATATCTGCACCATGCGCAGGAGTTTTATGATAAGCATGGCGGGGGCGCGATCGTAATGGCCAGGTTTATACCCATCATCCGCACTTTCGCCCCAATCGTTGCAGGGATCGTACAAATGCCAAGATCAAAATTTTCTTTTTTCAACATTATTGGTTGTATAGCCTGGGTGGCGAGCATGATTTTGGCAGGGCATTTTCTGCAACAATGGATTTTCAGCCAGTTTGGATTCAACCTGAAAGAACACCTGGAGCTAATCGTAATTGGGATTGTGTTGGTTAGTACATTGCCGGTTATCATTAAACTCATTTCAGGAAAAAAAGCCAAACCAACGGTTACGACTTAATTTTTTATGCAACAACGATCCGCTTCTATTTTTAACATCACTGTGGTGGTGGCCGCCCCGGGTTATTTTGTAGATATTTACGATCAACTCTTATTTCAGATGTATTTTGGGTTTAAAATAACAATTAAAAAACAATAATTGTATTCATTGATCGTATAATCCAGGTATGTATAAAAAATTCTTCTTCATTCTGTTTGCAGTTCTTTTTTCAGTAGTGTTAAATGCACAAAAATTAACCGTAGTGGTTAATTATGTAACCAATGATGGCGCGGCCAATAAAAACGATATTTACTACCTGCCCGGCCAATTACTTAGCTGGGATGATTTTAAAGGGAAACCTGTTGCCGGTAGTGATGCAGCAGCATTGACCAATGCGGGTTTTGGGGTAAAACTGGCCTTCCGCCGCGTTGAAAATACATCGCAACTGGTGATAGGCGTACATTGCAGTTTTTCAAGAAAGGATTCATGGGTTAAACCAGGTAACAAAACCAGTTATATCCTAAACCACGAACAGAAGCATTTTGATATTGCCAGTATCCATACCTTTTTATTTATGGAAAACCTTCGCAAGGCCCATTTTACCAATTCCAATTATGCCGCGGTTATTGAAAAAATTTATAATGAAACCGCCGGGGCTATGACTAAAACACAAAATCAGTATGACGCGGAAACGAGCCATAGCAGGATACCCGAGAAGCAGGCGGAATGGGATGCAAAAATTAGCCGGCAAATGGAACTGGCAACTAAAAACCTGGGCAGTGAATAATGTTTTCAATGCCTGTAACCGATTGTCAGATCGTTGAAACAGCTTCTCTGCGGGTGATCAATAACTTTTAATGATCAAATTCACTACGCATAAACATTTACGATCAGCACCGGTATTTTCAATTCATGCCTTACTGTATTCACGGTTTCTCCATAAATGAGATCTTTCAGGCCGGTATGGCCATGAGCGCCTGCTACCAGCATATCTGCATTGAATTCCTTTACAATACGGACAATTTCCCTGGCCCTGTTTCTAAAGCCAAGGTGACCGTTTACTTTAAATCCGCGTTGCTGCAATTGATCTACATACCAATCCATTCTTTCTTTATCCTTTCTTGTTTCAAAATCATCGCTGAAAGGGCCAAGTAGCCTTGCAGAGGCGCTTTCCACCACGTGAACCAAGATATAATGTGTATTTTCGTTACCCTGGCCAATGGCAAATGCCAGCAATTTCTGATCATTCTCGCTAAAATCTAATGCTATTGCAATATTGTTAAATTTCGGTATAACCAGGTTGCTGATGGCATTCATATCCGGGTGTATCTGAATGGATCCTGTTTTTCTCATTTTATTAATAACCGGGAAGAAAAGGATGTACACTAATAAGGTAAGGAACAGCAATCCTAAAAAAGATAAAATGATCTTGGGGAAGATAGCATCTGCCATAAACACACCGGTTGCTTCATTGGTGAGCATTTTTAAATTTAAAAAAACCAGTATGCCTGCGATCACCCAGGCGGCGATTTTTGTAACAGTGGGTATCACAAAATTTCCCATAGTTTTTTTATCGCTTACAAAATGTATGAGCGGGATAATAGCGAAACCTAATTGCAAACTCAATATCACCTGGCTCAATACCAGCAACGCATCCACCTCCTCTTCTCCATAAATTATTATGACAATTAACGCGGGTATGATGGCGAGCAACCTGGTTATTAACCGCCTTACCCAGGGATTGATCCTTAAACTCAAATATCCCTCCATTATGATCTGGCCGGCAAGCGTTCCCGTAATAGTGCTGCTTTGTCCCGCAGCGATTAATGCAATGGCAAAGAGTTTAGGCGCTAAATCACCTAAGAACCCGGGTAATAGCCGGTGCGCCTCTTTTATGGAAGCTACCTGCGAATTACCGGTTTTAAAGAAAACGGTGGCCGCCAAAACCAGTATAGCGGCGTTCACAAAAAACGCCAGGTTCAAAGCGATCGTAGTATCGATGCGGTTAAATTTTAACGCCTGTTTAATACCGGCATCCGTACGGTCAATTTTACGGGTTTGCACCAGGGCGGAATGCAGGTATAAGTTGTGGGGCATTACGGTGGCGCCAATGATACCAATCCCTATATACAATGCTTCATCTGTTAATGCGGAGGGAATAAAGCCATGGGCTATTTCACCCAAATCGGGGCGGGCGAAAATAATTTCTATTAAAAACGAAATGGCTACAATCGCTACCAGGGCGATGATAAAAGCTTCCATTTTACGCATACCCATCTTTTGCAGGTACAGCAAAAGAAAGGTATCCAGTACGGTAATGGATACACCCCAGATCAATGGCAACCCGGTGAGTAATTGTATCCCGATTGCCATACCTAATACTTCTGCGAGGTCGCAGGCGGCAATGGCGATTTCTGCCAGCAGGTATAAGGCGAAGTTTACATACTTAGGGTATGCTTCCTTGTTAGCTTGTGCAAGGTCGCGCCCCCTCACTATGCCGAGCCTTGCGGAGAGCCCCTGTAATAACAGGGCCATCAGGTTGCTCATCAATAATACCCAAATTAAACTGTATCCAAACTTACTTCCCCCGGCTAAGTCAGTTGCCCAGTTACCGGGGTCCATGTATCCCACGCTTACCAGGTAGGCCGGGCCAAGGAAGGATAATATCCTCCTCCATCCCTTTTTCTTACCGGTGGTATCTACGCTTTGGTGCACTTCACTTAAGGAAGTATCCGTATTTGAATGTTTAATCATGATAAACAAAAATATTTTTTGCTACCAGTTCGCTTATGATACAGGGAGCATATTTTGATACTTTAATTTCTACGGAACCATCAAAACTAAAACGCGTGGTAACTTTTAAACCTGTTCCTATCCCAATATGATAATGCTTTAACAATTCCAGCATATCGGGCGACTGGTTGCTAACCGAACTAACTACCACATTTTTATTTTCCGGAACATCGGCAATGCTTAGCTGTTTGATGACAGCGATTTTCCCATGCATATCAGGGATGGGATCGCCGTGCGGATCTGCGGTTGGATGGTTGAGAAAGTCATCTAATTTTCGGATCAGTTCCGGACTGCTTACGTGCTCCAGTTCTTCGGCGATGGCGTGTACCTTGTCCCACTCAAAGCCCAGTTTAGTAACTAAAAAGTACTCCCATAACCGGTGGCGTCTCACGATACTTAACGCCACTTTTTTGCCCGAAGCATTCAACCGGAAGCCTTTGTATTTTTCATATTCAAGGATTTTCTTTACCTGTAGTTTTTTAAGCATATCCGTTACGGAGGCGGGCCTGGTTTGTAATTCATTGGCCAGCGAATTGGTGGTAACCAGATCGGTTTGCTGCTGCAGGTGATAGATGCTTTTAATATAATTTTCTTCTGACACCGAAAAATTCATATCGACTAAATTAAAATTTAGACAAACCTAAAAAATAATGGCGGTTTTTCCAAAAATTTGAGCGCTGGCCGACTGAAAGTACAGGTTAAACGGGTGGGTTATAAAATCGAAGCCCCCCGGTATTGATTAATCTGCCTTTTTTGGAAAACGCAGTAATCCTAAAACTTTCACCTCACTGTAAAATCAATGATATGGCGGCCGGATACCCGTTATTTTTAAAGTTATCCAAATAATTTAGAATAATAACCGGTACAAATATTTTTCATTTTTTGCAGGTGCTTCTAACTATGTTTTAAGGGATGGGGCTTCAGACATCTTATCAATCAACTCTTTAAAAAGTTTGTAACAGACCATCGCGGTCATATTATTAATATCCCTGATCGGGTTATACTCTACCAGGTCGGCGCCCACAATTTGTACCTCAATATTTTGGATGATCCTGATCAGGTCCCTCGTGCTTAGTCCGCCTGGTTCGTGGTGAGACACGCCGGGTGCATATGCGGGATCCAGCACATCTATATCTAAAGAAACATATAAAGGCGCCTGTAGTTTTTTTACAAAATCGAAATTGAATTTTTTCATGTCAATAATTTTCACGCCATATTTATCCGCCTGTTCCCGCTGGTGCCTGTTTAGTGTTCGGATACCCACCTGGGTTAAAGACTTTATTTTTCCTTTTTCCAGGAGTCTTGCAAATGGCGAGGCATGAGAGTAGGGGTTATCGTAGAAATTTTCATAAAGATCCGCATGGGCATCCAGGTGCAGCACATTTAAATTGGGGTACTTTTCAGTAAAGGCATCAATTACCGGGTAAGAAACGGAATGGTCTCCACCATAACAGAAAATTTTAACCGGTTGTACCAGTTCCGCAGTTATCGCCCGTTTGATGAGGCCAAAAGCATCGGCAGAATTAGTGCCTTTAAAGGCGATATCACCGAGGTCTTCATAATTTTTTCCACTTATAATTTCCTTACCACTTTCAGCGTAAGCATTCGTAGAGCCTTCGTGTGCCATTAAACCAATTCGTGTAGGTGCATGCGCAGGCCCTTTTAAAAAAGATGAATTTGAATCAAAAGGGATGCCTATTACTTTTATCATAATAAAAAAGGTATTTTGCCGTTTGAGTGTAACATTTATTTCAAATGTAATAAATATATGGAAGGTTTATTTTTAAAAAGTGGGTGGGTCCGGTTAATATCCTATTGCGTATGCAAGACACACAATTATAGCTATTCATCTTCTTTTCCTGAAAATTCCCTTTATCTTGCACTCCAATTTAAATTATCTGATTTATGAGTTTTAACAATTTCAAAGTTCCTTATGCTGTAAATGAAAATTACAGCAAACGTATTGCTTATTTTTCGATGGAATTCGCGGTGCACCAACCTTTAAAAATTTATAGCGGCGGACTTGGGTTCTTGTCTGGTTCGCACATGCGGAGCGCTTATGAACTAAAACAAAATTTAGTAGGTATTGGCATTTTATGGAAATACGGATATTACGACCAGGCACGCAACGCGGATCAAACACTGCAGGTGCAGTGGAATGAGAAGATATATAATTTTTTGGAAGATACCGGTATTAAATTCCAGATCAATATACATGACCATCCGATTTGGGTAAAAGCCTGGTACCTTAACCCCGAAACATTCAACAGCGCACCGATGTTTTTATTAAGCACCGATTTGCCCGAGAATGATTACGTAACCCAAACCATTACCCATCGGTTGTATGATGGTAACGTGGCTACTAAAGTGGCCCAGTTTATATTGCTCGGTGTGGGTGGGGCTAAATTAATGGACGAAATGAATTTTAACCCCGAAGTATACCATTTGAATGAAGCGCATGGACTTAGCGCGGCTTTTTATCTTTACAGGAAATTTGGAAATATTGAAGATGTGAGGAAACGGCTGGTATTTACCACGCATACCCCTGAAGAAGCCGGAAATGAAAAGCATGATATCTACTTATGCCAGAAGATGAGTTATTTCTGCGGTATGCATATTGATGATGTAAGGAAGCTAACCGGGATCAACGATGACCTGTTTAATCATTCACTGGCGGCTTTACGTTTTGCAAAACTGGCGAATGGCGTATCACAGTTACATGGTGAAGTGAGTCGTAGAATGTGGGGTAAGTATTCCGGTATTTGCGAAATTAAAGCCATTACCAATGCGCAGAACTGGCGTTACTGGGCGGATAAACAATTATACAAAGCCAAACTGGATGGCAACGATGTTTGGTTCGACGACCGTAAAAGGTTTTTGAAGAAAAGGGCATTGGACCTGGTTGCTGACCAGACAGGTAAATTAATGAACCCCGATGTATTGACCATTGTATGGGCCCGCCGCTTTGCGGGTTATAAAAGGGCGGAGTTAATAACAAGGGATCATAAACGCTTTGAAGCACTATTAAACAATACAAAATATCCCGTACAGATCATTTGGGCGGGAAAGCCTTACCCACTTGATTATCCTGCTATCAATGATTTTAATCACCTGGTACATTTGAGTAAGCAGTATAAAAATGTTGCCGTGTGCATCGGGTACGAACTCTCGTTAAGTAAGCGTTTAAAACAGGCTGCTGATGTTTGGCTGAATAATCCACGGGTGCCCAGAGAAGCGAGCGGCACAAGTGGTATGACTGCGGCTATGAACGGAGCAGTTAACTTTAGTACCAATGATGGCTGGATATGTGAATTTATCAATAATGGCAACAATGGGTTTGTGGTACCGCCAATCGACTACGAAAACATACATGTACAGGAACAGGACGAATATGATCTTAACCAGTTGTACGAAATTTTGGAAAAACAAATACTGCCTTTGTACTACGATCATAAGGAAACCTGGAGGGACATCATGAAAAATGGCATGAACGATGTACAGGTTCAGTTTGACAGTAACCGGATGGCAGATGAATATTACCAGATATTATACAAATAAATAAACTCAAAATTTATTGATATTGAATAGCAGGGTTCACGGGGTGGGCCCTGTTTTTTTTAGGGGAGGGTTGCAAACAAAAGCCGGAAAGTTACACCTGGAGGTAACTGGGGATGTACCGGCCGCTCCTGACTGGTATTTTGATTAAACCCATCTCACTTCTTTTTTACCAGGTTAAAAGGCTCAGGATGAAAACAGGATTGTTTTAGGCATTGGTGTTATCTTTGTTTACAATGTTTTACCGAAACCTGATTGTAATCTTCTTTTTTTTTGTTGCCGCGATAGGAAATGCTTTTTCTCAATCCGGTCAGTATTCATTTTCCCGGCTCGATATTACCAACGGCCTGTCTAATAACCAGGTAAATTGCTTTTATAAAGACAGGCAGGGGTTTCTATGGGTAGGAACCACCATCGGGCTTAACAGGTATGATGGATATGGGTTCAGAATTTACCGGCACGACAATAGAGACACCACTTCTCTGTCACTTGATCATATAAGCCGGATAATGGAAGGGCCGGACAATAAAATGTGGATTGAATTAGGCCGGGGAATTGATGTTTTCGACCCTGGAAGCGGTAAGGTGATGCGCAATGAGTCACCATTGCTGAAGCGTATGGGCTTAACCGGCAATTCGGTTACAGATATAAAGAATGATGGCAGGGGCAATTTCTTTTTTTTAATGGACAGGCAGATTCTTTCCACGTATAGTAGTGCCAGTAAAAAAAGCTCCGTCCTTTTCAAAAGCCTTTACCAGCAGGATCAGATAGCGTCATTTGTAGCAGATAAAAATAACCGCCTGTATATTATTCATAATAGTGGTATTATCACTATACTCGATGCCCGGAATGGTAAAATAATAGCAAAAGACTCCGCCGTTACCCATGCATTTGATAAAAAGAGCGCGGGTTTTTCTCTCTTCCTGGATAGCGAAAACGAACTGTGGATCAATGCAGGAATCAGTACGCCTGTAGGTGTGTTGAGATTAAATACAGCCACCCGAAAAGCTACTTTATTTGGGAAGGGGAGCAAAAATATTGATTTAAATACGAACCTGGTATCCAGCGTTCAGCAGGATGACCGCGGCGACATCTGGATATGTACCGATCATGGCGGTGTAAATGTATATAACAAGAAAACTAATACGATCCGTTATATTCTTCATAATGATGATGATACAAAAAGCCTCAGCCAAAATAGTATTAACGCGTCATACAAAGACAATACAGGAATTATCTGGCTGGGAACCTATAAACAAGGTATCAGTTATTACCACGAAAATATAATAAAGTTTCCGGCTTACCGGCGCGAACTGTCAAATCCCGTTGGCTTGCCATTTAATGATGTTAATCGCTTTGCTGAAGATGCAAAAGGGAACATATGGATTGGCACCAATGGAGGGGGGCTTATATATTTTGACAGGCTAGCCGGCAAGTATACGCAATACCATCACATCCCCGGCAACGACAACAGCATCAGCAGCGATGTGATAGTAAGCCTCTTAATAGATCACCGGCAGCGTTTATGGATAGGAACTTACCTGGAAGGCCTCGATTGCTATGAGAAAGGCAGGTTTACGCATTATAAAAATGATCCGGCAAACCCCAATAGTATTTCTAACAACAGTATCTGGGAAATATATGAGGATTCAAAAAAGAACCTTTGGATAGGAACATTGGCAGGTGGGCTTAACCGGTTTGACCAGGAAAGCAATATTTTTTACCGGCTGAACGCTACGCAGCAATCGGCCATTAATACCACTTATATTTCTGCGATCATGGAAGATGAACAGGAAGGACTGTGGTTAGGCACTGATAATGGTGTAGATGTACTGGATAAGGATAAGCAGGTTACGCACTTTGTAAATTATAACAATCAACAGGGCGGAATCAGTGATCACAACATCCTTTGTCTTTTTAAAGACAGCCGCCAGTTGATGTGGATAGGTACAAGAAGCGGGCTAAATGTGTTTAACAGGAAAAATAACAGGTTCCAATCCTTCAGTACAAATGATGGGCTTCCCTCAAACACTATCCTGAATATCCTGGAAGACGACCAGGGACGGCTTTGGATAAGCACTACCAATGGATTGTCATGTATTTCAGTTGACCAAAAAAAGAAAGACGCAATAGTTCTTCATCCCATTAACTATGATGAATTAGACGGTTTACAGGGGGCCGTATTTAATGAAAATGCTGCGTTAAAAACATCCAAAGGAGAAATGATTTTTGGAGGAGCGGGCGGGTTCAATCTTTTTAACCCGGCGGCTGTTAAACCGCTTAAAACAAATTCCGGCATTGTACTTACCGACTTGCAGTTATTCAACCGAAGCGTGGCGATTGGTGAAAAAATAGGGGGGAGGGTGATCCTTTCGCAATCCATTGCTGAAATCCCGGGTATTGTGCTAAAGCATGATGAGAATATACTTGCCATTGAATTTGCAAGATTAGATTTTTTTAATCCGGAAAAAATAAAATACGCTTATAAATTAGATGGATTTAACCTGGATTGGACATATACCGATGGCCTGACCCGCAAAGCCATTTATACCAATCTTGACCCCGGTACTTACACCTTCCGGGTAAAAGCTACCGATGAAGCGGGCAGTTGGGATGTACGTGAATCAACCCTTGTTATAAAAATTGAACCGCCTTTCTGGAAAACCCAGCTTGCCTGGTTTTTATATGCCGTTTTTATTATCGTAGCCCTTTGGGTTGCCCGGCGAATTATCCTCGAGCGGGCCCACATGCGGTTTGAAGTAGCGCAGCAGCGAAAAGAAGCCCTGAGGATACAGGAACTGGATGCCCTGAAAACAAAATTTTTCACCAATGTAAGCCACGAGTTCCGCACACCCCTTAGCCTGATACTTTTGCCCCTGGAAAAAATGGTAAACAAAACCCATGATTCAGAGAATAAAAAGCAATTGCAGATAGTGCAGCGCAATGCCAAAAGATTGCTGAACCTCGTAAATCAATTACTCGATTTCAGAAAAATGGAGGTCCAGGAATTTAGCGTTCATCTTTCCCTCGAAGATATGGTGCAGTTTACACGGGAGATCACGTATTCCTTTTCAGATATTTCCGAGAAAAAAGATATTGCGTTAACTTTTTCAGCCAACAGCGAAAAGCTGGAAACTTTTTTTGATAAGGATAAACTCGAAAAGATTCTTTTCAACCTATTGTCCAATGCTTTTAAGTATTCTCCACCCGGCGGCAAAGTAAATGTAAATTTTTCTTCCATAAAAAATGAAGCGGGAAATACGTTCATTCATATTAAAGTAAGCGATAGTGGTATTGGTATACCGGCCGAAATGCACGATAAAATATTTGAAAGGTTTTACCAGCATACGGCTCCCGGCGATGTTCAGAACAGCGGAAGTGGTATTGGCCTGGCCATTACCAAAGAGTTTGTAAAGCTGCATGGAGGAAAGATAATGGTAGAAAGTGAGCCTGAAAAAGGAACCTGTTTTACCGTGATCCTCCCGGTAAAGGAAACACAGGGTTTTACCGGGCTGATCGATATAAAAGAAGAGATCATATTAAACGGTAACCAGTCCGCAATGCATAATGGAAATGAAAATAATCAAAGTAAATGGGAGCAACCGGTAAAGAATGGAAAATCAAAACCTACTATCTTATTAGTTGAAGACAATGAAGATTTTCGTTTTTACCTGAAAGATAACCTGAAACAAAACTACGAAGTGATAGAAGCCATAAATGGTAAAGAGGGCTGGACAAATGTAAAGGATAATTTACCTGATATGGTGGTAAGCGATATAATGATGCCGGTTATGAACGGTATTGAATTATCCAGGAAAATAAAATCCGATCCCCGTACATCGCATATACCGGTAATATTGCTCACGGCCATGGGTGGTGAGGAAATTGAGCTCGAAGGGTTCAGGGCGGGTATCAACGATTACATTACCAAGCCATTCACTTTTGAGATACTTGCTTCACGGATAAGAAACATATTTAAACTGCTGGACCAGTTACGCAATAAATTTCAGCAGCAGGTAGAAATAACACCGGCGGAAGTAACCGTTACCCCCCTTGACGAAGAATTTATAACCGGCGCATTTGCCGCCGTAGAAAAAAATATGGATAATGCGGATTATGGAGTGGAAGAACTGAGCAGGGATTTGTTTATGGGCAGGGCTGTTTTATACAAAAAAATTCTGGCGCTTACAGGCAAAACACCCATAGAATTTATAAGGATCATGCGATTAAAACGTGCCGCCCAATTGGTCAGGAAAAGCCAAAAGACCATTTCGGAAATAGCGTACGAAGTAGGCTTCAACAGTCCCAAAATATTTACCAAACATTTTAAAGAAGAATTCGGGGTTACTCCTTCTCAATACCAGGCGCAGGAGGAATGACCTGGTAAGAGTTTTAACTGCCCCGTCCGCTGCGGCGGACGGGGATAAAAATTGACAATAAAAAATCCGGCTTTAGCCGAAACATTGTTTGGCTAAAGCCAAAATAAAATATGGTAACGCTCTGCCCCCGCCCTGAAGGATAGGGCAATTGATTGCAGGGCTTAACTAAACGACATTGATTGTACTACCCTTATTTAACAAACTTTAGTTTTTTACGCACCTGTTGTATCCATTCCCTTGCCATCAGTTCGTGGCCTGCCGGCATTGGGTGGATCCCATCCCATATCCAATATTCAGCGGGCGCTTTTGATAAAGCCTTATTAAACACATCTTGAAATGCTACAAAAACTGCGTTGTATTCAACACTTAATTGTTTCACTATTTCCCTTCTTTTTTCCAGTTCATTGGAATATTCTTCCCACTTCTCTTTTACCTTGCCCACAGGTAAAATAAAAGGTTCGCAGAGTACGAATTGAATATTGGGAAATTGCTCTTTTGTTTGCTTCAATAAAGCCCTGTATCCATCTTCATACTGAGCTGCTCCAAAGTTTTTATTTCCATTCATAAATGCAGAAAGATCATTAATGCCAATTAAAATGCTCAACACATCCGGCTTTAAATCAAGTGTATCCTTTTGCCAGCGTGCGGCCAGGTCAGTAACCTTGTTGCCACTAATACCACGGTTAAAAAAATGGAACCCTTTTTTAGGAAAATCATACCATAGTTTGCTGGCAATAATATATTGATACCCATGCCCCATCACATGATTCCAGTCATTGTTGCGTGTTCTGTTACCATCTGTAATAGAATCGCCCTGGAACAAAAAAGTAGATCCCTCACCTCCAACGCCTGCTTTATTTGAATCTGGATCCACTGCACTCATTAAACCCGGGGCAAGGGATGCAGCAGCTCCCAAGGTGGCCATTTGTTTCAAAAAATCCCTTCGGGGACTTAGCTGGTTATCACTCATTGTAAAGTATTAATAAAGGGGGATTTATTTTAATGAATTGGAAAAATTAAAATCATTTCCTTTTTTCATTATTCAAAGATATGCGGTGATCCCTATTTTTTTTGGATATCCTGTGTGTTATTCAAATTCTCAATTACTGCGGTGCAGGCATAGTAAACAAAGGATAACCGATCGTATTAATAAAAATGTTTTTTCATGGTCAATCGTAGAGTCAGGCTGATAAAGGTTGTTTTATTGATCTGCCCATTTACCCCTTTTTAATTTTATAGCCGCTTCTTTCAACATATTGTAGCTCGCTTCACCAATGGTTCCATCTTCGTACATCAATAAATTTATAGCAACCGAATAGCGTTCTTTCTCCAGGCGTTTCGTCATTTCAACAATTTTATCCACCGTCCACCTCCGCGGCGCCCTTATAACTGTGTTGGGCTTGTTAATACCCCAGTCGGGACCATCGAAAATAAAATTGCCGAATAATTGCAGGCCTTTCTGCGGTCCTTCCGCAATAAAACCGTCTTCCAGTTGGTAGGGTGTTTCTTTCCCATCAAAGCCTTCACCACAATAAAAATCCTGGAAGGGCGTAAGGTTAGCGCCTATCCACGGGTTATAACAAATCAACCTTTTAGGATTGCCCGCTTTTAAGGCTGCTCCCAGCTTTTCAAAATCCGCGGGATACCACACGCATCCATCATCTAAAAAAACAGCATTTAATCCCTTACCATACCGGTTGCCTATTTCAGTAAAAATCTTTGTTTCGAGGTTTAGCCAATGCTGTCTCGACTTATAATCTTCTGCTGTTGAATCTTTCCAACCTTTGGCAAGCAATACTTCTTTATGGTCATGTCCCAGGTGGTAATACATCATCACCCTGATATCATATTTCTGGCATTCTTTAATGATATCACCCAACAGGTCCCTTTTGCTAACCCGTGCAGGAAGTACACCCGCAATGGCTTTTATGGGGGCTGGAAAAAGATAATCAGACCAGGTAGCGCTCCAAACAATATACTTGCCTCCCATGTCCCTTATCTTGTCAACAAAACCCTTTACATCAAAATCTTCGGCAAAGCCAGGCCATGGTTTTTTATCGCCTTTGGCAGGATAGGCCCAACCCCCAACCTGTAACATAATTCCATAACCGGCATCCTTCATCCAGGTGGCATCCCCTTTAAATTTACGAGCACGTTGTTCGATGTTTTTCTTTTCGCTAACATTAACCAGTTCAATTGATTTAATATCGATGGTATCTTTTGTTTCTGCAAGCTGCAGGGTGATAGTTCCTTTTCCGGCTGGTAATTGCAACACACCGGTGGCTTGTGCACGTTGCCATCCTTTTTCGGCGGGGATAAATAGAAAACTGTTGGCGGGCCCGGTAAGTTTAATTGAGGTGCCCGCTTTGCTATTGATCAAAAAATCAACAGCATAAGTTCCTGCCTTCGGAACAGTGATATTCCAGGCAATTTTTTTATTACCTGTAAAACGCATCAGCCAAAACTTTTTTGCATTCAGTTTACCCTGCGGGCCAAATTGTTTTATCCCGGGGCTTTGCATCGCATCAGGGGCCAGTAATTGATTGATGGTTGTAGGGTTCAGTACAATAGGATCCTGTACTTTTTGCCTGGTCATTCCGTTAACCAGGCTGGTTGAATCTGAAACAGTGATCTGGGCAATGAGCGGGGCAGTAACCCAAAAGCAAAATATGAAGAGACAATTCGATTTGTTAATCATGGCTGTATTTTTAGTTTTTTTTAATAGCTGATTTAGAATGTATTGGTATCGTTTCATAATTATCAACATTTTTGCGCAGGGATAAAAACTAAAAAAATTACCCAGTTTTAACTGGCCGGAGCAAGATATAGACGCAGCACAGGATTGGCCGCTCAGCTATTTTATCCGTTAATATGGAGGGCTTTAATAAATGCATAACTAACGTGGCCCCACATTACTTCAACCGGACCCTTAAATCCTTAGATTGCTGGTTGTGTAAAATATTGGCCTGCGCGCCGCCCTGCCACATGATCGTTTGCAGGCTGTTCAGCATTTCAGCCACATTTGCAACCTGCTTTCCATTGATCATGCGGATTACATCACCTGCCTCCAACCCACTTTTTTCTGCCAGGCTGCCCGGGTTAACCTTAACTATCAACACGCCTTCCTTATCGGGCAGGCCGGAGGCAGATTGTTCACCCAGGGTTTCTACATTTTTGATGACAGCGCCCAGCCATTCGGTAGTAGTTCCTTTCCGTCCCGGTTCTAATGTTCTGATACCTGTAATTGCTGGCTTCAATGCAATTTTCCTTAAGAACGGACTGACCACACCAAATTCATTTATTGGGAAGTTCTTAAACCCGATTATTAATGCTTTTGATGAAGGCTTAACATTAAAATTACCTGTTGCATCCTGTACAAATTCAGGATCGCCCTGCAGGCTATGGAGGTCTGTTTTATTTTTCTGTGCCGATGCGAGGGCAGTTTTCTGTATAAAAAAATTACTGTCCACCTGTTTGCCCCAAACGGGTACCCTTATTGGCGCATAATCGGTTGTTACGATATTATGCGCAAACACATCCATGCTTTTGGCGTACCATACATGTGGGTGAAAAGTATTATTCACCAGGATATTGTTTTCCACAGTGCGGTAATAACCTTCACGGAGTTTTAACCCCCCATTCAGGCATAGATTATTATAAATGCGGTAATTGCTGCTGCCATCGTCCAGGTCAATGTCCCAGCCATGTTCGCAAAAAAAACGGTTGTTTCGGAGGGTAATCGGTTTAATTACATCTAATAAAGGCAGGTCAGGATATTTTTCTACCAGTGCATTTACATCATTGATGCCCGGCAGCCAGTAGCGGTCACGCCCCCAAGAATTGAACGCTCCGTGATCCCCGGTTTCTAACACCGTGTTAAAAACGTCATTGAACTCTACCATATGGCCTCCCCAGCATCCGTCGCCAATATTAATACCCGAACGGGGCACATCGTAAATAGTATTGCGGCTTACGGTTATATCCATCGCCATACTGATCTGCACCCCGGCCACCTGTTTTTCTATCGTTCCAATCGTATGAACAAGATTATCGTAAGCGGTACATGCCGCAGGGTAGTTATTGGTTTTAGGGCCTGGTACCATGTCCATTTTATTAATGGCAACAAAGTCTTCATAACGAAAAGCCGGGGAACGCACGGCTGCGGTATCGCCTACAAATGCGATAGGGTTTCCCCCAATATGATGGATATAATTATGCGCAATGCTCACCTTGCGGTTGTATTTACTTACAAAAACCGCATGCCCGCCCAAATCAGCGAAAATGCAGTTGCTGATGTTGATGTTCTTTGCACCTTCGGTTAGTAAGGCGCCACCCCGGTAAATGGTCCAGTCGCTGCGTAACAGGGGCTCTTTGGTGAGCATGAAAGTACGGTTGGTACCTGTAAATATGATACCTTTTATGGTGACGTTTTCGGCGGGCAACTGTTCGCTGCCTTTTATACGGATGATGTCGTTGAGTACAGATATTTCAAACAAAGCCGTTTTTACATCCATTCCTTTTATTGGATAAAAATATAAAATGCCCAAACCTTCATTATAAAACCATTCGCCCGGTGCATCCAGTTCTTCAAAAATATTTTCTACAAAACGATGCTCCCTGTGCATGGGTGCAGGACGATTGTTTTGCCATCCGCCTTCAAGGAGCAAACTGTCTTTTTCGGTTTTGCCTGTAATGCGGTAATGAAAATCGCCCCATTCGGCCTGGTGTAATGCATGCACATAGCCGTCTTTGGGCTGTGCCCAGCCTTTTACGCGTTGCGGGCTAATGGCATCAGCAGCCGTGCCATTAAAAAAGTGGGCAGCGCTGTCAAAATTTGGGTAGCGGGCCATTGGCAATAGTTTGCCATTACAAAATAACCGGTCAATAGTAAGTCCCCTGCCAATGGAAGCCTGTACCATTTCTTTTGTATAGGGCTTCCATTGAGGAGTAATTTTTTTGGCTCCGCTGATAACAACTGTTTCATTAGTATAAGCAGCAATTTCAAGCGGATGGTTGTTCAGGAGAGCCGGTGTGATCTCAATGGTTTCCGACGGCGCATATTTACCCGCACGCAAATAGATGTTCACTTTGTTTTCATTAGCTGTGGCTACTTTAGCCAGTCCTGCGTGCAGCGTTTTTAGTGGCTTCAAAACGGTTCCGGTATTATTATCATTGCCATTTATGGCGATGTAAATTTTTTTCTGCGCGCTGCAAAATAAAAAAGGCTGCAGAAGAATAATTACTAAAAAAGTTTTCTTTATCATAGTAGTTTCAATATTGTTATAGCTGGCCGAAACCGTTTATTAATTATTTATTTGCCAACGGTTTTATTTAATTTTTCCAAAAGTTAAAGGTTGAAGTGGATATTTTTCCATCCCGGCCAATATTTACAGATCTCAATCAGCGAGTTTGAATATGAATAGTGAATGATGAGCAATAAAAAATTGAATTATACCGGATTGAAATTAACCGCCCCGTAAGAATACGGGGCAGTTTATTGTATTCATAACTGCTAAGTGAAACTATTGATAGGCCGGGTTTTGAGGTATATTATTATTTTGAATTTCCAGGTCTGGTATGTACCAGGTATTGTTATAAGCGCCAATGGGACGTACAAGGGCAGCTCCCCTTACTGTTTGAATCCTGCTCAAAGTATTTGTACGTTTTAAATCGTACCAGGTATTGCCTTCGAGGTGCAGCTCCCATTTTCTTTCCATGAGTACTGCATCCCTGAAAGTGGTTTTGCTAAGCCCCGTAAGGTCTGGAACATTCGTTGGGTCTGCTTTATTTACCCTTGCGCGCCATCTTATCTTATTGATGTTTTGATAGGCTATTGCGGTAGGCCCGTTGAGCTCATTTTCCGCTTCGGCAGCAATAAGGTACATTTCTGCAAGGCGCAAAAAAGGAATGGTGTAATCTAACCTGCCGGCATTGGCGGTAATGGTGCTGTTATCTATCCAGGCAAGGTTTACAAATTTTGTAAAGAAGGGGGCTAGTGTTCCGCTGGGTGCCGCATAATTCTCTTTTACCCCCCATGCTTTCCGCTGGTCACCCACCGGAAAACTAGTTATAAACCATGGCGCAGGGGTCAAAATATAAGTATACCCGGGTGCAGTGGCGCTATTTATCATTAAAGGATTGCCACCAGTTCCAACGATATAGGTTTGCTCCCAAATACTTTCAGAAGTGTAGCCGGTATTGTGAAATACCTGTGCATAGTCATCCTTTAGTAAAAATTTTCCGGAACCGATCACCGCCAGCGCTTTATCCCTTGCATTGGTATAGTACTGGGTTTGATTGATTGGGTTACCCGCCATCGTTAAATATACTTTTGCCAAATAGGCTGTAGCCACTAACTTGTACACACGACCAACCTTTGGGGCAATATCCGGTAAATTGGCTTCCGCAAAAACAAGGTCTTCCAGTATGAGTTTATACACGTCTGCCTGGGGGCTTCTCGGTATCCTTAGATTTGCTTCTGAAAGATCCTCCAATGCAGTTGTTCTGAGCGGCACATCGCCATACAGTTGCACCAGGTTAAAATAAGCATAGGCTCTTAGAAAACGGGCTTCACCGATCAGCGCATTTTTCTGTGTTGCTGAAAGAATAGTTGATTCTTCCAGCTTCTTCAGGATAAAATTGGCATCTTTCACTATAAAATAATGGTTATTCCACTGATCCCTTACATTATAAAAAAAAGGCTGGTGGTTGTTTTGATAAACGGGCAGGCCCTGCTCGTAAGCCCCGGATACTGTACCAATAATATCGCTAAAGCTTTCCCGGGTTAGCCAGCCACTGTAACCCAACGTATTTGGTATGGTTCTGTAAACGCCCATTACCGTCAGGTCATAACTGGCAAAACTGGTATAAAATACATCCGGGTTAACAAACGTTCTTGGGTTTTCTTCTAATTCTTTCTTGCAACCTGTCAGAAAGCAAACCAGGAGAATAGCCTGCGTGATAATAATTAATATTTTTTTCATATAAATAAGTTTTAGCAATCAAAAATTAACTTTAACTCCACCTGTAATTGATTTTGTGGAAGGATAATTTCCCCGGTCCCATCCATTGATAGTAGCTGATGAATTGGCGACTTCCGGATCGTACCCCGAATAATTGGTGATGGTGATCAGGTTCTGCGCACTGATATACAACTGCAGGGAGGAAATTTTTAACCGTTTAACCAGTGCAGGGGTAAAATCATAAGCGAGGGTTATATCCCTTACCCGTAAATAACTACCATCTTCCAACCACAGGCTGCTGGCATAATCCCTGATATCATTGCCGCTATTGGCGCTGGGTTTATCAAACATATTTACCCCCTTGCCAGATACCCAGCGGTTATTATAGGCTTCCCTGGATGGCGTCCATTTACCATTGAGGGTAATATTGTATTTACGGAACTCGTTGGAAATATCATTACCATAAGAACCTACTATCAGGAAGGAAAGGTTGAAGTTATTGAAGGTAAAATTATTATTAAAACCGTAGGTAAACTTCGGCTCAAAACGGGTGAGTACGATACGGTCATTTCCATCCACCACACCACTTCCGTCAGTGTCCTGGAATTTATAATTGCCGGCTTTTTTGGTCGGTTCGCCATTTTTTATCGCCTCTGCATCTGTCTGGTAAACGCCGATCACTTTATACCCAAACAACTGCTGCATCGAATTGCCCAGGATCATCGGGAACCAATTTCCGCCACTTCCTACTTCCTTGTAGATAATGGGTTTGCCCTGGGCATCTTTCCCAAGATCGATCAGCCTGGTCTTGTTACTGGTAAAAGTCAGAGTTGAAGACCATGTTAAAGGCCTGCCGGTAAGTATCCTGCCATTTAACAGGAATTCAAAGCCCTTATTACCGGTTGCTCCAAGGTTTTTCAATATACTGGTATAACCGGTGTTCCCGGGCAGGCTCACGTCCAGCAAAAGATCGGTTGTTTTTTTATCATAGTAATCCGCAGTCAATTGCAGCCTTTCGTTAAACAGGCCAAGGTCGATCCCCAGGTCCAGTTGGCTGGTCTCTTCCCATTTAAGTGTCCCGTTTTCCAGTTGGCTCGAAAGATAGGTGGTAGTTGCGTTATTGTTGAAAGTGACATTTTGGGTGCCAAGCCGGCCTAATGACTGGTAAGGGCCGATAGCCTGGTTGCCGGATACGCCAAAACTTGCCCTCAGTTTCAGGTTGGAAACAGCCTTTACACTTTGCATGAAAGACTCTTCCGAAACCCTCCAGCCAACAGCACCTGAAGGAAAGAAGGCATACTTATCATTTTTTGTAAACTTTGATGAACCATCAACCCTGCCGGTTAATGTTAGCAGGTATTTACCCGCAAAAGTATAGTTCACCCGGCCAAGATAAGAGATCAACTTATTATCACTGTAGCCCGAATTGGTATTCGTTGGTTTAACAGTAGCCGCGGCAAGATTGTTGTTCCGGTAAATATCGGTGAGGAACCCGCTGAAAGTACCACTGTTCAGGTTCTCAGATTTACTGCTCTGGTAAGTTATACCGGCTACCGCATCAATGGTATGTTTATTAAAGTTGGTGTTATAATTCAGCAGGTTTTCATTTACAAAAGTAGAGGAATTACTCAGGTTTTTGAAAGCGCCGCCGCCATTGTAAAGACTTAAGGTACTAGGTGCATAGTAATCTGTAGTACTCCGGTTATTATCTATCCCGGCACTAAGTTTTAATTTTAATCCCTTAACGATGGCATAGGAAAGGGTTACATTTCCTATAAGTCTTAACGCTTTGTTAGGCCTGTATTCTTCTTTCGATATACCATAAGGATTGGTTTGTCCCCAGGGTACCCCGGTAAAAACACTATACCTTCCATTGGCATCGTATATAGGTTGTGTGGGGGGCATTACCATGGTTGTAAAAGGCACACCACCACCACCATCTGCATTAAAATAATTATTCTGGAAATAGTTGGACTGTTGCAGGGAAAGGCTGATATTGGAAGTTAATTTTTCATTGATCTTTTGCTCCAGGTTACCCCTGAAAGAGAACCTTTTGAAATAGGAGCTTTCAATGATACCATCCTGGTCGAAATAACCAAAAGAGGTATAGAACTTAGTGCCTGCGCTACCACCTGAAACAGAAAGGTCGTGGTTTTGAACGGGTGCATTTCTATATATCAGGTCCTGCCAGTCAATTCCCTTCGGGGCCAGGGAATCTATTTGTGCGGGTGTCCACTTAAGCGGCTGTCCATCATTCACGGCCACTTCATTTTGCAGGTTGGCATATTCCCTTGCATTGATAAGGTCTACTTTTTTGCGCAACGACTGGGTGCCATAATAGCCATTATAGCTAACCCTCGATTTACCCTCCTTCCCCTTTTTTGTGGTGATCATGATCACGCCATTTGCGCCCCTAGACCCATATATGGCAGTAGAAGATGCATCTTTCAGCACTTCAATACTCTCAATATCAGCAGGGTTGAGTTGGGCACTTAAAAAATCCAATGGAAGCCCGTCTACTACATATAGTGGGTCATTACCTGCCTGTATTGAATTGGTCCCGCGTATTTTAATAGACACCCCTTCACCGGGCTGGCCCGAACGCTGAATAACCTGTACGCCGGCAGCCTGGCCCTGCAGCGCCTGTGCCAAAGTGGATACGCCTTTTACCTGGGTAACTTTTTCTGCCGAAACTGAAGAAACAGCGCCGGTCAGATCGGTCCTTTTTACAGTTCCATAACCTATTACTACCACTTCCTCAACACGGGAATCCTTTTGTTTCAGTGCAATGCTCAGTTGCAGGTCTTTTTTTACTGCGATCTCATAAGGATTGTACCCAACAAAAGAAATTTCTAAAATGCCCCCGGCTGCAGGTATGCTGAGTGTAAACCTTCCATTGACGTCTGTGCTTGTTCCGAGCGTAGATCCTTTCAGTTTTACAGAAGCACCGGCTAAGGGTAATCCTGCCTCCGTCTTTATTTCACCGGTCACTTTAATATCGGCAAGCGGGGTTTCTTCCTCTATTTTTTCTTCGGGACGGGTTATTTTTGCACTAAGTACAATCGTTTTGTCGATGATCGAATAACTAAGGGGAAGATCGGAAAGGCAAATCTTCATTGTTTCTTCAATACTGGCATGCTTAACTTTTACTTTAATTTTGGGAATGTCTTTCAATAAGTCGGTTTTGTAAAAAAAAGCATATCCCGTTTGTTTTCGTATTTCATTCAATACTTTTTCGAGGGGTGTGTCGGATAGTCTTAACGTGATATCCTGTGAATATCCGTTTGCACTTACATTGATTGTCAGGGCAAATAAAAAAACTGCAGTTAGTTTCATGATCCTGATAATTAATACAGGTGGCAGCAACCGGTGCGACCACTTGCGGGTCTGGTAAATTTGCATAGCTTTGTTAAGTTTTTGGTTAAACAATATGTGTTACTACGTTATAAATGCATGTTTTACCAAATCTTTATGGCGGGAACGTGACAGCGTTCCCGCTTTTCATTAGCAAACATGTTTAATCAATATTTCCCGGTTGGGCATTTTTTTTAGCCCCCGGTTACCGTTAATTTTTTTTCCTCGATTTTAAATTTTACACCAGCTAATTTCAATATCTCTAAAATGTTTGATAATGGCGACTGACGGCGAATGGCGCCTTTATAAGTTCCTTTTGGAATATCATTTGTAAAAGAGATATCTACATCGTACCAGCGGCTTAACTGGCGCATAATATATGGCAGGTCATCTCCATCAAATTCAATCATGCCGTTTTTCCAGGCCAGTGCTTTTGCTACATCTGCATCACTTATTGTTAAGCCCTGGTAATTCCTTTTAATGATTGCCTGTTGAGAAGGGGATAAAAGAACAGTTTTGTTTTGATTGGTCACTTTAACAATACCCTCTTCCAATGTTGTTTTTATTTCTCTTTCATCGTTATACCCCATAATATTAAAATGTGTACCCACTACTTCTACCACCATGTCATTATCCAGTTTTACCTGGAAGGGCATACCCTTAATTTTAGCCACTTCAAAATATGCTTCACCGTGTAAAAAAACAGTTCTTTGTTTACCCTCAAAATGGGTCGGAAACTTTATAGACGAAGCCGCGTTCAGCCATACTTTACTGCCATCCGGCAATCCCAGCTGGTATTCGCCGCCCCTCGGTGTAGATAAGGTATTGAAAAGAACTTTCCCGTTGCCTGAAGTACCGTCCGTGTATATTAATTTTCCGGCCTGCTTATTAATACGGGTGCCATCCTCTTCTTTTAACTGCATGCTACGCGCCGAATCAAGTGATAGTATGCTTCCGTTCGCCAGTAGCAATTGCGCTTTACTTGTACCAGGTAATATTACTTTATTTACTTCAGCAGTTTTTTCAATACGATTCGCCGAAATGATTGCTTTTTTAGGTTGGGATCTAAACAATCCCAATATAAGTATGGTAGTAATTATTGCGGCGGCGGAACCATAATGCCACCACTTTAGTAATGCCGCCGGTTCAGAAGATGAAGGCAGATGGTGTTTCCTGGATGCGGGTATGGTATTTTTTTGCAAGGCGCACCAAACTTCTTTTTTCAGGTCCTCCATATTACCTTCCGGAATAGAAATGTTCTTATTATTCCAGTCAAATAACTGGTACCATTGTTCCAGCAATAACTTTTCTTCAGTTGTACATTGGCCTGAATTATATTTTTGGATCAACTCCTGGATCTTATGCATAATACCGGTGCTTTACAAAGCCTAACAGCCAGGCTTATAAATAGTACTATACAGTTTGATTTTTTTTCGCAGAAATTCTAAAATAAATTCAAAGTAGTTCGGTTAACTGTTTAACGCCCTGGCGGGATTAAAATAAACAGGGAAAATAAGAGCGGGTTGGCTTTTTTAAGTTCCACCCTGATACGGCTCACCGCCTGGTGTATTTGGTTTTTTACTGTTTGGGGTGCCAGTAAAAGCAGGTTGGCTATTTCGGCATTGGTTAATTGTTCTTCCTTACTCAACAAATAAATTTCTTTCATTTTTGAAGGCATCTCTTTAATTATGGCGCTAATTGCAACCTTCAGCTCTTTTGTATCCAATACACTATAAATCAGGTTCTCTGATTCAACAGGGTAAAATGGTTGGTTCATCAGTGTTTTAAATCTCAACTGTTTTCTTTCATAATAATTAAAGATCTTATTGCGCAAAGAGGTGTAGAGGTATCCGCCAATATTATCCTGTACGGATATATGATGCAGGTTTTTCCACAAAGAAATAAAAGTTTCCTGCAATACGTCCTTTACATCTTCTTCTGATGGCAACCTGCGGCAGGCGATTTTGTATAGATCCTTCCAGTATCTTTCATATAGTTTACGGAAGGCTTCTTCACTTCCTTCGCGGGCAGCGATTATTAGCTTACTATCAGTAATCGGTGAGTAAATTTCGTTCATAATAGCAATCAGGAAAATAAAAGGGGCAGTATTTTATACTTCTTCTTTTATGCAGTTAATTTTAATGTGACAAATCTATTCTCTTTTTCCAGAAAATAAAATATCCAATCTTTACCAGATAAAAACGGGTTACCTGGTATGACAATTTGCAATTTTCCACAAAAATTGTGTCACCTGACTTTGCAAACTTTACCGATAAAAATAAATTGGCTAATGGTTAAAATGCAGAAAAACCTCCCGGCAGCAACTTCAACTAACAATCGTTTTTAATTCCGGAATTACTGTGTAAACATAGTTTTAATATTCTAAATATCATACTAATTTTTTTCCAAATAATTGTAATATATTAACCTGATGTGCTATGCAGGCAATTTTCCTTAACTGTTTCAACAACATTAGTTTTGGCTCTGTTCAAACAAGTATTTTTTTGCATTGTTAAAACGACAAACACTCGAAACAATGATGTTTAAGCATTAGCAGTTTTAAAATCTCCGCCTGCTTATAATTTTTAATCATTCTGTCAGGTTATTTCCTTTTGCTCCATTGATATAGTGGTTTTTAAAACCCGCCACCCCTGAGAGCCTTTTCTTTTTTGAAACCAGTTAGCCTGACACAATAGGTTGTTGTTTGGACCAAGAAAATAACTCTCAATATTTTATTATTGAAAATCAACCTTTTGCAAAAAGATTGAAGCATTTGACACCCTATTTGCAGACATTTCGCTACCATCACCTTTAGAAGTTGCGTTTACTTTTGCCATACATTAACGGATTATCGTCTTCATAGCCTGAAAGGCCATCCTGGTTTAAAATGATGGAACTGGAGACCTGATAATCTGCCGGGCACGGAAGGGGCCGAATGAGTATCGGTACTGAAATATACGAGTCAACGGATCAGGTGCAGGCGCCACCCGCAATTAAGTATAAACGATTTTCTTAACCTAAAATTGCTATTATGAAAGTTTTAAACACATTCAAAACAACCCTTTTATTTTGCCTTATTTTTCTTCACTATTCTCCCGCCGATGCCCAGTCGTATAAATGGAATACCGTTGCCATGGGTGGCGGTGGCTTTGTATCAGCGATCATTACTTCCAAAACACAACAGAACCTGATGTTTGCCCGGACAGATGTAGGTGGCGCGTATAAATGGGATAACAGTAATAGCAGGTGGAAGCCGCTGGTGGATTGGGCATCTTCTGCGCAAACAGGTTATATGGGTGTAGAGTCTGTTGCCATTGATCCGCTCACACCATCGCGGGTGTACATGTTTGTGGGAACCAGTTATTTTAATGGTGGAAACACCGCTATTTTACGATCAACCGATTATGGGGAAACATTTCCTTCAATAGTGAATGTCACAGGGCAGTTCAGGGCGCATGGCAATGGAATGGGTCGGCAAAATGGAGAAAAGTTACAGGTAGATCCTAATAACTCCAACATTTTGTACTGTGGAACCAGGGATAGCGGATTATTCAGAAGTTTTAATATGGGCGCCACCTGGACAAGGGTCAGTTCTTTAAATGTGAGGTCGACACCCAATGGTAACGGGATTAGTTTTGTATTGTTTGATCCCCGGAGCAAGGGGACTACCAGTTCCTCCCAAACCATTTATGTAGGCGTTTCACGCGCAGGAAGCACCAATCTGTATGTAAGTAAAAATGGCGGGACAAGTTTTGCCGGTGTATCCGGTGCCCCAACCACTTATATGCCACAGAGGGCTGCCTTAACCCCCGACAGCAGCAACCTGTTTGTCACTTATGCAAACGGTGCCGGGCCTCACGCGAATAGTAATACCGGTTTAAATGAACCAATGAATAATGGCGCTGTCTGGAGATATACACCATCCATTAATACCTGGAGTTTAAGGACACCTGCCGGTTATGCTAAACCATTCAGCGGGATAAGCATAGATCCCAACAACTCTAAAAGAATACTCCTGTCTACCGTAAATACCTACCTACCGCAATATACAGCAGCAAGTGGCGGGCTCGTGTATGGTGACCGTATATTAGTAAGTGATAATGGGGGTTTTACCTGGAAAGACCCTATTGCAAATGGCATGACACTTAACTCCAATGGGGTAACCTGGGTAAATGGCACCAATATGCATTGGGTGGGTAGCGCTGAGTTTGATCCTTTTAACACCAGCAAAGTCTGGATCACTTCCGGGCAGGGCGTTTTTAGCTGCGATAATATAAACGCCACCAATACCACCTGGAAATTTAATGTAAATGGATTCGAAGAAACCGTGCCGAGGGACCTGGTAAGTATTACCGGCGGGGCTTTGGTTTCAGTGATTTATGATTATGATGGATTTAAACATTCGGATGTATCGCAATATGCCCCCAGGCATAATCCCACCATGGGTACCACAACGGGTATTGCATTTGCAGGTACTGAAAAAAATACATTATTAAGAACCGGCTCAAGACAATATTATTCAACCAACCAGGGTGCATCATGGACACAGTGCGTAGTTTCAAAAGGAGGTTCTGGTAAAGTGGCTGTTTCGGCAAATGGCTTTGCGTTTTTACATTGCCCGGCAGGTTCAACCAACACATACCGTTCCATTGATAAAGGCACCAGTTGGACCACCTGCGCCGGGGGTATGAACTTTAGCGATGCAATACCGGTAGCAGACTTGGTTAATGCGCAAAATTTTTACATGTACGATAATAACAGTGGAGCATTTTGGAAAAGTACTGACCGGGGCGCCAGTTTTACTAATGTTGCAAATATTGGTTCAGGAGGATCTAAAATAATAAGGGCCGTGCCTGACAACGATGGTGATGTATGGGTTGCCCTGAATGGCGCCGGCCTTAAATATACAACTGATGCCGGCGTTAATTTTACCACAGTGAGCGGTGTTAGCAATTGTTCGGCGGTGGGCTTTGGCAAAGCTGCCACAGGCGCTAATTATCCGGCGGTTTATATCTGGGCTTCCGTAGGCGGGGTAACCGGTGCCTTCAGGTCTACCGACAAAGGTGTAAACTGGACGCGTGTCAATGATGATGCGCACGAGTATGGCGGACTTGGAAACGGGAATTTTATAATGGGTTCCATGAATACGTACGGTCGTTATTTCATGAGTACCGTTGGCAGGGGAATTGCGTATGGAGATATTTCTACTACAACCGGTGGAAACAGGCCTGCATTAACAGGGCCGGTAATAGTTGATAATACTGACAAAACATTTAAAATGGTGTTACTGACTAACCCTGTTGTTACCAATAGTTTCGAGGTAAGTATCGTGTCTGACAAATCCCAGACTGTTCAGCTTTATATTGCTGGTGTGGATGGTAGGTTAACGCAAACTCAGGAAGTCAATTTGCAAACCGGCGCCAACAAAGTAAGGGTAAATGAAATGTCACGGAAAGTGCCGGGGGTGTATATGCTATCCGCATTGTCAGTAGATGGTAAGCAGCAATTGGCAAGCATTAAATTTTTAAGGCAATAAAGCGGTAGCGGTTTCATCAGTTGAAAATTTCTTCAAATACCATAGCAAAGGGGATTCCGATATCCTCTTGCTATGGTAAATTAAAACCCGGCAACCTGTAAATTTACCCGGAAAAAGAAAGGGTTTGAGTTCATCTAAATGGGAATTAGTGCATTTTTAATAAAAAAGAAAAAAAATACCATACATGAAGCCTAAAACACCCTTTGCAAATAAACAATCCTGCGTAAGGTTATTGTTTATTTTTATCTTTTTCACCGGCATAGCCCTACAGTCATTTTCGCAGTCTCCCGCTCCCGACATCCTTCCGGGTAAAGGACTGGCCGAGTTCGATTTTTTTTACGCAGGTGAAGCCAAAGACAGGAATATGTACATCGTCCGAAAAGGCAGGATTGTTTGGTCGTATATTGATACTGTTGGAAAAGGCGAAATAAGCGATGCTGTTTTACTATCAAACGGAAACATTCTTTTTGCACACCAGTTTGGTGTTACCCTTATTACCCCCGGCAAAAAAGTGCTTTGGGATTACCCTGCACCCGCAGGCACCGAAATACATACGGCGCAACCAATTGGTAAGGAGCATGTTTTTTTTATTCAAAACGGTGATCCGGCTAAATTGTTTGTAGTAAATATTAAAACCGGCAAAACCGTTAAGGAGTTTACACTTCCGGTAAAAAATCCGAAAGGTGTCCACGGCCAGTTCCGCCATGCAAGGCTTACCAATAAGGGTACCATTATGGTGGCCCACATGGATATGGGCATAATAAGCGAATACGATATTAATGGCAAACAACTATTATCATTTTCCGCCCCCGGCGCCTGGGGTGTGGAGACATTAAAAAACGGCAATATCCTGGTAAGCGGCAATAATAAATTGTACGTCAGGGAATACAACAGTAAAGGCGACAGCCTTTGGAATCTTTCCCTGAAAGACCTTCCCGGTTACAAAATCACCAACCCGCAAATAGCTATCAGAAGGGCGAACGGCAATACCATTATTAACAACTGGTTTAATCAATGGGAGGGTAAAATTGACCCTGCAAAAAAACTCCCTGTTCAGGCTATTGAAGTTACCCCCGGTGGAGAAATTGTATGGGCTTTACGTTCATGGACAGCACCGTTTAACCTTGGGCCATCAACCATCATCCAGGTGTTAGGCGAACCAGGTGGAATTTCTGAGAAGGTATTTTTTGGAGATATTCATTAAGAAAATTTTAAAATAAGTTCACCGGCTACGGGAAAACTGGTGGTTTACTCCGGCAATAGCCGGGTGGAAGGCCATTCCCGTTCGACAAGCCCCTGGTTTAAAATATGCCGGGATGACCCTGCAAATAATTTAAACGCTCAAATTTTTATCAATTCATCGTATGCATATTATAAGAACTAAAATCCTGTTGATACTTGTGTTAGTATTAGTATGGTGCCAATGCCTTTTGGCGGACGGCATAAATGGCCCAAAGGCAATATCATTGAATGGTAAATGGGAAATGGGATTTGCAAGAAAATATACCAGTACGGTTATTGTTCCGGGTATCGCCACCGACCCTACTATTATGAGTAACGAAGTATTGTGGTACAAAAAGGAAATAAAATTACCCGCCGGAAATTGGTCACACGCTACACTTGAATTAAAAGGCGCCCGGTTTCAACCACAGGTATACATCAATGGGGACCTGGTTGATAAAAAGGAAGGCGGGATGGCGCCCGTGTTTTTAACATTACTACATAAAAGCATATCGCCCGGGCATACCATCACGATAGAGATTGCCCTGGCATCATTAAAAAATGTACCGCCTTCAGATGCTTCTTTTATTCCCTGGGCTGATCATTTTCGTTCAAATGTAGGTTCCGGTTTATGGGATGATGTGGTATTGCACCTGCACGGCGAAGTGAGTATTGAACGGATCATTCCATTTATTGATTTTGACAATCAAAAAGTAATAGCCCGGTATGATCTCAACGCTGCCGGTGATTTTAAAGGAAAGGCTAAAATTGACATTGTTGATAAAAACGGCAAAGTACTGATCAGCCAAAACGGAGTAGTTGCCGGCTTGCATAATGCGGTAAATTTTGCCATCAACGGTAAATTAAAAAGCTGGTCGCCGAAGCAACCCCGTTTATATTATTTAAAATTAACCATTATTAACAGCCGCGGTTATATTGAAGACCAGTCAACCATTCCCTTTGGTGTTAAAAAGTTTGAAATAAAAGACAAACAATTTTATTTGAATGACCAGCATTTTGTTGCTAAAGGCCCTACCGTGGTATGGCATCGCTGGATGCGTACCGCTGAAGGCAGGGAACTGGGTTATGATACCAGCTGGTTTATAAAAAATATCGTACAACGCACAAAAGATCTCGGGGGTAATTACCTGCGTTTTCATTTAGGGTTGCCACCCGAAAAGTTTCTTGACCTCTGCGATCGTTTAGGACTGGCCGTTCAGTTTGAGTGGAGCTTCTTCCATGGGATGCCTGCTTCAAAGGAAAGCCTTCTTATACAATACAAAAGCTGGCTCAACCTGGCCATGCGCCATCCATCCGTTTCCCTCATTCATCCATACAATGAAACAGGCGGCGATCAGCTTAAAACAGCCTGGGCTGCGCTGGATGAATTACTGCCTGCCTATCCACCGTTGGTACTTGAAGACAGGGATGTATTGCATATACACAAATACTGGTGGAGCCTGTTTGAAAACCTCGGTTTGTATTATGACAATGCCAGCGATTTTCCCAAGGCGGTCATGTCTGATGAATTTGGCGGTAATTACTTAGATGAGAAGGGCGACCTGGGCTCTTACAGCACAGTTAAAGAAACCTACCTGCGTTTTCTTGGGCGAGATCATACTGCAAAAGAACGCCTGGCTTTTCATGCCCAGGCAAATGCTAAGGTGGCCGAGTACTGGAGAAGAATAGGCGCAGCCGGCTTTTCACCGTTTTGTGCTTTGGGCAGTAAAGAAGATGGCAATCACTGGTTTTTAGGGCCGTTGAAAGAAGGTAATCCGAAACCAGTATGGAATGCGCTGGCAGCATCGTTTTCCCCACAATCGGTTAGTATTGAAATATGGGACAGGGACTTTGAACCCAATCAGCAACAGGTGCTTCCCGTTTATGTTTTTAACGATGAAAGCAAGGCTGCCGGTTTATCCGTTAAAGTAACCATCGAGAACAGCGCAGGCAAAATATTTTATACAAAATCCTTTCTATCAAAAGTGAACGCTTTTGATAAAGAGGTAGTACCCGTTTCGGTAACAATACCTGCAGAAGCGGGCGATTATACAGTGAAGGCTGAATTGGTCAATAAGCCTTCATTTGTAAAATACCCCGTTATTTCCGCCTGGGATTTCAGGGTGGTAAAAGCGGTAGTTCCGGCAAATCTTGCCGGCGTTATAGTAGCTGTTGCCAAAGATGAAGCGGAACTCAAAGAATTTTTAAAGCACAACAAAATAGTAGTAGTTGAAATGGGTGACCCTGCTGCCAATATCATACTTACCTCTTTACAAACATGGAAGAAAATAGCAACAGGTGATACCCATTTGTCTAACACCATCCGGGATGCTATTGCAAAAGGTAAATCAGTAGTGATGCTGGATGTGGGCGATAGGTTACTTGGACAGGGCTATCCGACAAAAGCAGGCGATTTTGGCCCTTTACAAAGCGTGGCAAGGATTTCCAATCCTAAAACAAACACCTATAACCTTTTTGGAGGAATCGCTTTAAAATTTACGGAAACAGCCGAACCTGAAAGTCATTTACATCCTGGTAAAACCAACAGGCAACTTTGGGGCATTATGCCAGATCAGTACACAAGGATTTGGAATGGCCTTCGTGGAGGATTGATTGTGCCTGCATCGGATATGACATTTGAAGGATTAAGTGCAAAAGCATTTCTGACTCAATGGAAGGCCCGCGGTGCCGACGAGAAAAAGATCGAAAACGACCAATATTTCGGCTATGAATTGCAGGGTTTTTATGAATTTTCCGACAAGCCGAATGATAAGGTAACGGAAAAGAAACTGAAGGATAAATTATTGTTCCTGGTTCAGGATGCGCCGGCCCTGGCAAATTCCATCAATCTAAATATACCGGTTGCCATCACCAATTTAAGTAAAGGGTATAAGGATGCCGAAAAAGGTATTGCCGATAATTTAATCCCATTGGCCAACTGTGCAAAAAACCTCACGCAAACACCGGTGGCACTGGTAGATTTTGGAAAAGGAAAAGGCAAACTGATCGTGTCACAATTGTTAACATCAGGCAGGCTGGCAAAAGGTTTTGGTGAAACAGGCTTATACGGCATAAGGTATGATGAAGTGGCTGCGCAGTTTGTATTAAATATGATGGACATTGCGGCGCATTGATGCATATTTGAACTTTAATTGATAATAGGGTAGGCTCCATTTACTTTTTTTCCTTGATGAAACCCTTCGGCTACGCTCAGGATGTAACAAAAAAAATCAAGGCTGCATAAAAAAGGCTAAAAATTTGAATGCTTGTCTAAAATGAAATTAGTGACAGCGATAGAATATTTCTGAACATTTGTGCGACTTACGGACTAAAAGCAAAGCCCACCATTGGTAACATCAATTTCATTTCTTAACGACAAGCATTCAAATTTTCTTAACGCCTTTTTTATGAGGCCGGCCCTAAGCAGTCCAGCGAAGAAATATATAATGTAATGAAAGATCCGCAAAGGAAAGGTACAAGTGAGTGAAACAATTCTGCCTCCCTGCGTCAAGCAGACAGGGATGATAACTATAGCTGCTTCTTTGTTGGGACAATATTTTCTGGACTACTGATTCACCTGATTAAATGATTATTTACGATTTTAATTTTTCGCATTTACGATTTTTTTAGCTGTAAATAATAACCAGAAAGCAATAAACCATAAATATGAAAAAAAACTTCGCTATAATTCCTTTGTTGATGATGATGTGTTTATCATCCTTCGCCCAAACATACAACAACATGGCACTCATCCACTCAAAAAATCAAAGTTTCATGATGGGGTGGACAAAGGAAGAAGCCGGTACGGAATGGGCCTGCTTTATTGGCAAACATAAAGTAACGTTTACTTACAATTTGTATATGGACAGCACCCTGGTAACCCAAAAAGATTATATGGAGCTAATGGGCATCAACCCATCGGCACACCAAACCGGCAACCTAAAGCTGCCGGTTGAAAAAGTTTCCTGGTATGATGCGGTTTTATATTGCAATGCCCGGAGTAAAAGGGATAAGCTCGATACCGTGTATGCCTATACTTCCATCATCAAAAAAGACACTTCGGTTAGCGGCCTTGCAGGCCTGGAATATGATATTCATAAAAACGGGTACCGCCTGCCTACCAATGCAGAATACGAGTTTACCGAACGAAACGGTAATAAAGGCACTTATTTCTTTGCCGATACTTTGCAAAATATAGATTCGCTGGGCAACTTGTATGCCTGGTCAAAGTTTAACTCGGATTTTCTGACGCATGAAGTGGCACTTAAAAAAGCGCACGCGTTGGGCTTGTACGATATTATAGGCAATGTGTTTGAATGGTGCAGCGATTGGGAAGGGCCTTATTCCGCCGAAGCGCAGACAGATCCTGTAGATGTAGCGGACGGCAAAACTGAATGCGGCACCCGTTGGATAGGCAGCGAAAAGAAAATGGCAAAGGGCGGTTCTTACCGGACAGATATATTTGGGCACATGCGCATTAATTATCATTACAAATGGCCGCCCGCAACCGCATCTCCCGAGATTGGCTTTCGTTGTGTGGCAACAAAAAAATAAGCAGCGGGTGTTGAAAATGCTGCCACGGTTATTGTGTTCACACATCGAAAAGCTGAATTGTTTCGTGGAGGCTAGAACCGCGGTAAGGGAAATTAATACCAGGTAAATCAATGTTGAGAAGACAGGATCGTCAGGTTAAGCATGCATTGTCCATTGCGAATATGCCATATTTCACTATTCAATGTCGTTTAAGCCCTGCAGTTCAATTGCCCCGTCCTTCAGGGCGGGGGTAGAGAGTTACCATATTCCAATTTGGCTTTAGCCAAACTATCTTTCTGCTAAAGCCGCATTTTTTATCGCCGATTTTTATCCCCGTCCGCCGCGGCGGACGGGGCAATTAAGACCCTTAACTAAACGAGATTGATTCACTATTGACCATTCACCATTGACGAATCAGCATTCACCAACCAAAACGCCACTTTATAATTTACATATCACTAATAAATTTTACAACCAATGATAAAAAGAAGGGATTTTTTAAAAGATATAACCTTAGCCTCTGCCGGAATGAGCATTCTTTCAGGGTTTAAAAGCAAAGCGCCAGCACCGGTAAATCTAAACCGGGCCAAAACACTCAATGCCTATTATTTCCGGGCACACATGTACACCCTCGTACCCAGGCATATCCGCGAAGATTTAAAATGGATGGCTGACATTGGCACCAATACGGTTTCGCTGGCTATACTGGAACAGGATTTATTTGCCGCGGTTGAAAACGTGACGATCATTTGCAACGAAGCCGCAAAGTTGAATATGGAAGTACATGCCGTACCTTCCCGATGGGGTGGCATGGTAGCCGGCGCGCCAAAAGTCCCCAGCACTTTTTCGGTAAAAAATCCGCAAACATGGATTTTAAAAAAAGACGGCACTCCTTTATTTAATGACATTTCCGGGGTAATCAGTAGCGTTCATTATCCTGAAACGGCCGCGTTTTTTAAAACATCGTTAGATAAAATGTTCAGGCTATGGAATATTAAAGGCATTATATGGGATGAACCTAAATCTTTCCTACCCGACTATTCGCCCAAAGCAATTGAAAAGCTTGGAAAAGACGCATCCTGGCAGTCGCATATAAAAGCGGTCATTGATTTTTTTGCTGATGTCAACCGGCATATTAAAGATACCCATCCCGAAATTTCAACCAGCATGTTCGCCTATGCAGATTCGTCAGACCTGATTGTAAATGAAGGCGCCAAAGCCGGTTATCTTGATTTTTTTGGGTGCGACGGACGGCCCTGGAGAAACGAGGATGGCGGCCACCAGGAAAGTGCGGGCAAAGTATTGCTGGGCACAGGCGAACGCTTTTTAAAAGCAGCCCGTGAAAACGGGAAGAAAAGTTTATGGCTGATTGAAAATCATAATATGCGGGATACGGACACCACTTTAATGGATAAACGGTTGCCCGAACTGATCAAAAAGGACATCGATCAGTTGGTCTATTATTATTACCCCAGGAATATTGAGCATCCGGATAAAAATATGAATTGCATAAAGAAACATTTGAAGGGGTTTAGCAGTTAAGCTTACTTGCAAAGCATAAACCCCATAGCTTCCTAACACAATTGCAGGAGTTGGTTTATATTTTCTATAAAAATATTATTGTAGGATAAAGGGTCACCAAAACCTCACAGGTCTTTAAAACCTGTGAGGTTTATCCCAACAAATGCCAGCGATTTTATTATTACAATTCTTCCAAATAAAAACCACTTTTTTTTTGAAAAGGACCTCTCCTTAAATTTTATTATTGAAAATCAATCAGTTGCAAATACGGTGTAACATTTGACACCTGATGTGCAGACATTCTGCTACCCTGGTTTTTAGAACTTGCAGCTAATTTTGTTGTGTAAAACAACCTGCTTCCTCAAAAATTAATGATTGATTGTTATGTTACGTTTAACACTGCTTATATCCTTTTTCATTTTTGCGCCAGGTACCGGCATTGCCCTAAACGGGCCATCCTTCCTCAAAACCATTGATGGGGTAATTATTTATCCATCCGATACTTTATCAACCCTGCATGCCGTAAAACTACAGGTAATTGCCAATAATATCATACGGGTTATTGCCTGTCCCGAGGCTGGGTTTTCTAACGCGAAGAGTCTTGTTGTGGTACACGAAAAAGGAATCCCGGCTTATTGGGACCTGCTACCCGAAAAAGACAATAAGATTACCCTGAAAACAAAACTTATTACCGCGATAGCTGATTTGAAAACGGGGGTAGTAATATTTTATGATGCACTCGGAAATAAAATATTGGGGGAGAAAATGGTGGGTTCCGGCTTTTCCAAAACTGTTTTTGAGGGGGAACGGACTTATTCCGTTATGCGCAATTTTGAAACCACACCGGATGATGCCTGGTATGGCCTTGGCCAGCACCAGGATGGTTTGATGAATTATAAAGGGAACCAGGTGCTTCTTTTTCAGAACAATACAGAAGTAGCAGTGCCTTTTCTGATATCTTCAAAAAATTATGGGATACTCTGGGATAATAATTCAATTACCAGGGCGGGCGATACCCGGCAATATAATGAAGTTACTTCCCTGAAACTTTTTTCAAAAGATGGGGAAGCAGGCTGGTTATCAGCCATTTACCGCAATGATAAAAATAAGCCCGGAAATATACTGATGCATAAGGCGGAATCTGAGATCAACTATGAATACCTGGATGATTCAAAGCGGTTGCTTCCCCCGTCTTTTAAGCCCGATGCCGGAAGCATTACCTGGGAAGGGGCGATCGGTTCGGGTTTGAATGGAAATCATAAGTTACGGTTTACATATGCCGGGTATATAAAAGTATGGCTGAATGAGCAATTAGTGCTTGACCTGTGGCGACAGGCCTGGAATCCCGGATCTGCTATAGTTGATCTTTTGCTGGAGAACGATAAAAGATCAGCTATAAAAATCCAGTGGGAGCCCGATGGGGGATCGTCCTATATTTCCTGTAAATGGAAAGAGCCACCAGGCAATACGGAAGACAATTCATTTGGGTTTTCATCCGAAGCCGGCCAGCAACTGGATTACTATTTTGTATATGGCAACAATATGGATGAAGTGATTGGTGGTTACAGAACATTAACCGGTAAAGCCACCATGCTGCCAATATGGGCTTTTGGACTTTGGCAGAGCCGGGAAAGGTATAAAACTCAGGATGAAATACTCAACACCGTACAGGAATTTCGCAAAAGAAAAATCCCCTTAGATAATATCGTGCTGGATTGGAACTACTGGAAGCAGGACCGTTGGGGTAGCCAGGAATTTGATAATTCCCGTTTCTCCAATCCCGATAGTTTAATAAAGGTTTTACATGAGCAATACAATACCAGGTTTATGATTTCTGTATGGCCAAAGTTTTATGAAGGCATTGAGGCGTACAAAGAATTTTATAAAAAAGGCTGGCTCTACAAAAGAAATATAGCCGACCGGCAGCGTGACTGGATCGGGCAGGGTTATGTATCTACTTTTTACGATGCCTTTAATGAAAAAGCGCAAAAAGGATTTTGGCAATTATTAAATGAAAAGCTATATAAAAAAGGCGTGGATGCCTGGTGGATGGATGCAAGCGAACCGGATATACTTTCTAATGTAAGTCCTGAAAAAAGGAAGGAACAAATGTACCCCTTATCAGCAGGCAACACCTCCGAATACCTGAATGCTTACCCGCTGGTAAACGCAAAAGGTATTTATGAAGGACAACGGTCGGTTGATACCAACAAGAGAGTTTTCATCCTTACCCGTTCGGGGTTTTCAGGCATGCAACGGTATGCCGCCGCCACCTGGAGTGGCGATATTGCCAGCCGCTGGCATGATATGAAGATGCAGATAGCCGCGGGAATAAATTTTTCAATGTCGGGCTTGCCCTATTGGAGCATGGACATTGGCGGATTTGCCGTAGAAAAAAGATTTGAAAAACCAGATGGGGAAGCTTTAGATGAATGGCGGGAAATGAATGCACGATGGTACCAGTTTGGCGCATTCGTTCCCCTGTTCAGGGTGCACGGGCAGTTTCCGTTCCGGGAAATTTACAACGTGTCGCCTGCGGGCCATCCCTGCTATGAGAGTATGTTGTATTATAACAAACTCCGCTATCGTTTGCTGCCTTATATCTATTCACTGGCGGGCAAAACTTATCATTCCAATTATACTATTATGCGTGGACTGGCAATGGATTTCGCCGCCGATACAGCGGTAAAAAATATTGCCGACCAGTATATGTTTGGCCCCTCCTTATTAATTAACCCGGTGTATAAATATAAAGACAGGAACCGGAAGGTTTATTTGCCCCAGGGCAAAGGATGGTACGACCTGTACACCGGTAATTTCGTTGAGGGCGGACAAACTATACCAGCGGAAGCCGGTTATGAAAGGATGCCGGTATTTGTAAAAGCAGGTGCCATTGTACCTTTTGGCCCCGAACTGCAATACACCACTGAAAAGAAAGCGGATACCATTTTACTACATGTTTACCAGGGGGCCGATGGTGAATTTACATTGTACGAAGATGAAGGTGTGAATTACAATTATGAAAAAGAACAGTTCTCCAACATTGTTTTCAGCTACCGCGAAGCGGCTAAAACCCTTACCATCAGTGAAAGGAGCGGAACCTTTAACGGGATGCTCGAAAAAAGGGTATTTAGAATTACCTGGATCAATAGAACCAGTCCCAAAGCACTAAACTTTACCAATAAAGCCGATAAAACGATTAATTATAACGGACAAAAAATAATACTTAATTATTAGCCGTTGGAACTGATCAATTTTTTTAACAATTAATAGCTATGCTTATGAGTCAGAAAAAAACGATGTCGCCATTAAAACCCCGGCTACCGGGGCTTCTTCATCCGCGTATTTACCTTTCAGCAAATAAAAGACTTATTCCGAAGTTTTTACTTGCAATTGGCTTTTGTATGTCTGCGCAAGGGAGTCTATTATTTGCACAAACCGATACCCTGCAAATAAACAGCCGCCGGGATTCTCTTTCATCACGGTCGGTAAAATTGCTTTACAATACGGTACCACTGCATCTTACAGCAACGGCTACAGATGTCGTTTATGGAAAAGACCTGTTAAAATCGCCCGTTACTAATGTATTAAGTGCTGCCTCCGGACGACTGACAGGTATTTATAGCCAACAGTTTTCAGGTCAGCCATTATCAGACGGTGTGGGTATATCCCTGCATGGAAGAACCCCGCTTATTTTAGTAGATGGTGTGCCCAGGGATATCACTTACCTCGATCTTGAAGAAGTAGAATCTGTTACCGTTTTGAAAGATGCGGTATCCACTGCAATGCTCGGCGTAAGGGGTGCCAACGGGGCAATATTAATTACAACCCGTAAAGGAACGGTCAATAAGCAAAGCATATCGTTTACCGCACAAACCGCCTTTCAGCAGGCGCTGAATCTGCCTAAAACACTGGGGGCTTTTGACTATGCTACTTTAAGAAATGAAGCGGTTGCCAATGAGTTGAAAGTAAATCCCACTTTTAACGCTGCTAATTTTTTGTATAGCGCGGCCGACCTGCAGGCTTACCAGGATAAAACTGATCCATTCGGCCACCCGGATGTAGACTGGCAAACGCAAATATTAAAAAAAACAGCTAAGCTGAACCGGTACACCCTCACCGCAAATGGCGGCAATACCTGGTCAAAGTTTTTTGTGACACTTGAATACATTAACCAGCAGGGCCTTTTAAAAGAAGATGCCGCCAATAAATACCCTACCAACAACGGCATAAAAGGTTACACGGCACGTACCAATGTTGATATAAATATTACTCCGAAACTTAGCGGCGGTATTTCGCTTTTTGGAAGAATTATTAATGGTAATGATGCCGGCGCGGGCACCGGTAATATTTTCTCTTCCATCTTAAGTACGCCCAACAATGCTTATCCTGTTTTTAACCGCGACAGCAGCCTGGGCGGGAATGCCAATTATCAAAATAATATCCAGGGTCAATCTACACGTTCCGGTTATTTACAAAGTTACCGCCGTGACATCCTCACCGACTTCTTTTTGAAAAGAACGCTTGATGAGATCGTGAAAGGTTTATGGGTGAAAGCAAGGTTGTCTTATTCTTCCAATTTGTTAGAAAATATTTCCCGGACAAAACCAGTGATTGTATTCGAGCCTGCGGGCGGTACCTATAAGCAGTACGGTACCAGAGCAGACCAGATCAATACCAATTCCATTGCTTCGCAGGGCCGGTCTACTTATACAGAATTTTCTGCCGGATATTCAACTATCATCAATCGTACACATGGAGTAGATGTACTGGCGATGGCTAACAAGGATAATATTGTTTCCAATTCAGACCTGCCTTACATTATTTCGGGTTTATCCGGAAAACTTTCATACAACTTCCGGCAAAAATATATTCTCGAAGCTGCATATGGTTACAATGGTTCTAACCGCTATGCTCCCAATGGAACTACAAAACGAGGGAGTTTTCCTGCCGTTGGTGCGGCATGGAATATTGCCAAAGAAGATTTTGCTAAAAAACTAACATGGCTGAGTTCCCTTAAGTTGTACGGATCTTATGGTAAGTCTGGCTGGGACAACCCGGGCTACTTTGCATATATACAACGGTATAACAATAATTCACTTACTTATTTTGGTACTGCTGCCGGTGGTGGAAATACTTTAATAGAGTCTACATTGGCTTACCCCAATATTACCTGGGAGAAAGCAAATAAACTGAATGTGGGTGTCGAAGGCAGCCTGCTGAAGAACCGGCTTGGCTTTACCATTGAGCGCTACAATAATAAGTTTTATGACCTCTCCATTCAAAGAGGGAGAAATACCACGTTCTTAGGAAATACTTACCCTAATGAAAATATAGGACAAAACCGCTACACCGGATGGGATTTTCAATTAAGCTGGCAGGAAAATAATACCGGAAAACTGAACTATTATATGGCTGCAAATGCCAGTTTGCAAAATTCGGAAGTTCTTTTTATTGATGAGGTAAATCAACCGTACGATTATATGCGTCGCACCGGCGCAATGATTGGCCAGCCGTTTGGCTATGTGGCAGATGGACTTTTTCAATCCGCTGCTGAAATTACCGGAAAAGCTACTTTCGTTGGCTATACTCCTCAGCCCGGCGATATCCGGTATAAAGATTTGAATAGTGACGGGGTGATCAACCAACTGGATCAAACAAAAATCGGTACAGATCAGCCATTACTGACCTATGGTGTTAATTTGGGCTTAAGTTATAAGGGTTTCGATATTAGTGCATTGGTACAGGGTGTGGCCAACCGCAACAGGTACCTCTCCGGTAATAGTTATTTTGAATTTCAAAACGGGGGACTTGGACAAGCCTACGAACATCACCTCAACCGATGGACGCCAACCAATACCAACGCCATCTACCCGCGCCTTGGCATCGGCAACAATACCAATAACCAGGCATTCTCTTCTTACTGGATGCGTTCGGGAGATTATGTAAGATTGAAAAATGTTGAAATAGGGTACAGTTTTCCTGAGCATTTAACTTCCAGGGCAAAACTTTCATCAGTCAGGGTGTTTGCCAATGGATTAAACCTGCTAACGGCTACCAGCGAAAAAGGAATTGATCCTGAAGTATATGGCGGGTACCCGATTCAGCGGCTATTCAATTTTGGAATCAATATTAAGTTATAGCAAAAATTATTTAAGCGATGAACAAAACAATCATAAGGTTATCAATCTGTCTTTTTATATGGATAGCGGTACCCTCCTGCAAAAAAGACCTGGAAACCGAACCGAGAGATCTATTTACCGCCGACCTGGTATTTGATCCCAATGATAAAAATGCCGTACTGGCCAAGCAGTTCCTGGCAGATATTTATAATTTTCTGCCCAATGGTTTCAACCGTATCGGCGGCGATTTTTTAGATGCCGCTGCCGGTGATGCAATGCCTTCAAGAAACAATACTACGGTGGAGTACTATACCAATGGCCTTGTTAGTTCCATCCTTAACCCGGATGCCTACTGGGGCAATAGTTATTCAGGCATACGCCAGGCCAATGTTTTCCTGGCAAATATTGATAAGGTACCGGCTACCGCGGCAAGTATTAAACTGTGGAAGGCCGAGGCCAGGTTCATCAGGGCCTTTATGTATTTTGAACTATTGAAACGTTATGGGGGCATCCCTTTAGTGGGCGATAAGATTTTTACATTAGAGGAAGACCTGCAGGTTCCCCGCAATACATTTGATGAAGTAGCAAATTATATCGTCAGCGAATGTGATGCTGTAAAAGCCGATCTGTACCCGGATGCCATATTGGATACTGATTTGGGACGGATACCAAAAGGCGCGGCCATTGCTTTAAAATGCAGGCTGTATTTATATGCCGCAAGTCCCTTATTCAATGGGGGGGCGCCATCAGGTGCACAAAAAGCCAAAGGGTTGCTCGGCTATATTAACAATGATCCGGCACGCTGGCAAAAAGTGATTGATGCCGCAGAGGAATTAAGAGCGATCAACTATTACGCCCTGCAGGCAAGTTTTATCAATGTGTTTACTGCCAAAAAAAATTCAGAAGTGATCCTGGCAAAACAAGCGGTCAACAATTTTGACCTGGAAAATAACAATGCCCCTATCGGCTACACTAATAATGGCATACAGAGCGCAGGAAGAACAAGTCCCACACAAAACCTGGTAGATGCATTTACTATGCTGAACGGCCTGGCGATAGATGCACCGGGATCAGGATACAGCGCTACAGCGCCTTATACCGGCAGGGATAAAAGATTGGATGGCACCATTTTTTACAATGGGTTAAGATGGCTGAACAGGAGCGTGGAAACTTTTGATGGGGGTAAAGACAGGCCGAATAATAATACCATACAAACTAAAACGGGTTACTACCTGCGGAAATTCATGGGCGACTTTACCAACAATACTTCTTATGCAAACACCAGCCACAATTTTGTGTATTTCCGGTTTGCAGAAATTGTACTCAACTATGCCGAGGCATTGAACGAAGTGGGGAGGGTAGAGGATGCGGTACAACAAATTATCCTCATTCGCAAACGGGCGGGGATAACTGCGGGTACAGCAAACCGTTATGGAATAGCTGCGGGCATTTCACAAACAGACCTGCGCACGCTGATACAAAAAGAAAGGCGTGTGGAACTGGCTTTTGAAGAACATCGTTTTTGGGATGTTCGCCGGTGGAAGTCTGCACCCGTTGATATCAATGGCCCGCTCTATGGTATGAAAATAGTAAAGGATGCAAACAATGTATTGACCTATGCTAAAGTGCAGACGGGTAATATGGTTTTCAGCGATAAACTATATTTTATGCCGGTTCCATATGATGAAACAACCAAAAATGTAAACCTGGAACAAAACCCGGCCTGGTAAAACTAAACATGCTTTTGATAAAATCGAAAAATTTCATACAATGAAAAAAATAATATTAATTATAATCATCCTGGGGTGTTTTACACACGGGTTTGTACTAGCCCAGGGCAGGGTGGTAAGCGGTGCCGTTAGTGATGATAAAGGTCCAATTGAAGGTGCTACGGTACTTGAAAAAGGATTTTCATCCAACGGAGCTTCTACGGATGCCGGAGGAAAATTTACCCTGGCTTTAAAAGGAAATGGGAACACAATAGTGATTACCAATTCCGGTTACCTTAGCCAGGAAGTAAAAGCGGTTTCCGGGCTAAATAATATTACCCTTAGCCTCGATCCTAAAGTGTTGAATGAGGTTATAGTGGTAGGTTATGGTAAGCAGAAAAAACTAACCCTCACAGGTGCTGCAAGCCAGATTGCAGGGCCGGAACTCAGGAGGAACCCATCCGCCAGTTTGCAAAACGGGTTAACAGGCCGGTTGCCTGGTTTATATTCTCAGCAAAGATCCGGCAGGCCGGGGAATGACGGCGCGGCTTTTTTTATCCGCGGCGTAAGTTCCTTTACGGGAGCCAACGAGCCCCTGATCATTGTGGATGACATTGAATACAGCTATGCACAATTCGCTGCGCTGGATGCCAATGAAGTGGAAACCATCACCATCTTAAAAGATGCTTCCACCACCGCGATCTACGGTATAAAGGGGGCAAACGGGGTAGTGGTAGTTACTACCCGGCGTGGCAAGGGCGGACCACCAAAAATTTCTTTGCGGAGCGAATATGCATCCATGAAGCCCACTATTTTGCCTGATTACTTAGATGCTTATCAGTCTGCCAGCCTCTTCAACCAGGCGAGGCTCAATGATGGCGTAACCACTCCTTATTTTTCAAACACCGACCTGGAACTTTTCCAAAACGGACAGGATCCAATTGGCCATCCGAATATTGACTGGGAGAAAGTACTGTTTAGAAAGTACAGTCATCAAACAAGGAATAATCTGGATATTACCGGCGGTACGGACCGGGTAAAATACTTTGTTTCGCTTGGTTATATAAAACAGGGGGGCATGCTGAACGATTTCAGCCAGGATGCACAGATCAACAATAACTACGATAACCAGCGGTTTAACTATCGCTCCAACCTTGACATTAAAGCAACAAAGGACCTGGATATAAGGGTTGATTTCTATGGTAACCGCGGCCAGGTAACCACTCCAAACATACAGTATTCGGGAAAGGGAAAAGGAAACATCAACGGGGATAAAAATGACGCCTTTTACGAATTCGGCAGCTTTCTTTCATTGGCTCCATTTGCTTATCCCATTAAAAATCCTGACGGGAGTTGGGGTTACAGCGACCGGCAGCGCACATCATTGGGTATATCAGGTGGCAGTTATGATGCCAACAATATTATTGGCCGGCTTAGCCTCTTTGGATACAGGCGGAATTATACTGACAATATGAGCCTTGTTACTTCCGCCAATCAAAAGCTAAATTTTATCACCAACGGGTTGTCTGCTAAAGTCTTAATTTCTTACTCGGGCAATTATAATTATAACAGGGATGTTACCAGGTCAGAGTTTCCATCCTACATTTATGACCCCGTAAATAATACCTATACTCCGAGGGATTTAAATATATACACCGTTGCAAAATTCGGACAAACCTATACTACGAATGCAACTTACCGGGAAGTAAACCTGCAGGGTTCGCTGAATTATGACCACAATTTTGCCAATCATCATTTATATGGCTTAGCACTGATCAGCAGGAACAGTAAAACAACCAGCAATGCCAGCGCGGATTACAATTTTGTACCGGTCAACTTCCAGGGTACTACGGTTCGCTTAGGGTATGACTACAAACAAAAATATCTCCTCCAGTTTAATGGCGCTTACAATGGTACCGACAGGTTCGAGGCCAGTAAACGTTTTGGGCTTTTCCCTGCCGTATCCGCAGGATGGAATATCGCCGAAGAAGGGTTCTTTAAAAAAGCGGTTCCTGTTGTTAACCTTTTTAAAATAAGGGGATCTTACGGTATCGTGGGTTCGGATAGAATTGGAAGTAGTTTTTCTTATGCTTACCGTCAGACCTATTTTAGCAATACCTCAGGCCCTGATGTGTTTGGCTATTTCCCTGCTAACAACAGAATCATCACCACCAATTTTGGTACCTCCTCGTCAACTATCGTTGCAACCAATTTGCAGGAAGGAACACTCTCTAACCTGGATGTAACCTGGGAGAAAGAAAAGAAACTGGATCTCGGGGTTGATTTTGGATTATTCAATAATAAAGTAACGGGAACGGTAGACTACTTTAATAATGACCGTTACGATATTCTAACAACAAGGGGAACGGTCACCCAGATCTTCGGGCAAAGCCTGCCACCGGTTAATTTGGGAAAAACCAATAATAGGGGCTTCGAAATTGAATTAACGTACAGGGACAAGATTGGTAAGGATTTTAGTTTTTCTGTGAAGGGTAACTATAGTTTAGCTAAAAATAAAGTAGTATTCAGGGATGAACCAAGCGGCCAGATACCCGCTTACCAGTTATTTACCGGGCAAAGTATTGGCCAGTCATTGATTTATAAATGGACCGGTGGTTTTTATAAAGATTCCACCGATATAGCTAAGAGCCCGACTTCATTTGTGGCAGTGCGGCCCGGTGACCTCAAGTATGCCGATATCAACGGCGATAATAAAATTGATAATAATGACAGGGGCTTTTTTGGACTGCCCAATTTGCCCAATACCAACTATGGCTTCCAGTTAGGCGCCCGTTACAAAAATATTGACTTCAGCATTTTATTCCAGGGTGCTGCTAATTTTAGTGTAAATGCCTATTCGGAAGCGATCCGGCCTTTCTCGGCAAACCTGCAGGAAGTGCATACCAAATCATGGACACCCGCTCTTGGCGATAATGCTGAGTTTCCTATCCTTACCGTTTCTAAAAGCGGTATCAGCGATCCTTCGGTATATGGTTCCACATTTTGGTCAAGGTCCGGAAACTACTTAAGGCTTAAAAATGCACAACTGTCTTATTCATTTCCGAAAGCTTTATTAGACAGGATGAGGGTGAGCGATATCCAGGTATATGTGAATGGAAATAACCTGGCCACCTGGTCAAAACTTTTCAAACTATATGGATTGGATCCTGAGTTTGATCCCGGTACCAATAGTGGCGACAGGGTTGCCTATCCACCCCAGCGCACCTACAATGTCGGCTTAAACGTAACTTTTTAAAAGCTTAATTCTAAACAAATGAAAAAGATATATATTATCGGGATGGTTCTTTTTATTGGAGTTTCCTCCTGTAAAAAAGCAACTTTCCTGGACGACAAATCAACTACTGCCCTCACAGATGATGCGGTATTTACAGACAGTACCAGGACGATGGCTTTTGTAACAAGAATGTATGAAGAAATAGGATTCAATTTTTATAAGGGCCGGTGGGAAGGCAGCGGTACCACAGAGCAGGCTACGGATGATGGCGAATATACACTCGGCAGCACGGCACGTCGTACAGTGGGACTATGGGCTGGAGTATATAACCCTGTTAATTTTATGCATGGGGATGCCTGGACCCTACCGTGGACGAATATACGCCGCGCAAATTTATTGCTTAGCAAATTGCCCACCACACCCTTATCGGAAGGTTTGCAAAAAAGGCTGGCCGGTGAAGCCCGTTTCATGAGGGCGTATTTTTATACCTATTTACTCAACAACTTTGGCGGTGTCCCCCTCATTGGCGATAAAGTATTTGGTATTGATGATATCATTGATGTGCCAAGAAATACCTACGAAGAATGTGTGACCTATGTAAGCAAAGAATTTGATGAGGCGGCAGCATTGTTGCCCCCGGCCAATACCCCTTACCCGCTCGGATACGAAGACAGGGATTATGGCAGGGTTACAAAAGGCGCCTGTATGGCAGTGAAAGCAAGGTTGCTGCTGTTTGCCGCAAGTCCATTATTTAATGGTGGAACTATTGCTGCCGCTACGCCTGCAAATAAGCCATTGGCCGGGTACCCGGCTTATAATGTAAGCCGCTGGCAGGCTGCTGCAGATGCTGCCAATGCGGTCATTCAATCAAATAATTATGCGTTGAATGTTGACAATACCACTGCTCCTGGTTTTGGCTTTTATAAAGTTTTTCTGAAAAGGGTAAATCCGGAGTATATTGTATTTGTAAACCGTGTACCCAACAGGGAACTGGAAGCACATTATAACCCGCCATCAAGAGGTGGTGCAAGAAATACACAGCCTACACAACAAATAGTAGATTGCTTCCCCATGAAAAACGGACTGCAAATATTGAACCCCGATGGTACAGTAAATATAGCTTCTGGTTATGATCCCAACAATCCTTATGTAAACCGTGACCCCCGTTTTGATTATACTATTATCTACAACAACTCCTTATATTTTAGTACCACTACCAATAACAGGGCGCCGGTACTAACTTATGTTGGTGCGCCGGGCAACGATGGTATCGGTTCCAATACAAGGACCGGGTATTACTGCCGTAAGATGTGTGATGCGGATATATCTTCAAACAGCTCATTTCAAACTGAAAGAGGCTGGCCGCTGCTGCGCTACGCAGAGATACTATTAGACTATGCAGAAGCAATTAACGAGACCGGGCAAACGCAGTTAGCCTATCCTAAATTGATTGAACTGCGTAGCCGGGCAGGTATAACTGCCGGGACAAATGGATTGTACGGTTTAAAGGCAAACATGACGGTAGCTGAAATGAGGGAGGTAGTAAGAAACGAAAGACATATTGAACTGGCTTATGAGGCAGACAGCCGATGGGATGATATACGAAGGTGGAAAATTGCCGAAGCGGTTAACAATGGTTATAACCGTGCCATGACTATTACGAGAAATGCAACTACAGGGGTTTTGACCTACACCAGGACTTTTACCAATCCAACTGACAGACTGCATGTTTTTCGTCCGGAGATGCATTTGTTTCCGATCCCCAATGATGAACTGAGAAAAATGCCCGCGATGATACAAAACCCGGGTTGGTAATTAATAATCGATAAGGAAAAATAATGGGCCGTAGGCAATAGATAAAACTAAAAATCAATAAACAATATACAGTAAACAGTAAACCCGTATAAAGGCTTTCAATGTCTTTAACGTTTCGCAGGAATCAATCGTATGAGCCGGCAAATGTTCTCATTATACCGGCCTTTTTTTTAAAAAAATGATGCTGAAATAGCCAACACTGCAGCATATCAAAGACAGTGAATTAATTGAACATCTATAGAAAAAATTATAAATGTTTTGAAGAGGTTCAACCGGTTTTTAATGAACAGTAAGCGATGGTTGCTATCAGCCCGATAACCAGTTTCTTTTTTACATTTCAATTAGTCAACAATAATTTTACAACGATGAAATATTTATTACCAACTTTTTGCAGGTTTGTTAATAGCCTGCTTTTGCCTTCGCGCAAAAACAAGTTTTATATTTCTTTAATGCTGGCTTCCGTGGTTTTCATTACAGGTGTTTCTGCGCAAAGCTACACCTGGAATAATGTAGCGATGGGTGGCGGTGGGTATGTATCCGGATTGATTACCAGTAAAAAAGACCCTAATGTTGTGTATGCGCGAACAGATGTTGGCGGCGCCTATCGTTGGGACCAGGCTGGGAACAGGTGGGTGTCACTTTTAGATTGGGTTAATATCGCGCAAAACGGGTACAATGGAGTTGAATCAATAGCGATTGATCCCAGCAACAGCGCCAACGTATACATGTTTGCTGGTACTATTTACACCAATAATGGGGTTTCAGCTATTTTGAAATCAACAGACAATGGCGCCAGTTTTTCAGTGGTTGATGTCACTAACCAGTTTAAAGCGCATGGAAACGGGTCCGGCAGGGGCAACGGCGAAAAACTACAGGTAGACCCCAATGATGGCAATATATTATGGTGCGGCACCAGGCAAAATGGCTTGTTTAAAAGTACGGATGCCGGCTTTACCTGGAACAGGAATGAAGCCCTGCCCATACGAACCACCAAAATTTATTATGGCGGAATCGGCACGGGTATCAGCTTTGTTTTGCTCGACTCCGCAAGTGGTACCGCAGGCAACCCCACACCCAAAATTTATGTGGGAGTGGCTACCGTTGATTCTGCCAGTAATTTGTATGTAAGCAACGATGGCGGTTTATCATTTAACCCCGTTCCCCTTGCGGGCGGCCCCGACCCAGGCAAGGTGATGCCGGCAAGGGCTACCCTTGCAAAGAATGGAAGCTTATATATTACCTATGACAGCATGCCAGGACCGGGTAGCGAAATTGCGAATAGTGGAGCGGTATGGAAATACAATACACTAACCAGCGTATGGACTAAAATTACCCCTTCAAATGGCTTGGCTTATGGCGGCATCAGTGTAGATCCGCAAAACCCGTTAAGGGTGATCGTTTCTACGGTAAATACTTACAAGGCGCAGTATGTAGGCCCTGGCGGAGGTATAGTGTACGGGGATCGTTTTTACATCTCCAATGACGGGGGTTCTACCTGGACAATCCTTGTACCTTTCACCGGGTATAACAATAACAATATTACCCTTGATCCAAATGGTATCCCCTGGATCGCAGGCCAGTCCATACACTGGGCCGGTAGTATCGAATTTGATCCCTTCAATAGCAATAAGGCATGGGTTACTTCGGGAAATGGTGTTTTTGTTTGCGACAATTTAAATTCCTTACCCGTCAACAGTGTTGTAAATACCTGGAAGTTTGTAGCCCAGGGGATAGAGGAAACCGTGCCCAATGATATGGTAAGCATACCTGGCGGCCCTTTCTTTTCCGTAATATCGGATTATGACGGGTTTAAGCAAACCAATGTTGCTGTGTATTCAACAACTGGCAGGTACAGTCCTGCCACCGGAACAACCAATGGCATCGCCTATGCTGCGTTAAATACAAATAAGCTGGTACGCGTAGGCGGCAGTATGTATTATACAACCGACCAGGGTGTAACCTGGACTAAAACTTCGGCTGTTGGCGGCAATGGTACCAACGGCAAAGTGGCGCTTTCTGCCAATGGAAGCACAATCCTCCACTGCCCGACCGGCACTAACAGTTCCAACAATACCTACCGATCTGTTGACAATGGCTCCACCTGGACAATCGCTACAGGTATCAATTTTAATGGTGCGGTACCGGTAGCAGACCCTGTAAACAATAATAAATTTTATACCTATAACAATAACAATGGCAATTTATACAGGAGCAGCGATGGCGGCCTCAGCTTTTCCGAATCCTTTTTTGTAGGTACCGGGGGTTCAAAACTCGCCCGGACAGCACCAGGCTATGAAGGGCATTTGTGGATAGCGATGTATAATGGCGGCCTGAAACGCATGACTAACTGGGGAACGGTAAGCACTATCAGCGGGGTAACCGCATGTTCTGCCGTGGGCCTGGGTAAGGCTGCGCCTGCAGCAGCTTATTTTAGCATTTATATATGGGGTACGGTAAATGGGGTAACAGGGATTTTCAGATCTACAGATGAAGGCCTGACCTGGAACCGGGTGAATGATGACCAGCACCAATATGGCGGCCCGGGAAACGGCCAGTTTGTAATGGGCGATATGAATATATATGGACGGGTTTACATGAGCACCGTGGGCAGGGGCATCGCCTATGGCAGTGATAACGCTGTGCTGCCGGTTAGTCTTGTAAGCTTCAACGTGAAAGCTGATAATGGATTTGCCAGCCTCAACTGGAATACCGCTACGGAAATCAACAATCTTTACTTTGATGTGGAAAGAAGTATGGATGGGGCAAGTTTTGACAGGATTGGCGCTGTGTTATCCAAAAGCGTTAATGGCAGCAGTAGCAGCCCTTTGTACTATAATTTTAACGATAATATTAAAAGCTTCAGCGGTGTTATATATTACAGGTTGAAACAGGTAGACAAAGATGGTAAATTTACTTACAGCGCTGTGTTGGGCGTAAATACCCCTTTGCCAAACAATGAAAAAGTACTGGTATTCCCCAACCCTGTAAACAATAAAAATATCAACCTGAAAATTCAATTGAAAACCATCCAAAATGTGCAGGTACGCATTAGCAATGTGTTGGGCGCGATTGTGTATATGGGCTCACCCGTAAAATTACTGGCTGGAACTAATGTGCTTAATTTAGATCAACCGGTTAATTTAAGCAGGGGTACTTACATAGTTGAAGTGATCAGTCTTACCAATCAGCTTGTTATTGGTACCAATAAAATGGTGGTACGGTAATGTGATACTGTGCTAATATTAAAATGCCCCGGTCCCTTTAATAGCATCGATCAAAAATGAAAACTTGTTCTCAGTTTTTTTCGCCCAGGCACCTAAGCAAAAGTATAATCCAAAGTTCGCATCGGGGGGAACCTGGAAAGAACAGGGAAAATGTAATCCGGTTAATGCTTAATGCTTTTCCGGGTTACCCAACGATCACTGCTAAAATTTAGTTTATCATAAATTACCAATATCTATAAAGATGAAAACAAGTTTTTTTAAAACACTGGCACTATCTGTTATTTTAATCTGTGCCGGCCATTTGTCAAAAGCGCAGGAATTATATGTGGGTACCAACTATCACCCTCATGATGAAAAGAATATCGCTAAGTACAAAAAAGATATTTCCTTAATGAAAGCCGCCGGTTTTAAAGTGGTGCGTATGGGCCACCTGGCATGGGACAGTTACGAACCATCCGAAGGTAAATTTGATTTTAAATGGTTTGATACCGTTATGGACCTGATGGGCGAGGCGGGTATACAAGTAATATTGGACATAGCGGTAAGGCCGGCCCCGATCTGGCTGTACAATAAATATCCATCCATAAAAAATACGGATGCAAGCGGAAATCAGCTTTACCCCAACCATCGCTACGCTGAAGATATCGGAGACGTAAACTATCAGCAATATGCTTTACGTTTTGCCGATTCGCTCACGAAGCATTATGCAAAACATCCTGCCATGCTGGCTTTTGGGATAGATAATGAACCCGGTGACGGCCTGATTTCTTATTCTGAAACAGCAAGAAAAAGATTTGCTGTGTGGTTACAGAAAAAATATGTTTCTACCGATAGCCTAAACAAAGCCTGGGCATCGCAACGCTGGAGCAGGAGAATCAACCAGTTTGATGAAGTGGGTTTGCCCAGGTCTGGTTCTATTACCGGCGCACCGGAAAGGGTACTCGATTTCAGGCTTTTTGTTTCCGATGAAGTGAACGGGATGCTGTTAAAATTAATTGATAAAGTAAATACCAACGCTCCCCAAATGCTCACCACTACCAACATGTGGTATTACAGCAATACAAAATATTTCGACTATTCAAAAGTGGCCTATACCGGTAAAATGACAAGGGGTGGCAATGGTTTTTATCCCGGCAATTCATTAAATACCAGTTGGGGGGTATTACATGCTCTGTTTGGTATACAGCGGATACAGTTTGAAAACAAAACGCCTTTCTGGTGTACGGAATTTACCACGTTCACTGCTGTGCCAAAATCAATGAGAAAGTCGGCTTACGCAACACTCATGTATGGCAATCAAATGATTGTAGGATGGACCTGGCAAACCATGTATGGCGGCGAAGAACAATACACCGAAGGCATGATGGAATGGGATGGTATACCCAACCGCAAGTATGATGAGTACAAACAAATAGCAACTGAATTTAAGAAGATAGAGAAATTTTTTCCTTACAAACCACAACCCGAAGTAGCGCTGGCTTTTTCATTCCCCAGCCAGGTAGCAAGCGCTTCTTTCCCAGAGTTACATGATGCGCAGTTGCAAAATTGTTTCAGTGCGTTTTATTTCCGAAATATGGATACAAAAGTGGTGGAAATCAGCAGGAGCAAAACATTAGCCAGTTACAAATTATTAATAGTACCCGGCGTAGCCGTGATGGATGAAGCCACTGCTACCAAAATAAGGGAGTACGTAAAAAACGGCGGTACGGTAATCATGACGGGCAACTCTGCCGTGGTAAATGAACATAGCCAGGTATTTACCAGTACCAGGCCCGGCCGTTTAAGCGATGTGTTTGGCATCCGTCTGGGTGGTTTTGAAGAACCCGAGGCTTTGAATGAAATAGGCAGGGATGAATTGAAAGGCAAAAAAATAAAACTTACTTACAAAGGCAAAAGCATTGACAGCGAAACCCCGCGTTTTGATATAGTTGAATCTACAGGCGCTAAAGTGTTGGGAAGCATTACCAGCTTAGATAAAGATTATCCCATTATTACTACAAATAAATTTGGAAAAGGCAGTGCCATTTATGTGGGCATAGCAGCAAGGGGAGAGATATTAAATCCCATTATTGATGACCTGATCATTGAATTGTCAATTAAAAAAGGTCCTGATGTACCTAAAGATGTAATGGCCAGGCAGATTGACGCCAATCATATACTGTACCTAAACCAAAGCAATGAGCATAAAACTATTGAATTGAAGGGTAAGTCGAGGAGTATTTTATTTGATAAAGCCTATACAGACAAGTTTACCATTGCGCCTTATGAACCTGAGTTCATTGAGTTAGAATAGTCGTTTGCCGTCATAGCCGGCATCTTTCACCGGGTGAGGATCCCAACAGTGAAGTGGCGAGGGTTCGCAATCAGCAACAACTAACCATCATCGCGATGGTAGTGGTTTTAAAATAAAAGTATTCTGCCGGGGGAGGCAATACTTTGATTTATTTTGAAACGTGAAAGACTTATATTGCGGCACAAAGGATATACTTCGGATTGGCAGGCTTACATCCCGTATCTTGCAAATGCAATGGAGATGGTCGTAAAAAAAAGGGTGTTCTTTACTGGTGTTAAGTTAAGTGCAAATTTTGCGCGGGGTGAATCAATATCTTGTTTGCCCTCAGTATAAACCTTTCCAGGAGCGGAAAGGCTTCCGCTAAACGACATCGAATGGTGAATGAACAAACCGATACGGTATTTTACCATTTGCATGACACTATATATTGTTTCTTAATTCATCCAATGAAATAACGATCAATGAAAAAATTATTATGCTTACTATTTCTTGCAATTTTAGTTAACAGGACAGGAGCACAGCAAACCATCATTCAATATCTATCCGGCACTGATAAAGACCATACGGTGAAATGGGATTTTATGTGCTCCAAAGGCCGTAACAGCGGCACCTGGACAACAATACCGGTTCCATCTAACTGGGAAATGCAGGGATTTGGAAATTATGTATATGGTACCGACAATAAAGACCCGGAGCAAGGTTTTTATAAATACAAATTTAAAGTTGCTGCCTCGCAGGCTAAAAAAAATATCATGCTGGTGTTTGATGGTTCCATGACGGATACGGAAGTAAAATTAAATGGAGAATCAGCAGGGCCCATTCACCAGGGTGGTTTCTATCAATTTAAATTTGACATTACTAAACTGGTGAAATTTGACAGCGAGAATTTACTGGAAGTAAGCGTCAGCAGAAAATCAACCAACAACTCTGTGAACCGTGCCGAGAGACAATCTGATTTTTGGTTGTTTGGCGGCATCTACCGACCGGTATATTTAGAGATAGTTCCTGCTGTGTTTATTGAAAGAGTGGCAATAGATGCCAAAGCAAACGGCGATTTTAATATGCAGGTTTTTAACAACGCCGGTACCAATCAAACAGTGGAAGCGCAGGTGTATGATCTAAAAGGAAAAGCAATTGAGCAACCATTTAAGCTGGTGCCGGGCGATAGCATCTTGCGCCATCATTTCAGTAATATAAAATTATGGAACCAGGAAGAACCTAATTTATATAACGTAGTGTTGTCCATAAAAGAAGGTGCAAAAATAATTCATACCGTTAAAGAACGTTTTGGTTTTCGTACGGCAGAATTAAGAGCGCAGGATGGCTTTTATGTAAACGGAAAAAAAGTAATTTTCAGAGGGGTTTGCCGCCATAGCCAATGGCCCGAAAGTGGGCGCACACTTAGCAGGCAAATTCATTTGATGGATATTGCTACAATGAAAGGCATGAACATGAATGCGGTTCGGATGAGCCATTATCCTCCTGATAAAGAATTTTTAGACCTCTGCGACAGCCTCGGTTTGTTTGTACTTGATGAATTAACCGGATGGCAAAAAGCCTATGATACCATTACCGCAAGGCGTTTGGTAAAAGAATTAATTGTCCGTGATGTGAATCATCCTTCAATAGTGATTTGGGACAATGGTAATGAAGGCGGCTGGAACCGTGGGGTAGATAAAGACTATGATTTATACGACCCTCAAAAACGGCTTGTCATTCATCCATGGGAACGTTTTAATGGTACCAATACCAAGCACTATCCCGATTTTAAGTACGTTCAAAATGAAGTCGAAAATCCTAAAGAAGTTTTTTTTCCAACAGAATTTATGCATGGCTTATTCGATGGCGGCCACGGTGCTGCACTGGAAGATTTCTGGAACCTGATGATGAAGCATCCTTATTTTGCCGGTGGATTTTTATGGGCCCTGCATGATGAAGGGGTGGTAAGGGCCGACCGCCACGACAGCATAGATGTTGCAGGTAACAATGCTCCCGATGGCATAGTAGGCCCGCATCGTGAAAAGGAAGGAAGTTACTATACCATTAAACAGTTATGGAGCCCGGTTTATATCGAAACAAACGGTCTTGATCAAAATTTCAAAGGGAAAATCCCGGTTGAAAACCGTTACACGTATACCAATTTAAATACCGTAAAATTTGAGTGGAAACTGGTCAGCTTTCCAAAAGCCACAGCAAAAACAACGGCATTTACGATTGTGCAAAAAGGCAGCATACAATCAGCTTCGGTGTTACCGGGTGATAAAACGGTACTTTCCATTCCCTTACCTGCTAACAGTAATGCGGATGCTTTTTATCTTACCGCAGTTGATAAAAATGGAGATATGGTTTGTACCTGGAGCTGGGCGATAAAGCCGCCCGCACCCCTTTCTAAATCAATCACTGCATCAGCAAAAAACATAAGTGTTACTGTTAAAGAAGATGCGCAGTCGCTTGCAGTAAACTGCGATGGGATTAGTTACAATTTTGATAAGGCAACCGGGTATTTAAAAAGCGTTATACAAGCCGGCAAAAAAATATCCCTGAATGGCGGTCCTGCTCTGGCAGGCAGTAAGCAAACAGTTTCCGGTTTTGCCCATATCGATAAAGGCGACAGCATTATTGTTCAACCTTCGTACAACGGCGATAGTTTAAACATAAAATGGGTGTTTAAAACAGGCAGGCTGCCAAAGCTGGAGTACAGTTATCTTACAAAAGATACTGCCGATTACCTGGGTATCACATTCAATTATCCCGAAGAAAAAATAAAGGGGATGAAGTGGCTGGGCCGCGGCCCTTACCGGGTTTGGAAAAACCGCTTAAAAGGTGAGCAGTTTGGCGTTTGGCAAAAAGACTATAACAATACCATCACGGGCGAATCGTATAAATATCCTGAATTTAAAGGATGGCATTCGGAGGTTAACTGGGTTACGGTCCAGAATAAGGAAAGTGATTTTACAATATACACTTCCGACAAAGATATTTTCTTTCAAATGCTGGAGCAGGAAAAACAAGCAGGCATAAGAAATAACAATACATTGCCGCCTTCACCCGGTAATACGATTGGTTTCTTTAGCGCTATTCCTTCAATCGGTACTAAGTTCAATCGTGCCGAAGTAATGGGGCCGCAAAGCCAGCGTAATGCGCGGCAGGGAACTGCCCCGTTCACGGGCACATTGTATTTTGATTTCAGGTAATTAAGAACTAACAATTGTTATTTTGATCATAAACCAGGGCCGCCTGGTATTGCCTAAATGATGGCGGGTTCGATATCTTTCGGATTATTGACGCTTGTTATATAAGGAAGGTGGGTGTCGTATTGGGGAACAGAAAAATCGTTGATTAAAACGCCTGGTTTTCAAATTTGAAAACGAAAAAATTTGAAAATAACTCCACGCCTGCCACTAATCACCACTTCAAAAAAACCGGGCTCTTGTTGTCAGTTTTTTCGCCTTATCGCCTAAATATCCATCGCGGCAGATAAAACTATAAATTCAGAACTCCTTACCTGTATCATAAAACAAGCATTAGAAATTGTGTAGGTTCGCAAATTAAACCTGCAGGTAAAAGCCAGAAGGGCTTGAATATGAATAGCCCTGGGTGAAACCCATGGTTATTCATATTATATCTTAACAACCCCGTTGGGGTTGAATCATTACTTCTTTTTATATTCAACCCCGTTGGGGTTGTTTAAACTGAAACATTACATCCCCGGGTTTCACCCGGGGCTATTCAAATTAAACCCTTGCAGGGTTTTTATCGGCGATTTTAATTCGCGAAGGATCAGGAGTTCTGAAATTAATAGAACCCGGGTTCCAATTCAGCGCAATCAATAAAAATAGGTCACTGGGGAAGGGAAATTTCCGTTGCAGGTTCAACTTACAAAAACAGCGGTACACAATCCCTGAATAAGCCGTCATTTCTTCCAAAAAACAACAATATCAAACCGGAAAATGGACAGTTGAAAAAATCCCCGGTCAGGCATTCCGGGCATGGCAATGGATAAAAAGGTTAAAACTATATTGCTTATTTTTATTGCCAAACTAATTGCAAATTGTAAATTGTTTTAAAATTGCCACATGTTTAAAACGTTTGTATTGCTGCTGGGCATTGCTATACCCTTTCTTCTTTTTTCCCAATCAGACCTTTACCAGTTTGATGCTATTGATAGCAAAAGTGGATTGTCCAATAACCAGGTTAATTCCATTTTTAAGGATGAGAAAGGGTATTTATGGTTTGGTACAATGGCCGGACTTAACAGGTTTGACGGATACAATTTTAAAATATTTAAACACAATATCAGCGATACTACTTCCATTAATGATGATTATATTATCCGGATAATGCAGGGCCCTGATCATATGCTTTGGGTTAATACACGCAGCGGATGGAATATATTTGATTCCAGGACAGAAAAATTTACCCGTGCGCTTGGGTATATCAACAAAATCAGGCTCCCCGATGAACGTTTTTCCACGATAGTGCCGGATGGGAAAAATAATTTCTGGTTTATTTTTCCCGGCAAAGGCATTTATAAATATAATGCAACGGCAAATACCACCACCATCTACAATGATAAGAACGTACATGATCCCCTTTACTCTGTCAATGTTAATTCATCTGTAGTGGATCGTGCTGGTTTTCTTTGGGTGGCTTATGCAGAGGGCATTTTTGAAAAGAGAGACGGTAACACCAATAAGCTTTTATACAGAACAGGCATATTGCAGCAGTACATTAAAAACAGCTTTACCGAATACCAACTGTTTACCGATGCAGACAACGACCTGTGGATTTATACAACCGGTTCCTTTCATGGCGTTTTTTACTTCAATACTTCTTTAAACAGCCTGCGGTATATTAATAAGGATTCTAAAAATATTCGTTTAAATAATGATATTATACTGGGGATTGCCCAGGATGATAAAGGCAATATTTGGGTAGCTACTGATCACGGAGGTATTAACTTGATCAATAAGAAAAATTTTTCGATAAGGTACCTGGTAAATAACGAAAATGATAATAAAAGCCTCAGTCAAAATAGTGTAAACGCTATTTATAAAGATAATGATGGTATCATCTGGCTCGGCACATTTAAGAAAGGGATCAATTATTTTCATGAAAGCAGTTTAAAATTTCCTTTGTACCAGCACAAGGCTGGTAATAATGCCAGCCTTTTCTATAATGATGTAAACCGTTTTATGGAAGATAAAAAGGGCAATTTATGGATTGGGACTAATGGTGGGGGCCTTATTTATTTCAATCGTGCCACCGGAACTTATAAGCAATACCTTCATGATGCTTCCAACACGAACAGTTTATCAAATAATGTGATCGTTAGTTTGCAGATTGACAGTGAGGACAAACTATGGATAGGCACATATGGTGGCGGGCTGGATTGCTTTGACGGCGGGAAATTTACCAATTACCGACATGATGACCAAAACCCCTCCAGCCTTGCTGATGACAGGGTATGGGAAATTTATGAGGATAGCCGGAAAAGGCTTTGGATCGGCACTTTAACGGAAGGATTGGAGCTTTTTGACAAAAAAGAAAAAATTTTTATTCATTATAGGTCTTATAATGTTTATTCGAAGTATAAATATGTTTCCGCGATAACAGAGGATAAAAGTGGCAACTTATTGATAGGGACTGCGGTGGGGATCGAAATATTGGATAATCAATCCGGTATGTTCAGTCATTACCAGCACGTGGAAAATGACAGGGCCAGCCTTAGTCAAAATAATGTGGCTGATATTTTAAACGACAGCCGTGGTTTAACCTGGATCGCAACAAGGGATGGCCTCAATCTCTTTGACCCGGCAAAAGGTCAATTTAAAACCTTCCGGATAGAAGACGGGCTGCCGGATAATACTATATTAACCCTGCAGGAAGATAAAAACCACAATCTTTGGATAGGTACGCCTAATGGGCTATCGAATGTAACTGTTCATTCAACAGATAAACACGCCATTACAATTACCTGTAAAAATTATGATGAATCGGATGGGTTGCAGGGGCGCCAGTTTAATGAAAACGCCGCGTTTAAAACCAGTAAAGGAGAGTTGGTTTTTGGCGGTCCTAATGGGTTCAATATTTTTCTGCCCTCGGCTATAAAGGAAAATACATTCATACCGCGAATAATACTAACCGACCTGCAAATTTTTAATAGCAGCATAAAGGCAGGCGAAAAATACAATGGCAGGGTGGTACTGCCCGAGGCAATCAATGAAGTGAAGGAAATTACCCTTAAATACAATCAAAATGTTTTTACGATAGAATTTGCCGCACTTGAATTTCTACATCCCGAAAAGATCAAATACGCTTATAAACTGGAAGGGTTTGGTGGAGACTGGCTTACCACCAATGCAAAGAACAGGAAGGCCACATTCACCAATCTTGATCCCGGAACTTACACTTTACTGGTAAAGGCTGGTAACGAAGATGGCAAATGGCTTACCCCCCCCTTGTCGCTTAAAATACATGTACTTCCACCCTTTTGGCTGAGCCCTCTTGCATTCATTATATACCTGTTAATCTTTGCGGGCAGCCTGATATTTGCAAGAAATATGGTGGTCCGCCAGGCTAAACTGAAATTTGCAATAGAGCAGGAAAGGCAGAAATCGAACCGCCTTCATGAACTGGATATGATGAAAATAAAATTTTTCACCAATGTAAGCCATGAGTTCAGGACCCCGTTATCGTTGATCCTTACCCCTGTTGAAAAGCTATTAACACAGGGCGAAAATTCTGCTAGCAAGCCGCAATTTCAACTGATCCATAGAAATGCACGGCGTTTGTTAAACCTCGTAAACCAGTTACTCGATTTTCGTAAGCTGGAAGAAAATGAGCTCCGGCTCAACGAAACCCCCGGTGATATTATCCAGTTTATAAAAGAAATTTCCCTTTCTTTTTCTGATATTGGCGAAAACAAAAGAATTTCTTTTTCTATTGAGGCCCCACAGGATATGATATTTACGAGCTTTGATCATGACAAGCTGGAAAGGGTACTGTTTAATCTTTTATCGAATGCTTTTAAATTTACGCAGGTAGGTGGCACGGTAAAGGTATCTGTGGCGGTATCTGGCATACATCCTGAAGAAAAAATACTTCAGCTTAAAATAATTGATAATGGCATCGGGATCAACAGAGATATGCAGGAGAAGATTTTTGAAAGGTTCTTTCAAAATGAAATACCCGGTTCAATGCTCAACCAGGGTAGTGGTATCGGGCTGTCTATCACTAAAGAGTTCATCAGGTTGCAGGGCGGGTCAATTATGGTAGAGAGTGAAGTGGACGAGGGAAGTTGCTTTATTGTAACACTCCCTTTAAAGCCATGCAGGGAAGATACCGGTGAATACTTGCCCGCTTCAACAGAAACATTCGTAACAATGGTGGAGAAAACTGATTATGTTCCTGGTTTACAGACAGCAGATGAAAAAATAAACAATGTAAAGAAAAAATCAATTTTACTGGTAGAAGATAATGAAGATTTTAGATTTTATATAAAAGATAACCTGCGGGCTTTTTATAAAATTATAGAAGCGCCGAACGGAAAAATTGGATGGCAAAAAGCGCTTTCGGAGCATCCTGATTTAATTGTCACTGATATAAGCATGCCCGAAATGAACGGGATTGAACTATGCCAGAAAATACGGAGCGATCAACGGACCTCCTTCCTGCCTGTGATTTTACTAACGGCCCTCACCGGCGAAGATCATCAACTGCAGGGGCTGCAAACCGGTGCCAATGATTACATCACCAAACCGTTCAACTTTGAAATCCTGCTTTCTAAAATAAAAAACCAGCTCTCCCAACAGGAGAAGTTTAAAAAAACTTATCAAAAGCAGGTACAAGCCAATGCTTTAGAAGTGGTTACCGTGCCTGTAAATGATAGTTTTATACAACAGGTTTTGGCGGTAATCGAAAAAAATATGGCCAATCCAGATTTTTCGGTAGAGCAAATGAGCCGGGTAATGTGTATGAGCCGGGGCGCCTTATATAAAAAGATGTTTAGCCTTACCGGTAAAACTCCGCTGGAGTTTATCCAGTCCATTCGAATGCAGCGGGCAGCACAATTATTAGAGAAGGGCGAAATGACAGTAGCAGAAGTAGCCTATGAAGTAGGATTTAATAACCCCAAATATTTTTCCAAAAATTTTAAACTGGAATATAATGCACTGCCTTCTTCCTTCCTGGCTACTAAGAAAAATGGGGATGGGCATAAGTAATGGTTTGTGCATTTTTATTTTTTATTGCACTGGTTTTAACTACACCGTGCAAGGCAAAAAGCTGATTGTAAGCTTTATGCAGCACAAAGTGTGCAATGCTTTTTTGTTAAATCCACTATACAGGTTGTTCAAACCGAGTTACATTATTAAGCCTGGTTCTGAAATATATCACCCAACCATTTTAAAATAGTAAGATTTTAAATTATCTGCAGTAACGGATAAAACAGCAGTACCTGCCTGAATTTCTTATATGAAAATTTAAAACTGTAACAAAACAAGAATTCTCATAAATTTTAATTGCTGGTTAAATTAAATCCCCTTTCCTGTTTTTTTTGTATTGGCTATCAATGCTTTACCAAAACGAGTGTACATTTTTACACCTCATTATACACTTTTGACTACCCTCCTTTTTATGTTCCCCCATTATTTTTGCCAGGCAGGACGATAATATTTCAGCAATTGGTCAATCAGTTTATTTGAAAAGCCACATGGTCCTTCTGCAGACTGAAAGAATTTTTTTTAACAATTTAACTGCTATATGAGAAAGAAAATCCAACACTTCAGATTTTTGCTGTTATTCCCCATCGTGTTCCTGCCACCAATATTTTTGTCAGCCCAGGAAAATCCACAACCAATCGCGGAAGCTATCAGCCCAACAGACACAATTACCCTGTACCAATCAGCAGATTCAATGCCCGTAAGGCAGGTGCAATTATTGTACAACCAGGTGCCGGCAAACGCGACTGCTACTTCTACTGACGTTGTTTACCACAGAGATCTTATCAAATCACCGGTTACCAATGTGCTCAACGCACTTACAGGACGGCTTGCAGGTATTTATACGGAGCAGTTTTCCGGCCAGCCTGCATCTGATGGTGTAAACCTTTCGCTGCATGGCCGTTCACCCATTGTACTAATAGATGGAGTAGTGAGAAACTTTACTACGCTTGACCTGGAAGAAATTGAGTCTGTTACAGTGCTGAAAGATGCCGTATCGACCGCAATGCTGGGGGTAAGGGGCGCTAATGGGGCAATACAAATCACTACCCGGAAAGGCTCGGCTACAAAGCGCTTTATTTCTTTTACCGCGCAAACAGGCATTCAGCAGCCTTTAAAAATGCCGCAAACACTCAATGCTTATGATTATGCCCGCCTGCGCAATGGGGCTATCGATAACGACCTGAGGGTACGGCCCGACCTGGCTGTATCACTAAACCGTCTTCGCTATTCGGATTCCACTATACAGGGGTATAAAGCAGGAACAGATCCATATCGCTTTCCGGATATTAACTGGCAGGACCGGTTATTAGAAAAATCCTCCACCTTTAACCGATATAGCTTGAACGCACAGGGCGGCAACAAATTTTCTAAATTTTTTGTTGCCCTGGAGCACTTCAACCAACAGGGTATGTTAAAAACGGACCCTGCCAATAAGTACAGCACCAACAATTGGATAAAAGGCTACCTGGCACGTACCAACATTGATATTAATATTACGCCAAAGCTTTCCGGGGGCATTGCATTGCTTGGAAGGATCATAAACGGAAATGAACCGGGACCTGGTACCGGAACTATCTTTTCCTCCATTCTGGCTACACCCAATAACGCGTACCCCGTTTATAACAGGGACAGTACCTATGGCGCTAACGGTGATTATACTTTGCCCGCTTTGAATGTGGCCAATCAAACAATTGCATCTAACCTGCAGGGGTTGGCCACTGGCGCCGGATACCTGCAAAGCTACCGCAGGGATATACTAGCAGACTTTAATTTAAAAAGAACCCTGAACGAATTATTGAACGGATTGTGGATAAAAGGAAGGGTTGCTTACTCGTCTAACCTGCAGGAAAGTTTTACCAGAACGAAAAACTATCTTGCCTACCGGCAAAATGGTCAAATAATGGTGCCTGTTGGTCTTAAAACAGACCAGATCAATACCAATGGTATCACCAGCCAGGGACGTTCCAGCTATGTTGAAATATCCACGGGATACGCCCATACCTTTAAGCAAACACACGGATTGGATGTACTGTTGATGGTGAACAGGGATAATTTTGTTAACGGCTCCGATCTGCCTTATACCATTTCAGGTACATCGGGCAGGATATCTTATAATTACCAACAAAAGTATATTCTTGAAGGGGCCTACGCCTACAATGGGTCTAACAGGTATCCCGGCGGCACCAAATATGGATTTTTTCCTTCTATCGGGGCCGCATGGAATATTACCAGCGAAGACTTTACTAAAGAACTAAGCTGGCTCAGCTACCTTAAATTATTTGCTTCTTATGGCAAAACAGGTGGAGATAATCCTGGTTATTATTCTTATATACAACGTTATCCTGCTGGCGGCTCCCCCATTTTTGGTATTTCTGCAACCGGCCAGGCCAGTTTAACGCAGGGTACATTGGCATACAACGACATTACCTGGGAAAAAGCCAACAAGGCGAATATCGGTTTACAGGGAACGATACTAAAAAACCGCCTCGGTTTTACAGTAGAGTATTATAATAACAGGTTTTACGATCTGCTCATCCAGAGAGGCCGGAACACTTCCATTTTAGGCACCGGCTATCCCAACGAAAATATTGGTATCAACAGGTACAAAGGCATGGATTTTCAGTTATCCTGGCAGCAAACTACCGACAACTTACAATATTACATCGCTGCCAATGCCAGTATCCAAAATTCTGAAGTACTGTACCAGGATGAAATTGATCAGCCTTATCCGTACCTGAGACGCACCGGCGATAGAGTTGGCCGCCCTTTTGGATATGTGGCGGATGGCATATTTCAATCGGATGCAGAGGTTGCGGCAAGCGCAACATTTAAAAATAATATTCCCACACAACCTGGAGATATTAAATACAGGGACCTGAACAATGATGGTGAAATCAACCAGTTCGACATTACAGCCATCGGTTCAGATAAACCACTTACCACTTTTGGTATAAACCTTGGTTTTAATTACAAATTTTTTGATGTGAGTGCGCTGGTGCAAGGTGTAGTAAACCGTAACATCTTCACCAATGGCAACCGTTTCTTCGAGTTTCAAAACGGGGGACTTGGACAGGCTTACGAACAGCACCTGGATAGCTGGACGCCAACCAATACTGATGCCAGCTATCCAAGACTGAGCGTTGGCAATAACTCAAATAATAAGGAATTTTCCTCTTACTGGGTACGTTCCGGCGATTACCTGCGGCTGAAAAATGTGGAGATAGGATTTTCCCTTCCTGCCGCACTGCTGAAAAAAGCAAAACTCCAAACCATGCGGATTTTCGTGAATGGGTTAAACCTGCTTACCGCTACAAAAGAAAAGGACATAGACCCTGAAGTTTACAACGGGGGATATCCTATACAGCGCCTCTATAATTTTGGAATCAACATTAAATTCTAAGTCGTAAAAATTAAAAAAATGAAAAGATCAATCATATTTTTTTCCTTAGGACTGCTGGTATGGGTGGCACTGCCATCCTGCAAAAAAGACCCGGAAACGGAGCCAAGAGAAATAATTACCGGGGAACTGATTTTTGACAAAAAAGATGTAAACGCAATATTAGCCAAACAGTTCCTCAACAATGTTTACAACTTTTTACCAAATGGTTTCAATCGCATTGGCGGCGATTTTTTAGATGCAGCCACCAATGATGCAGTGCCAACAAGAATTGGCACTTCCGTTGAAAATTATACCAATGGCCGTATAAGTGTTGTGCAAAATCCTGATAACTACTGGGGTAATAGCTATGCCGGCATCCGCCAGGCCAATATCTTTCTGGCCAACATTGACTCTGTACCTGTAATTGCAGCCACAAAAAATGCCTGGAAAGCTGAAGCCCGGTTTATAAGAGCATTTATGTATTATGAATTATTGAAGCGATACGGTGGCGTGCCATTGATAGGTGATAAAATTTTTACACTATCAGATAACCTGGAGCTGCCACGGAATACATTTGAAGAAATAGTGAACTACATCGTAAGCGAATGCGACGCCATCAAGACAATGCTGGTTGTGGAAACAGCCATAGCAGATGGCGACCTGGGAAGAATTCCCCGGGGTGCTGCTATTGCTTTAAAATGCAGGGTCTATTTGTATGCGGCCAGTCCTTTCTTTAACGGCGGTGCAACTGCCGGTCCCTTAAAAACAAGGGGCGTTACGGGGTACCCAACGGCAGACCCTGCCCGCTGGCAAAAAGTTATAGAATCTGCTGAAGAACTGACAGCACTCAACTTCTATGCACTGCAGTCGTCTTTTTTAAATGCATTTATTGTAAGGAAAAATACAGAAGTCATCCTGGCAAAACAATCTGGTACCAACTTCGATATTGAAATAAATAACGCGCCCATAAGTTTTATCAACAACGGTACGCCGAGTGGTGGCCGCACCAGCCCCACACAAAACCTCGTGGATGCATTTCCAATGACTAACGGATTAGCAATAACTGACCCTGCTTCAGGATATAATGCTGCCAACCCATATACAGGCAGGGACCCCCGGTTTGGAGCAACCATATTTTATAACAATGGCGGTATCAATACTGCCGGAAACTGGTTCAACCGTGCGGTAGAAACGTTTGAAGGGGGAGGAGATAAACCTAATAATTCTTCCATACAAACCAAAACAGGCTATTACCTGCGCAAGTTCATGATTAATTATGCCACGGGCAGTTCGTATGCCCCCCGGGACCACAATTTTATTTATTTCCGCTACGCTGAAATTTTATTGAATTATGCGGAAGCATTAAATGAAGTGAACAGGGTAGAAGATGCCGTAACCCAGGTAAAACTTATACGGGCAAGGGCAGGTATTACTGCAGGGGGCAATACCCGTTACGGAATAAAAGCAGGAATAACTCAGGCTGAAATGCGTGACCTGGTCCGCAATGAAAGAAGGATTGAACTGGCTTTTGAAGAACAACGTTTTTGGGATGTAAGACGCTGGAAAATAGCCAGCCAGGAATTGAACGGACCTGTATTTGGTATAAAGATCATAAGGTCTGTATCGGGCACTTACACCTACGAAAGAGTACAGGCGGGCACACTGGTTTTTTCAGATAAACTTTACCTGATGCCGCTTCCTTACGACGAAATAACAAAAAACTCAAAACTGGAACAAAACCCTGGTTGGTAATCAACAATAAGTTTAAAACTACAAATTAACAGCTATGAAAAAAATCATAACATTTATTCTTGTTCTCACCTGTATGGTTACAGCAGCATCATTTGCTCAAAACCGGCAGGTAAGTGGTACGGTAAGCGATGACAAAGGGCCTGTTGAAGGTGTGACAGTTACGGAAAAGGGCATACCTCAAAATGCTACAGGAACCAATGAAAGGGGAAGGTTTACGCTTACCTTGCGCGGCAAAACAAACGTTTTACTGTTTACCTCTGCCAGTTATTTGCCAAAGGAAGTAAATGCCACTGGTGCCCAGCTTACGATCACTCTTGCAACAGATCCAAAAGGTTTGGGAGAGGTGATAGTAGTTGGTTATGCCAGGCAGAAAAAAGTCACCGTTACCGGTTCTGTAAGTTCCATAACGGGTGCGGCCATCAGGGAAAACCCCTCTGCAAGTATACAGAACGGCCTGGTAGGTAAACTACCCGGCTTCTCGGCGCAGCAACGCTCGGGCCGGCCCGGTGCAGATGGTGCTGCATTTTTTATCAGGGGCGTAAGTTCTTTTACAGGATCTAATCAACCGCTCATTATCGTGGATGACATTGAGTACAGTTACGATCAGTTTTCTGTGCTTGACCCTAACGAGATTGAAAGTATTTCTATTTTGAAAGATGCTTCAACAACCGCTATATATGGTATTAAAGGGGCGAATGGTGTTGTAGTGGTTGCTACCAGGCGGGGTAAACTTGGAGCGCCTAAAATTTCTTTTAGAACTGAGTATGCCACGATGGAGCCAACCGTTTTGCCTAAGTACCTGGATTCCTATAATACAGCCTTGTTATTCAACCAGGCACAAATAAATGATAACAGTTTTGCTACGGTGCCTGTTCAAAATTTTCAACCCAGATGGAACGCAACAGATCTGCAGCTTTTTCAGGATGGTACAGACCCCTACCTTCATCCAAATATCAACTGGTATGATGTGCTGTTTAAAAAATACAGCCACCAAACCCGGAGCAATATCGATATCTCCGGCGGTACCGAAAGAGTAAAATATTTCGTCTCGATGGGATACATCGACCAGGGAGGTTTATTGAAAGACTTTAGTGAAGGCCAGGGCATTGATGGAAACTATTTTAACAAAAGGTTTAACTACCGTTCCAACCTTGATATCAAGGCATCCAACACGCTCGATTTTAGGGTGGATCTTTACGGCAACACAAGCAGGGTAAATAATCCATTTATACAATCGAATAATACCACCAACGGCCAAAAAAATGACGCTTTTTATGAATATAGCAGCTTTCAGTCACTGGCGCCCTATGCTTATCCCATCAAAAATCCGGATGGCAGCTGGGCCTACAGCGCCTCCCAGGATGCCAATACCAATTACGATGCAAATAATATCGTAGAGCGGCTGTCATTGGGAGGTTATCAAAGGAATTACAACGACAATATGAACTTTATTACCAGTGCAACGCAAAAGCTTGATGTGGTAACAAGGGGACTTTCTGTAAAGGCTTTAATTTCGTACGCCAGTAATTACAATTATGGCAGAAACGAAACCAGGCAGGATTATCCATCCTTCATTTATAACCCTGTAAATAATTCTTATGTAGCAAGAGACCCGCTCGTGTTTAGGGTACAACCATTAACGCTTGGATATGATACGCGGTCGACCTTTCGTGATTTTACTATACAAGGCATACTCAACTACGACCATACTTTTGGTTCCCATCATGTTTATGGTTTGGCATTATTAAGCAGAAATAGTAAATGGTCAAGTAATACTTCCCCCGACTATAATTTTATACCTGTTAATTTTCAGGGATTGTCTTCCAGGATAGGCTATGATTATAAACAAAAATACCTGGTAGAACTTAATGTGGGCTACAATGGTACAGACCGTTTTGAGGGGGATAAACGCTTTGGCACTTTTCCGGCAGCATCTGTCGGCTGGAATATAGCCCAGGAAAATTTCTTTAAAAATGCACTGCCATTCATCGATATATTCAAATTGAAAGGCTCGTATGGTATTGTAGGTTCCGACCAGGTAGGAAACTTCGGGTACGTATACCGTCAAAGTTTTGCACCACAAACTACCGGCTACACTAACAGCAATACCAGCTTCACCAACTTTCTTATTAATAACAGGATTATACAGGGAAACTTTGGCATATCCTCTGCAACTTATAATAATTTACAGGAGGGTACGCTGTCTAACCTGGTAACCTGGGAAAAAGTAAAAAAATTAAATTTAGGGTTAGATTTTGGCTTATTTCAAAACAAAGTCTCAGGAACAATAGAATTTTTTAAAGATGAACGCTACGATATTCTAACACAACGTGGCACAGTTTCTCAATTATTAGGCATCACATTACCACCGGTAAACTTAGGCAGAGTAAAAAATGAGGGGTATGATATCGAAGTAACCTATAGGGATAAAATAGGCCAAAAGTTTAATTTTTCAATCAGGGGTACTTACTCTTACGCTAATAATACCCGCATTAATATTGATGAAGCCCCGCCAATACAGCCTTACCAGGCTTCAACCGGACGAAGCATTGGCGATCCTTTGTTATACAAATGGACAGGAAGTTTTTATAAAGATCTGGATGATATTGCAAAAAGCCCAAAGGTAACCCTTGCCGGCGTGCAGCCTGTACATGCCGGCGATCTGAAATATGAAGATATCAATGGCGATGGTGTGATTAATGACTTTGACCGTGGATTTTTTGGATCACCTAATCTGCCAAGGGTAAACTATGGTATGCAGCTTCAGATGGGCTATGGTAAAGTTCGCTTTAGCCTGGCATTTCAGGGCACAGGCAATTTCAGCGTAAATGGTACTGAGGAAGCCATCAGGGCCTTTTCGGCAAATCTAACTGATGTTCACGCCCAAAGCTGGACACCGCAACTCGGGGATAATGCAAAATATCCAATATTGACTTTTGCAAGAGGTATCAGCGACCCGGGCGTAAATTCAACTTTTTGGTCAAAGTCAGGAAAATACCTGCGGCTCAGGACTGCTGATATATCTTATTCGCTTCCACAGGACTTGCTGAAACGGCTAAAAGTGGATGATATCAGGGTATACATCAATGGCAATAACCTGGTTACCTGGTCTAAGTTTTTTGACCTGTACGCCCTTGACCCTGAAGCGCCTCCGGGCACAGACAGGACTACCTATCCTCCCCAAAAAGTATATAATATAGGCCTTAATATAACATTTTAATACAACCAATTTATATAATAATGAAAAAGATAAACCTTTTGCTTGCGGTTGTGTTGCTGGTAATTGCTTCCTGTAAGAAGCAATCATTCCTCGATGATAAAACAACCAACCTGATCGATGTAAACGCAGTTTTTTCGGATAGTATCAGGACCATGGCATTTCTTACAAGGATATATGAAGAAATGCCGTTTAATTATAATCATGACCGCTGGGAAGGTGGTAACACAGCACAGGGCGGGGATGATGCCGAATTCAGCCTTGAAAATCCTGCCCGTCGCCCGGTGGCATTGTACCTGGGCGGTTTTAGCGCTGAGTCATTTGTGCATAGCGATGCCTGGAATGTTCCCTTCATAAATATCAGGCGGGCCAACCTGCTGCTGCAATACCTGCCAGTAACACCGCTGCCTGAAACGCTAAAAAGCAGGGTAAGAGGAGAAGCAAAATTTATGAGGGCATATTTTTATTCCTATCTCGCCATCAATTTTGGCGGTATGCCCTTGATCGGCGATACCCTTTATACCAAAGACGATAATATAAACTCACCAAGGACAACTTTTGAGCAGACCGTTAACTACATAGTGAAAGAACTGGACGAAGCTGCCGCGTTATTGCCTGTTCCCAATGTGGGCTACAATCCTTCGCTGCCGCCAGGCCAGACAGGATACGAAGACCGGGATTTTGGAAGAGTGACAAAGGGTGCATGTATGGCAGTTAAGGCAAGGATATTACTATTTGCAGCAAGTCCGCTATTTAATGGCGGGACAATAGGAGGTGCCTCAGAAGTTCAGAAGAGTCTGGCTGGTTACCCAGGTTTTAGTATGGCCCGCTGGCAGGCTGCTGCCGATGCGGCCGATGCAGTTATCAAATCAGGCTATTATAAATTAAATCTGGGAAGCACTGCCCAACCCGGCCTTGGTTTTTATGAAGTATTTTTAAAAAGATTTCCCAATACTGAATATATTTTATTTGCAAACCGCCCGCCGAACCGGGATTTTGAAAATGCTTATCTTCCCACGTCCCGTGGTGGGGGATTCAGGTTCAAGCCTACACAAAACCTTGTTGACTGCTTCCCTATGCGGAATGGAAAGGCCATCACTGACCCAACTTCAGGCTATAATCCTGCCAACCCTTATGTAAACAGGGATCCAAGGTTCAGCTATACCATCATCTTTAACGGATCAAGGTACCAACGGGCAAACAGTGGTGTAGATACTGTATTTACCTACTCAATTAAGTTGACCCCTACGAATATACCTAACACTTCCGGTGATGGTTACAACCCCGATGCGGCCCCACCAGCAACCCCTTTAACCGGCTACTACCTTAGAAAAACATGCGACTCCAATATTGCCAATAACAGCAGTGGAAATACACTCAGGGGATGGCCCTTGCTGCGCCATGCAGAAATCCTGCTAAGCTACGCCGAAGCCATTAATGAAACCGGTCAGATAGCGCTTGCATACGACAAAATGAAAGACATCAGGGACAGGGCCGGGATATTACCCGGCACAGATGGGCTATATGGGATGAAGCCAAATATGACCGTAACCGAAATGCGGGAAGTGATCAGGAACGAGCGCCATATTGAACTTGCTTTTGAAGGCGACGCCAGGTGGGATGATATCCGCCGGTGGAAAATAGCTGAACAGGTAAACAATGGTAAGTTAAGGGGTATGATGATTGAAAGAAATCCCACTACCAGGTTATATACTTATATTCCCGTGTTAGGCTTTAGGGCGCATTTTTTTGCACCAAGGCAATACCTTTTTCCTATACCTGGTATTGAAATACGCAAAATGCCGGCGATGATACAGAACCCGGGCTGGTAGGGTAATCAGCAGCATGCTATAAATAAATAATTGATAAACCATATAAAACGCACAGTTTCACTACAGTCAAATTCTGGTAGCACGCAATCGTTGAGCCGGCAAATGATCTCATTATACCGGCCTTTTTCTTTTTTGTAAACATTTTGAGGTATTGCCCGGTTTCATTAATTGGTGAAGAATAGAGGCTGGGTATTTCAAAGTTGACAGCAGTTAGGAAGGTTTTTTCGTGGCTGTATAATGAAGAAGGTGAGGAATACGAAGACACTGGTTTGCCCGGCCCCTGAAGGGAAGGTCTGCGGACAGCCTGCTTTATAGCCGGTTTAAAATAATGTATGCTGGTTAATTTTATTTTTTATAAATACTGATCAATACGCATTTTATAAAGTTTAAGATGGTGTAAGTTTCCATCACCGCTGATATTTTTAAGTCGCTGGCCACATCTGAAGGCGAAGGAAAGTTTCTATTGGCCTTCTAAAAAGCCATGCAAAATAAAAGACTGTCCGAAGGCCTCCCCTTCAGGGGTTGGGGGCCTAAAAGGCAGTAGCAGTTTATTGTTCGGTTTCAGGAAACGGGTTGAGTCTGCATTTCAGGCTACTCGGGTAACTGTTTTAAAAAATTTACATTGAAGCATAACAATTTTATTACAATGAAAAATTCAATATCAACTTTTGCAGGGCGTACCTGCGGCCTGTTTTTTCTGGTGAACAAGTACAAGTACCGTGTTGGCAGGGTGCTGGTTTTAGCAATGTTTATTACAGGGCTTCATGCGCAATCATACACCTGGAACAATGTGGCAATGGGTGGCGGTGGTTTTGTAACTGGGTTAGTTATGAGCAAAACACAGCAAAACCTGATGTATGCCAGAACAGATGTGGGCGGGGCATACCGCTGGGATGCCGCCAACAGCAAATGGATATCGCTGCTGGACTGGGCAAGCGAAAATGAAACCAGTTACCAGGGAGTAGAATCTTTTGCCATGGATCCGCAGGCAAATAATAAATTATACATACTTGCCGGCACTTCTTACTGGAACAGCGGAAAGACAGCTATACTTAAATCAATCGATAATGGCAATACATTTTCCATAACAGATGTATCCACACAATTTAAAGCGCATGGGAACGGTGCAGGGCGTGCCAACGGCGAAAAATTAATGGTGGATCCCAACGATGGGAATATTTTATTTTGTGGAACACGGCGAAATGGATTATTCAAAAGCACCGATGCCGGTGCTACCTGGGTACAAAATATTTCTTTAGGCACCATCGTAACACCAAATGATAATGGGATCAGCTTTGTTTTATTTGATCCGGCAACCGGTACACCGGGCAATGCCACACAAAAAATATTCGTGGGTGTGTCCACCATTACCGCCACTAACTTTTATGTAAGCATCAACGGGGGCGCAACTTTCACCCCGCTTGCAGGAGGGCCTTCTGTGTTAATGCCGCAAAAAGCGGTATTGGCCGGCGACAAAAATTTATACATTACTTATGCTGATAAAGAAGGGCCGGGCAATGCCACTACCGGCGAAGTATGGAAGTACAATACCCTCACCGCTGTATGGACAAATATTACACCTGCGGGTGGAACCGGTTATGGATACAGCGGTGTGAGTGTGGATCCTAATGACGCCCAAAAAATTATAATAGGTACTATTAATAAGTACCTGTTGCAGTACGGACCCGCAACCGGTGGTATTTATGGCGACCGTTTTTATCTTACCACCAATGGAGGCAGTTCGTGGAGAAACCTTATTGGAAGTGGCATAACACTCGACCCGAATGGCTGTACCTGGATTTTAGGCCAGTCGATACACTGGGGCGGCAGTATTGAGTTTAACCCTTTTAATACGAACGAAGCCTGGGTAATATCCGGCAATGGAATTTTTGTTTGTAACGATTTAAGTGCAACCAACACTACCTGGAAGTTCGCGACGAAGGGCATCGAAGAAACGGTATGCAACGACCTGGTGAGCATAACTGAGGGCCCCATGTTTTCTGTAATCGGCGATTACGACGGGTTTAAGCATACCGATATAACGCAGTATTCACCCATACATAACCCGCGCATGGGTAGCACTAACGGTATTGCCTATGCTACTTTAAATACGAATAAATTATTGCGGGTGGGCAGTAAAATGTACTACACTACCGACCAGGGCGCCACCTGGACCCAATGCACCATGAATGGGTCCGGGGGCAAGATAGCCCTCTCTGCTAACGGTAATATTTTTCTGCATTGCCCTAATGGGTCAACATTTACTTACAGGTCAGCAGACAATGGGGCTACCTGGTCGGTATGCAATGGTATTAGCACAAGCAATGCGATACCGGTTGCTGATGCCGTTAACTCCAACAAATTTTATGCATACGATAATAATAATGGTAATATTTATATCAGTACGGATGGCGGTATCAACTTTACGGTGGCGGGTACGCCAGGTAGCGGGGGACAAAAAAAAATAAGGACAGTGCCGGGGCAGGAAGGCCATTTGTGGCTTGCTTTAGCCAATGGTGGGTTAAAACGTTCTGTAAATTCCGGCAGCTCTTATACTACCATCAGTGGTGTTACTACCTGCGCGGCAGTTGGTTTGGGTAAGGCTGCACCAAACGCCACTTACTTTACCATTTATATCTGGGGCAGGGTAAATGGTGTAACGGGTGTTCACCGCTCTACCGATGAAGGTGTCACCTGGATAAGGGTTAATGATGACGAACATGAATATGGCGGGCTCGCAAACGGACAGTTTGTACAGGGGGATTTAAATGTCTTTGGCCGTGTTTACATGAGTAGCGCAGGAAGGGGGATACCATATGGCGAAGATAATACCGTACTGCCCGTAAGCCTCACCAGCTTTCACGTTAATGCCGCTAATGGCTTTGCCAACCTTTCCTGGAATACGGAAATGGAAGCCGGCAACAATTACTTTGACGTGGAAAAAAGTACGGATGGTCTCAGCTTTAATAAGGCAGGCACCGTTGCCTCAAAAGCCATGAATGGCAGCAGCAGCATACCTTTACACTATACATTTACCCATGATATTAAATCCCTGCACGGGGTTATTTACTACAGGATAAAACAGGTGGACAGGGATTGGAAATTTGCTTACAGCAAGGTTCTGTCAATCAATAACAGTGATTTCAAAATTGAAACCATGAAGGCATTTCCTAACCCGGCCGGCAGTAATAATATCAACCTGAGCATACAGTTGAACACCACGAGAAATGTACAGTTACGCATCACAAATATATCGGGCGTGGTTGTTTATAAAGCAGCGATCGGGAAATTATTGGCCGGTAATAATTTAATTAACTTAAAGGATGCCGGTAATTTAAGTAAGGGCAGTTATTTTATTGAATTGATGAGCGAGGCGGATCAGGCTGTTATTGGAAAGAATAAATTAGTGATACAATAAGAGGGGAAAACAAATTTTATTCCACCATCCGCACCGGGTCTAACAAGGCCGGCACAGCGTCGCAGTTATTACATGATGTATAAATGAAATGATAAATAGGATATTTAACATGATTAAAAGACAGAATACAAAAATATTCCTTTTGCTTATTCTTTGTGCCGCATTTGCTTTGACAACCAATGCACAGAAAGACGGAACGCTTTGCACACCCAGGCCATCCAAAGAAGCAAAAGCCCTGTTCAGTTACCTGAATGATATGTATGGAAAGAAGATCCTCTCTGGCCAGATGTGGGCGAGTTGGGGTTATGACGAGTTGAAATACATCCGGGAAATTACCGGCAAACAACCCGCCATCAGGGGAATGGATTTTATCAGCAACAGGGAGAATGATGCCGAGATGCAAAGGGCAATTGATTGGTGGAAAGGTGGTGGCATACCAACCATCATGTGGCACTGGGGTGCACCATCCATTGGCGAGGGCTACGAAAATAGTAAGAAGCCGGTAAACATCGACAGCATCTTTATTGAGGGTACACCGCAGTACCAGTCATTTTGGTACGAGCTGGAAAAAAAGGCAGACCTTTTGGAAAAAATCAGGGATGCCCATGTACCTGTTTTGTGGCGGCCCTTTCATGAGCTGAACGGCAACTGGTTCTGGTGGGGAAAGCAAGGGCCTGAAAATTTTAAAAAGCTTTGGATAACGGTATACAATTATATGGTGAACAAACGGAAATTAAATAACCTGGTATGGGTGCTTTGTTACACCGGTAATCCTGACGGGGCATGGTATCCCGGCAGGCAATATGTTGACGTTGCCGGAGCCGATACTTATGCGCCCGGCACAAGCCCTCAAACCAAAATGTACGGGGAAGTAAAAAATATAGTGGGAGATAAAATGCCCATCACCTATCATGAGTGTGGTACGCCACCCAATCCCGACAGTTGCGTGGCCCAGGGTGTTATGTGGAGCTGGTGGATGGAATGGCATACCGGACATCTTAAAAAAGTAGATACGGCGTACCTGAAATTTATTTACAACCACGACCTTATTATTACACTGGATGAAGTGCCGGATATTGTAAAACAATATGGTAAAAAAAATAACGAGTAATATCTAAATGAAATGAAACCATCGAAAGGAAATAAAGTAACCATACTTAAAATGCTGGCGCTGCTGCTAACCACACTCCCTTTTGCAATGCAGGCTCAAGAGGTAACGGCAAAAATTAAATTGAACCAGATCGGTTTTTATCCCCATGCGCCCAAGTTGGCAATCGTAACAGGCCAGATAACTGAAACCCGCTTTTTTATTACTTCCCCCAATTTAAGGGATACTGTTTTCCGTGGAAATTTAGGAGATGAAAAGCAATCCGCCTATTCATCCAACAAAACAAGAACTGCTGATTTTTCTTCATTTAGCAAAAAGGGCAGCTTTGTGTTAACAGTGCCTGGTGAGGGGAAATCATATATTTTTCAAATAACAGGTGAAGCCAATAAAGCAGCGGCTGTCGCTGTTTTAAAAGGATATTATTTTCAGCGGGCCTCTATGCCACTTGAAGAAAAGTACGCAGGCAAATGGAACCGGTCTACTTTTCATCCGGATGATAGGGTATACATACATCCTTCCGCTGCAACCGCGGAAAGGCCCGAAGGCACCAGTATTGCAACACCTGGTGGTTGGTACGATGCCGGAGATTACAATAAATACATTGTAAATTCCGGTATTACCATGGGCACTATTCTATCAGCTTACGAAGATTTTCCGGTATACTTTAACCAGTTAAAAACTAATATTCCTGAAAGTGGGGATGCGGTCCCCGATATTTTAAATGAAGTAATTTATAATCTTCGCTGGATGCTTTCCATGCAGGACCCCAACGATGGCGGTGTGTACAATAAATGCACCAATGCCAACTTTGATGGCATGGTAATGCCCGGGATTACAAAAGCAAAAAGATATGTAGTACAAAAGGGCACGGCCGCCACACTGGATTTTGCAGCAGTAACGGCACAGGCTGCCCGCATTCTGCAAAAATATAAAAAGCAGTTGCCTGGTTTGGCAGACAGTTGTATTGCTGCAGGCAAAAAGGCATGGCAATGGGCATTACAGCATCCTGCAATGGAGTACAATCAAAACGCAATGAACCAAAATTTCAAACCGGCAATATCAACCGGAGGTTACGGCGACAGAAATTTTAATGACGAATGGTTGTGGGCAGCGGCGGAACTATTTTTAACCACAAAAGCAGACAGTTTTTATAAGGTAGTGGAAGTTCATCTAAAAGACAATGTAAACCTGCAGGGTTGGGGAAGTGTAGGCATGATGGCGTATTATTCTTTTTGTCGTTTCAGCGATAATTTACCTGCGCCCTATGCTGCAACGCTTAGTTCAATGAAAGATAAAATTGTTGGCATCGCTAATAATTACATGGATAAAACAAGGGCCAATGCTTTTCAAACAGTGATGGGGCAATCGGCCAGGGATTTTGGCTGGGGCAGTAACTCCACCGCTGCCAACCAGGGTATACTTTTGATAAATGCCTACCTGCTAACTAAAGAAAAAAAATATATTGATCATGCTTTAACCAATGCAGATTATTTACTGGGCAGAAATGCAACGGGTTATTGTTTTGTTACGGGTATTGGTACTAAACCAACTATGTTTCCGCATCACCGTCAATCTACTGCCGATGGTATTGCAGATCCCGTACCCGGCTTAGTGGCCGGCGGCCCCAACCCAAGCATGCAGGATAAATGTAAGTATGAATTCACTGAACCGGAAACGGCATATACGGATACGGACTGTTCTTATGCATCTAACGAAATTGCCATCAACTGGAATGCGCCGGTTGTTTATTTGTTAAATGCCATAGAGGCATTGCAGGCGGAGGTTGGCTACGCTGTAAAAAAGTAAAATCAAAATTATTAACCGTGCGCAGGTAACAGAATGTAAACCATGTACATCAAATACTTAAAAACAAATTTGGTTATTTTAATGCTCTACGTTGCTACTACCACCACAGGGCAGCAATTAAAAAGCTACCGGCTTACTTCTCCTGATGGCAACATCGTTTTAAAGGTAGAGGCTGGCGCTAAAATGCAGTGGTCGGTGGTACATAAGGGCGAAACAGCTATCGCCCCATCGCCGTTATCGCTGCAACTACAAAGCGGCGAAGCCTTGGGCGATAGGGCCATTGTGGCATTTGACAAAACCATCACAGTAAATACAACTTTCAAGGCCATTAATTATAAAAAATCAATTATTACGGATCATTACAACCAGCTTACATTAAATTGTAAAGGCGATTACGGTGTTATCTTTCGTGCATACAATGATGCGGTGGCGTATCGCTTCTTTATAAAAAAGAAAGGCGGGGTTATTATAAAAAACGAAGAAGCGAACTTTAATTTTACAGATGATTATACATCTTACATACCCATACAATGGGATTACCGCGATGGCAAAATATTCAACTCCTCATTTGAAGCGCTATACCACGAAATCAGGCTTTCGCAATTTCCAAATGATTCTCTGGCTTTTCTTCCCTTGCTGGTAGTAGCAGGAGCTAAAAAATTGGTCGTTCTGGAAGCTGACCTCGAAGATTATCCCGGAATGTATCTCGAACTGAACAGCACCGGGAAAGGATTGAAAGCAGTTTTCGCTCCTTATCCAACAGAAGCTAAAGTGGTCGGTTCCAATTATATTCCAACAAAAAGAGAAGATTACATTGCTAAAACAAGCGGTACCCGTAGTTTTCCCTGGCGTACGGTTGTCATCAGCGAACAGGACAAAGATTTATTAAACCAGGATATCGTACAAAAACTGGCGGCGCCGTCTCGTTTACAAGATATCTCGTGGATAAAAACAGGGCTGGTTGCCTGGGATTGGTGGAATGCACGCAATATTTCCGGTGTTGATTTTAAAGCAGGCTTGAATACACCTACCTATAAATATTTTATTGATTTTGCTGCTGAAAATAAAATTCCTTATATCATTATAGATGGGGGTTGGTCCGATCGTGGCGACCTGATGAAAGTGGCACCCAATTTAAATTTGCCGGAGGTCATCAACTATGCCAGAAGCAAAAGTGTTGATGTTATCCTATGGTCAACCTGGTATAATATTTTGCAGCAAATGGATACCGCTTTTCCCGTGTATGCCAGGCTGGGTGTAAAAGGATGGAAGATAGATTATGTGGATCGTGATGACCAGGTGGCTGTGAAATCGTTGTATGACATCGCAGCAAAGGCTGCAGTGTATAAACAGTTGGTCGATTACCATGGTGCATTTAAACCAACCGGTTTACATCGTACCTATCCAAATGTAATTGGCTACGAAGGTGTGAAGGGATTAGAAAATTATAAATGGGCCAACGAAGATCAGCCACGTTACACTACCACCATTCCTTACATCCGCATGATGGCGGGCCCTATGGATTATACGCCAGGTGCAATGCGCAACTCCAACGAAGCAAACTACCGGGTTGTTCCCGGCAACCCTATGAGCAAAGGGACAAGATGTAACCAATTAGCCCAGTATGTTATTTTCGAATCGCCGCTTCAAATGCTTTCCGATAATCCAACCATTTATAAAAGAGAAAAAGAGTGTACCGGCTTTATTGCTAAAATGCCAACTACGTTTGATGAAACGATAGCGCTTGATGGTAAAGTAGGAGAGTATGTAGCACTGGTCCGCAGAAAAGGCAATACCTGGTTTGCAGGCGCTATGAGCAATTGGACACCTCGTGATATAACCCTTGATTTTTCCTTCTTAAACGAAGGCAACTATGAAGCAGAAATTTTTAAAGATGGAGTGAATGCCGACAGGGATGCAACGGATTATAAAAGAGAAGTAGTAAAATTAACCGGTACTCAAAAACTCACCATTCATTTGGCACAGGGTGGTGGCTGGGCCGCAAGGATCTACCCGGTAAATTAGCCGTAGCACAAGAAAAACATTAATATAATTACATACACTTTGAAACAAAATTAAATGAGGAAAACTTTTAATAAAAGAATATTGCTTTCCTTGTTAGTGGTGGCTATGTTCATGGTTAGCAGGGCCCAGGAAACAAGCATTCAGTTTTTATCAGGCACAGACAAGGATCACACTGTAAGCTGGGACTTTATGTGTACTGCAGGCCGCAATAGTGGAAAATGGACAACAATACCTGTTCCTTCTAATTGGGAGTTCCAGGGCTTTGGCAATTACACATATGGGTCGGAAAAAGAAGATTCATCAGAAGCGGGATTGTACCGCCACCGCTTTACCGTTCCGAAATCGTGGATTAACAAAGACCTGTTCATTGTATTTGATGGTTCCATGACGGATACAGAAGTTAAAATCAACGGGCAATTAGCGGGACCCATTCACCAGGGCGCTTTTTACAGGTTCAGGTATAATATTACCGCGCTGCTAAAGCCGGAAACTGAAAATGTGCTGGAAGTAAAAGTGAACAAAGTTTCTGCAAATCGATTGGTGAACGAAGCAGAACGGAGCGCTGACTTTTGGGTATTTGGCGGCATCTTTCGCCCCGTGTTTTTAGAAGCGGTTCCAAAGGAACAACTTGAACGGGTGGCTGTTGATGCAAAAGCAGATGGATCAATTGCGTTGAATGTTTTTCCCGTTCATGTAACAGGGGCTGCTACCATAGTTGCACAACTTAAAACAAAAGATGGGAAACCCTTTGGGCCCTCATTTAAAGCAGTCGTAAAATCTGGTGATTCCATCGTTCATCTTCAAAGCAAATTTTCAGATGTAAAATTGTGGTCGCCTGAGTTTCCAAACTTATATAAGCTGGAGGTAAGCCTGGTGAAAAGTGCCAAAATAATTCATTTATTAAAAGAAACAATTGGTTTTCGAACAGTAGAACTGCGCAGGCACGATGGCTTTTACGTAAATGGAAAAAAGACCCGCTTCAAAGGGGTCAACCGTGGTGCTTTTTGGCCCACTTCCGGCCGTACCACCAGCAGGGAAATCAGTCTGCTCGATGCTAACCTGATCAGGGATATGAACATGAATGCGGTCCGTATGTCTCACTATCCGCCCGATGACCATTTTTTAGAAATATGCGATTCAATTGGATTGTTTGTGATTGACGAACTCACCGGCTGGCAATATCCTCCTTATGATACGGAAACAGGCAGGAAGCTGGTAAAGGAGCTTATTTTAAAAGACATCAATCATCCGTCCATTGTACTTTGGGCGAATGGTAATGAAGGTGGTTTTAATTTTGATTTGGTTCCGGATTATTCAAAACACGATATTCAGCAACGTCCGGTTATTCATCCCTGGCTGAATAGTAATGGCATGAATACAAAGCACTATATCCCCTGGAACTACGGCATCAATACTTTTTTCCAGGGCAATGATGTTTTCTTTCCAACTGAATTTTTGCATGGATTGTACGATGGAGGACATGGCGCCGGGCTGGATGATTTCTGGAATTTGATGTTAAGTAACCCGCTTTCGGCTGGTGGCTTCCTTTGGGATTTCTGTGACCAGGCTGCTGTGCGTACCGACAGGAATGGGCAACTCGATACAAAGGGAAATGCGGCAGCAGATGGTATCCTGGGGCCATACCGGGAAAAAGAGGGCAGCTTTTTTACGATCAAAGAAATATGGTCACCAGTGTATTTTTTAAAACGAACCATAACAAAAGATTTTGATGGCAAGTTACAGGTAGAGAATCGTTATGAGTTCACCAATTTGAACCAGTGCAGTTTTCGCTGGCGCTTGAAAAAAATTACAGGTCTTCGAGCCGGTGACACTGCGTCTATTTCCGGCTCATTACCCTCGCCAAATATTGCCCCGCAATCTTGGGGAACAGCAATGCTTGTGTTACCAAAAGACTGGAAGGGGTATGATGTATTATACATCACTGCAAAGGATGTTTATGGCAGGGAAATAAATACCTGGTCATGGCCCCTTACAAGTGCGGATGAAATGGCCCAACGTATGCTTCCTGGTAATACAGGTAACGTTAGCGTAACCGAAGAAGATGGTAAGCTGATCATGAAAACAAGCAACGTAGAAGTAACCATTGACCTTATAACAGGGATGCTGTTGGGTGCAAAGAACAAGCAGGGAGCTATTTCATTAACCAATGGGCCGGCACTGATCAGTGGCGAAGCAACTATAGCTACTGTAACACATTTAAATACGGCCGGAACACATATTATAAATGTAGCTTACCAGGGTAAACAACGTTTTCAATTTACATGGACTATGCTGCCATCCGGGATACTGAAGTTAAAATACCAGTACCGCCCTGAAAACAATGAAGAAATGTTAGGGATAAATTTTAATTACCCTGAAGAGAACGTGCAGGGGATCCAGTTGGTAGCAAACGGCCCTTACCATGTTTACAAGAACAGGATAAAGGGGACTACTTTTAATTCCTGGGCAAAGGCCTACAACAATACGGTTACAGGTGAAACATGGAACTACCCTGAGTTCAAAGGATACTACAGTAATTTTTATGCGGGCAGGTTGCAAACTAAACAAGGCGCATTTTCTCTTTATACGGGAACGGAAAATCTTTTCCTGCATTTATTAAATCCTGCGGTGCCAAAAGGTTTGCAGCGGGCGAATTCCATGGCCGTATATCCTAAACAAGGCGGAATTTCTTTTATGCATGGTATTACAGCTATCGGAACTAAAAGTCAGAAAAAAGAAGACCTGGGTCCTCAAAGTCAAAACAACATAACGTTTGCCAATGGTGGCAATGATACGGAGACAGGGATATTGTATTTTGACTTTAGATAAACAAAAAAAAGTAACCTATTAATTTAATTATTGTGGGTTAGAAAATAGGCGGATTTGCTAAAAGCGTTTATTATTAAGGGTTATAGCCCCTGAATCCTGAGCTTGTAGAAGGGGAGAGGGGTTGGGTTGGGGTCATACAGGCCAGGCAAGTCTTTCAGGCATTTAGTCGTGTATCAGTATATTAATTTGCAAAAAAGGTAATTCTATCATGCAAAAAAACATTCACCATTCTTACAAAAATCCTTTATACAATGTACAAGTTCAATAAACAAGGCTTCTTTTTTTTTATAATACTCATTTTCAACTTTATAAACTTGCAGGCGCAGCAAACCATCATTCAATATCTTTCCGGTAGGGATAAAGACCATACAGTGAAATGGGATTTTATGGTGAACAAAGGTCGCAACAGTGGTAAATGGTCAACCATACCTGTTCCGTCCTGCTGGGAAACGCAGGGCTTTGGCACCTACAATTACAACGCCGATAGGAACAACCCCGGCGAGGTTGGCATGTATAAGCACAATTTTAAAGTTTCATCGCAGTACAAAGGAAAAAAGATTTTTCTTGTATTCGATGCCTCCATGACAGACACTGAAGTAAAGATCAATGGCACTTCGGCAGGACCAACTCACCAGGGAAGTTTCTATCAATTTAAATACGATATTACCGAACTGGTTCAGTACGACAAACCCAATTTGCTTGAAGCAACGGTTAGCAAAATGTCGGCAAATAATTCTATTAACCGTGCTGAAAGGCAATCAGATTTCTGGCTATTCGGTGGCATCTTCCGGCCTGTCTATTTACAGATTGTTCCCGCCACATTTATTGAAAGGGTAGCCATAGATGCAAAAGCAACGGGCGATTTCAGTATGCAGGTATTCAATACTGCAAATCCCAAACAAACCGTAGAAGCGCAAGTGTACGACCTGAAAGGAAAGGTAGTTGAAAAGGCTATGACAGTGATTCCCGGGGACACGATGTTTCGCCATCATTTTAACAACGTTAAATTATGGAACGCCGAAGAACCTAATCTTTATAATGTAGTTATTTCAATAAAAGAAGGGGCCAAAACTATTCATACAATAAAAGAGCGTTTTGGTTTTCGTACGGCAGAACTTCGTATGCAGGATGGCTTTTATGTAAATGGGAAGAAGGTAGTTTTTAAAGGCGTGTGCCGACATAGTGAGTGGCCCGAAAGTGGCCGCACCCTTAGCAGGGAAATTCATCTGATGGACATCGCTACGATGAAAGGTATGAATATGAACGCCGTTCGGATGAGCCATTATCCTCCAGATAAAGAATTTTTAGATTTATGCGACAGCCTTGGATTGTTTGTGCTGGATGAACTTGCCGGGTGGCAAAAAGCTTACGATACTGTTTCGGCAAAAAGACTGGTTAAAGAAATGGTGATCTACGATGTTAATCATCCTTCAATTGTTATTTGGGACAATGGAAATGAAGGTGGCTGGAACCGTTCGGTAGATAACGATTATGCATTGTACGACCCGCAAAAGCGATTGGTTATCCATCCCTGGGAAAAGTTCAATGGCACCAACACCAAACACTATCCTGTATTTAGTTACATACAAAACGAAATCGCCAATGCAAAAGAAGTTTTTATGCCAACAGAATTTATGCATGGTTTATTTGATGGGGGTCATGGCGCCGCGTTGGAAGATTTCTGGAATGAGATGATGAAACATCCCTACAATGCAGGCGGTTTTTTATGGGCATTGCATGATGAAGGCCTGGTAAGGAACGACTGGCATGACAGCATTGATGTGGCAGGTAATAATGCACCCGATGGCATCGTGGGCCCGCACCGTGAAAAGGAAGGGAGTTACTATACCATTAAAGAATTGTGGAGCCCGGTTTACATTGAGGCAAATAATTTGAATAAAAATTTTAATGGTAAAATAGAAGTGCAGAACCGTTATATCTATTCCAGTTTAGACAAGATAAAATTTGAATGGCAACTGGTAACATTTCCCGGGGCAACTGCTGTATCTGCCTCAGCTAAAATTATTAAAAAAGGAACTACTACCGCATTAGGGATAGCACCAGGTGGAAAGGGTATATTGACTATTCCTTTGCCGCTGAACAGCAATGCAGGTGCATTTTATATTACCGCTTTTGGTGCAAAAGGAGATACTATTTGTACCTGGAGCTGGGCTATGCAAGCGCCGCTTCCGGTTACCAAACCAATCACTGCTGCTGCAAGCAGCGCTGTTGCTGTTGTTAAAGAAGATGACCAATCCCTGGCCGTCAGTTGCGATGGCATTCAATATCATTTTGATAAAGCAACAGGTTATTTGCAACAGGTAATGAAGGGCAGTAAAAAAATATCATTCCATGGCGGGCCTGCTTTGGCCGGCAGTAATCAAGCCCTGGCTGAGTTTAAAAATTCCAAACAAGGGAATGCGTATTTGGTGGAACCTTTATATAAAAGTGATAGTTTAAAAGTAAAATGGACGTTTCAATCCGGCCGGTTGCCAAAGCTTGAATATGGATATACCACCAGGGATACGGCTGATTATTTTGGTATTACATTCAACTATCCCGAAGAAAAAATGAAGGGGATGAAGTGGCTGGGCCGGGGGCCCTACCGGGTTTGGAAAAACCGGTTGAAGGGACAACAGTTTGGCGTTTGGCAAAAAGATTATAACAATACCATCACCGGGGAATCCTGGGATTACCCTGAATTTAAAGGCTGGCATTCGCAGGTGAACTGGGTGACTGTTCAAAACAAGGAAAGTGATTTTACCGTGTATACCGCCAATGAAAATGTTTTCTTCCAAATGCTGGAGCAGGCAAAACAAGCTGGTATAAGAAATAATAATACATTGCCGCCTTCTCCTGGTAATACAATTGGTTTCTTTAACGCCATTCCTGCAATCGGCACTAAGTTCAACCGTCCGGAAGTAATGGGGCCGCAAAGCCAGCGTACTGTGCGGCAGGGAAGTATTCCTTTAACTGGCACACTGTATTTTGATTTCAGGTAGTGAACAATTGGTATTCAGGTGCTGATGCCAATATTATGAATTAATTTTGACACCGGGGTTTTAGAAATAGAAAACCCGGTTGTTCATTAACATAGCTCAAATCGTATGAAAAAAATAATTGTCCTGTTCTCCCTGCTGCTGCATGTCTGCGGTTATGCGCAAACTCCTTTAATAACAAATGTTCCCAACCGCACCACCATCAGCCTCAATGGTAAATGGCAATATATCGTTGATCCTTATGAAACAGGTTTCTACAATTATCGCTGGAAGGAAAGAAATGAAAATGACAGGGAAGCCTATTGGAACAGCGAAGTGCCGGAAAATAAAACGGACCGCAAAGAACATGGTTATACAAACAAAAATGTTTTAAACGTGCCCGGCGACTGGAATTTGCAGGACCCGAAATTTTTATATTACGAAGGAACGGTGTGGTATAAAAAATCATTTGATTTTAAGAATGTTGCCGCGGATAAAAAAGTATTCCTTCATTTCGGCGCGGTAAATTACAAAGCTGACGTGTACCTGAATGGAAAAAAACTCGGCGCTCATAAAGGCGGGTTTACACCTTTTAATTTTGAGGTTCCTCCTAACTTGTTAAAAGAGAAAGGAAACTTTCTTATTGTAAAAGTGGATAATAAAAGATATGCGGATGAAATCCCCACCTTAAATACCGACTGGTGGAATTATGGAGGCATTACGCGTGATGTGCAATTGGTTTTGCTGCCTTCAGCTTTCATGAGGGATTATTCCGTGCAATTGTCCAAATCATCTGTATTAGCAAAAGAAAAAAAAATAGAAGGCTGGGTAAAATTCAGCAACGGGGTTAATGAAAATCTGCTGTTGGAAATACCAGAATTGAAATTTAAAAAAGAGATAATGGTAAATGGCGACAGCGCTGCATTTAGTTTTACAGTTCCTGCTCTGGCATTGTGGTCGCCTAAACTTCCCAAATTGTACCAGGTTATTCTTACTTCAAAAAATGATAAAATAAAAGACAAAATTGGTTTCAGAACGATAGAAGTGCAGGGAGATAAAATATTGCTGAATGGCAGTCCGGTATTCTTTCGCGGTATTTGTATTCATGAAGAAATACCGAACCCGGGAAGAAGGGCCAGCAGCAATGCCGATGCCTTGCAATTATTAAAACAGGTGAAAGAACTGAATGCAAATATGGTGAGGCTGGCGCATTATCCCCACAACGAAAATATGATTCGCATGGCCGATTCGCTCGGTATATTAGTGTGGTCTGAGATACCAGTATATTGGACAATTGATTTTGACAATGCCGAAGTTTTGCGAAAAGCAAAACAGCAATTGAATGAAATGATCACAAGGGACCGCAACCGGGCAAGCATTATAGTGTGGTCGGTGGGAAATGAAACACCGCTAACGGATGCACGAACGAAGTTTATGAGCGAACTTGTACAAACGGCAAAGCAAATGGATGGCTCCCGGTTAGTTTCAGCGGCACTTGAAACGCATACAGAAAATGGAGTGATAACGGTGGATGATCCCCTGGGGCAATACACGGATATAGTTTCGGTAAATGAATATTTGGGTTGGTACGGAGGCTTGCCAAATGATTGCCGCAATGCGCAATGGAAGATAAAATATGATAAGCCATTATTTATTAGTGAGACCGGCGCTGAAGCCCTGGGCGGTTTTCATGGAGATAGTTTAACAAGATGGAGTGAAGAGTACCAGCAATGGTTTTATCGCGAGCAGGTTGAAATGATGAAGCGCATGCCTTCCGGTTTTTCAGGATTGTCTCCCTGGATATTAAATGATTTTCGTTCGCCGAGAAGAAATAATCCCCTTTACCAGCAGGGATGGAATAATAAAGGATTATTTGATCATAATGGAAAAAAGAAAAAAGCTTTTTATGTGTTGAAAGCTTATTATGATGAGATGGAAAAGAAAATGCCATAAAACTGGTGTTAAGTAAATGGTGAATATATAAATGAAAAATGCCAATGGATGTAAACCTCAATGCTTCTGGTATTTCATATTCAAAGCAATTCAGTCGATCTAAAACTATCTTTTCAATATTCACCATTAGCCCGCCAAATTAAAGAACTAAACCAACATATTAATAATAACTACCTGCCCCTATAACATTCCAATACCTATTTAAATACATATCGGTACCCTGCCTATAGCAATATAGTGGTAATTTTCGCTTTTATTATTCCTTTTAACCGATCGTTATGCCATTTTACTTCTTTAAAAAAACCCTGCTCTGCTTTTTTCTGCTATCCTTCAATTCTTTACAGGCGCAAATGCAGCCACTCATTAACGAACCGGTTGACATCAGTCCGGAGTTTAGAAATTTCGCCAACACCTATTTTTTAGCTGACAGCCTCCAGAGTTTTGATGCGAACAAAATTGCCGGAAATATAAAGTGGCAGCGTAACCGTTATACCCGAAGAATGGCTTTTGATAATGAGCTGGCCGCTTTTCGTCCCGATAAAGGCTTTGTTTTTCCGGAAGCTGAATATGAGGTTAATCCTGAACTGCCTTTTTCAATAGAGTTTGTCTCGCCGCGTGCCCTGAGGCTTCGGGTAAAAACAGGAATGAATATGACAGCGGAAACGGATAGTTTAATGCTGGTGAAAGAACCTGCCACCGATAAATCCTGGAAACATTCAAAAATAAAAGGAGGCCATCAATATGCAAGTGCGGCCGGCTCGGTTACTATTTTGGAATATCCCTGGCGGATTGAAGTAAGGGATGCCAATGGCAAACTACTCACTTCCACCAATCATAATACAGACAATGAAGGAACGTATACACCCGTAGTTCCTTTTTCCTTCATGCAGCGATCAACCGATTTATCCAAAAGCTTTGCAGCTTCCTTCACTTTATCGGCGGGTGAAAAAATATTTGGGTGCGGCGAAAGCTTTTCAAGATTGGATAAGCGCGGGCAAAAAATCGTTCAGTGGACCGATGATGCCAACGGTGTTCAAAACCCAACCATGTACAAACCCATCCCTTTTTTTATGAGCAGCAACGGCTATGGTATGTTCATGCACACTTCCACCCCCATCACCTGCGATATTGGCGCGTCCTTCAATGCGGTAAATACCATTATGGTTGGGGATGATGAGCTCGATCTTTTTATCTTCATTGGCTCACCCAAAGAAATATTAAATGAGTACACCAACCTTACCGGAAAGTCGCCCATGCCACCGCTCTGGAGCTTTGGTTTGTGGATGAGCCGCATTACCTATTCTTCTGAAACGGAGGTACGGGATATTTCTGCCAAACTTCGCCAGAATCGCATACCCAGCGACGTTATTCATCTCGATGTGGGCTGGTTTGAAACCGATTGGAGAACGGATTATAAATTCTCCACCAGCCGTTTTAAAGATGCTGGTAAAATGATTGCTGATCTTAAAAATGACGGTCATAGAATATCACTCTGGCAGTTGCCCTACTTTGTTCCCAAAAACCGCCTGTATCCCGAAATCATGAGTAAGGGCCTGTTTGTGCGGGATGCAAAAGGCAACTCACCTTATGAAGACGCCGTGCTTGATTTCTCCAACCCGGCCGCCGTGCAGTGGTACCAAAACCAGTTGGATACCTTGCTGCGCATGGGCGTCAGCGCTATCAAGGTTGATTTTGGCGAAGCTGCCCCGGCTTATGGTTTATATCATTCCGGTAAAACAGGTTTTTACGAACACAATCTTTATCCTATCCGCTATAATAAAGCGGTGGCGGAGATAACAAAAAAAATCACCGGTGATAATATCATCTGGGCAAGGGCCGCCTGGGCAGGCAGTCAGCGTTATCCCGTTCATTGGGGTGGCGATGCGGAAAATAGTTCCAATGCAATGCTGGCAACCCTTCGTGGCGGTTTATCCTTCGGCCTTTCCGGCTTCTCTTTTTGGAGCCATGATATTGGCGGTTTTGTACAGCAAACCCCCGAAGAATTATACCGGCGATGGACGCCCTTCGGCTTCCTGTCCTCACATACCCGCAGCCACGGCACACCGCCCAAAGAACCCTGGTTGTTCACTAAATCTTTTCTGGATGAATACCGTTTAAGTGCGGAGATGAAATACAAACTCATGCCTTACATATATGCGCAGGCAAAGCATTGCAGCGAAAATGGTTTGCCCATGGTGAGGGCTTTATTCGTGGAGTATCCCGATGATCCCGGTGCATGGATGATTGAAGATGAATATATGTTTGGATCGGATATTTTGGTAGCGCCCTTCTTCGATGATGGCGTGTATGAAAGAAACGTGTACCTCCCCAAAGGAAAATGGATCAACTATCAAAGCGGTGAAGTATTGAATAGCGGATGGAACAGGATAAAAGGTGGAAAAATGGCAGCAGCGATACTTGTTCGTGATGGCGCCGCTATTCCGCACATTAAACTGGCTCAGTCAACCAAAGAAATGGATTGGAAGAATATTGAATGGGTGGTGTACAGCGCTGATAATAAAACCGCTACCGGCCTTATTTGTTTGCCCGATGATAATGTGTTGCATCCGGTTTCTGTTACAGCAAACAAGCTTCAAAGCGATCCATTTAACGGTACCGTGAAGTGGATGATTCATTCATACAACCGCAATAAATAGTGTGAGTTTTTTGCACAAACATAAAAGGAATGCTGGCTACACACCCAGTTATAGAAAAAGTGTATTACAATAATACTAAGTTGGTTACCGGCATTTGGCTTTCAATTAAGCAGCGTTGTGTCACTCACTTGTACCACATACCATTGTGGAACTTTTCCCACATTATGCCTGCAAAGGATCATCTTAAATATACGCAATCATGCACAATAGAAATTTGTCAATAAAAAAATCAGTAGGATATATACCGGCAGCAAAACCTGGAGTAGTGGCAATTTTTTTTATTACTTTACTGCTCTCCTTTTCTTTTTTATTTTCTTCTGCTCAAACAACTTATCAATACCCCTTTCAAAATCCTGCACTCAACACCGAAAAGCGGATCGACAATATCATTTCATTATTAACGACAGATGAAAAAATTGCCTGTCTTGGAACCAACCCATCCGTGCCCCGCCTGGGTATAAAAGGCACCGGGCATATCGAAGGATTGCATGGTGTAGCCCTGGGCGGACCGGGCAACTGGGGCCGTCGAAAATTAGTAACAACTACCACCTTCCCGCAATCTTATGGCCTTGCAGAAACCTGGGATACAGCCCTGGTAAGCAGAGTAGCCGCAACCGAAGCCCATGAAGCCAGGTATATTTTTCAAACTGAGAAATATAAAACCGGCGCATTGGTGGTAAGGGCGCCCAATGCCGATTTGGGCCGTGATCCAAGATGGGGCCGGACCGAAGAATGTTATGGCGAAGATGCCTGGTTTAATGGCTGCATGACACAAGCTTATGTTAGAGGACTGCAGGGCAATGATCCGAAGTATTGGATGACTGCTTCCTTAATGAAACACTTTTTAGCCAATAGCAACGAGAATGACCGCGTTCGTTCCACTTCCGATTTTGACGAGCGGCTGTTCCGCGAATATTATTCCCTGCCTTTTAAAATGGGTATTGACGCAGGTTCCAGGGCATTCATGGCTGCCTACAATAAATACAATGGCATACCAATGACCGTACATCCCATCCTAAAAGAAATAGCAATAAACGAATGGGGCCAAAATGGAATTATATGTACCGATGGTGGCGCCTTGGGTTTACTTTGGAAAGAACATAAATACTATCCCGATAGTGCATGGGCCGCCGCCGCCGCAGTAAAAGCAGGCATCAACCAATTCCTCGACAGGCACACCAATCCCATCAAAAAGGCATTAAAAGATGGGCTGCTAAAAGAAAGCGATATAGATGAAGTAATTCGTGGTGACTTCAGGGTTATGATTAAACTCGGCCTGCTCGACCCGCCCGAAATGGTGCCTTACGCATCCATAAAAGATGGCGAAGAACCCTGGCTCGGCACAACAAATAAAGAGCTGGTAAAAGAGGTTACGCGCAAATCAATAGTGTTGTTAAAGAATGCGGATAATTTTCTGCCACTTGATAAAAATAGAATAAAATCAATAGCGGTAATTGGCCCTTATGCCAACCAGGTGTTATTAGATTGGTATAGCGGTACGCCACCCTACACCATCTCCTCATTGGATGGCATTAAAAATAAGCTGGGTAGCAATGTGCTCGTACAATTTACAACCGGACGAGATGCCGACAGCGTAAAAGCATTGGCGCTTTCATCCGATTATGTAATCATGGTGGTAGGCAATCATACCTGGTGCAATGCAGGCTGGGAACAATGTCCAACCCCCAGTGATGGTAAAGAAGCAGTTGACCGGAAAGCGATCTACCTGGAGCAGGAAGAATTAATAAAAGAAGTGTACCGGTTAAATCCTAAAACGGTAGTGGTATTGCGGGCAAGTTTTCCGTATGCCATCACCTGGACCCAGCATAATATTCCTGCCATCATTCACCTTACAAACAACAGCCAGGAAGAAGGTACCGCCTTAGCCGATGTATTATTTGGCGAATATAATCCCGGCGGAAGATTGGTACAAACCTGGCCCCGTTCCATGGAGCAGTTACCACCCATGATGGACTACAATATTCGCAATGGCAGAACCTATATGTATTTTAAAGGGGAGCCACTGTATCCTTTTGGCTATGGATTAAGTTATACTTCTTTTACCTATGCTAACTTCAAATTAAATAGTAAAACGCTACCATCAAACGGAGAAATATTATTGAGTGCAGATATTACAAACACCGGTAAAATATCCGGCGATGAGGTAATACAATTATATATTCAGCATTTACATTCCATTGTTGATCGCCCGCATAAAGAGTTAAAAGCATTTCAACGCACAAGCTTGAAGCCCGGAGAAAAGAAAACAGTACAATTAAAAGTAAAGGCGGTGGATCTTAGATATTGGGATGAAAACACTCACCGGTATATTTTGGAATTTGATAAAATAAAATTGATGGTAGGAAATTCTTCCGCTGACATAAAATTTCAGGATGTACTGGATGTGATCAAATAAAATGCAACCCAGCCCTGAAAGGGCGTAATATCACAGCGATGGGCGAAACCCGTCGGCTGAAAGGGCGTAATATCACAGCGATGGGCGAAACCCATCGGATAAAAGATAAAAGGAGAAAATAATATTAAGAAAATGAATTTGAATCCAAACCTTGTTAATAAACAATTCATTCAGCCTTCAATTCAACTAACTTTGCGGAAAATTCAAAAGTGGTAACATTTTTCGAAGCTCGCATACGAAGTTTAACCAATGAAGAATTCCAAATACTTTAAAATCCATTTTAAAAAAAGACATGAAAAGATTAATGCTCAGAACAGCTTCTTCACTTGCAATAGCGCTTTGCATATTCAGTAAAGAAAAAACCAACGCCCAGCCTGCCCAAACAGATGCAGCCATTTACCAGAAAATAGATGCTAAGATAAAGCAGATGACACTGGAAGAAAAAGTAGGCATGATACATGGTAATTCCTCCTTTACCTCCGCAGGTGTTCAACGCTTAGGCATACCCGAACTAACCATGAGTGATGGCCCCCATGGTGTTCGCATGGAGCACGGCAGGGGCTGGGATGCGTCTACACAGCATGTATTTGACAGCGGCACCTACCTGCCTACCGGTATTTGCCTGGCCAGTACCTGGAATCCGAAATTAGGCTATGCTTTCGGCGCCGTATTGGGCAGCGAAGCTAATGCACGCGGTAAAGATATTATTCTTGGTCCTGGTATCAATATCATCCGCTCTCCGTTAAACGGAAGAAATTTTGAGTACCAGAGTGAAGATCCCTACCTGGTTGCTAAAATGGTGGTGGGTTATATAAAAGGTGTGCAGGACCAGGGTGTGGCTGCATGCGTTAAACATTATCTCGCTAACAACCAGGAAACAAAAAGATCAAGCATCAATGTTTTAATGAGTGACAGGGCCCTCCGTGAAATTTACCTTCCCGGCTTTAAAGCAGCCGTTCAGGAAGGGGGCGTGTATACCGCAATGGGGGCGTACAATAAATTCAGGGGACAGTGGTGTACAGAAAATGATTACCTGGTAAATAAAATCCTAAAAGGGGAGTTCGGCTTCAAAGGTTTATTGATGAGCGACTGGAGTGCCGTGCACAATACGCTGGAAGCCATCTGGTCTGGAACAGACCTTGAAATGGGCACCGACCTCGATAAAAAAGCTTACGATAAATTCTACCTCGCAGATACGGTGATTACGCTTGTAAAAAATGGGGTAGTGGACGAAAAGCTGATTGACGAAAAAGTAAGGAGGATATTATATGTAATGTACAAAACCCACATGTTCGATAAAAGGCCCGCCGGATCCTTTAGTACAAAAGAACATTTTGCAACGGCTAAAAAAGTAGCGGAAGAAGGTATTGTGCTTTTGAAGAACAACAGTAATACGCTTCCACTGAACAAAAATACAATCAAATCAATTGCGCTCATCGGGGCCAATGCAGCTACCCTTCAATCATTGGGCGGAGGAAGTTCGCAGGTGCGCACACGATATGAAATAACACCAAGGGAAGGATTAACCAGGATGGGAGCTGGTAAGTTCAATGTTTCATATTCAGCCGGTTATAAGGTAGAAAAGGATGCCAAAGCCAACAAGGATCTGATCAAAGAAGCAGTGGATGCCGCAAAAAATGCGGATGTTGCAATAATTGTGGGCGGCTGGGTACACGGATATGATTTTTCCAAATGGAGTGATAATGCTTATGATGCAGAAGGCGCGGATAAACCGGATATGGAAATGCCCTTCGGACAAAATGAATTAATTGATGCCGTTATAAAAGCTAATCCTAAAACCATCCTGGTGCTGATGGGCGGCGGCGCAATTGATATGACAAGATGGGTAAATGATGTGCCTGCAATACTGCAGGCATGGTACCCCGGAAGCGAAGGTGGCAACGCATTGGCTGAAATTTTATTCGGTGAAGTCAATCCATCGGGCAAGCTACCCGTTACCTTCCCTAAACAATTATCGGAAAGTCCTGCGCATGCAATTGGCGAATACCCGGGCGATGGCGTTACTGTTCATTATTTAGATGATATTTTTGTGGGCTATCGTTATTTTGATACGTATAAAGTGGCGCCACAGTTTCCATTTGGGCACGGGCTTTCTTATACCAGCTTTGGGTATTCAAACATGAATGTGGTTGCCGGTAATCAATCAGCAACCGTAACACTAACGGTTACCAATAAAGGCAAACTCGCCGGCGCGGAAGTGGTTCAGGTGTATGTAAAAGATGATGTCAGTACATTAAGAAGACCAGAAAAAGAGTTGAAAGGTTTTGAAAAAGTATTCCTGAAAGCGGGTGAAAGCAGGATGGTGACCATCGTGCTGGGTAAAGATGCTTTTCAATATTACAATGATATAAAAGGGCAATGGGTTGTAGAACCCGGCAGTTTTACAATCATGGCAGGAAGTTCATCACGGGATATCAGGGCCAGCAAAGAGATTACGCTGAAGTAATTCATCTGTAAAATAGTGAAGTATATTTTAAATCATTATTGTCCGGAAAAAAATAGCCGGATTTGTTAAAGCTTTACTATCAAGGGTTATAGCCCCTCAATCCTGAGCTTGCCGAAGGAGGAGATGGGTTGGGGTGGGTTCATGCAGTTTACATCTTTTTAAAAGGTGCAAACTGCATGTTGCATAATAATGTAACTTAGAACTAAGCCAGATCTTAGCGGTATGAAAATAATATCCATTAATTCATTAGGCATACATCGAACTAAACCGTCGGCAACAACGTAACTGTAAAAATGATGAGATCATTTTTCATACCGTTAATAATTTTACACCTGGCATCATCCTGTAAAAAAGAAGATGACAGCAATACCTATATGCCAAATCCTGTAGCACCATCAACACCGGCAGATACGGCTATGTCAAAAACTTATCTTGCCCTGGGGGATTCCTATACCATCGGTCAGTCTGTACCTGTCGCTGAACGCTTTCCCAATCAAACAGCCAGCCTGTTATTGCTGGACGGAATTAAATTGTCCACACCCGAGATCATCGCTCAAACAGGATGGACCACCGGCGACTTAATCGTAAGCATCAATTCAACCCCTCCGCTAAAATCTAATTACGATATAGTTACACTGTTAATTGGTGTAAATAACCAATACCGGCACTTATCACAAACCCAGTACCGGGATGAATTTACAATACTGCTTAATAAGTCGATAGTTTATGCAGGGTATAGAAAAAACAGGGTATTTGTTTTATCCATACCGGATTATAGTGTTACACCTTTTGCGAGTGGCTATCCCACTGCGTTGATTGCCAGCGAGATTGACTCTTTTAATGTAATCAATAAACAACTGGCACTGTCAGCAGGATGTTCTTATTTAGATATCACCGCTTCCTCAAGGCAGGCCCTGAACGATCCCGCTCTAATTGCCAGTGATGGCCTGCATCCATCTGGTAAAGAATACAAAAAATGGGCGATGCTGCTGGCTCCCTTAATTAAGGCTTCCCTGCAATAAAAACTCAACTCCACTGTCTAAATTTACCATCCATCCCTATTTTCCTTTGCAATTGTTATAATTTATATAAACTTTGCATCTGTAATTTTATTAAAATGAAAAGGCATACCAAAAAGGTAGTATTCTTCTTAAAAGATTTTATTCTAACGAACTTCAACACCTCTCCCCCTGGTTTTTAAATACATTTATATTCACAACAGGTAAATGCAGGTATATTGCATCTTAATCTGTTACCGTAAAACCGTCTGAATTTCATTTACAGGAATTTTTATTGTGCTAAGGGTGGCAGTAGAAGCTGCAGGCACCAACATACTCCGTTGCGCTTGGTGGCTAACCAATCCGCGGATGGGAGACAATTTCATCACCAGGCAGCTTACAGTTAGTATAAAATAAATTATCTGCTGTAAATCATATTATTATTTATATTTAATAACTTTAAAACAACCTTCTATGTCCAATATGTTTAAAAAGGCTTTAGGCCTGTTTGTAGAATTTGAGCCCGAAGAAACCAAACCGGCTCCTTCTTCCTGGGGTGATGATGGATTACCCCTACAGGTAAAACATACCACAAAAATTACCGCAACAGCCACCGCCTTTATCAATCAAAACGACCTGGATAAATTTGAAAAGCATTTTGAAGAATTATTCGACAAAGTCAACCTGCCTGGTCCGGATTATTACGAGTTTTGGAAAATGATGGAAGCCCTTGAAGCGGCTGTACCGGATGAAACCGTGAGAATGAATGCGGTATTTTCGACGCTAAAAATACAGGGACTTAGCAAAGAAATGCTGATTGATAGTGCAGAAAAATACCTGCAGGTGGTAGATAAAGACAAACAGGAGTTTCAAAATGCAGTCAACACAAAAGTACTGGGCGAAATTGAAGGGCGTAAAGCCTCCATGGCCGAACTTGAAAAAAGAAATAATACCAATAATGAAATGATTCAAAAACTCACAAAAGAAATCAACGAAAACCAGCAAAAAATTACCAGCCTTAAAAAGGAAGTAATTGACGAAGAAGCAAAAATAAACAGTAATAAAAATGGGTACAACATAGCCTGTGATGCAATGCTGGCAAAGTTATCAGGCGATATACAAAAAATTAAAACAAGCTTATAATTAAAAAATATGGAAACAAATGTATTTCCTGTAACACCACAGGATAAATTAAAATCGTACTGGAACCGGCCCGGGGGAAAACCCGGTATTATCATCGGTATGGGATTGCTGGCACTGGTAGGTTATTATGTAATCCCCATCCTTACAACAATTGTATGGAATACCCTCAACTTCAGCATAGCGCTCGTAAGCCTGGGCGTGTTCCTGTATTGCATTACACATAGGAAACTCAGGTTAAGCCTGTTTTATTTGTATGAAATAATAATGAAAAAGTTAGTGGGTTTTGTAATAGAACTGGACCCTTTTATCATTGCGGAGGATTATATTTCCGATATGGAAAAACAGCGGGAAAACCTGTATAACCAAAGTGTGGATGTGGAGGCTCAAAAGGAAAAAATTGATCTGAAACTGGCAGAAAAAGATAAAGAAATACACCAGATGCTGGCACGTGCAAAAGCCGCTAAGGACAATAACATGATGCCCGAATTAGGGAATGCCACGCGGCAGGTGGCGCGTATCAATGAGTACATAAAACAACTGGCGCCCATAAGAGACAGCCTCGCCAAAATCGGGGATTACTTAAGCAAGGTGCATAAAAACAGCGGCTACCTGATTGAGGATGCTAAAAATGAACTGGATTTAAAGAAGGACCTGTACAAGTCGGTAAGCAGTGGCAACAAAGCCCTCAGTTCTGCCATGAAAATTTTTAAAGGTGATCCGGAAAAGAAATTAATGGTGGAGCAAAGTATGGAATACCTTAAAGATGACATTGCCGGTAAATTGGCCAGTATGAAAAAGGCGATCAGTTATTCTACCGATTTCATGCGAAGCATAGACCTCGACAATGCCACATTTGAAGTGGAAGGGTTGAAAATGCTGGAAACCTATGATTCTGATGTGGAATTAAAATTAAATGCGCCGCAATGGCAACCTTCCAATGCACCTATAGTGCCAGGCAAGGTAAACACTGATAGTTACAATGATTTATTAAAATAAAATAAACTAAAAATAAAATGTCTGTAAAAGTTAAAACCTCCGGAAAAGTTATAGTTATTTTGGTTGTGCTGGCTGGTTTGTTCGCTGCTAAAACATTATGGTGGGATAAACGCCCCAGGGAAGCTAAAACATCGACCGAAATAGGGAAGGTAGTGTTGCCGGATGCACCGGAAGCATCGCTCCAGGGCACCGCGGCCAGTAAATTACCCCTGCCATCAGAAACACCGGGCGCTAATGGCGGAACAAAAATTAAATGGGAAGTGATGGCATGGAATGCCCAGTTTCCGCTGATGTATGCAAATGGTGGGGCTATTACAACTAAAGGTTCCTTAATAGACAATGCGAAATTGCAGATCAACATTATCCGTCAGGATGATTGTAATAAATCAATCGCTGACATTGTGAAGTTTGCTTCCGAATATAAAAGCAATCCAAATATTGAAGGGGTGTTCGCTTCCTACATGGGTGATGGCATGCCCGCTTTTTTCAGTGGTTTAAGTAAAGAACTGGAACCACTTGGACCGGAATATCAACCGGTAGCATTTTATGCAATGGGCAAAAGTTATGGCGAAGATAAACTGATGGGCCCTGCCAACTGGAAGGCGGATCCTAAAAATGCGTTAGGCAAAACCGTTAGTTGCTTTTTAAGGGATGGGGATATGAATATTTTATTAAAATGGGCAGGCGATAATGGTTTAAAGGTAAACCCCGACGAAACCACGTTTGACCGGAATGCCGTTAACCTGGTTTCTGCAAGCGATTTTTTAGATGCGGCCAACAAGTACATCACCGGGTATAAGGAAAAAAGGGCATTTGTAGAAAATGGGAAAAAGCTTAGCAGTGATACCACTGTTGGTGTGGATGCTGTTGCTACCTGGACACCGGGGGATGTAAATATTGCGCGCAAAAAAGGGGGATTGATCAATATAGCCTCCACCAGGCAATATTCAACACAAATGCCCAATATTACCATTACCATCCGCAAATTTGCCAACGATCATCGTACCGATATTGAAAACCTTATCATGGCGCTTTCACAAAGTGGCGACCAGGTTCGTAGTTACAACGAAGCAAAAGAATTTGCCGCTAAGGTGAGTGCGAAAGTGTACAATGAAGAAGATGGCCCTTACTGGTTAAAATACTACAATGGTGTAACTGAAAAAGACATCCAGGGCAATGATGTTGAACTAGGCGGATCAATGGCTTTTAATCTGCCGGATGCGGCAACCATGTTTGGTCTTGGTAAAGACGGACTGGATCGTTACAAGATTGTATACAATACCTTTGGTGATATACTTTCTAAAATGTATCCCGAGTACATGGCTAAATACCCTGAATATGCCCGGATGATTGATAAATCTTACATGCAGTCGGTTATTGTTAATCACCCCGAATTGATGGAGGGTAAAACGATTGGGGTAAGCTATGCACCAACTATTACAGATAAGGTGTCTTCCAAATCATTCCAGATTCAGTTTGAAACGGGTAGCGCTGTCATTAAACCACAATCCTATGCAATACTGGATGAAATATTAAAGAGTACGGTAGTTGCCGAAAATTTAAAAGTGGGTGTGTATGGTCATACCGACAATGTAGGTAACGATATAGCTAACCAAAGCCTGTCAGAACAAAGAGCCAATAGTGTTAAAACTTACCTCGAAGGTAAAGGTATTGTTGCGGCGCGTATCGAAAGCAAAGGTATGGGAAGCAGCGAACCCGTTGCAGATAACGGCACTGTAGATGGTAAAGCTAAAAACAGGCGGGTACAAATTGTACTCGGTCAATAAAAATAAATAAAAATGCAGGGGGCGCCTGTCTCCTGCATTTTTCAAACTGGATCATGAAAAATCTGAAATCGTTTTTTGAGCCATTCGGTATAGTGAGCAAAAGTAAAATGATGTTGCTTGTTTTTATGCAGATCGTTTTTGTATTGGGTGTGTGGCAATGGCTGGGCGGTGGTTTAATCCCCTCTCCCGGAAAAATAGGATTAAGGATACTGGAAATAATTAAGTCGGGTAGTTTCTGGGATAATTTTATGATGAGTTTGATACTAACGCTCAAGGGTATGTTCTTTGCATTGATCATCGCTTTAGCCATCAGCTATCTTTCCCTGGTACCCTTTTTCCGTCCGCTCGCAAAATTTGTAATCAAATGCCGCTACCTTACTTTAACGGGTTTGATATTTCTTTTTACCTTATTAACAAGTGACGGAAGCCAGTTAAAACTTAGCCTGTTGTTATTTGGTATTGTGCCTTTTTTTGTAACCTCCCTGTTGTCTGTAATTGACGGTATTGATAAACAGGAATATGAATTATGCTCCACATTAGGTATGCACAAATGGAGAACACTTTGGGAAGTGATTATCATAGGCAGGCTCGACCAGGTTTTTGAAGTAATGCGTCAGAATTTTGCCATCGCCTGGATGATGATCACCATGGTGGAAGGGTTAAGCATGAGTGAAGGGGGGCTGGGTGCAATGCTGATAAAATCCAATAAGTACATCGATCTTGCTACGGTTTTCTCCATATTGGTCATCATTTTTTTTATAGGTGTATTTTTTGATTACTTACTGGGCGCATTGCGTTACTCTTTTTTTCCGTACACTAAAATTCAATTGAGAAATAAATGACCTATCAAAAAACGGAAGTATTATTAAAAGCCGAAAACGTTGGTCTTTCCTATGCAGGTAAAATAATTCTCAGGGATGTCAATTTTACCATGCATAATATTGTGAGGCCGGATGTTTGCCAGGGCCAGGTGGTTTCTTTGATTGGCCGAAGCGGTATTGGAAAAACACAGTTGTTTAAAATTTTGGCGGGTATGAATAAGCCAACTACCGGCGTGGTTTTGATTGGTGAAGATATGCACGAAGTGAGGGAAGGCGAGGTAGGGGTGGTTTCTCAAAATTATATTTTATTCAATCACCGGAGCATTAAACGGAACCTGGAAATTGCATTGGAACACAATGATAAAAATTATACCGATGCCGATAAAAAAAATATAATAAAAGATTACGCCGAAAAGTTCAACCTGGCCGAACACCTCGATAAATATCCCCTGCAACTATCCGGGGGTCAGCGCCAGCGCGTAAGTATTTTGCAACAGGCGCTTACTAGCAATAAATTTATTTTACTGGATGAACCTTTTTCCGGACTTGATGTGCTGGTGATCGACAAAGTGGTTGACCTGTTATTAAAAGTATCCACTTTGCATGAGTTGAACACATTGATCATTGTTAGTCATGATATTGAAAATTCACTTGCTATTTCCGACACTGTTTTTATTATGGCCAATCAGCCCAATAAAGAAGGTGCCACAATAACTGAAAAATTAGACCTGATAGAAATGGGAATGGCCTGGAACCCGGAAATAAAAAACGATCATAAATTCCAGGAAATGGTAGCGCACATGAAGTATAAAATATAAAATGAGTGGCTAAATATCATATTCAATAATTGCTCCGAAATTTTTTAGCACACAACAAAATTTATTTTTGATTTGTCAACCTGGAAATAAATAGGTCTTTGGTAATTACCTACCTGATCCTGTATACTTTATTTCCAGCGTAAAAAATGAGCTGGAAATTTAAGCCGTTCATTTATATTTTTTATTGCTGCTGATTCGGCGTACATAACCAAAGAATTACTTTTTCTTCTTCCTGCCGTTTTCCGCAATATTTTTTCTTAGGCGACTTAAAAATTCTAGCGTGATACCGAGATAAGATGCAATTAGTTTAAGGGGTAATCTTTGATGAAGAGTGGGGTAGGTTTCTATAAAATCAAGGTAATTCACATTGCAGCATTTCGGCCTTTAATTGTTAATTGTTAATTTTTTTTCGGGACATATACCATTGGGGGTACGGGTCAAAATCGTATAGCTCACGTATAAAGGGTTTCTTCGTTTTGTAGTGACACAGGGGTGTTGGTTTGTATTGTTGGTTAGCAGAATTTTGCAGGTGATGTATTTCAAGTTCAGCCTGCGATATAATAAAGACAAACAACAACCGGATGCTTACTACCGTTTGGTGGAAAGCTACCGAAATGCAGAAGGAAGGGTTTGCCACCGAACCATTCTCAACAGCCTTCTTTCAAACCAACCATCATGGCAGAAAAAATGATCGCTGTTGCATGGCGGTTGTTTTTCCATTCACTGTAATCCGCCACCAGCAGGGCGATTACACCCAGCGGAACAGCGGTCCATAAAATCCAGTGCCTGAATTTCCACACCTCGATACAGTCCTGTCATCAATTGCACCAATGATCGGGCTAAACCCAAATGCAGCAACCAATCCTACAGTTAATATGACCGCGGATGCATGGTTTGTTTCAAGTCCAAAAATGTCTGTATAAAAATATGCGAAGTAGGTCATCAGTGTTTGAAATACCAGGTTGGCAGCCAGGTCACCCAGGCTAGAGCCAAATCTTTCTTTTACTGATAATTTTTGTCCGGTTGCGGTCATGATGGGTTGGTTTATGGTTATTATTTTTTTAGATTGTATACGCTGTAAAATGCAGGTTTGGGTTGGTATTTCCGGTCGAATAGCAAAGGATAATTGGTTCTGCCGCGAACAGGGAAATCATTTAACCAACTGCCTCCATCAGTTACTCCCCAAAAGGTAATTCGGGTGACTTTGTCTTTATGTTTTAAAAACAGTCGAAACAACTTTTCATAATCCTTTGCAAGGGCAAGCTGGATAGAATCGGGTAAACCTTTAACATAGGGATTGCCCCTGTTGGCACTGTTCTCATCTGCCCTGGCGCTTACGTCGGCGGTGTTTCCGCGCAGCGGGTTGGGCAATACACTGATGTCTAATTCTGTGAACATCACCTGAACGCCCAGCTTGCCAAATGCCTCAATGCTTTCTTCAATGTCTTTATACGGCACAGTGCCTAAATGCCAGTGTCCCTGTATGCCAACGCCATCAATTTTAACACCAGCGGCCTGTATCTTTTTAACGATTTCGAGTGCACCTGCCCGCTTTTTAGGTGCTTCAATATTGTAGTCGTTGTAGTATAACTGGGTATTGGGTGCCGCTTTTTGTGCAAGCCTGAATGCTTCCACAATATAACCGGGTCCCAGGTTTTTAAGGAACACTGAATTGCGCATGGTGCCATCTTCATTGAGTGCTTCGTTTACAACATCCCAGGAATATACTTTGCCATCGTATCTGGAAGCAACGGTTGTAATATGATTTTCGAAATACGCCTTGATACTGTCTGCACTTTTTATTCCCCGGATAAAGAATGGCAACTGGCTATGCCAGATTAAGGTGTGTGCATTGATCTTAATGTTGTTTTTTTGACCGTATGCTACAATCTTATCGGCCATTTCAAAGTTATACTTTTCCCAGCCGGTATGAAGAACCTCAGCCTTCATAATGTTCTCCGGTGTAGCAGCTGTAAACTGTTGTTTAATTAATTGATTGGCCAGGGAATCTCTCTCCAGGATATGGGCATTGTTTAGTGCCGTGCCAATCAGGAAGTCCTTTTTGTATGCTTCTCCCAATGAAGAAACCTTTGGTGCCGTTGCCTTTTGACTGGAGGAGCATCCTGCACCTAACAGACCAGCAAGGCATACCGCCTCGAAAAATCTTTTATTGATCATAGTTGTCTATTTAATTGATGATGATTATTTATTTAATGAATATTATTGGTTGATTGTTTCGGGAGGTCCTAAATAGCTGGGCTTTACACCACCGAAGTTGAGCACCAGTTTTTGCAACACAACCCCGGGATTTACCGCCCAGTATTTTATGGTATGTCTACCAGCTTTGCTGATGCTGTGGCGTGAATTTTTAATGATGATATTATCACCCACCCATTTGTAATTGATGCCGCCTTCTGTTGCCTTATCATCGCTATTAATACTGATTAGCTGTGGCGTTTCATCATCCAAAGAAATGGCATATTGTAAACCGGTTTCCGTACTGTGGAAATTTAGGGTGGGTGAAAAATAAGCGCTGATGCTGAATGCGCCATCGCTGCTGGTGAAAAATTCGTATGCTACATGTGGTGCATTACCACCCGGCACCTGCACTTTCGCAGTTACAGGAAAGGGCGTAATGGCCGAGCCGGTTCTTCCATGGTCGGGCAATACCTGCCAGCGGATGGCGGAGCTATTGTTTGCCCTTGTAAAATGGACTGCATCAATGGATACATAGCGGTTGAGTTCGTAAAATACGGGGCGGTTTTTATTTTTTACGACCGAGGCCATAAATGCCGGAGCTTTTGAACCTTCTACATTTTTGCTGCCACTTAGTAATCCCGTATCGATTACAACGGCTGAATCAGGTGGCAGATATTTTACATCGGGCATTGTGTTTGTTCTTGGATCCTGCCAGCTTCTGTAACCGATATGCGTTTGGCTCATCATGTGGTTCCACTTGCCGTTGTTCAAGGCATGATATTCTTTTGTGATCATTGAGTCCCTGTTGAATAATTCCTTTACCTTATCGGCGTACCGGTTGGCATTGATATTTTTGTTTTGATAAGCCAGTTTATTCAGCGCAACATTGTAATACAGTTCGTTCAGATTGGCGCAGGCCTTTACCGGGTGTAGCACCAGTTGAAAATAGGCAGTGGCGTAAGCAGCAGGTAATTTTTTCCCGATGGCGACCGCTCTTGCTTCCAGGTCCGTATACGTTTTCACCACGTTCGAAAACTCATTGTAGTTATCGATGCTGTAAGTGTTGGCGTCCACCATTTCTGGTTTACGCCGGTTATTGTACTTGCTGTATTTGGCAATGATATCGGCAATTTCTGCAGCATATTCTTTTCCAAACTGTGCGGCACTCCATTGCTGTGTATATTTTTGAATGTCTGCCGGGCCAATTTTATCAGGGTTCCAGGCATAGTCTAAAAAGAAAGAAATGGGAAACTCCATCGGTTTGATATCGCCCACATTTACAATCCATATATCCCTTACATTGTACTCGTACGCCAGGTGCATCTGATCCCATGTTTTGGGAATGGAGTTGGTGTTAAGCCATTTGTAATTCCGTGGGCCACCCACATAATCAAAATGATAATAAATACCATAGCCACCTTTGCGGGGTTTTTCGTCCAGCCGAGGCAGCTTGCGCAAATTGCCCCAATTGTCGTCGCATAAAAGCAGGGTAACATCATCGGGCACACGCATTCCTTTATCGTAATAATCCTGTACTTCTTTGTATAGGGCCCATAGCTGCGGTTGGGCCTCAGCAGGTTGATGGGTAACCGCTTCTATAATTTCCCGTTGATCTTTTACGATCTTTTCCAGCAGGCCGGTCGCTGTTTCCCTGGTCATCGGTTCGTCGCCATCTCCTCGCATGCCCACTGTAAGCAGGCTTTCATGCGACCCCATATTTTCAATGCCTTTTTTCCAAAACGCCCGCAATACAGTATCATTTTTTGTATAGTCCCAAGCACCCTTGCCAAATTTTTTCCACTCCTGCTGTGCCCTTAACATGGGCTCATGATGTGAAGTGCCCATTACAATACCGTATTCATCTGCCTTCACCGGATTTAAAGGGTCATCGGTATTAAAAGCGCTGCCCCACATAGCAGGCCACATATAATTTCCTGATAGCCGGAGTATCAGCTCAAAAACGTTTTCATAAAATTGATGATTAAAGCCACCGAATTTTTCTTTGCTCCAGCTGCTTAAGCAAGGTGCTTCGTCATTGATAAAAATACCCCTGTATTTTACCTTTGGTGCATCGTTAATTTTTGCAGCCGTGTTGATGTAAACATTGGATTGTTTTTTTACAGGAACATCCGCCCACCAATACCAGGGAGAAACGCCCATTTGTTTCGACAATTCAAATACACCGTAAGCGGTTCCCCGCCTGTCGCTGCCGGCGATCACAAGCAATTGCCCGGGAAATAATTTACCTCCGGCAATGGTTTGAATTTGATAAGCTTCCCATTTGCCTGTAATGGACTGAACATTTAAAACTTGTTTATCCTGTAGATCTTTGATCAATGAAGAATGTGTTATACTGCCGATGACGATCATGTTTTTATAGGACTTGCTAAATCCGTGAATGATGGCCGGCCTTTTACCCGTTACCGACGCAATGTCCTGTTGTAACAATTCTGCAGATTTTTTCACCAGCGGGTAATCGGAACTGTCTACATAGATCGCCGCATTGGCCAGGTTCATGCCGGTAGCCGATGCAGAAATCAACTGTGCATTGCTTTCTGCGAAGGCAAACATACACAGCAAGGCCACAAAGGCTTTTACTTTTAATTTTATCAATGCAATCTTGTTTTTCATAAAAAATTTTTTACTTAGATTAACCTGTTTGCTGTATTAATGCTTTGCAGCTTTTGATAACATTTCAACTACTTGCTTTTTGTTGCCTGTTGTCACAAACAGGGAACAGTTCAGCGGGAAGCGCAACTGCCTTTTACACCAAACCGCTACATGCATTTCAGCCGCTTCTTAATATTCAATTACCTGCTCGGTCCAGGTGGCACTTTTGATATAAAACCTGCCATTTTTATAATACACCGGTTCATATCCCATTTGCGGTGTTTTTTCCCATGGTTCAAATGTTTGACTGTATGGGTAAGGCCTTTTTTCATACATAAAATAATGACAGGAACTCCATATCTGTCCGTCCGGACCGATGAACAATGCGTTGTGCCCGGTTTCCTGGTAAGGGTCTTCGGTGTCCTGGAATTTCAAATCTGCATACCCGCCCTCTTTTGCCATTTCGGGTCGATATCCTTTTTTCCGGGTGCCGAAAATGGGTTCCTGTGATACCAGTTCCCATGGCCCCATTGGTGATTTCGATTGTAGCAACCCCACTTCGTAACCACGTGTCCAGGTAGAAAAGAACATGAAGTAAGTACCCTCTCTTTTAATCACGAATGGCCCTTCGATACCGCCAACCATCCACCCAGGCCAGCCCGGTTGCTTTTTATCGAGAAATTTTTTAATCGGAGTCGTAAGTTTTCCCGTGTTCAGATCAATTTTTGCCTGGAACAACCCGTTACCGCTGCAGTAGAAATAGGTTTGCCCGTCCTCGTCTTCAAACAGTGTGGCATCATTATTATATTGTGGGGTCAGGGGCCCATTTACTAATTTATATGGGCCTGTTACACTATCAGCAGCAAAGAGCCACACACTGTGTGTTTTCATTCCTTTTGGATCGTCGGCTGTTATTTTGCCGCTGTTAACGGTAAGCCAGTATTTGTTTTTGATAAAATGAATTTCAGGCGCCCAGAAGCGTCCGTTATAGGGACAATCGGGTGGAAGTTTTTTTGCATCAATCAAAAATGAATATTGTTTCCAGTTGGTTAAATCGTCAGAGATCAATAAACGTACACCGGGGTTTTGCCCCGTCCACACCGGCTCGGACGTGCCAACACAATACCATTTTTTATCAACCTTAATGATGAAGTGATCACGCAATGAAATAGCGGTGTCCCTTGTAATAGGGTTGGTATACCGGAAAACGTGCTTTGCATTAGCGGCTGGTGTGCTGATGGTCTGTGCCAAACACCAGGATGATAGCAGCAATAAGCTCCACAGCATTCCGGTTTTAAGCTTCATCGTTAAAAAATTTTTGTCCATAATTTTATTGTTTTTTATACGGGCTTTCCTGCATCTTAAGGTAGGTGGGTTCATAGCCGCCATTGTCTAAATCACTATCGGAAAATTTTCCTGGTCGCTTGCTTCTGTGATGATGTTTGCTACTGACCCGCTTGTTTGTTGCGCCGATACAAGCTGGGCGGGAACAAGTACCATCGTTAACTTGACCAGGAATTTCTGTTTATATCTTGTAGCTATTTTCATTTGAGCCGATGTTTTTTTAAGAGATATTATTGAAAGCTTACCCAGTCAATTGCCACCTGCTGCTTGTTTTTCAATAAAATAATCAGGTGTTGTATGCCGGGCTTGAATGTTGCTACCGGGGCTTTGATAATTTGGAAACCGTTTGTTTTTGGAATTGTTACTGTTGCAAACACAGGCCCGTTTATGCTACCAGTATGGATTTCTAAAGTGCCGCCTGTTGATGTGGATGCATTTACCAGGACTGTCTTTAAAGCTTTCTTTCCAAAGTTGACTGTATTGTATTGAACCCATGCTTCAGGTTCGCTTAATAACGTTTTCCAACCCTTAAATTTGTCCAGCGTATCAATGAATTCAATGGAAGCTCCTATATTGCTCAAGGCCGAGTACCTGTCAACCTGGATTTGTTTGGAGGCATTTGTGATGCCGATTCCTCTCAAGGTAGGGGTCAGTTTTTTGATGGTACCGTCCGCACTAAAAAACAAACTGTCTGCCCTCACAGAACGGGCTTTGTCGAACTTCGGCGAGTAGTCGTTGTGATGATAAAACAAATACCATTGCTGCCTGAATTGAATGATGGAATGATGATTGGTCCAGCAACCTGTAGGGGATTCATCCATGATGGCACCGGCTATTTTAAAAGGCCCTAAAGGATTATCACCGATGGCATATTCCAGCCGCTCTGTTTTATTTTCTACATGTGGATAGGTCATGTAGTAAATACCGTTTCTTTCAAATAGATACGGACCTTCTTTCAATCCCTTTGTTGGCAGTTCACCCATTGTTTTTACTTCACCATCTAGTTCAAGCATATTCGCTTTTAATTTTGCGCCGTAAATATTTCCCGACGACCAGTATAAATATGCTTGCCCGTCTTTGTCGATGAATACATTTGGGTCAATACCTCCTATCCCTTTAATGGGTTCCGGTTGTGGGATATAGGGCCCTTCGGGTTTATCTGCAACAGCAACGCCTACCGTAAAACCGCGGCCATACTTTACCGTATCATAGGCTGCTGTGGGAAAGTAAAAGTAGTATTTGCCGTTGCGCTCAATACAATCCGGTGCCCACATACTGTAACTATCCGGCTTTACCCAGGGCACTTTATTTTGTGTTACAATTACTCCATGGTCTGTCCATTCGGTAAGATTGGCTGAAGAAAAAGCATGGTAGTCTTCCATACAAAACCAACTGATACGGCCCTTTCCCTCTGCAGCAAGTATATCGTGCGAAGGAAAGAGGAATACCCTGTCTCCAAATACTCTTGCAGATGGATCTGCAGAAAACTGGTTCCGTATGATCGGGTTTTGTGCATGCCCATTGTTGATTAGTAATGCAATTAACAAAACTGACAACAGGCAGGAGGAAGCGTATTTCATGGCATTCAATGTTTAGTATTTATTTATTGTTTGATGCTGCGGTTATTTTGATCCGGTAATGCTATTTGTTATCCTGAAATAATCGAAGTCGGCGGCGCCGCCCGTGTTTTTTGTCGCATAGTTAAATAACGCAAAACGGTAGCCAATGAATTGCGGAATGGTATAAGCCATTTTTAGTTGCTCACCGATCAACGCCCATGTTTTTCCGTCCAGGCTATAATAAAAATCGGCTACATCTTTTTTCTCCCTGAAATTGCATTCGGCTTTTAAATGCACATTGTTTTGATTAAACGGGATGCTTGCTGCCTCCCTCGGTTTGCCGGTACTTGCATTGATCATAACAATGGCTTTGTTGCTGCCATCTTTTTTCACTCCCACCAAACCAAATTGCTTTTGTAATAATCCCAGTCCGGCAAAATCGCCATCCTTCATCTTTGATATATCGAGCGCAACAATACCTGAACAAACAGGCCCGATGGTGCGTTGCGTTAATGTATTGCGGGCCAGTAAAAACGAGGTATCGACGCGACCAGTTTTTAAACGCAAAAATCCTTTTCGTTCTGTAACCGACCACAGGCTGTTATCCGGGTTGTGATTCCATTGCCAAACCAATGGAAGCGCTGCTTCCCTTTTTTTGCGAGTAAATTCATCCGATGCCACAATGCCGGGAATCAAACTTTTATTGGGGGGCAGATCAAGGGTGTCCGGTACTTTACCATTTACACCCAATACTGGCCAGCCATCTTCCCATTTAACAGGAACCAAATACGGGATGCGGCCCACTGAACCATAGTCACGGAAAAGATAAGCGTACCACCTGCGATCGGGCATGTCGATCAAACCTCCTTGTGCTACACCCATATCCTGAAGGCCGATTTTACCTTCCCAGGGACCGGTAATTTTATCGGCTCGGTGTATAACTACGGTACGCATGCCGCCGCCAGGCCAGGTAATATTGAACAAATAATATTTGCCGTTTACTTTATACAATTGTGAACCTTCTGCACCCAGGCCGCCTCTTCTGCCTTCCACCTGGCTGGGGGCGCTTGCATTTTCAATCACCACCTGGTTGATACCGCCAGGCTTAATACCAGAAAGATCCTCATTCAATTCAATCAACGTTAGTTTGGCCTGGCCATACAGCATGTACACTTTACCGTCATCATCAAAAAACAATGAATGATCATGAAGGCTGGGCTTGAAGGAAATGGCTTTCCATGGACCTTGCTCAATATTTTTTGTTGAGTAGATATGTGTCTTGCCGGTGGTTTGTGCAAATGTGGTAACGTAGTAGGTATTGTTATGATAACGGATACTGCTGGCCCAGGAGCCCCTGCCATAAGTGCCCTTGCCGTCTTCCAGGTTTAATGCGTCTAAATTGGCCAATGTGTCGTAAGCATAGTTTACCAGCTGCCAGTTTACCAGGTCCTTTGATTTCATGATGGGAACACCCGGGCTCATGTGCATGGTGGTGCTGCTCATGTACCAGGTGTCGCCTGCACGTACCATTGACATATCGGGCACATCGGCGAATATTAAGGGATTGTGTGCTTTTTGCTGTGCGGTTGCAAGCTGCCCGGTAAAAAGAGCAGCCACCGCAATAACGGCTAAGCCTGCAAGCAATTTTTTTATGGCTGTAATCATTTTTATTTTTTAAAATTTTTAAGTGTTAGTTTTTTTAAGGCGTTTTTTACTACACTTACTGTTAATGTTGATTTCCTTAACTGGCAGACTATTTTGCCACTAGCGTATATTTTTTTCCTGGTGTTGTTTTGATGTCGTACAATATGGTTGCTCTCAACTTCGGTAATGCTATGGTTGCTTTTGGTGAAATGCTTGCATCCGGCGTTTCAGTTACCTGGAAAAATGGATTTGAATTTTTACCGGAAGCAGGTTTTAAATTCATGCCTGTGAGTGAAAGTTCATTGGGAACCCGCAGCCGAAGATTGCCGCCAAGCGATGATTGAATTACAACCTTTTTCACCTGGCCATTTTTCCATTCCATCTGTATAATTTCAAAACCACCAATAGTTTTAAGGCCTGTTATGGATCCCTGCTCTTGCCAGGCATCAGGTAAAGCCGGTAATAAATTAACAGCCCCATCGGCACTTTGCATTAACATCTCGGCTATGCCGGAAGTGCAGCCAAAGTTGCCATCTATCTGGAAAGGTGGGTGGGCATCAAAGAGATTATTGTAAGTGCCACCACCACCTTTATTTACGCCCAATGGAGTTAACTGATTTTGAATTAACTTATAGGCATGGTTGCCATCAAGCATTCTTGCCCACCAGTTAACCTTCCATCCCATGCTCCAGCCTGTTGAAACATCGCCACGTTGCAGCAGTGTATTTTTTGCCGCCATAAATAATTGGGGAGTTCGGTACGCCGATATCTGGTTAGAGGGGAACAAGCCATACAGGTGAGAGATATGCCGGTGATTATCTTTCGGGTTGTCAATATCGTCTAGCCATTCCTGTAACTGCCCGTATTGCCCAATGTGCATGGGGGCCAAACGGCTGCGCATTTGTATAAGGGTATCAGCAAACGCAGCGTCTTTATGTAGAATTTCTGCGGCTTTTATAACCGAGCTGAATACATCAAACACGATTTGGTTACTCATTGTTACCCCGGCATCCAATGAAGAACCCTGGTGCGCTTCCGGCGCATTTTCGGGTGACTCGTCCGGGTTAATTACCAGCCAGTGATTGGTTGGATGTTCTACTAAAAAGTCAACATAAAAGGTAGCTGCACCTTTTAATACCGGATACACAGATTGCAGAAAATTTTTGTCGCCATTATACAAGTAATGTTCCCAAAGATGTTGACTCGTCCATCCACCGCCCTGGTTCCACAAACCCCAGAAAGCGCCATCAACTGCTCCTGTGGCACGCCAGATATCCGTGTTGTGATGTACCATCCAGCCTCTTGCAGCATACATCGTTTTTGCAGTCTGTTCGCCTGCCACAGACAACTCTTTCACCATCTGCAAAAACGGCTCGTGCAATTCAGAAAGATTCGTTTTTTCTGCCGGCCAGTAATTCATTTCGGCATTGATGTTAATGGTGTATTTGCTATCCCAGGCCGGGCGCAATTTGTTATTCCATATTCCCTGCAGATTGGCGGGTTGCCCGCCTGGTTGTGAAGAGGAGATCAGCAGGTAGCGGCCAAACTGGAAATAAAGTGCAGCAAACTGCGGATCATTAACAGAACTGAAATTTTTAAGTCTTTCGTTTGTTGGCAACTTTACGGCCTCCGTTGTTCCTAAATCCAACTTAACCCGGTTGAAATATTTTTGATATGCCGCGACGTGGGCTTTTAAAATGGTTGAAAAGGATTTTACCCTTGCTTTGTTAAAAAAGGAAATTGCTCTTTCATTTTCGTTGCCGCCAAGGTCGAGGTAATTGTTGAAATTGGTAGCGATAGAAATGTAGATGGTTACTTCGCTGGCGTTCTTTACAATAATGGAAGTATCGGTAGCAGTAACTGTGCCACCCGTTGCTTTGAATTCCGCAATGCCTTTATAACGAACCATTCCTTTCACACCTTCGTGATCAATAGTGGTAGCGGAGAATATTAGTTGTTTAGAAGCCGTAGTTGCTGCTTTAACTCCAGGCTGTGGTGTTGAATAAGTAGCAATAAAAGAAATACTTTTAGCCTTGCTGGCTGTTAAATGCATTACCACAACGCGGTCGGGAAAAGATGCGAGTGCTTCTCTTGTATAAGCTATACCTCCGGCAGTAAAAGATGTTTTTGAAACAGCTCTTTCAATGTCCAGTTCACGGTAATAATTACTATAGTCATCATGCCCGGGAAAAGACAGGTGAATTTCTCCGGCAGGCTCAAACATTTGCCCCTGCGAATTTTTACTGACAAGCACTTTATTGGCCAGCCGCTCCGCTTCTTTTTGTTTGCCGTCAAATACAAGCTTGCGTATCGCCGCTAAAGAATCAAACAGCAGGGGGTTGTCATTCCTGTTGGGACCGCCACTCCACAAAGTATGTTCATTTAACTGGATGGTTTCCTTACCCACATTGCCATAGATCATAGCACCCAGTCTTCCGTTGCCAATGGGCAAAGCGTTTTCCCAGGTATCGCCGGAAGGTTTGTCATACCATAGTTTTAATGCCGAACTATTTTGTGCATCTGCCGGACCGATTAAAACGGCAAGGGAAAAAAAGATGATTACTGCCTTTATGTTGGTCATGTTGGGTATTTATTTTTTGAAAATCCAATAATCAAAATTGAACAGCGTCCTGCCTGCAGTAATATTTTGTCCTTTAAAAACAAAATACACCTCATGAATGCCCGTCACCTGCGCCATTACTTTTTCGGTGATGATCTTCCATGAATTCCAACCACCGGTGCGGGGTATATTTATCGTAGCCAGGTTGGTGCCGCCCAAACTATCTATATGGACTTCTAATATTCCGCCATCTAATCCCGCAGCAATTGTTGCTGCGAAAGATGTAGGCCCAATGGCTCCAAAATCTACTGACCGTACTTTTATATAACCACCAATACGGGTATTGGTAATAAAAACGCCTGTCTTTTCTTGCTGATCGATGCTACACTTTTCAGACCAGGCAATGGTTTCGGCTTCCGTACGTTTATAAGGATCCAGTGTTCCAACGGGTTGAACACCTTCCTTCGTCATGCGAATAGAAGGTATGGTTCCATCTTCATTGTAAGTAAATTCTTCTAAGGCGCTGGAACGGCCATAGCCGCCACCACCCGGCAATAAGCCGGTATGATAAAATAAATAGGATTTGCCTTTGAAGTCGATGATACCACCGTGATTGGTGAAGCTATTGGTGGGCTGCTCTGTCATTATTTTGCCCTGGTATTTCCAGGGACCTGTTGCACTGTCGCTCATGGAGTAAGACAGGGATTCACCACCCTTGCTCATGCCAGCAAACATTTGATAATACCTGCCATTACGCTTGTAAAACCAGGGCCCTTCCACGAACATATCTTTATTCGGTGTGGCTTCCTGGCTAGTTTGAGCATTGCCATTTCTTGGGCGCCTTACACCACCAAATGTTTCGGGGGTTTGAGGCACCGGAACAATTTCGCCAGTATAAGAAGCCATGTCTTTATTTAGTTTTACATAATATAAACTGCCATTGCCCCAATATAGATAAGCTTGTCCATCGTCATCGATATAAACTGTCGGGTCAATATTCGACCAACTTCCGGTAGTGATCAGCGGTTTGCCCAATGCATCTTTAAAAGGACCGGCAGGATGATCAGCAACAGCTACACCAACAGCCATATTATTCTGCGTGGTTTGTGCACAGATATACCAATAGAATTTCCCATGGCGCTCAATACACTGGCTTGCCCAGGCCCGGTCTCTAGCCCAGGAAAATGACTCTAAAGAAATGGGCGAGCCATGATCCGTCCAGTTTACCATATCAGCAGATGAGTGTACCCTCCACTTTGTCATATAATAAAAATTGTAACCCGGGATATCGTCGCCGGTATACATGTACACTTTGCCGTTATAAACCATTGGTGCCGGATCGGGGGAATAATGGGTTTGAATAATGGGATTTTGTGCAAATAATATACTTGCCATTGCAAAAATGATGACGGTAAGCAAGCCTTCTTTTAATTTCATGTTTTCGGTTTATTTGCTTTAAACGGATAATGATTTTGCAGGATAATAATCTTGTGTTATTGCTTTAAAACGAACCCTCCGCTTTGTTGAATCGTTACTTCATATTCGCCGGTTGAGCCAATGCTAACTTCTTTTGAATAAGCAAGTTTAGCTGCATCATCATTATACAGGCTAAGTTTTTTTCCGGAGAGCATCGGCAGCTTCAGCGTCAGTTTCAACGGTTCTTTACCGGCATTGGCACCAGCTACATACCATTTGCTTCCCTGCCTGCGGGCTATTACCGTGTACTTGCCGGGGTAGCCGTCGATGTAGAGGGTTTCATCCCAGGTGGTGGGAACGGTTTTCATAAAATCAATTTCAAATGCCGGAACATCGGTGAGGTTGTTAGGCGTTAGGCCAAACATTTGCACAGCGTTTTGAAAAAGGATCGCAGTGGCTAATTGAAAGCCATCTGTAGTAAGCCGCTTGTTCCTGTTCTGGTTGCTCTTAGTGAGGAATTTATTGAGCAGTACACCTCCAAATTCCATACTGCCAACAGCATTGCGGATAAAGGGATGCAAGGTGGCATTAAACGCTTCTGCATCTCTTACGCCCTGCGAAAATATCAGCATTTCGGATGCCAACACTGCTTCGCTGCCGACGAAATTCGGGTACATGCGTTCCCAGCCTCTTGGTAAAGTTGCGCCATGGAAATCTATGATCAGCCCGTAATCATTGGCATCCGAAAGAATGTCCTCATACAAGCGCATGGTCTCTTGTTTATCACCTCCAAAAAAATCAACCTTCAATCCTTTTACACCGGCATCACGCAGCCATTTCATTTCTTTTTTTCTTTCTACAGAGCTGGCCATTTTGTTTCTGGGTCCCTGTGGTGCATCATTGGCGGCGCCATTCGAATTGTACCATAAGAGTACATCCACTTTTTTTGAATTGGCATATTTGATCAGTTCTTTCATTTTGTCTTTGCCAATATTACTGTCCCAAAATGCGTCAATCAGGATATACTCCCATTTAAGTGCCACAGCCAGGTCAATGTATTTTATCTGGTCTGCGTAGTTCATACTGGCATCCTGCCACACGATCCAGCTCCAGGTAGCTTTCCCGAATTTATAACTGCGTGATGGTTCATACAGCGGTTCCACCACATCAAAGGGGATGGTGGTTTCAACGATTGGCTTCAGGGTTTCACCAACGGTGATGGTTCGCCACGGCGTAACACCGGGTAATGAAATGGCTGCCCCACTGCTTCCAAAACCATTATTTTGTTTCGTGTTTGGATATTCCACTGTGTAAACTCCTGTTTCTTTTGAACAATCGCCCAGGTGTGCACCACAATACAGGCTGTTAACGCCTGTTTCAGATAGTAGCACCCATCCATTGTTACCAATATGAAAAAGCCCGGGAAATACAAAACCTTCTTTGCGGAAGTTGTTACCGATCATGGGTGCATCTGCCTCGTAACCGCTTTCATAACTGGGAGCCGTACGTGCAAAGCCTGTCATGGGCGCCATCATGGGCGATAAAAAAGTAGTGGTGCCGGCAGGGAATTTATAACCCGTGGCTTCTTTTTCCACAACGCAGGAAAACCTTTCTCCCATAGTTGCCAACTCGTAGCGGAAAGCGATGTCGTTATTACTTACCCGGAAAACAATTTTCATTTTGTGCTGCTGTGCATTTTCAAAATTGCAGGTAAGTTGGTTGGCCACATAATGCAACTGCGACTTTTTTATTTTTGCCTGGGTATAGTTTTTATCGATGGTTGTATCTTCCCTGCCAATGTACTTGATGCCCGCACTAAAATTACTTTCATTGGTTGTAAGGCCCAGGGGTGAATTTTCAAGCATGATCTTATTGTTATAATTAACGGCATACACAGGTCTGCCTTCGTCTACAGCAATAGTTACAACTAATTGTTTGTTGGGACTGGATACTTTTATATCCTGTGCATATCCTTTAAGCAATAAAAAAATACTGATGGCACTTAATAGTGAAGAGGAAAATATTTTCATAATAAATTTAATTTGCTGACAGGTTGCTGTATTGTTTTATGCCTGAGTTTATTGTTATTGTGCGTTCGCGGTATTGGCTGCAAAAAGCAAACTGAGGCTACCCAGTAGCATTAATCTGACAAGGTTATTTAATTTTTTCATTTTTTTTATTTGTAAGCTTATTTCGTTGGATATTTAAATGACCTCTGCTCTTTCACTTTATGACCCTGATTCCAGGGGCTAAATCAATGGTGGATAAAATAAATAGCCCCCAGGAAAATCGTATTCTTCATAATTTATTTTTACGCCCGATAATTGAACAATTTCAAACAGACCCCGTAAAATGGCCTTATGAGACAGGCCATGAATCCGGACAGTATCTTTTGTTTTCAAATCATGCAACCTGCCATAATATCTTCATCACCTGCCTATAATGTCTAAAATACCCGTCTATAATGTTTAAATATGCTGTCGCAACCGCAATGCTGACCTGGCATTTCCTTAAAGCGCTGCCCCGTCAATGTAAGCATTGAAATAATTAAATATAAAACAGCGGGTATAATTAATGCGATTATCTGGTTTCAGGTTAGGTATAGCTAATCTTGTTACGATAATAATTGAGACTGCCTGAAATGGGCCGTATAGAAAATTATAGCTATCCGAATTCTAGTATGTAGGGTGAAATACTGGTGCAAAAATCACTAACGATAAAATGCTGAAGTATAAAGTCTGATAGAAATTTTAAAATAAATGGTCTGCAAATCTGATCGTTCTTGGCAACCGTTGGCAATCGGTTACTTATGCAGTAAAGCTATATAAAAAAAGGCATTTTAAAAAATTAATGTAGTCGAATTCATTATTAAATTTTTATGGAAGATACATGTTGTCAATTCGATATTTAATGGCAGTAAAAGCTGCTACCCGTTTGCTGTCTACTGTCTTTGATGTGTAGGAGATCGTATCAATGTTGCCATGGGCAATGCTTTCACGTAGCATAGCAAAAACCCAGTATTGCCGGTTTTACAATATCCTGTCCCTCCACAAGCACATTAAAAAATAACATGCCGGCCAGGACAAATAATAGCTTTTTAATAATCTGGTTATTAGTATGTGCAAAATGCGTTTATGCGTGTAGGATATTAGTACTTATTGGGTTGTATGATCTGGTAATTGCCACTCAGGTGCATCAGGCCGAATAAATACATCAGTCCATCGTAATAAGGATCAAAATAGCCGTCCTCATAGGGCTGGAGCTTTGAATTCCATAAAGCATGTACAAAGTCAGCGGTTTTATCGTTGTGAATCATGGACGTTGTTGCCGCCGTGGCCACCAGGCCGATAGAATGCCTGAGTTTTTTGAAGCCCCCGGCCAGCAGAATGAAATCCGGTTTGGATCCATCGAGGTTGAACTGGTCATCGAAGCTGTCCATACCTTTCGAGCGAAGAAAGTTCTGAAGACGTATCGCATAGTCCTGCTGCCAGCGTTTATCTTTTCCAAACCAGGCATAGTCCATCGAAATATTCATGGGCACCCTCCATGAATCATAACGGAAAGCAACCGGTGCCCAGCGGGTGTTGTGTGGCGCACCGCTAAATTCAGCATAGTCGGGGTTGAGGCCTGTTACCGGATGACAGGTACGCTGCAAAAATGCTCTGGATGTATCAGCACAATCCTTATAAAACTGTTCGTGCCCGTCTTTGGCATAGTGGGCCCATACTTCATAGAATGCGGGCAGGTGGTAGGAGGGGTCGGTCCAGGTGTAACTGGAACCCTCAGGCACAAAACTGATCTGTTTATGATCTGTATTGATGAGGTTGTAAATATTGTCTGTGCCATCTTTCTTCCACATGGCATCCAATATTCTTCTTGCCTCAGCGTAGTAGTCGATGCCGGTTTTATTGCCCCATTTGTTAGCAGCAAATAACAGGCTTGTGATGTAGTACAATTCCCCGTCTGAAGCTGATCCTTCCGAATTTTTCTTCATAGTGGTGGTATTGATGCTCCAGGCAAAATATCCTTCCCGCGGGCTTTCCTGGTGTTGCAGGTATTTTTTAGACCATCTCCATATCCGGTCGAAAACATCTTTTTTTGACAACTGCACAGCGATCATCATACCGTAGGAAAGTCCTTCTGTTCGGGCATCATGATTTTTCAGATCCGACACATATCCCATGGAATCACCCACTTGAAAATACACTCGTTTGGGGCCTTCAAAAATATCGTAGTAGGCTTTCGACAGTTTCTTATCTATTTCCGCCTGGCTGTAACCGGCTTCCCTGAAATAGTTTTTATAAACACCTGTGAGGGCGGCCGGTTTCCCATTCGCCTTTTCTTTTTTTTGTTTGTTTTGGGCATCACCTAAAATAGGAAATAGTAACATCAAAGCAAGCACGGGCAATAAATGCTTTTTACAATGCAGGATAAATCTTAATCGTATCAAGGCTTTAATTTTAAGTATTAAGAAAATAATTTTGATAACAGTTCTTTAAAAATTCCTGTAGTGAGGTTTAAGTAATTATCTGCTGTTCTCCACCAGGAGCGACGATCATTTCCACCTATGGATATGGTCTCATTAGCAGTTATTATAAAGGACGATTATAAATTAACGGCTTTCTTAACTGTCAACCTTACGTAATAAACAGCACCCGCACTGCCTCCGGTTTTTGATTGGAATTTTACCCGGATGCGTTCTTTACTATTAAGCATGGAAGCCGGAATGGGGTACACCACATCCTGGAATTTTTGCTGGTTCCATTTGTCGCTGATATTTTCTGTAACAAGTTTTTCATCGTCGATAAAGATGTCAAATGTTTTGTTGCCTCTTTCATTTCCCCAGTAGCGCACAACCAGGCTTAGCTCAGGTTGATTGCGGGTAGATAAACTATAACTGAACCAGCCCCCGTTACGGGCATCACGCCAAAACTCATCCAGGTAATTCCCTGTATTCGAATTTTCTTTTTGTATGAAATGATCCGCTTCAGGTTGTTGTTCGCCCGGGGCTACAAAATCGATGGTGCGTTTTTCAAGCTCGAGTTTTTGCTGCTCGATGATGGTCAATGAATCAAGGTAGCCACGAGACTGCGAATCGCTCAATGTCATCCAATACACCATGTACCGGGCATCATGTATGGTGTAAAATGGTTGGAAAACCACATCGATGGGGTTGACCATTTTAATACCCGGCGCAGTAAAAGTCAATGCCTTGCCCGGAACAGGCTTCAGCCTGGCGGCAAGTGAAGAGAGATCGTTTTCGATGATAACCGGCGCTTTGTCTACCGGCAGTTTTTTACCGCCTGCTATATGTCCCCACCTGCTATCTCCTGCCACCAATCCCTTTAAATCTTCTGTTCCCGTTTTTGCGCCCAGCAAAATGGGACCATGCATCAGGGCAATGTAATTGGGTACATTGGGCAGGTGTTCAATACTGTTGTGCATGGGCAATTGTATAGTTACCACATCTCCCTTTTTCCATAAACGATTTAGTGCGATATAAGATGATGGCTGACCTGCCTGCGAAACCACTTTGCCGTTTACTGTAATCTTTAAAGCACCCTCCTTTACCCAGGATGGGTAGCGGATCATCAATGCAAAGCTTGAGCTGCCTTCCGTGATAGTCAGCTTTGTCTGCTCTTCGTAAGGAAACAGTGTTTGCTGTCTTAGTTTGATTTTCTTTTCCTTCCAGTTTAATTCCGAGGCGATGAAAAGATTCAGGTACAAAGAATTTTTTGAACTGGTGTAAATAAACTGGTTGTACTTTCCATGGTTTTCCATGCCACTACCCACGCAGCACCACATACCCTCATTGGGGGAAGAATAAACCCGGTAATGACGTGGACGTGCCGGCGTAAAATATACATAGCCGCCATGTTCAGGGTGCTGGGTGGAGAGTATGTGATTGTATAAAGTTCTTTCGTAGTAATCTGCATATTGAGCCGATGGATGCACCCTGAAAAGATCTTCGGTTAGCTTAAGCATATTATATGAATTACATGACTCAGGCCCTTCCACATCATTCACAAAATCATAGGAAGCTGCTACACCCGGAAAAAATTCCCTACGGCTGTTACCACCAAAAGCCAGGCTGCGTTTACCCGTAACTGTTTCCCAAAAAAATCTGCCCGCATTTTTATAGGTGGCATTATGAGCGAGTTCCCCGATGCGTTCAAAACCGACCGCCTTTGGTACCTGTGTATTGGCGTGTTTATTATCCAGGTTGTCTTTTCCCGCAGCCATGGCATCCAGTAACATGTTGTGAGAAAACCGCTTCGCCGCTATTAAATACTTTTCATCCCCGGTTATTTGGTAAGCATCAGCAAAGGTTTCGTTCATGCCGCCATGCTCGTTGTCAAGCATGATTTGCATCTGTACATCTGTAAGCCTGGCGATTATGTTGATACCCCAATCACAGAATTTTAGAAATAGGTCTTTGGCGGCATTGTTTCCTGTATACACCCAGGCATCTCTCAGTCCGGCATACATTTTATGAACATTGTACCAGGGTACCCAGGCAGCTCTGAAAGCCGCAAAATCGCCTTGCTGAAAACCGCTCCATATTTTTTTCCCATTGGGTACGGCACCCGCATAGCCTTTTCCCCAACCAGGATTATTGAGCCCATTTGCATCCTGGCAGGCTTTCAGTTCAGCAATCATATAATCCATACGTTTTTTGCATTCCGTATTTCCGGTAGCAGCATAATTCATCGCGAGGGCCGATAAATAATGTCCGCCCACATGTCCATCCAGGCCATCCCAGTTGGGGTAAATTTTTGCTTTTTCGGGCAAACCTGCTTCCTTTCTGTAACCTGCTAACAGACGATCTACATCATACTTTAACAAGGTTTGAATGTTGAGGTCACGGGCATGTTTGAATGGACTTTCCAATAATTTTACATCGCTTACAGGAAATTCGTTCGTATATAAATTTCGCTGGGCATTTAAATCACTGCCTATCAGCAGCAGGCTGATTACTAAACCGAGGACTGAACTAACTTTTTTCATATTTATAACTTGTCATGTAGTCTAAAAATAATTTACTAATTCATTTTTACGACGAGGTTTTTCCCGGTATACTTTATTTCTTTATCTGCCTTGCCTGTTCCGGCGCCAACTCCATTTTTTTTGGATACCAGCAGGATGTTGAAAATCCTCTTCTTAAGATAATTGAATAAGCTCCCTGTAAAGCACCAATGGTCAGGCTACGGTTCTTTTGACTTTATTTGAATGCGATGATGGCTATTTATTGATCTGTTCTGAAAGGCGAGGCCGGCAGCCCGTCTTTATTGTACACATTGGGATTTACCGGGTTATCAGCCCAGGCATAGCGCGCATACAAGGGCTCGGTAATCGTATCATTCCACACAATGATGTTATCACCTACAATCCTGGTTTTTGCCCAGATAAACTTTTTGTCAGCCCCGGCAATTGCAAATTCTGCAGGCGCTTCCCCGTCATTTGTGGTCAGGCCACTACCTGTACTTGTAAAATAAATGCTTATTTTATTTCCTTCTATCGCCGAAGATCGGTATAACGGTCCTGAGTAAACGATGTCTTTGTTATAAGCAAGTTTTAATGCACCCAGGGCCAGTCTTTCACCTATTTCCTTTTTGCGGTCGGGGTGAATATCATTCCATTCTCCCAGGTCGATGGCAACTGCCATCGCCGTATTGGGTACAGACAGTAATTTGAATTGCGATTCCCGTAACATGGCCCAGCTGCTTTCCGACGGCAGGTAATTGTAGTCCATAAAATTAGGCAGTTGCACAAACAGGTAGGGAAGGGTACCAAGCTTCCATTTGGTCCGCCAGTCGTTGATCAGGGCAGGCATCAATTGCGCATATTCCCTGGGGTTACCGGCATTGCTTTCACCCTGGTACCAGCAAAAACCTTTGATCGTGTAATTGATTACCGGTGCTACCATGGCATTGTACAGGGCTGCAGGTTGGTTTTGTCCTGCTATTCCACCACCCATTCCGCCACGAGGTAAGGGCTGAAACACATTGCCAACCTTGTACTGCCAGGTTCCTTTCAGGTCAACCGTATCAGCACCAGCAAAAAGACAATAAGGTTTATCAGGCACAAAGCCACCTTTGCCGGAGGTATTGGAAACCCGTATCACCAATAAATTGTTTCCTTCTTTTAAAAGACCTGCGGGAACAGTATAGCGTCGTTGGGGGTATTGATAAGCGGTGTTTCCGACTTGTTGTCCGTTGATATATAATTCATCCGTATCAACAATTCTTCCTAAAAAAAGTCTTGCCTGTTTACCAGCCATCGCGCCGGGAAGTTTAATTATTCTTCTGTACCAAACAACCCCGTTAAGGTCCTTAAGGCCCTGGTCTTCCCAATAGCCGGGTATGTTGATCGATCTCCAGCCTTTGGGTTCATAGCTTCCATCAAACCATTTCTTTTCACCGGTTAATCCCAGGTCGGTTGGTTGTCTTGGTCCCATGCCTCCCCTGTTTGTGCTGAAGCTGTTTATATAGGCGGTATCTTTGTTTTTTCGGATGACCGAAATAAGGTTGGTAAAATCTTTTAATCCCTCCTCGCTGATCCAGGCTTCTGCAGGTGTGCCCCCAACCGAGGCATTAATAATGCCAATGGGAACATGGTATTCATCATAGATCTTCTTTGCAAAAAAATAAGCAACTGCAGAAAATGGCCTTAGTTTTTCCCCAACAGCGGGCTGCCAGTTGCCCCCCGCAAAATCATTTTGAGGTGCCTGCATGTTGCTGGAATTGGCAACCCAAAACTGCCGGATGTCAGGGTAGTTGGCTGTTGCAATTTCTTTTGCATAAATAACATCATGAATGTTTAGCTGGTGCACCATATTGCTTTGTCCGCTGCAAAACCAGACATCGCCAAAAAGCACATTGTTCAGGGTGATTTTATTTTTCCCGGATAATTGAATCTTGTGGGGACCGCCTGCTTTCATGGGGGCGAGGCTGGTTTTCCAGTGGCCGCCAGCATCTGCGGTAGTGGTTATTTTTTTGTTAGCGAGGGTAACCGTAATTTTTTCACCAGGCGATGCCCAGCCCCAGATATTTACTTTTGTATCCCTTTGCAGGATCATACTGTCCCGGATGATTGCAGGCAGTTTTATTTGCGCAGTTAAGTTATTGATGCAGGCTAAAGCAATACAATAACATACAGTAGCGAATCGTTTGTTCATTAAAAAAGAATTTGTTACTTAAAAACCAATATTGTTTTCTATACCTACCGGGAGTATTAACCGTTTTATCTCTAAGAATATATTGAAAATCTTCATTGCCGATGCTGATCAATTCTCTTTGCAAATCTTTGCCGGCAGGGCTTACCAGGAGGTCAACATGTGCAAACCTTTCCGGCACAAATAATACCTTGCCGGTTGCTTTTTTTTCGCCTTACGGTTATTTTGATTGATGGCGGACTGTTTTATTTTCCAAAGAAATAAGCTTTTTTCAAATAAAAAATACAATCCATTGCAATATTACGACATACCCGGCCTGATTATAATTCAATTTGACATTTGTTGCATTTCTTTTCACAAAACAATCATAGCATTACAAATGGGTGGGCTACTTTTATGAACATCGAATTACGAAGAGTTTGCTTGTTTTGAATGATTGCTACCTGCCTGGCTATCCAGGCCTTGCAGACCATTTCAAATCAATTAATCACATTGTTGTTATCCTTTTTCAATAGATCAGGCATACCATGCACTAAAAGGCCAGGTAGAATTTTTTGACAATTTTTTTGATGCCACCAAGATGCTTAGCGCGACAAAAGCACCAGATAAATTATATGAATAGGTATTCCTTTAACCATAAGCAAAAATTGCAGTAGTGAATTTAAATGCCTTCTCCCGCGTCATGAATTATAACATCGGTTGGGCCAAATTAAAATCTGCCCTGCTTACCGGAGTTTCGATACGCAGGAATATGGGTTATAAGTGAATTTCTCAAAAATGCTTTTTTATGAAAAAATGGATCTTTTTCTTTGTCTTTCTACCAGGATGTTTCTCTGCCCTGTATGCTCAAAATATTGTAAAGCAGGCCTCGGAAGGGTTCGACAAAGAACAGCAGGGGATCACCCACGGGAAAATTGATACAATCACCTATGCGTCATCAACCGTTGGCACCAACAGGAGGGCACTTATATATACACCTCCCGGTTTTTCCAATAACAAAAAATATCCCGTTTTGTACCTGTTGCATGGTATTGGTGGTGATGAAAAGGAATGGCTGAATGGCGGCAGGCCACAGGTGGTGTTGGACAACCTGTACGCTGATAAAAAAATTGAGCCCATGATTGTGGTAATGCCAAACGGTCGGGCCATGAAAGACGATCGGGCTACCGGCAATATTATGGCCTCCGACAAGGTACAGGCCTTCACCACTTTCGAGCAGGATTTGCTGAAAGACCTGGTACCTTTTATTGAAAAGAATTTTCCTGTCAAAACCGACCGGGAGAGCATGGCCATTGCCGGTCTTTCCATGGGTGGGGGACAGTCATTGAATTTTGGCCTGGGCAATCTTGATAAATTTGCATGGGTGGGTGGCTTTTCATCAGCTCCTAATACCAAAAGCCCGGAGGCATTGGTTCCCGACGTAAACAAAGCAAAAAGCAAACTGAAATTACTTTTTATTTCCTGCGGCGCGAGTGACGGACTCATTAGTTTTAGCAAACGCACCCACGACTACCTGGCCGAAAAAGAGGTGCCACATATCTATTACATTGAGCCCGGTGGTCATGATTTTAAAGTTTGGAAGAACGGCTTGTACATGTTCTCGCAATTGATCTTCAAGCCGGTGGATCTGTCCACATTTCCTGAGTATTTGAAAATGTCTGCAGCGCCGGCAGCCAACACCAACGGTGGGATGGGCAGTCCGGGCCGACCCAGGCAATCGGCTGCTCCGGAAACCGGTAGGAACGATTATAAGCCAACGTCTACCACTCAGCCAGGTAAACAATACCCACAGGTAAACTCTGAAGGACGCGTGAGGGTAAGCATTGCTGCGCCGGAAGCAAGGTTGGTGCAACTGGACATTGGCGCAAAAAAATATGATTTGATTAAAGATACCGCAGGCGTTTGGAAAGGCGAATCGGCGCAACAGGATGAAGGGTTTCATTATTATCAATTGAACATAGATGGTGCCTCAGTTCCTGATCCGGGAAGTCTTTATTTTTATGGCGCAAGCCGATGGGGCAGTGGGATTGAAGTGCCGGCCAGGGACCAGGATAAATATGCACTCCGGGATGTTCCGCACGGCCAGTTGGTAAAGCAGTTTTATTATTCAAAAGCCAGTAACAAAAACAGGCCGGTGTTTATCTATACCCCGCCTGGATATGAAAAAGAAAAGTCAAAAAAATATCCCGTTTTATACCTGCAGCACGGTATGGGCGAAAACGAGACAGGATGGGGCAACCAGGGCTATGCGAATTTTATTATGGACAACCTGATCGCTGACGGCAAGGCTGTGCCCTTCATTATTGTGATGGAAAACAGCAGCGTTGATCCGGCTGTGTTAAGAGCTAACCGTCCCCCGGTTGCACCCGGTCAAAATGGTGGCGCCCCACAAACCACAACCGGTGCTAACAATGCACCTCGTTCTGGCGGCGGACCTGGCGCAGGCGTCAATTTTGCCGCGGAATTTGAAAAAGTTTTGATGAATGATCTGATGCCCTATATTGAAACAAACTACAGGGTAATTGCCGACCCGGCCCACAGGGCGATGGCAGGGTTGTCGATGGGCGGCATGCAAACACGCTCAATAGTTATGGCCAATCCGGATAAGTTTGCTTATGCAGGTTTGTTTAGCAGCGGCATTTTTGTGCCAACAGAAATCACCGACCTGGAAGCTTTTAAAAAGAAAGGCAAATTGGTATTTATGAGTTTTGGTGGAAAGGAGGGCGGTGCTGCCCGTATTCCGCCCGCGGCTGAGGAATGGAATAAAATCGGTGTTAAGGCAGTAACTTATATTTCGCCTGAAACCGGCCATGAATGGCAGTCCTGGAGGCGCAGCCTCTACGAATTTGCCCCCCTGTTATTTAAATAATCGCCCCTACAAATAGATTCTATCAATCAAAAAATATGAAAATAAAGATACTGTCCGTGTTGATGATAATGATTTACAGCATCAATGGTTCTTCGCAGGATTCCAACTTCCACATCTACCTGAGTTTAGGACAATCCAATATGGAAGGCAGTGCAAGGTTTCAGCAACAGGATACGATAGGCGTCGACAAACGTTTCCGGGTGCTGGAGGCGGTGGATTGCCCTAACCTGGGAAGAGTAAAGGGGCAATGGTACACTGCTCTGCCACCACTTTGCCGGTGCAGAAGCGGACTGAGCCCTGCCGATTATTTTGGTCGCACCATGGTGCAGAATCTTCCGAAAAATATAAAAGTAGGCGTAATCAATGTTGCGGTCGGGGGTTGCAAAATTGAATTGTTCGACAAAAATAATTTCCAATCCTATGTCGCCACCGCTCCCGGCTGGCTGCAAAACATGGTAAAGGAATACGATGGCAATCCCTACCAGCGGTTAGTGGAGATGGCTCAACTGGCACAGAAGGCCGGCGTTATCAAAGGGATATTGCTACACCAGGGTGAATCAAATACCGGTGATACACTCTGGCCGGCAAAAGTAAAAGGTGTTTACGATAACTTATTGAAAGACCTGGGCCTGGAAGCCGGCTCGGTACCATTGCTCGCCGGGGAACTGGTGGCAACTGATCAAAAAGGGGCCTGTGCCAGTATGAACAAGATCATTGCAACCCTGCCGCAAACCATTGCCAGGGCCTATATCATTCCTTCGACCGGTTGTGAAGGGGTAGCAGACAGGCTGCATTTTAGCGCTACAGGCTATAGGGAACTGGGCAGGCGCTATGCTGCCAAAATGCTGGCACTGCAAGGGTACTGACAATAAATCGCCATAAGTATTTTTCATCATTCACCTTTTAAAGAACCAATCATAAAAATAATGTTTACAATCAAAATTCATGTCTTGCATGTGTTGGTATTGCTATATGCCGGTATAATTGTAGAGGCCGAAACGGCCTCCGGACAGACAAAAAGCCTGAGGGTTACAAATAGTAGCAACAGGGCTGATAAGTTCGCCCCGGTTTTTTCAAGGTTTAGCTATAAGGGAAACGATCAAATTTATAACGACAATCCCCTGAATGCGGATGAGTTTTATACACCCATTCTGCAAGGCTGCTATCCCGACCCAAGCATCACCCGCAAAGGAAAGGATTATTATCTGGTGAACTCCTCATTTGCTATGTTTCCCGGCGTTCCTATTTTTCACTCTAACGACCTGGTAAACTGGAAACAGATTGGACATGTACTTGACCGGAGGTCGCAATTAAAAGTGGACAGTTCGGGCATATCGGCCGGTATTTATGCTCCGGATATAAAATACAATACCACCAATCAAACTTTTTACATGATTACCACCCAGATCTCCGGCGGCATGGGTAATATGGTAGTAAAAACAAAAGACCCATTGAAAGGATGGAGCGACCCCTTCAAGCTGAAATTTGACGGTATCGACCCATCGCTGTTTTTTGATGATAACGGCAAGGCATACCTGGTGCATAACGACGCACCTGACCGGGGAAAGGAGCGGTACAATGGACACCGAATCATAAAAATATGGGAATACGATATTGACAAAGACCAGGTGGTAGCCGGTAGTTCAAAAATGATCGTAAATGGCGGTGTTGATCTTAGCCAAAAACCCATTTGGATTGAAGGACCACATATCTATAAAAAAAATGGCCGCTACTATTTGATGTGTGCCGAAGGCGGTACCGGCGGATGGCATAGCGAAGTGATTTTTGTAAGTGATAGCCCTACCGGGCCTTATATACCCGCACCTTCCAATCCTATACTTACACAGCGGCATTTTCCAAAAGATCGTAAAAATAAAATGGACTGGACAGGCCATGCCGACCTGGTGGAAGGTCCGGATGGTAAATACTATGGTGTGTTCCTCGGGATTCACCCCAACGAAAAAGACCTGGTAAATACGGGTCGGGAAACCTTTATGCTTCCGGTAGACTGGAGTGGCCAGTTTCCTGTATTTGAAAACGGACTTGTGCCATTAAAGCCTAAGCTAAAAACGCCTGAAAATGTTACCAATCAGACCGGCCAAAACGGCTTTTTTCCCAACGGCAATTTCACCTTTATCGATAATTTCTCCAATGGAAAACTCGACTTCAGATGGATTGGTGTAAGAGCACCGCGTGAGGAATTTACCAGTGTCTTGAAAGATGGCCTTGCGATCAATGCTTTTGCAACCAACATAAAATCCAGATTGGCTACTTCCACTTTATTTCACAGGCAACAACATTCCACTTTTGATGCCACAGTAACCTTAAAATACACGCCAAAAACAGAGAAAGAACTGGCAGGCATTGTGTGCTACCAGAGCGAGCGTTTCAATTATGTATTTGGCATAACAAAAAAAGAGAATGATTATTACCTGGTTCTGGCGAAAACTACCAGGGGTACAACTGCTGTAGTAGCCAGTTCAAAAATCGACATTTCAAAACCTCTACAATTACAGGTGGCGGCGCGGGGCGACGATTACAGGTTCAATTATTCGGCTGATGGGACTGGTAATTATCAAAACCTCGGCGGAACAGTATCGGGCGACATTCTTTCAACCAATGTGGCGGGTGGCTTCACAGGTGCTTTAATTGGCCTCTATGCTACCACCGGAAATGATATTCAACCTTAAAAAATACAATCCTGCGAGGCAGGAGTTTTCAGTTGTGCCTGGGATGATTATCATGATGGCTCGTACCCATTGAATGGCG
>JACMLJ010000040.1 GCA_014379625.1 Ferruginibacter sp. | reverse complement strand
TGATGTTGAACGCACCGGATGTTGTGTTCTTACCAAATAAAGTTCCCTGCGGACCACGTAAAACTTCGATACGCTCAACATCTATAAAGTCGAATGTTGCTGCTGCGGGACGGGCAAAATACACACCATCCACATAAAAGCCAACGCCGGGATCGAGACCGTCATTGGTTAGACCAAATGGAGAACCCAGACCTCTTATATTTATACCGGTGTTCCGTGGGTTGGATGTATAAAGTTGTACTGAGGGCACAAACTCCTTGACCCGGTTCACATTAAATGCACCCGCATCTTCAACCTGCGCACCAGTTACTACGGAGATGGGGATAGGTACATCCTGTAACAATTCCCTTCGACGCCGGGAGGTAATAACAACCGTATCTCTTTGAAACAGGGATTGCAATTGAATAACGAGATCATTTGTACTATTATTCCTGATCACCAATTCCTGGCGTTCATAACCTGCAGAGGTTATAACGAGGGTATAAGGAAAGCTTTCATTTACTTCCAGCAGAAATTTGCCGGTCGAGTCAGCAACGGTCACGTTTGATTTGTTTTTAACGGCCACAGTACTAAAGGGCAGGGGTATATTATTTTCATTTACTACACGGCCTCTCAGTTGAGCAAATGCCAGGATGGGAAATAATAATCCCGATAATAAAATTATTCGTTTCACTGTTGTTTGATTGGGTATATCCACTGTTCAAAAGAATGTATACTCTATTATTCTAATAGACTAGTTAGGGAAAAAATTTTATTTAAGTGTTTGGTAATGTGGAAATACAATAAAGTCACGACATCGTTGAACGCGGTATTTCGGTTGACGCATAGTAAGTTTTTTAATTATTCATCTGCAAACATAAGGGATTTTTATTAGTCCACAGATTTAATAGACTTATTTTTCTATCATGAAAACTAACACTTATTAGTTGCGGTGCACTATTATAACATACTCTAAAAGATCTTCAGATAAGAAGTACTAAAAAAAACCAGGAGCTTCAGTTGCCGTTAATTAACGCAATGTTGCGCCTGGTTTCTTTTCTATAACATCCTATAGAAATACTGCCCCGGAAATTGTTTAGCTGAAGTCTGCTTACGATTTCCCGGCTACAACTACTACACCTTGTGGCCTGTACATATTACTTACGTGCAAAATAACTGGCTCGCTGTTTTCTTCAAGTGTGCCGTCATTATGCACTTCAAGAACATGAAGAATATTGTAGTTGCCGGTACTGAAATCTGTATTGGTGTGTTGACTTACGATATAAACATTTTCTCATCGGGAGAAAATTCAAACGAAAAGGCCTGGCTCGTGGTAAACTGCATCCCGTTTGCAGTATACAATGGTCCGGCAAGTTTGATCTTAACCTTACCGATCAATACCGGGGACTTTGGTGTAACCGTATTGAAAACTGAAATCGAATTTTCACGTCCAAGAATTTGTTCAGGATCGCCCAGTCCGGAACCACCGGTATAAAAAATGGGCTTCCGGGAATCTCTTTTAGTACTCCGTTGCCGGTGTTTTTATATGCGAGGATCCGATTCTGCTTGGCCCTGGAATCATATGATTCAAAATGGACAATATCAGCTTTTTTTGAGGAACCTTTTCCCGAACCGGGTAAATATTTTTCGCAGGAAATCATCAGAAAGCATAGAAACGAGAGAGCAATAATATTTTTCATATAAGAGCATTTAGTGGCACGGGTTTTTAGTTAAAACTCTTATCCCCTCAATAGTCTTAATCTTATTTTCCTCCTAAATTTTTTTTATGAAAAATAAATTAATTGTTCCATTGATGTCTCTGATGCTTTCTGCAACGGTATTGGATGCACAGGATAGAACAGATCCTGTTAAAGAAGCCAATTCTGCCAACGAGAAAAAATCCGATCAAAAATTGGTTAATGAAGATGATGCTCAGTTCCTGGTAAAGTCTGCTGATGCACGCATGATGGATAGCCGGGAAGGCAAATTGGCTTTAGAAAGAGGAACAACGGCGGCTATCAGGAACTATGGATCATTAATGGTCAAAGATCAGGCAATGCTCCTTGGAAAAATCAAACAACTAGCCACTAATCGTAAGATTAGCCTGCCGGCGGATATTAGCAATGACAAGAAAGAGGGACATGATGAACTACGTGAAAAAACAGGGGAGGATTTTGACAAAAAGTTCATCAAAATGATGATCATTGATCATGAGCGTGATGTAAAATTATTCAAGAAGGCTGTAGAGTCTGATGACAAGGACATAAGCAACTTTGCCAAAAAATATCAGCCTATGATCCAGTCACATCTTGACAAAATAAACGCGATCAAGGGCTAATCATCAGTTTTCAAGTAATTCTTTCGGTGCTGGATTTGGCTCTTTATCGCCCCTGTGGCAGGTGAAGCAGGATATAGCTGCGACAGTATCTGCGGGCTCCTTGAAGTATTTTTACTTGATTTTCGTTGTCATGCGCATCATGTAGCGTGCAACATCCTTATGCTTGTTTTCATCACTTGCGAAATCCATCATTTTTTGGATCTGTTTTACTTGGGGCATTACAATAATTACATTTAACACCCGAAGCAGTCTTAAATTCTTTCATCACTATCTCCATTTCATCTTTGCTGATGTTTTTTTTCAGCACCTTCAGATTTTTATAAGTGGGTTCCACGATAAAACTTAAGAACAAAAAGCAATAAGCATAATCACTGTAGATAGAACGACCATTTTTTGGCGCATGTTAGTGGGTTTATGTCTTAAGTATTGGCATGAAATTATAAAACATGCCTAATGTGACGCAATATTAATTGTGTGGGATAATACCTAGAGTGGTCCAGTAGGCGACTTTAACATCTCCATAACTTTTGTTTTGATATAACCGTTTTTAAAATAGGAATAAATATCGTCTCCCGGGCAAGTAGTCCGTTTGCTATAATCACGATGTGTGGCAAGGGTATCCGGAGATATATTATACTTCTTGCAGAAATGAGCGATGAGTCGCGTCAAAATATCTAATAATTCCGGGGTCAATTTCTGTTGACCGTAATTACCAAGAAAACAGATCAGTAAATGGCCCGAGGGATCATATTCCGTATTGGTTTCGCCGACTGTATTAACGTTCCGGCCTTCATATACGGTACCATCAGCAGCAATAAGATAATGATATGGTACATTCGTCCACTTGCGATCAGGACCCATACTCCAGGTCTGAATATTTTTTAATCGTTGTCCACCATCAGCGGAAGCTTCCAACACCTTTCCTCCTTCATGGTGAACAGTAATGCGGACAGGCACTTGTTGTTTGTAAGGCCTTGGCTCATTCGCTTTCCATACCGACCTTGGAACAATGGCGACGAGATTAGGATATGTCTCGTTGCGAGCACTTTCATTGCCAGTGCGATCTACCGCTGTAACTGACAGGGCCTTCAGCTTATCTTTTCCCTGTAGTGTTGCCAATCCGGTCTTCCTGTCGCTACGATTCATGATGCGGTAGTTCCAGGTTTTTCCATATTGATAATACACTACCCAATGAAATACATCTTTGTCGTCCTTATGCGTCCAACTTAGTTGCACACTGTCGCCTTCTTGCTTTATATTGTAAGCCGGTGCGAGGGGTGCTTTATTATCCAGCCACTCACTGGCAGGAACCAGCGCTTGTTTCTGATAAGGTCCCTCTATAAGCGCTTTTGCCATGTTGGGATTTTTTGTAACAGACGAAATGCTCCAATGAATTACCCCTTTGCTTTTTGGCAACATACCCCGGGAGATCATAATCTGGCTAAGCGTTTCCGTTGTTGATTTAGAACTGGTATCGCGACTTACACTGATGCCTGGCCAGAGATGTCGGTTCATAATATTTTCATTCGACCACCATCCCAGCAAGACTGGAAAACTGAGAGGTATGCGATTTATCGGCCAGTATAGTTGCGGAGAAAAATAGTCTATCCAACCTTTGTTCAACCAAAGTTTTGCATCGGCGTATAACTGGTCATACTGGTCAAACCCTACCACCGATTCCGGATGCCCTGGTCGCCAGGTGCCGAAAGGACTCAAGCCGAATTTGACGTGTTTTTTTACTGCTTTGATATCATCATACAGGCGATGTATAAAAGTATTGACACTTTCACGCCGCCAGTCACCACGAGATAACTTTCCGCCACCGCCCTGGTATTGGGCGAAGCTGGCGCTATCCGGAAAATCTTCTCTTCCATTATATTCCGGATATGGATAAAAATAATCATCGAAGTGCACGCCGTCTATGTCATATCTTTTTACAATGTCCATAACTACAGCAACTCCATGATCCTGCGTTCCCTTTTTTGAAGGATCAAACCACCAATAACCTTCCTTAAGTTTTACAACATGGTCAGGCATTCTCTTCACCATTGAACTATCGCTCACTGCGCCGCCTGCAATATGATGCGCACGATATGGATTCAGCCATACATGCAACTCAAGTCCACGTTCATGCGCAGCCTCAACCCAAAATTCGAGAGGGTCGTAATATGGATCAGGAGCTTTGCCCTGCACGCCTGTGAGAAAATAAGACCAGGGTTCAAGCGAACTCTGATACAAGGCATCCGCCTGCGGGCGAACCTGGAATATAGCAGCATTAAAATTATTTTTTTTCAAAAAGTCGAGCAATGCGATTGCTTCATTTTTTTGTTGTTCAGTTGATAGTCCGGGTTTGCTTGGCCAGTTAATATTAGCAACAGTAGCTATCCACGCTGCACGAAACTCTCTTGCTGCCCTGGGACTTCCGGATGGCAATGCTGAATCAATTGTCTTAACTGATTGTTTGCTGGTGGTGCAGGAAAATAATATTAGGGTGAGAAAAGAAAATATTGCAAAACGCAGGAAGATGCTATACATAATATGAAGTTGTTATAAACAGATGATGCAAAATACTTCAAACCTGATTTACAATTTCCTTTTATAACTTATAGTTGTTCAATCGCGAAAACAGATTCGGAATAAAACCCAGCCAATCTTACCATTTTTTTTAACTTCAGTCAAAATCCAGGGAACTGGTAAAACAGCCGACAATGGACAGATTAGATATAGCCGTCTTGATATTGATTGTTGCCGGGACTCTTATGCCCTTATTTTGTATTATTAAAATGCAGATGATAAAGAAGTTCTTGAAAAATGCGGCGATAACCCCGGCAGTTGTTACTCATGCAGAAAAGCGGACAGGCCTGAAAGGTGCAGTATATTATTTGCTTGCCATAGAATACAAAGACAATTCAGGTCGCCTTTTTAATGGCAGTGCAATTGGAGCTAAAAAAAACGCACCGGGCACAACAGTTCCTGTTATGTATAATGTTGATGACCCTACGAAATACAAAACTGATTTTGGTAAATATCTTCCATGGTTGCTGGGCTTTTCGCTTATATTTTTAGCAGGAATTTTATGGTTTTCCTATTGGCTGTTGAATTTAAATTATACAGTGCGGCCATAGTATGGGATGATAATCTGATAACGCACACCCAGTTTACTCCAACCGCACAGAGATGATCGTTTTCACTGTGCTCTTCCCCCATTGAGAATTTCGAGTCTGGCGCCTACCCAAAATGCCCGTTTACATAATTTTTAGTCAAGTCCTTTTGTGGTTGTTTAAAAATATTTTCGGAGGTATTGAATTCTATTAATTCTCCTAAATACATAAAGGCTACCTTATCTGAAATACGCTGTGCCTGTTGCATATTATGTGTAACAATTACAATAGTATAATCTTTCTTCAGGATCAAAATCAGGTCTTCAATTTTTCGGGTGCTGATAGGGTCTAAAGCAGAACATGGCTCATCCATCAAAATTACTTCAGGACGAAGCACTACTGTACGGGCAATACATAATCTTTGTTGCTGTCCGCCTGAAAGTTTTACTGCAGGTTTTTTAAATTCGTCTTTTACCTCATCCCACAAATAACTTTCTTTTAAAGCTTTTTCAATTAGTTGAGGTATTTCATTCTTAGGAAAATTATGAATTTTCAGTGCGTAAGAAAGATTTTCATAAATACTTTTAGGTAAAGGATTGGGCTTTTGAAATACCATACCTATTCTTTTTCGTATTTCTGTTACGGAGTTCTTTTTATCATAAATATTCAGGTTTTCTAACTTTAGAGTACCTTCTATCTTTGCTTCTGGTGATAAATCATGCATACGATTAAAAGTACGAAGTAACGTTGATTTTCCGCAGCCCGAAGGGCCAATTAAAGAAGTAACCTGGTTTTTAATAAAGTCTATATTGACATTTTTTAAAATCTGCTTCTTCCCAAAAAACAGGTTAAGATTATGTGCTGATAATTTTATTTCCTCCATATTATTCCTGTGTTCTGTGTTTAAATCTGATATAAAATGCGATGATGTTGAGTATAAATACCAGAAGAATCAATACCGAAGCGGTACCATAAGCCAGTGGTCTCACCTGTTCTATTGCCTGGTGCTGTGTGCTTAGCATGTATAAATGATAAGGCAATGCCATAAACTCCTGATTTGGTGAGGCGGAGATTCCATTAATATAGAATGCCACTCCTGTAAACAAAATGGGCGCCGTTTCACCGGCGGCTCTCGACATTGTCAATATCACACCAGTTAAAATTCCAGGCAACGCTTTTGGCACCACTACATCTTTAATGGTTTCAAACTGTGTAGCCCCTAAAGCAAGTGTTGCTTCTCTCATGCTGTTGGGTATCCGTTTCAGTGCTTCTTCGGTAGTAGTAATGATATAGGGTAATGAAAGTAATCCCAATGTTAAACCGGCAGATAACACTGAAGTACCTAAATGCAAGGCCTGCACAAACAAGGCTAAACCAAACAGGCCGTAGATAATAGAAGGGATACCGGCCAGGTTTCGTATAGAAGCCCTGATTATATTGGTTAAGACAGATGGCCTTGCATACTCATTAAGATAAATGGCACAAGCCACACCAAACGGCACTGCAAAAATGGTAGTGATGAAAGTAAGCAAAAGCGTACCCACTATAGCCGGAAGTATTCCGCCTTTGGTCATCCCGTTTGTTGGAAACTGACTGATGAAATCCCACGATACTGCTGACCTGCCTTTTGAAAAAATATCCCACAAAATAACTCCCAGTATCAGGCAAACGAGCAGTGTACTTCCTAAAAGCAATATCCAATTAAAAAAGTATTTTATTTTCTTAATCATGCATGAAATTTTCTAAGCCTGTTGGCAAAATATTCTCCCAGAAGATTAATAATTAAAGTAATAATGAATAAAATTACAGCAATGGCAAACAAAGCAAAGTAATGGGTGGTTCGATAAGGCACTTCACCCATTTCAATGGCGATGGTAGCTGTAATTGTTCTAACCGCATCTAAAAAACCTTTGGGCATTACAGCCGCGTTACCGGTGGCCATCAAAACTGTCATGGTTTCTCCCAAAGCCCTTCCCAGACCAAGCATTACAGCAGCTATTAACCCCGGCAACGCGGCGGGCAACGTTACTTTAAAAATGGTTTGCCATTTATTGGCGCCTAGTGCGAGCGAAGCTTCCCGGTGGCTTAGCGGCACGGCATTAATAGCATCTTCGCTAATTGTGATGATAGTAGGTAATGCCATAACTGCCAGTAAAACAGAACCGTTGAATGCGTTTAACCCGTTTGCTATGCCGAATATTTTTGCAATGCCTGGGCCAACTAATACTATGCCCAAAAAACCAATTGCCACCGAGGGTATGGCAGCCAGCATTTCAATAAGGGGTTTTAAAATTGTTTTTACTTTGGGATGTGCGAATTCTGATAAATAAGCAGCAGTAAATATTCCCAATGGTATTGCAATAAGCATAGCACCCAACGTTACAAGGCCGGTACTTACCAATAAAGGAGCAATGCCGTATTTACTTTTGTTGCTCTCCGGATCCCATTGTGAACCTGTAAAAAAATCAAGCGGTTTTACATCTGCAAAAAAAGCGATGCTGTTATACAACAACATTAAAAATATGCCGGCAAGCAATGCAATGGTAATTAAGCCGGTGGCTTTAAATATTTTTTTTAACAACCAGTCGGTATGTTCCCTTTTTTTTATACTCATGGCTTTTATTTTACAGGATAATAACCCGATGCGTGAATAATTTTTTTCCCTTCATCGCTTTTTTCAAAATCCAGAAACGATTTTATTTTTCCATACGAAGGTTTCCTGTAGTATTGAAATAGCGGCCGCTGAAAAAAATATTTTCCGGACGCAATCATGGAGGAGTCTAAAGGAGAAATGGCTTTATCATTTTTTTTTAAATAGACCGGAAGCACTTTTATTCCTTTGCTTCCACCCTGCGAAACGTATCCGGCCCCAACATATCCAATGCCTGAATGATCTGCCCTGATTGCTTCCAGTATTTGTGCATTGCCGCTCATCTGCTTGGCATAAGGCGTAAAATCAATGCCTAATTTTGTTTTCACAAAATCGTGTGTACCTGAATTGCTTTGTCGGCCGTAAATATTAACCGGCATATCTTTTCCGGTAAGCGACGACCAGTTTTTATATTTGCCATTTAACAGGTTTCCAAGTTCTGTTGTACTGATGGAGTCAATGGGAAGATCATCTGCCACCACAAAGGCAATAGCATCCTGCGCAAAAAGAAAAGAGTCTATCTCTACACCCTGCTTCTTAAATAAATCAATTTCCCCGTGGTTTATACTTCTTGAAGAATTGGCAACATCTGCAGTACCATTAAGTAATGAGGCAATACCTAATCCTGAACCTCCGCCAGATATGGATACAAAAACGCTGGAATTAACTTCATGAAAAGTTTCTGCAAGCTGCACTGCAAGATTAACTTCAGTATCAGAGCCTTTTATTTTTATAGTGCCGTTATCCCTGGAGCAAGAGGTTAGAAGAACTATTAAACATATGAAATAGTTCTTCATAGTATGCTTATTATAATACTAGTTCTGCTAAAGAACCGAAACAAAACGCGGAATGTGCGGGAGTGGTTATTATCATTTGGTTAAGAAATGTTGACTTAACAAGTCAGTCTCTGCTTTTAATCCCTAATTTTTACAGTTTATTGTATGATATTTTATTTATATTTAAACGGGCATAAGTATACCGCCTTTCTCCAGTCTCCAAAATGCTTCAATTGCTTTAGATAAGAAAGCAACATCAAATATTGTCTTCCATTTTTCATAAATTCTTATCTGCTAAACTGTTCTTATTGTTGAAAATATGTTTTTCAATTATTTTCTCTTACTTATGCAGTTTTCCTCAACAAAGGGTATCAACAATTCGCCTTTCAAATCTTTTTTGATT
>JACMLJ010000039.1 GCA_014379625.1 Ferruginibacter sp. | reverse complement strand
CGTTGCAGCACCTACTTCATTATTCACAAATAAACCCGCCCCAATTACTGCCGAATCACCGAGGCGTTTTTTAGGATCTGGATTAGTAACAAGGAAGACACAGGACGGAGTCCTGCGCCCGTGGTTATCTACGACCAACCAACAACGAACAACGAACAACGATCAACGACCAACGACCAACCAACAACCCCCAACCCTCAACCGATAGCATATTTCGATTCATGAATTTTATTTTCATTACCGCTCTTTACTGAAAATACAAAACCTTTCTGTATCGCATAAGCGCCGTAAACTCCTTTTTTATTGATTGCTAAAAAACCCACTTGAAGGGTTTTTGCCTTTTCGGGGTTTCTTTTTACAATGCGGTCCACTGCTTTTTTACAGGCCATCTCAGGGCTGTTACCCTGCCGCATAAATTCCACTACGAGGTGGGTTCCACAAATACGGATCACTTCTTCACCCACACCACTGCTCGTTGCAGCACCTACTTCATTATCCACAAATAAACCCGCCCCAATTACTGCGGAATCACCTACGCGTCCATGTAACTTAAATGCCATTCCGCTGGTAGTTACACCACCTGATAAGTTTCCCTTAGTGTCCATCGCCAGCAATCCCATAGTATCGTGGTTGGGCGTTCCGTTGGGGAGAAAATTAGGTGCGAAAGGCCCGCCACTTTTTTTATTTTCTATATTAATGAGCGGTTTGTATTGGCTGGTTTTTAACCATTCTTTATAAGCTTTTTCTGCGCTCTCAGAAAGTTGGGCGGGTTCTTTTGCAAATCCATTTTCAATAGCGAACTGTTGCGCACCATTACCAACTAGTAAAACATGCGGGGTGGTTTCCATTACTTTCCTTGCAACCGAAATAGGATGCTTTATCTGCTCTAAACCCGCTACAGCGCCACAATTGGAATGTTCGTCCATGATGCAGGCATCCAGGGTTACAATACCATCCCTGTCGGGGTTGCCGCCTAATCCCACGCAACAATTGAGTGTATCTTCAATATGCCTGGCGCCTGTTTCTATTGCGTCTACAGCTCTGCCGTTAGCAGATAAAATTTTCCATGCTGCTGCATTTACCTGCATGCCTGTATCCCAGGTAGAAATGACAATGGGGAAGGTTAGAAAACTAAAATTATCGGCGAAGTTTTTTTTTGCCGCAAATAATGGAGTTGAAAATGCGGAGAGTTGCAAAAATTTCCTGCGGTCAATTTTGTCGGCCATGATGAATTGTATTTAGTTGGGCCAGTGAAGGAGGAATGATTAATTGTAAAGTCTGCTCATTGACCGTTCACCATTATTAATGCATTGTTAATTTCTTTATCATTTCAGTACTCACCTCATCTGCGTATACTCCGTAGGCACTGGTCAAACTCCCTTTTACCGAGCCATCTTTTGATTCAATAGCATATACTATATCTTCGTCATCCGGATTGGTATCACCTTCAAAGCGATAAACTTCCTTAATTTCAAATTCATGTGGATTGAGGCAAACCTCGTTCTCATTGCAGGTAATTTTATCGAAGGCAATATTAAAGTCGAGTGTATAACCCCTGGCCTTTAAACCAGCCAGGGCGGCTACAACTGTTTCGTAATTTTCCATGTAAAAAAGTTTTATTAAAGTTAAGGATTTAGTTGGGCTGTTAGAAGGTCTCTCCTTCAGGGGCTGGGTTTTACCTCCCGGTTAGTTGCCGGGCTCATTCCTGATAAATAAAATACTACTCCCAGGGTAACACCGGCAATGATCAAAAAACTAACCATCGCCCCAAAATTATACCATAGCAGCCCGGTTAAACTACTGGCTATTAAAGCGGCAATACTTTGTAATCCCGAGTAGGTGCCGATGGCGGTAGCGGTATCTCTTTTGTCAACAATATTGGTAATCCATGCTTTTGAAATACTTTCTGTGGCGGCCGCATAAATGGCGTACAAAACAAAAAGTAAATAATAAATAGTATAATCATTATTGAACGCAAAACCTGTATAAACAACGGAAAAAAGGATTAGCCCAAATATCAGTATTCTTTTTAAACCAAATTTATCGGCAATGATGCCAATTGGATAAGCTACCAGTGCATAAACCAGGTTATAAAAAATATATACCCCAATGATCGATGTGTCACTTAGGCCGCTTTCCTTTAGTTTTAATAATAAGAAAATATCTGAGCTGTTTACTAATGCGAATGCAAGTAAACCGCTCACTAATTTTTTATAAGCAGCAGGGCTGGCTTTCCAATAGCCCCAAAAAGCCGAAAACGGGTTGATCGGGCCTGTTGCAATTGGTATCACACCTTGCTCATCCGTTCGTTCATTCGTTGTTTTTTTCTGCCCCTTTTTTTCCCTGATGAGAAAGGTGGAGATAACTGCCAGTAAACCCGGAATAAATGCGATCAGAAAAAGTGTGGTGTAATCGTATGGATTAAAATACAAATATAAAAGGGCGATGCAGGGCCCGATCACGGCTCCCAGGGTATCCATGCTTCGGTGAAATCCAAATACCCTTGCTTTTGTTGCAATGGTAGATTCATCACTTAACATTGCATCTCTTGCACCTGTGCGGATACCCTTGCCCATCCTGTCGATGGTACGGGAAAGGAATATCCAGGCGGGAAAAATAAAAACAGCCATCATTGGCTTGCTGATGGCGCTAAGGGCATAGCCAAACTGCACAAAGGGTAGACGCTTTCCGCTGATATCACTCAATTTGCCAAAATAACTTTTGCTAAGTCCGGCTACCGCTTCGGCCACACCCTCTAAAATGCCGATGAGTATTATAGAAAAACCGATATGTTTTAAAAATACAGGCATCACCGGGTAAAGCATTTCACTGGCCGTATCGGTAAACAGGCTTACCACGGATAATATCCAAATTGTTTTGGTAATTATTTTTTGTGGAAAATTTGTGTGTGTTAGCAATACCGTGGGTTTTATCAAATGTAGCAATAAGTTGGTACCTTGCAGGGTAGAATTAGTTACTATTGCCATTTACCTTGACGGTAGGGCGATTGGTTCAACCATCAACCAAATCTAAAGACTACGCTTCAACAAAGCTATTTAGCGGTAATGCAGGTGAAAGCCGTGGCAGGTGAGCCATGCCTAAAGACTGGTATAACAATTTTACGAACTATCGCAGCAGACAGGCAAATTGAACAGGAGATAGGGTAAATTAAAGATCGGTGAATTGATGCGTTAAGCGTATGCTATGAAAAACTAAAGCCGGTATCTTGAAAAATGAATAAAAATTATTATGAGTAAAGACAGAAAAGAAACTGTAAAAAAATCAGCGCAAACTTTAACCGTAAAAGGCAAACTGGATATTTCCCGCAGCGGTATGGGCTATGTGATCGTAGAAGGAATGGAACAGGATATCGTAGTAAGGCCCAACGATTTTAACCATGCATTTCATGGCGATATTGTACGGGTGCAGATCAACAAAGACAATGGAAGGGGCAAGCGTACAGAGGGCAAGGTAACAGATGTTGCGGAGCGCCTGAGAACCACCTTTATCGGTAATATGCAGGTGAATAAAAATATCGCCTTTTTTGTGGCCGCCTCAGAAAAACCAATTCCCGATTTTTATATTCCAGTCGAAAAACTGAATGGTGCTGTGAATGGCGAAAGGGTAGTTGCCCGCCTGGTAAAATGGAGTAAATCAGATAAAAAACCCGAAGGCGAAGTAGTGAGTATTTTAAAGGCGGAAGATGTGAATGACATGGCCATGAAGGAGATACTGATTGAAGCAGGGTTTCCTTTGACTTTTGATAAAGTCGTGATGGATGAGGCGATGGAACTATCGGATACGATTACTCGGGAAGAGTTGAAGAAAAGAAAAGACTGCCGGGACATCTTAACGTTTACGATCGACCCGGTGGATGCTAAAGATTTTGACGATGCCATATCTATCAGGAATTTAGACAATGGTAATTATGAGATCGGGGTACATATAGCCGATGTAAGCCATTTTGTAAAGCCGGATAGCATTTTAGATAAGGCGGCCTATGAAAGGGCCACCAGCGTGTATTTGCCGGATAGGGTAAACCCGATGCTGCCCGAAAAAATCAGCAACGAGCTTTGCTCACTCAGGCCGGATGAAGATAAATATACCTTCTCAGTTATTTTTCAGATCACCAACCGGGGAGAAATAAAACATAAATGGATCGGTAGAACGATCATCCACAGTGATCACCGCTTTACTTATGAAGATGTACAACAGGTCATCGAAACCAAAGAAGGGCTGCATCATAAGGCCATTTTATTATTGGATGATTTGGCCAAACAATTCCGGAAAGAAAGATTCGACAACGGTGCGATCAATTTTTCTTCGCAGGAAGTGCGGTTTACGCTGGATGAAAAAGGCAAACCAATAGGTATCGTAGTAAAAGAAAGTAAAGATGCGCATAAGCTGGTGGAAGAGTTTATGTTACTCGCCAACCGAACCATTGCGGAATATGTTTCGAGGATAAAGAGCAACAAAGAGCCGGTACCTTTTCCCTATCGTATACACGACACACCGGATGATGAAAAGCTAAAGCCATTTGCGGCCTTTGCAAAAAAATTCGGCTATACATTCGATATTCACGATGAAGCGGCCGTGGCTGCATCATTTAATAATTTATTAAAAGATGTAAGCGGAAAACCTGAGCAGCATGTACTGGAACAATTGGGCATCCGCACCATGGCCAAGGCAATTTATACTTCTAAAAATATTGGCCATTATGGTTTGGGATTTGAGCATTATTGTCATTTTACCTCACCCATACGCCGCTACCCGGATGTAATGGTGCACCGGATATTGCAGGAATGCTTGGATAAGGAATTGAAGATAGACAAAAAGATGGAAGAGAAATGCAAGCATTGCAGCGATAAGGAACGCAAGGCCATGGAAGCCGAGAGAGCGGGTAACAAATACAAGCAGGTAGAGTTTATGAAGGACTATCTTGGAGAAGAGTTTGACGGTATCATCAGCGGGGTGGCCGGTTTCGGTTTTTTTGTAGAAACCGTTTTGCATAAATGCGAGGGCATGGTAACCGTGCGGGACCTGAGTGAGTTTGATGAATTCAAACTGGATGAAGCGGATTATGCCCTCGTAGGAATACGTACCGGGAAAAAATTCAGGATGGGTGATGCGGTAAAAATAAAAGTGGTAGCTGCCAACCTCGAAAAACGCCAGTTAGATTATCATTGGGTGCAGGATGAAAGCAAACCAACCCTCAACATCGCGAAAGCAAAATTAGCTACCAAAAAGAAACTATAATTTTCTAACGCAGGTTGCCCCGCTTAAAGACAGGCCCGGTGATTTTGCAATATCGCAGTTTACTTTATGCACTCTTTTACAGAACTGTCAAAAATATTCGAAGAAAAATTTAATACCCGTCATTTTCCCACCCATACAGCCTCGCTGTATGATCCTGCGCAATATATTTTGCAGTTAGGCGGTAAAAGGATCAGGCCTGTTTGTGTTTTAATGGGCAACGAATTATTTGATGAAATTAACCCGGATGCCCATGAAGTGGCCATCGCTATTGAATTGTTTCATAATTTTAGTTTGATACATGATGATATCATGGATAAGGCGCCACTGCGACGCGGAATGGAAACCGTGCACACAAAGTACGGTGAATCCACTGCTTTGCTTGCAGGAGATGTAATGCTGGTGCAGTCTTACGAATACCTGAATAAAATAAAACGGGATTATTCACAAAAGATAATCCACCTTTTTAATCAAACGGCGAAAGCCGTTTGCGAAGGCCAGCAATTAGACATGGATTTTGAAACAAGAACCTCGGTAAGCCTGGAGGAATATGTAAACATGATCACTTTGAAAACTTCGGTATTATTGGCTTCAAGTTTGAAAATGGGGGCAATATTGGGTGGGGCCGGGTTAGGGAATCAGCAACATTTATATGAGTTTGGAAAAAACCTGGGCATTGCCTTCCAGGTACAGGATGATTACCTGGATGCTTTTGGCGACCCCGGCAAATTTGGCAAACAGGTAGGTGGGGATATTATTTCCAACAAAAAAACTTTCTTAATGATCTATGCAATGGATATTGCTTCGGATATCCAAAAGAAAGAACTGGCGGCTTTGATGTTCAATGCTGCAGTAAATAAAGATGAAAAGGTAAATAAGGTTTTATCGATTTACCGGGATTGCAAAGTAGATGAATGGGCGCAACAGTTGAAAGAAAAATACCTGCAAACAGCATTGCAGCATTTGGAAGATACCGCGGTATTAACGGCCCGTAAAAAACCTTTGACGGAGCTTGCAGAATACCTGGTACAACGCGAAAGTTAATGCCATCTGAATCCCTCATCGGTTGTAAAGCCTGGCGGGCATGCGGCTCTGTAACAACCGCCAACATCGATTAAAGCCACGATAGGGATTTACAATTACTTACCTAAATTATATCTATAAATTGGTTCCTTTCCCCTGATTTGTCAATCTAAAAAAAAAAATCCTTAATTTCCTTTTTCAATAACCAATACCCACATGTCCAATTCTTTATTCCGAACAAAGAAGATTGAAAATATTTTAGCTGAAGGAAGCGATGATGCGCACGCGGGTGAGGGATTAAAACGAGTGCTTTCCCTGCGTGATCTTACTTTTTTTGGTATAGCGGCTATTTTGGGTGCGGGTAGTTTCAGTAGTTTGGGCGGCGCCGTGTTTCATGGCGGTCCCGGTGTGGTAATTTTATTTATTATCACGGCGATAGCCTGCGCCTTTACCGCGTTTTGTTATTCGGAGTTTGCAAGTCGAATACCGGTAGCCGGTAGCGCTTACACCTACGCCTATGCTTCTTTTGGAGAATTGTTTGCATGGATCATTGGCTGGGCTTTGATCATGGAATATTCCATCGGTAATATTTATGTAGCTTATAGCTGGAGTGATTATTTTACTTCTTTTTTGGAAAAGATCAACGTCTATATTCCACAATACCTCTGTACCAGTTATATGGAAGTTAAAGACGCATTGGCCGATGGGAGCACTAATAAAGAAGTACTGGATGCATGGAACAATGCCCCCATGATCGGCAACCTGCGGATCATTTTTGATTTGCCGGCATTTATGATTAATATACTCATCACTTTATTGGTGTACCGGGGTATTAAAGAAAGCCGCAACTTCAGTAATGTAATGGTGATCCTTAAAATGATCGTGGTATCGCTGGTGATACTGGTAGGCGGCTACCTTGTTTTTTCGAACGGGCTCACCTTCAACTGGACCCCCGCCAATGATGAAAATATACGATCGTTTATGCCCAATGGTTTCAGTGGGGTAATGGCGGCAGTGAGTGGTGTATTCTTTGCCTATATTGGCTTTGATGCGGTAAGTGTGCTGGCCGAAGAAAGTAAAAATCCGCAGCGCGACCTTCCAAGGGGAATGATCCTTTCGCTGGTGATCTGTACCATAGTGTATATTTTACTCACCCTGGTTTTAACAGGCGCTGTTAATTACCGCAATTTTGAAGGGGTGGGTGATCCACTTGCTTTTATCTTTGAAAAGCAAAACCTTAATGTAGGCTGGATGCAATTCTTTGTGGCCATTGCAGCCGTAGTTGCTATGACGAGTGTGTTATTGGTTTTTCAGATGGGACAGCCTCGCATTTGGATGAGCATGAGCCGGGATGGGTTGATGCCCCCCGTATTTCAAAAAATCCATAAAAAATATAAAACACCCTCCTTCGCTACCATCGTAACCGGCCTGGTGGTAGGGGTCCCTATTTTATTTACCGATAAAACATTCGTGCTCGACTTCACCAGCATTGCCACTTTGTTTGCATTTGTATTGGTTTGCGGGGGCGTATTATTGATACCCCGAAAAGAAAAGCAAACCGGAAAATTTCATCTTCCCTACATTAACGGCCAGTTTATTTTCCCATTGATCGTAATTGGTTCAATGGTGTTGGCTGCCAGTTTATCAAAAAGCTATTTTACGGATATGTTTAGTTTTGATTTCAGTGATAATGCGGATTATACAAAAGGGAAAATCAGTTTCATGGATGCAGCCACACCCAATATTACATTGGTCATTTTTTGGATAGTTGCCTTGCTGCTGGCCATTATTGCATTTATAAAAAAATATTCATTGATCCCCCTGATGGGCCTGATCACCTGCCTGTACCTGCTCACGGGTATGACTAAAAGTAACTGGGCATGGTTTCTTGGCTGGCTGGCCATAGGCTTGGTAATTTACCTTTTGTATGGGTACCGGAAAAGTAAACTGGCTACTTGAAATTTTTCTAAGCAACCTTTCCTTCGTTGAGGGTGGGATGAGGTCTTTCGCAATTATTGATGTGCCAAACTTTAGTATTGTAACTTTGTATCACCGGTACTTGAATTTAATTACTGGCTACAAATATGAAATATCAGCAAGGTGATAAAATAATAGTGTTATTGACCAATGAAGAAGGAACAGTAGCAGAGATCATGAATGAAAAAATGGTGATGATAGAGGTAAAAGGTGTACGCTTTCCGGCTTACATGGACCAAATTGATTTTCCCTATTTTAAAATGTTCTCCGAAAAACGGGTTGCTGATAAGAAAAAGATCTTCATTGATAATGTAAAACAAGAGAAGGGCAGGGCTGCAGTTAAAGTGGATAATGGGGTATTCATCGCCTTCCTGCCCGTTTTTGATAAAGATATTTTTGATGATGATGTGGTGGAGAAATTAAAGATATACCTCATCAATCAAACCGATACCGCATACAATTTTACCTACAATGTATTTTTTGGTGGTGAAAGCAATTTTGAATTGAAGAATGCCATTGCGCCTTTGAGCGATTTTTACCTCCACAATGTAAATTTTGAAGACCTTAGTGATAATCCCCGTTTTGATGTAGAATTCTCGCTGGTAAACCCGGATAAGAAAAAAGCACCCTATTATGAAACCTCGTTAAAACTAAAAGCCAAACAGCTTTTTAAAAGAATAGAAGAGATCCAATTGAAAAATGAACCCACTTTTTCATATCCTTTATTTGAAAACTATCCTGATAAAATAGACGATGAAAAAGTCGATCTCAGCAGGCTGGGCAATGCGGGATTCAGAATTTACGATGTAAGTAAGGTTAAAGAAAATTTACCACCGGCAAGAACGGTGGTTGACCTGCATATTGAAAAACTGACCGACAACTGGAAACACCTCAGTAATTTTGAAATACTCACTTTACAGTTGAAAGAATTCGAAAAATTTTACGAGCTCTCTGTTGCACATTATCAACCTTCGCTCACCATCATACATGGGGTAGGGGTGGGTAAACTGAGGGATGAGATACATGAATTATTGCGGCTAAAAAAGGAAGTGAAATCTTTTGTCAATCAATATCATGCATCCTACGGTTATGGGGCCACTGAAATTTTTTTTTCTTATTAAACAAGCAAAAAAATAGTAAGTCTATTCCGAAAATCAATCAGTCATGTTTTTACAATTAAGTCCCTGGGCACAGGCTATCTACGTTTTTATCCTTAGTATTATCCGGTATGCATTTTTTGGTGGCATCGCTTTCCTTATTTTCTATGTCATTTTAAAGAACAGGACCAGGTTTGCAAAAATACAACAGCGATGGCCGGCCAATAAGGATTATCAAAGGGAAATTCTTTATTCTGTGGTCACTTTTTTTATATTCGCCTTAGTTCCGCTGGTACTGAACCATCCTTTTGTAAAACCGCATACCACCATCTATAATAAACTTGACGAATATCCTGTATGGTACTCATTACTGGTATTTCCGGTGATGCTGGTGATACATGACACTTATTTTTATTTTACACATCGTATCATGCACCAGCCGCGGTTGTTTAAATTTTTTCACATCATTCATCATAAAAGCACCAACCCTTCTCCATGGGCGGCTTTTTCATTTAATCCCGCCGAAGCAGTCATAGAATCCGGGATCATTTATGTATTTGCTTTTACCCTGCCCATACATATCATCCATATTCTTGTGTTCCTTATTTTTATGACCATCTATAACGTGTATGGCCACTTAGGCTTTGAATTGTATCCCCGGGGATTTAATAAACATTGGCTGGGTAAGTGGTTCAACACATCGGTTAACCACAATATGCACCACCAGTATTTTAAAGGCAACTACGGTTTATATTTCACCATCTGGGACAGGGTAATGAACACCCTCCAAAAAGATTACGATGATCGTTTTGACAACATCACTTCCGCTAATCAACAAATGAGTAAGCCAACGTCAGTTAAATAATGTGTGCCGGGTATAATTTTTTATTGGCATAAAAAGTTCCAAAAGGTAACAGTGATGCAATAAACGCCAGGATTATTTTTTTAACCGGCCATTTATATTGCACAGATACCTGTAGTAATAAAACTAAGTACGCCAAAAATAAAACCCCATGCACCATTCCCACAATGTAGTTGGGTTTGGGGATGCCCATCATATATTTTAATGGCATGGTGATGGCAAATAACAAAAAGGAACAACCTTCTAAAAAGGCTACCAGCCTGAACCTGGATAAGGGATTGCTAAGCATAGTTTGATACGGTATTTGTTAATTATTAGTTTGTTTTGATTCAATTTAGTTCAGTACCTGTTTCAAACAAAAAGAAATTACCCCACATCATTTTTATCCGCGCTGTACCTTCGCCATTTATCAATCACGGCCAGCATATCATCGGGCAAATCACTTTCAAAAAGTATTGGCTGTCTCGTGGTGGGATGAATAAAGCCGAGTTCCTTAGCGTGTAAGGCTTGTCGTTTGCATAACGAAAAGCAATTATCAACAAACTGTTTGTACCTGGTAAAGATGGTACCCTTTACAATTTTATCGCCTCCATAAAAATCATCGTTGAATAAAGGGTGGCCGATGAACTGCATATGCACACGTATCTGGTGCGTGCGGCCGGTTTCAAGGCGACATTCCACCAGTGTTACATAATTAAATCTTTCCAGCACTTTATAATGTGTGATGGCTTCTTTTCCGTGCTCTCCATCAGGATAGGTTGTAAATAATTTTCTAAATCGCTGGTGCCTGCCCACATGCCCGGTAATGGTACCTTCATTTTCTTCAAAATCGCCCCATACCAATGCCATATATCGGCGGTGCACGGTATGGTTAAAAAATTGTTTGGCAAGATCGGTCATAGCTTTTGGCGTTTTTGCCAGCACCAGCAGGCCCGTGGTGTTTTTATCAATCCGGTGCACCATGCCGAATCGGGGCAAAGCACTTTCTTCGATATCCGGGTTTTGTTTTTTTAAGTGCCAGGCAACCCCGTTGATCAAAGTGCCACTATGGTTACCACTGCCGGGATGCACAACAAGTCCGGCGGGCTTATTTATCAGCAATACATCGTCATCCTCGTAAGCAATATTAAGCGGGATATTTTCGGGTACAATATCATTTGACTCGGGATGGCGGTTACTAAATACAACGATTTTGTCAAATGGCCTAACCCTGTAATTTGTTTTAACCGGCTTATCGTTTACCAGTACCATTTCATTTTCGATGCCCTGCTGGATCTTATTCCTGGTGGCCCCTTCTATGCGGCTCATTAAAAATTTATCGATGCGCATTGGTTCCTGCCCTTTCGGAATTTCAATTGCCAATCGTTCATACAATTCCTCCGTATCCTGTAGTTCTTCATCCGTTATTATAATTTCGTTTGTCATGCTTAAATGTTTAATTTGTTGGCTGCAAACCACGGTCTTTGATAATGCGGCTCAATTGCCCCTTACTTTTTTGCCTATTGGGAATTGCCCATTGCCAATTCATATATCTTTGCAAATTAAATCAATTACATTGGATAAGCAGTTAGTAACCTACGAAGATTTGGGTATTATTGATTATAAAACAGCCTGGGACTACCAGGAAAATTTGCTACATGGGAATGTGCAACTCAAGTCGGCTATCGCCAGGGAGTGGGCGTTCGGTGCGGACGTAGCGGGCGGTGGTAAAGCAGGAACCGTTTCTATGGTGGACATTGCTCTGGACAGGTTAACTACCACAAATCATTTATTGCTTTGTGAACATCCACCCGTTTACACCCTGGGTAAAAGTGGCCATACAGAAAACGTCCTGATTAGCGAAGCGGAGATGGCGCAAAGAGGAATTCAATTCTATAAAACCAACAGGGGTGGGGATATTACATTTCACGGACCGGGCCAGGTTGTAGGCTATCCAATCATCGACCTCGAAAAGTTTTATACGGATATTGGAAGGTACTTAAGGGCTTTGGAAGAAGTGATCATACTTACGCTGGCCGAATTTAATATAGCTGGACAACGCAGTAAGGGTGAAACCGGTGTTTGGATAGATCCCGATGTACTGGGGAAAGAAAGGAAGATCTGCGCCATGGGGGTACGCTGCAGCAGGTGGATCACCATGCATGGTTTTGCTTTAAACGTAAATACCGACCTTAGCTACTTTGATAATATAATTCCCTGCGGGATTGAAAATAAAAAAGTCACTTCCATAGAAAAGGAACTGAATTACAAGGTTGATCTGGAAACAGTAAAAGAAAAGATAAAACGCAATTTTGAGAAAGTATTTAATGTGTGTCTAAATACACAATACTAGGCAAAATTTTGAAATTAAAGAATCCACTCATTTATACCTTTGCTCTTTATCGCTTATTGAGTTTTTGCCATCTTTTGGAATATAAAATTTGTATTTCTCCAGCAAAATATCATTGTCGTATAAATGGTATTTAAACCACCCCGAATGCAGGAAATTTACTTTTTCAAGAATAAGATAGGGCTCTTTAATGTTATGTACTTCAAACAGGAGATCGTCATCTTCATCAAAAAATTTAATAGAGAACTTTCGCGATGCGGCATTGGACAGATTGATAATAACATTATTATCTTTTCCCGTAAATACAAATTTGCTCGGAACAAAATTAGGAGCAGTTACAGGCTTGCCTGTTTTTTCTTCCGGCAATTCCATTATGTCTTTTTCCATTGAAGTGTCTGCCACAGGCCTGTATGAGCGGGTAAACAGGTAATCTCCTCCGTCAAATGCAACAAACACCCGGTAGAATATTTTTCCTCCGGGGGATTTACTATCCACAAAACCATTCTCTTTATTCATTGGGTTCAAAACACTTCCTATAGTGGTAAATCTTTTTATACTGTCGGTAGAGCGTTGAATGTTAACATTATTTATTTTAGCCCCATAGGTATTTTTCCAGCTAACGATTACTTTCCCGTCCCTGTTTTTTACAGAAATTTTGGGAAGTGTGTCCTGGGCGAAAATATTGCCGGTAAAGGCTATACAATATATGATGATAGCGAAAATGAATTTAAACATATAAGAGAAACACAGAATTGAATAAAAATTTATTAGCGCAAAGATAATTACTGTTATGGTAAGAGTAAAGTGACAACTTAATTTGTGAATGGTGAATGGCGAAATAAGGACGTTCAATTTTGTTTAGCTAAGATATTTTTTGCTTTTCTGACTTCGCCTTAATTCTCCCCAGGGGAACAAAATAATTTAAGCAACATTGATTGACCATTCTCAATTCACGTTTAACTCAATACTGCTATATTAGTTTAATTAAAAAACCAGTGTACCGGGCGGTAAAGATAAATTTCCCTGCAAACCACCTGTATGGATGCATACTATTTTACTTCCTTTTTGAAAAAGATCCTTTTTGATGCGATCAATTATTCCAAACATCATTTTTCCGGTGTATACAAAATCGGTTGGTAGTTGATGCTTCTGATAAAGTAAATTCATCCAGTCAACCAATGCAGGAGTTTTTTTTGCATATCCGCCAAAATGGTAATCATTTATTATTTTCAGTTGTTGCGGATTAAATAGATGATTGGTTAAAAATTTAATTCGTTGCGGGATATCATGCATGTTTTTTAAAACAGGGATGCCGATTATTTGCTGTTCTTTTTTTATTCCCTGCAATAATCCTGCGAGGGTAGTAGCCGTACCCACCGCACAACAAATATGTGAACAGTCCTCATTTATTAAATCTATTATCATTGCGGCCCCCGCGCTTCCTGCAGGATCATAACCCCCTTCAGGCACAACCAGGTAATTTTCATATTCCGCCTTTATTTCTTTTAAAAAGCCCGGCTGCTCTTTTTCACTATACTCCTGTCTTGAAATAAATTTTAATGTCATGCCATAGTCAATGCATGCATGTAAAGTGTGGGATAGCAAGGGAGGGCGTTCGCCCCTGACGATACCTATGCTCTTTAAACCAGCCTCTTTGCAGGCAAATGCCATTGCCACCAAATGATTGGAATAGGCGCCGCCGAAGGTTACCATTCCATTTAATGATTGTTGGAGGGCGTTTTGTAAAAAATAATGGAGTTTATATAATTTGTTTCCCGAAACTACCCGGTGCAGGGTATCTAACCTTAACACGGATAAGCATACCTGCTTTTGATCAAATAATTCATCAGAAAGGCGTTGGAGCGATATCTTTGAAACAGGGAAAATCATTTTTGTAAATTATTAACCGATTAGATTATTTTCGCGTACGCAAAATTGCAACTTAATCAACAATCTACATTTAAATATGAAACCAACTCTTTTAATTTTAGCGGCCGGAATGGCAAGCCGTTACGGAAGTATGAAACAAATACAATCTTTTGGCCCATCAGGCGAAACGATCATGGATTATTCTATATATGACGCTATCCGTGCAGGTTTTGGTAAGGTAGTGTTCATTATCCGGGAAGATTTTGCTGATAATTTTAAATCAATTTTTGAACCCAAACTAAATGGCAGAATCGCAACAGAATATGTTTACCAGGAAAAGGGTGCATTTTTACCCGATGTAACAGTACCCGCAGAACGCACCAAGCCCTGGGGTACCGCGCATGCAGTATTATGTGCCAGGTATGCAGTAAAAGAACCTTTTGCTGTAATAAATGCGGATGATTTTTATGGTAAGGATTCTTTTGAGAAAGCAGCGGCATTTTTAATAAATGATAGTAACGAAAATACCTATTCTATTATCGGTTACGAATTGGCAAAAACCCTTAGCGACAATGGTACGGTAAGCAGGGGCGTATGTGAAGTGGATGAAAATAGTAACCTGGTAAGTATAAAGGAGCGGACAAAAATTTACAGGGAAGGGGATAAAATTTTATACGAGGAGAATGATGTTAAGTATGAAGTGCCATTTGATTCGAGTGTATCTATGAATTTCTGGTGTTTCCCCCCCACCATGTTTGATGCTACTGAAAAACTTTTTCATGATTTTGTCAGAGAGAATTATTCGGATATAAAATCAGAATTTTTTATACCGCTCCTTGGCGACGATTTTGTACATAACCAACAGGGCACCATAAAAGTAATTCCTACTTCAGCGCAATGGTTTGGAGTAACTTATAAAGAAGACGCCCCGGTTGTAAAAGCCAGTGTTGATAAACTGGTAGCTGGTGGAGAATACCCCGCCTCACTTTGGGCATAGAACATTGATGGATATAAGATATATTGGGAGGCAGCAGGGGATTGATTTTCTTTATTGACCTTCATTGGCGCCCCATATTTAGTATCCCGATATTAAATAGTGCACTGTCCTTAATTACCTTATTTACTTCTTGACCCCACCACTTGTAAAGAAAAAAGCGGACCAAAATGGCACCGCTTTTTTAGTTTTAGGGCTTAGATATGATTAGTTTCCTACCACCATAAATACAAACTCCTCCATTTTCTTCACCTGCTGTACCCTATCTAATCCTTTTAAATCAGAATTGGAAGGGATTTTAATAACCTGGTATTTATCATCCAGCTTTTTCAGTTTTTCGAGCAGGTTAATAATATTTTTTGATTTTGCCGCATACACCACACCATCCGCTTTTGAATCTTTTGCGGTAATAATTCCAATTATTTCGCCGTTTCTATTAATAACCGGCCCGCCGCTGTTACCGGGATTGGCGGATACTGTTAACTGGTAAGCGGTGGAATCCCCATCGTTACCGGATTTGGCGCTTAAATAGCCTTCACCATACACAATTTCATTTCGTGGGAACCCCAGTGTAAAGAATTGCTCACCGAGGTCTGAATTCCCTTTCTTTATGCTGTAGGGTAGATTGGTAACTGTTTTAAAAGCAGTATCAGTAATTTTTAAAATGGCTAAATCAACGTCCTGGTCAGTATACAGCGCCTCGGCCCTGTAAAAATCTCCTTTCCTGTTTTCTATATAAATATTTTTTCTTTTGCTGATCACATGCGCATTGGTTACAAGATACCCTTTACCATCAATCAAAAAGCCGGTGGCCCTAAAATCAACTTCCGGTTTTTCATTTACCAATACGCCACCTATTTCCTTAGATTTTAATTTACTTACTTCGCGATTGGTTTTATTAAGCTGGTCAACCAAAACCCGGTAATTTTCATTACTGTATTTTTTGGTATAAGTAACCATCACGCTTGCAGCAAGCAATGAAATAAAACCGGCAATGGATGCTGCCACTGCAATATTTCGCTGGTATTTTTTCCAAAGGAATAACAGTTTTGCCGTACCCTTTAATTGGGATTGGCCGATTAACCCTTCCTCAATCAGTTTGTCCTCTACTTCCTGCAGGTTATGTTTGAAAGCCTTTGTTGTGCCAAATGTTTCCAACCCCTGTAAAAAATAAGTATGTTCTACAACCAACTGATCCACCTCTGGGTCTTTTTTACGCAGGCCCTCAAAAAACGCTTTCTCTTCAGGGGACATTTCTCCCCGGAGATAACGTTCTACGGCTTCTAATAGTACAATATCATCCATTTCATCAGGTATTTTTATATTGTGCAAAAAATAATTTTTTCAATCTTACCAGGCATTTATATTTCTGGGTTTTGGCGTTATCTGCATTGGTATAGCCAAATTCCCCTGCTATCTCCTGCATATTCTTTTTTTGCAGGTAATAAGCATCTAACAAACTTTTGCAGGGTTCACCAATCTTACCCATCGCATGTTCCATCAGTATAAAGTCCTCGTTTTTTTTCTCATGGTCAACTATTTCTTCTTCAACGGGAACAATTTCTTCAAGAATCTCCAGCTGTGTACTAAACCTTCCGAGTTGTTGCAATCTTTTGAGCCACAATCGCCGGCAAATAGAATACAGGTAAGTTTTTATCTGGCAGTTTAATGAAAATGTTGCTAATCCTGACTTTTCATACAACACGATCATCGCTTCCTGAAAAATATCCCTGGCATCATCTACCGAGCCATTATTATTTAAAACAAAAGACTGAATGGAGGTATAATTTTCACGATAAATGGATTCAATTGAATTTTTGTCGTTCTGTGCGAGTCCTTTCAGTAATATTTGTTCATGTTCTGTTGTATTCACCAATCTGATATTAATACGTTATAGAGTGTAATAGTAACCCAAAGCAACGAAAAAAATGTTTTTTAAAAAAGCGGGTTACCTTTTTTAGCAATTTGTATTAATCATTAAATAACAATTAAAACACAAAAAAATGAAAAAATTATTAGTATTCGCAGTAATTGCCGTAACATTCGCATCTTGCGCTAACAGTGAAACAAAAACAGAGGAAGTTAAATCTTCTGATTCAACTACCGTTGTTACTCCAGTTGCTCCAGATTCAACATTAGTTGTTACTGATTCAACTATTAAAACAACTGTAACTACAGATTCAATTAAGAAATAATTCTAATCCAGCCTGGTTGCCTGTTAAAATAGCTGGATTTATATAAGAATTTTCATATGGCAAGCAATCGTTAAAGACGCCCCTATTCTTAGGGGCGTCTACTTTTTTAGGGATGGTTGATCCATATTGTTTAGTTAAGCTATTTTTTTTTGGTACCACCTAAGCTTATGTCTTTTCAACGGAGGGGGAAGGACTTAAACGACATTGATTATCGAATTATAAAAAAGAAGCCAAAACTAACTTGTTGATGTTTTTTTTGCAAACTATTTGCATTATTATTAAAAAATTATTGGAAAATTTAATATTATGGCCTATTTTCGTTTTTCAATATGATACTGTTAACAAATTTCACCCGGTTTTATTTTAGCTACTATTTTAAAAATGGTACGGGAGCCTTTTGTTAAAAACTGAAACTGACAATAACAGATTAACATAAAAAAGAATCCCGGCTAAATAGTCGGGATTTTTTTTTGCAGTAACGCTAAATACACTTTGAAGGAATAGGGAAAACCGATTAAAAAAATGAGATGAATAATACAACAGGCAATCTAATCAAAGAAATGCAGCTTACACCGCCGGTGAAACCTGCGGAGATTGGGATGGGTACCAAAGTATCCATCCAGGGTTTTGAGGGAAGTTTTCACCAGGAAGCTGCAAGATTGTTTTTTGGCAGAAAAGTTGAAGTGCTTTGTTGCGCTACTTTTCGCGAAGTGATAAAGGTTGCAGCCAATAAAAAGGAAAGTGACGGAGGCGTAATGGCGATTGAAAACTCCATTGCCGGCAGTATTTTACCCAATTATAATTTATTGCAAAAAAGTAATCTTTCCATTACCGGTGAAGTGTATTTGCAGATAAAACAAAACCTGTTGGTAAATCCGGGTGTGCAACTGGAGGATATTCGTGAAGTACATTCACATCCGATGGCTATCCAGCAATGTTTTGGTTTTTTAGATAAATACAACTGGAAATTAGTAGAAACCGAGGATACCGCTTTAAGCGCCAAACACATTCATCAGCATCGCAGCAAACATATAGCCGCGATAGGGAGTAAACTTGCATCGGAAATTTACCGGTTGAATATGATTGCTCCCAATATTCAGACCCTTAAAAATAATTATACACGGTTTTTAATTTTACAAAGAGAAGAAAAACCGGTTGACATATCAGGTGCTGATAAGGCATCCATAAATTTCCATACAGATCACTCAAAAGGAAGTTTAGCGAAAGTGTTAACAAAAATCGCTGAAGCAGGAATTAATTTATGCAAGTTGCAATCCTTTCCCATACCAGGAAGTGATTGGAGGTACTCCTTTCATGCAGATGTAGAGTTTGAAAACAAAAGCCAGTTTTATAATATGATAGCAGCAATTGAAAAAATTACAGAAGCGCTCAAAATTTACGGGATATATAAAAAAGGGAAGTAACTGCCTAAATTAACCGGAGCGATTACAAGTAATGGAAAGAGCCTGGATTTCAAATTTGAAAATGACTCAATGCCTCGGCGAACTATCACATCAAAAAAGTGAAAACTTGTTGTCAGCTTTTTGGCCCTGGGGCCAATATCACACAGGCCGACTTAAAATAGCTAAACCAACTTAAAAAGTTTAATAAATGAATATTGCAAAAGACAAAGGGGAAGTTCATTCGCTACCCGTTGAGGGCATTGTGATGAAGGTCTTAACAGCAAAACGGTTAGATGAAATTGGCGAATATTATTTTTCTCACAAGCTGAGGGAGATTGAGGAGATGAACAAGGCGGGTAAACAGGTTATTAATTTAGGTATTGGGAGCCCTGACCTGCCACCACACCCGGAAGTAATTAAAACCCTGCATGAAGAAGCATTGAAGCCCAACCAGCACGCCTACCAGGGTTATAAAGGCAGCCCTGTGCTGAGAAATGCTATTTCGAAATGGTATGCAAAATGGTATGGCGTAATACTAAATGCGGATACCGAAATATTACCCCTGATTGGAAGCAAGGAAGGCATCATGCATATTTGTATGACTTATATCAATGAAGGCGACCTTGTTTTAATACCCAACCCGGGCTACCCCACCTACCGGAGTGCGGCTAAAATTGCAGGAGCTAACCTGGTAGAATACACGCTTTTAAAGGAAAACAACTGGTTCCCTGATTTTGCCGAAATTGAAAGCAACGATTTAGGAAAAGCGAAGTTGATGTTTGTAAATTATCCACAGATGCCTACCGGGCAATTACCTACCATTAAAATGTTTGAGCAATTGGTAGCCTTTGCAAAAAAGCATGATATTTTATTGGTGCATGATAATCCCTATAGTTTTATTTTAAATGACCATCCCATGAGTTTGCTGGGGGTGGCCGGTGCAAAAGAAGTTGCCATTGAATTAAATTCGCTGAGTAAATCGCACAATATGGCAGGGTGGCGGATAGGTATGCTTGCAGGCAGCCAGGAAAGGATCAACGAAATATTATGTTTTAAAAGTAATATGGATAGTGGCATGTTTTTACCCATTCAACTGGCTGCCGCAAAGGCTTTGGAACTTGGTCAGGGCTGGCATGATAAAGTAAATACGGTATACAAAACAAGGCGTCAGAAAATATTTCAGTTATTGGAATTATTAGCATGTGAATTTGATAAGAACCAGGCCGGCATGTTTGTTTGGGCAGCAATACCAAACGGGTATAAAGGGGGATACGAATTAAGCGATAAAGTATTGCATGAAGCAAATGTATTCATCACCCCCGGCGGAATTTTTGGCAGTGCGGGTGATCTGTATGTAAGGGTAAGTTTGTGTAGCACGGAAGAAAAAATAGAAGAAGCGATCAGGAGAATAAAAACAATTGTATGAGCAATAGTGTGTTTGGCTTGATTTTTATAATTGCAGCGGTTAATATTTTTTGCCGGAGGAAATCGCATCGAATGTTAAATGGGTATTAATTGATTTTTTATTTAAAGAATATTTACAAATGCAGGAAACAGCGTCAATCAGTGCGGGAGCGATTTCAAAACAGGAATTCTCTGTGAAAACCTTACCCGATGAAATGGGTTTGGAAGGGGCTGTAATTACCATTGTTGGTGTTGGACTTATTAGCGGCTCATTCGCACTGGCAATGAAAGATAAAGGATTTGCAAAGAAGGTAATTGGGGTTAGCAGAACTGAAGCAAGTTTGATAAAAGCGAAGCAATTGGGCATTATCGATGAGGCATTACCGTTAGAAGAAGCGGTAGCACAAAGTGACTTAATATATGTAGCCATCCCGGTGGATGCAACTATGCCGGTAATGGAAAAAATAATGAATCTTGTTACAGATAAACAAATAGTAGCGGATGCCGGTTCAACTAAATTCGCTTTGTGCGAAGCTTTGGCCGGTCACCCGATGCGGAAGCGTTTTGTTGCCACGCACCCGATGTGGGGTACCGAATACAGTGGCCCGGAAGCCGCGGTGAGGGGAGCTTTTGAAGGAAGGGCCTGTGTTATTTGTGAGAAAGATAAGAGTGAGTTTACCGCCGTGGAAATAGTGGAAAATATTTACAGGGCATTGGGTATGCATATCATTTATATGGATGCGCACAGCCACGATATGCATGCAGCTTATGTCAGTCATATTTCTCACATTACTTCGTTTGCTTTGGCAAATACCGTTTTGGAAAAGGAAAAAGAAGAAGATACAATATTTGAACTTGCCGCTGCCGGTTTTGAAAGTACCGTGAGGCTGGCAAAAAGTAACCCGGCTATGTGGGCGCCTATTTTTATGCAAAACAGGGAGAACGTATTGGATGTATTAAATGAACATATTTCGCAGCTAAGAAAATTTAAATCAAGCCTGGAAAAGGAAAATCTGGAATATTTAACAGAATTAATGGAGAATGCGAACAAGATAAAACGAATTTTAAAGTAGATCGATGGTGAATGGTCGATGGTGAATCATCAATTATTGCCTATTGCTCGTTGTAAGCATCATTTCAAAATATATGTTTATGATTTTCAGAGAAGCACAAATGAGTGACATACCACAGATGCAAATAGTTAGGCATTCGGTTAAAGAAAACATGCTGTCTAACCCGGCATTGGTCACGGATAAGGATTATGAAGAATTTTTGACAGTGCGGGGAAAGGGCTGGGTATGTGAAGTGGATGAATATATTGTTGGATTTTCAATTGCCGATCTGAAAGAAAATAATATCTGGGCTTTATTTGTACATCCGGATCATGAGTCAAAAGGGATTGGAAAAAAATTACATAACCTGATGTTGAGCTGGTATTTTGAACAAACAAATACAACAGTATGGTTAGGTACTGCACCCGGGACAAGGGCTGAAAAATTTTATAAGCACATGGGATGGATACAAGTTGGCAAGCACGGTGAAAAGGAAATAAAATTTGAAATGAGTGTCGAATCATTTAAGAAAATTTAAATCAATAGGCACATAAGTGATTTGTAAAAAATGTTGAATGGGGGGTAAAGCCGAATAAAAATTAAACATACAAAAGGGAGCTGATTGTGGCTCAGTGAAAGTGGGAATTTAAAAATAGTAACTGATATTGGTAACTTAAAAACTAATTTTGCAATGCAAACACAAACTACAACAATGAAAGAGTTAATACAGGAAAAATGGAATAAACGCCCGTTAATTATAAGCGGTCCCTGTAGTGCCGAAACTGAGGAACAGGTTATTGAAACAGCTACCCGGCTTGCTAAAACCGGTAAGGTGGATATTTTGCGTGCAGGTATCTGGAAACCCCGTACCAAGCCCGGTATGTTTGAAGGGATTGGTACAAAAGGATTGCCATGGTTATTGCAGGCCAAAAAACTAACAGGTTTACCTACCACTGTAGAGGTAGCTACCGCCAAGCATGTGGAAGATGCATTGCAGTTTGACGTTGACATGCTTTGGATAGGAGCAAGGACTACCGTAAACCCTTTCAGCGTGCAGGAAGTAGCGGATGCATTGCGTGGTGTGGATATTCCGGTGTTAATCAAAAATCCTATCAACCCCGACCTGGAATTATGGACGGGCGCTTTAGAACGTATGCAGAAAGCAGGGATTAAGCAGGTGGGTATGATTCACCGCGGATTTTCTAATTATGGTAACACAGAATTCCGCAATGCACCGATGTGGCATTTGCCGATTGAAATGAAACGCAGGTTCCCTGAAATGATCTTAATTTGTGATCCTTCGCATATTTGCGGTAATAGGGCATTACTTCAATCCGTGACCCAGAAAAGTATTGATCTTGACTTTGATGGCGTAATGCTTGAAAGCCATATTGATCCTGACAATGCATGGAGTGATGCCAAACAGCAAATTACACCGGAGCGGCTGGCTGAAATGCTGGATGCGTTGATCTGGCGTTCAGGAAATACAGACAAGCAGGAATTCATAACGGCATTGGCTACCCTAAGAGAGCAGATTAATCATGTGGATGATGAATTAATGTTGCTGATCAGCCAAAGAATGAAAATTGCAGACAAGATAGGAGAGTACAAACGGGCCAATAACATTATTATATTACAAACCAACCGGTGGAATGATATTTTGCAAAAGGCTTTTAAAAAAGGCGAGGCATTGGGTTTAAGCGAGGAGTTTATTACCAAGTATTATGATGCGGTACATTTGGAAAGTATCAATCATCAGAACAAGGTAATGAATAGTTAGGAATGGGATGCCGGATGCTGGATATTGGATGGCGGATGCTGGATAATTGAGCAGCCTTTTATTGTTTACTGAACTATTATATTTTTTGATAAGTGGGAATTAAAAAAGTTGAACATCATTTTTCGGGTAAAAGGGTGGCATATTATTTTGAAGCAAATTTCTCTTACCTGGAGCAGATAGTAGCTAAGGAAGACACCATTCTTATAACCGATGAAAATGTATTCAGCTCTCAACCGGAAAAATTCAGCGGATGGAAAATTATTGTGATTAAACCGGGTGAGGAGTTTAAACAACAGGCTGCGGTTGATTATATTTTTGGGCAACTGATCGGTTACGAAGCAGACCGTAGAACATTTATTGTTGGTATTGGTGGTGGGGTGGTAACTGATATTGCCGGATACGCAGCAAGTGTGTATATGCGGGGCCTGAAATTCGGATTTGTTCCCACTACTGTTTTAGCAATGGTTGATGCATCCATCGGTGGAAAGAACGGGGTGGATGTGGGCGTTTATAAAAACTTAGTTGGGTTAATAAAACAACCTGAATTTTTATTATTTGATTATTCATTTTTGCAAACCCTCCCTCAGGACCAATGGGTGAACGGGTTTGCCGAAATAATAAAACATGCCTGTATAAAGGATGAAGTTTTATTTGCATTGCTGGAGAAGGAAACATTAGAAAACTTCCAGGCGGATAGCACTAAATTAGCAGACCTGGTGGAGAAAAATGTGGGTATTAAAACAACGGTGGTATTGAAAGATGAATTTGAAAATGGGGATAGAAAACTGCTCAATTTTGGTCACACACTGGGGCATGCCATAGAAAATAATTACCAACTGCTACACGGCCATGCGATCAGCATTGGTATGGTTGCGGCCTGCATTATTTCTGAAGAGATCAATAATTTTTATTCCGTTGAAAAAGAAAGGGTGATCCGGCTGCTTGAAAAATATCATCTCCCTGTTCATCTTCAATTTGACCGTGAAAAAATTTGGGATATACTGAAGATGGATAAAAAAAGATCGGGTAATGCAATGAATTTCGTATTACTCAACAAAATTGGCGAAGCCGTTATTCAATCGATTCCCCTTATCCAGTTAAAAGATTTAATTAAACAAAGTTTATAAGTTGATAGTAAAAATAAGCCCGGCGAAAATTTCAGGTGTAATCAATGCGTCTGCTTCCAAAAGTGCTATGCAGCGGGCATGTGCTGCCGCACTGCTAAATGAGGGCGAAACAATTATTGTTAACCCCGGAAAGAGTAATGATGACCTCGCCGCTTTAGATGTAATTGGAAATTTAGGAGCAACCACCACGGAAAACATAAATAACCGGTTAACCATTGTCAGCAAGGGAATAAACCCGGTAACAGGTGAAATGAATTGTGGCGAAAGTGGCCTGGGTATCAGGATGTTTGCGCCTATTGCCGCATTGAGCACGGAAGAAATCATAATAAATGGATCAGGCAGTTTGCTAATTCGGCCAATGGATTTTTTCGATGATATATTTCCAAAGCTTGGAATTAAAGTTGAATCAAATAAGGGCAAACTTCCTATAAAAATAAAGGGTCCCCTTCAACCCACAGATATAGCGATTGACGGATCACTCAGTTCGCAGTTTTTAACCGGTTTATTGATGGCTTACGGTAAGGCTGCCACGCAGCGGGTTACCATTACAGTTACCAATTTAAAAAGTAAACCCTATATCGACCTTACCCTCCAGGTGATGAAGCATTTTGGTTATGCTGTGGTTAACCATGATTATAAAACTTTCGAAATTCATCCGGCAACACAATTAACCAGTCAACCAATCAACTATGAGGTAGAAGGCGACTGGAGCGGAGCTTCCTTTTTATTAGTGGCAGGCGCCATTGCAGGTGAAATTACAATAAAAGGGCTGGATGTTTTTTCCACCCAGGCGGATAAGGCTATCTTACATGCATTAACGATGTGTGAGGCTGTAATATCGATTGAAGAAAAGCAAATCGTGGTTGGCCCCGGTAAGTTAAAGGCATTTCATTTTGATGCGACAGATTGCCCGGACCTCTTTCCTCCATTAGTAGCATTGGCGGCATATTGCGAAGGAATAACCGTGATTGAGGGGGTAAGCCGCCTGGCGCATAAAGAAAGTAACCGTGGCTTAACTTTACAACAGGAGTTTGGTAAAATGGGCATTGAAATATCATTACAGGATGATTTGATGCTGGTGAAAGGAGGCAACGGGCTGAATGCTGCAAGGGTTCACTCGCACCATGATCATCGTATTGCGATGGCCTGCGCCGTAGCTGCGTTAAAGGCGGATGGGGATGTGTTTATTGAAGATGCGGAGGCCATCAACAAATCCTATCCCGATTTTTATGCTCACCTGGAAAAGGCTGGAGCAATGATCAGTTTACAACGGAATCAGCCATTAGAAACATAGAAAGTATCTTTAATTACATCAACTAAAAAACCCTTTGGGGATGGGAGTACATTATGAATAGTTTTGGCCGCATTTTTCGGGTAAGCATATCTGGTGAATCACATGGAGAATGTGTGGGTATCAGTATTGATGGTTGTCCGGCAGGGTTGCACCTATCGGTTGATGACTTTACAACGGACATCGATAGACGAAAAGCCGGCGCGAAAGGAACCACTCCCCGTAAAGAAGCCGATCTGCCCAGGATAATGAATGGTGTATTTAACGGTAAAACTACCGGGGCGCCCATTGTTGTTTTATTTGATAATACCAATACCCGTAGCGGCGATTATGAAAAGCAACGGGCAGTGCCAAGGCCGGGTCATGCAGATTTTGTTGCATCCAAAAAGTTTGGTGGCTTTGAAGATTACAGGGGGGGCGGGCATTTCAGCGGAAGATTAACTGTTTGCCTGGTAGCAGCCGGGGTGATTGCCAAAAAGTTACTGAACAATATTAAGGTAGCAGCAACTATACTTGAAATAGGAGGAGAAACTGACCAGGAAAAAGGTTTGCAAAAAGCGATCGATGCAAAAGATACGATTGGTGGTATTGTTGAATGCAGGGTGACAGGGTTGCCTATTGGACTTGGCGAACCATTTTTTGATTCCGCTGAATCCGTTATCAGTCATGCGGTATTTGCCATACCCGCAGTACGCGGTATCGAATTTGGTACCGGTTTTGCCGCAGCAAGGATGTTTGGCAGCGAACACAATGATGCAATAGAAAACCTCGAAGGTAAAACCACTACCAATCATGCCGGTGGCATTGTAGGCGGCATTACCAATAGTAACGAACTTGTTTTCCGGATTGCTATCAAGCCTACCTCTTCTACTCCTAAAGTACAGCAAACCATCAATGTGGAAACAGGCCTGGTAGAAGATTTCTCCGTTAAAGGAAGACATGATCTTTGTATAGCGCTGAGGGTTCCGGTTGTTTTGGAAGCAGTTACCGCTTTTGTTGTCGCCGACCTGATGATGTTAGAACAAAGGATCCCCCGCATAATAAATTGATAATAACAAAATGCACAACTATATCGTAAACGCGTCTTTACAAATTATTCCCATCGTACAGGACAGGCATCCATACGAATGGGTAGACGAAGCAATTACCATCATACAACAATCTACTGTAAAATACGAGGTAGGGGCGTTCTCCACTACTCTAGAAGGAAATTATGCGGATGTAATGAAGGTGATCAATGATGTAAATGAATACCTGCTGCAAAAAGGATGCGCCGAATGGATATCCAATATCCAGGTGCAAATAAGGAGTAGGGGTGATATCACGGGTGATGAAAAAACTGCGAAGTTTGTTACACATCCTGCCCTTGATCCCGACTAAACCACTCACAGGAGTTGGCAGGGCTGGTTTATGAAAGTGTTTAAGTGACCAGGCTCATTGGGTAGCTGCCGACCCCCTTTAATCCGCCGAATAAATCCGGTCCGAATCAGTGGCCTCAATTCAGATAGTGAGCAAGGGCATTATATTTTTACTTTAATGACCAGTTTCTTTATTTCCTCCTCACCAATCATCGGTGCGTGCACGTCTTCAGGAAAAAAGATAGCAAACTGTCCGTCCGTTAATCCAAAATAGGTATCGGGAGCATCGTTGTAAAACAATACATCTTTCTCAGGGTTATATTCCCCTTTTTGTGCCAGGCAGCTTCCCCTTGGTTTCCACCCGATAGTTTCTTTACCCCGGATGCAAAGCTGGATGTCGATATGCTTATCATGACATTCAAATTTAAGGATGGATTCCGCGGCAGACATCCCCGTTTTGTCAGAGAAAATAGCCCTCAGGTTATCCCCGTCAATTTCATATTTACCTGGTTCAATACCTGCCAGGTCTACACTGCTGATATATGCAAAGGCTTCTTCAAAATACGAATTAACAGTAAAATATTTGTGTGCATTGTCAAGCGAATCGATGATCATAAAAATGGATTGTGTTTTGGAATAAATATTTAAGTACTAATTGCAGGCACCGCTAAGCGAATGCCAATGTATTGTATTATCGGCATTGAAATCCCTGTCATCACTATGGTTCTTTTTATCTTGTTGTATCTTGCACGGCAATATCTGATAATACTTTTGATATTTCCCGACTTCGCCCGTTTCCCGACTTCGCCCGTTTCTCGACTTCGCTCGTTTCTCGACTTCGCTCGTTTCTCGACTTCGCTCGTTTCTCGACTTCGCTCGTTTCTCGACTTCGCTCGTTTCTCGACTTCGCTCGAAACTGGCTTAATATCCTTCGACTTCGCTCAGGACAGGGGACGACTTCGCTCAGGACAGGGGACGACTTCGCTCAGGACAGGGGATGACTTCGCCCAGGACAGGGGACGAAGTTGCTTGGGACAGGGAACAACTTCACTCAGGTCGATCTTATCTTTGTACCCTGCCACTGCCATCACCTTTCACCAGTTCCTTTACTTCACTAAGCGTAGCATGATTAAGATCGCCGGGGATCGTATGTTTTAATGCGGATGCTGCAACTCCAAACTCGGCGGCATCAGGCATCGCCATGCCGGTTACGAGACCATAAATGAGCCCGCTTGCAAAACTATCGCCACTGCCTACACGATCTACGATGCGCACATTGTATTGTTTGGTATGATAAAATTCATTACCGTCGTACACCAGTGCACTCCATCCGTTATCACTGGCGCTATGGCTTTCACGTAACGAAGATGCAATGAATTTAAAACCGAATTTATCCTTCATTTGTTTGAACACATCTTTAAAACCATCCAAGTTAAGTTCGCCTTTGGTAACATCGGTATCCTTCGCTTTAAAACCAAGCGTAGTATCCGCGTCTTCTTCATTGCCGATACATACATCCACGTACTGGCAAAGCCTGCTCATTACCTCACGGGCTTTTTCTTTGCTCCATAATTTTTTACGGAAATTTAGATCGATACTGGTGGTGATACCTTTTGCTTTGGCCGCTTTCAGCGCCGCTTCGGTTAACGCCGCGGCTTTATCGCTTAATGCGGGCGTAATACCCGTTGTGTGAAACCAGTCAGCCCCATCCAATATCTTATCAAAGTCAAACTCACTTGCATCCACCTCAGCAATGGAAGCGCCTGCACGGTCATATACTACTTGTGATGCCCGCATGGAAGCACCGGTTTCCAGGAAATAAATACCCAGCCTGTCGCCGCCCCTTGCAATAAATTGTGTATCCACGCCATAGCGGCGTAAGTGATTGATGGCAGACTGGCCAATAGGGTTGTTAGGTACTTTGGTAACAAAAGTGCCGTTTAATCCGTAGTTGCACAAAGCCGCCGCCACATTGGCTTCGCCGCCACCATAGGTAATATCGAATGAATCAGATTGTACAAAGCGTTTAAAATCCGGGGTGGATAAACGCAACATAATTTCGCCGAGGGTAACAACTTTTTTAGACATGCAATCAATTATTTAAATTTGGATAATGGTGATAAAAATTAGCCTGTAAAATGAAATTATCGTTTCCCATCCCGCATTGGGCTGAACCAACCAATACGAGCGTCGTATGTTGACAAGTGTCGCCACCGCGACAAGTTAGCGGTGCAAGGAATCCGGAAATTCATTTGAAGCCAGCTTCTTCGATTTATTAATAATTTCAAAGGTGCTTATTAATTTGCAAATAAGCAAGTATAAATCGGTAATTTAGTCGAATATTATTACGCAATCGATTCCGTAAATAAAAAATTGATTGTGGCTAATTTAAAATAACATTGCCCAACGAAAAAATAAATGTTCATATGAAAAAAGAAACGCTATTGGCGCTGATACCTCAGCAGGGAATATTACCCCTCTATTTTTACAAAGACACACAGGTTAGTATTGATCTCTTAAAAGCATTGTACACAGCGGGTATTCGTACAGTGGAATATACCAATAGGGGAGAAGCCGCCCTGGCAAACTTTAAAGCGATGCGGGCGGTTTGTGATAATGAACTAAAGGATATGTATCTTGGAATTGGCACCATTAAGAATGGCGAGATGGCTCAAACATTTATTGATGCCGGATGTGACTATATTATTTGTCCGGGCCTGGTAGAAAGTGTTGCAAAAGTGGCCGATGCGAATGATATGCTATGGGTGCCGGGTTGTATGACTCCAAGTGAAGTGATCGCGGCAGAAAACCTGGGCGCTAAAATGATAAAATTATTTCCGGGAAATATTATCGGGATGGCGTTTATGCAGGCGATTAAAGACTTGTTTCCTAATTTATTATTTATGCCTACCGGTGGCGTAGACACGACAAAGGAAAATATTGAAGGCTGGTTTAAATCCGGTGTATGTGCGGTGGGGATGGGCAGTAAGCTGGTTACCAAATCAATTATGGATAATAAGCAATACGATGAACTGATTACCGCCACAAAAAATGTATTGGCTATCATCAGCGATTGTAAAAAATAAATTAATTGTTGCAATATGAATCAAACTACAATCGGGAAATACCGGTGGACGATCTGTTCACTCCTTTTTTTTGCTACTACGGTTAATTATTTAGATCGCCAGGTGTTAAGTTTGCTGGCTCCGGATCTATCCGTAAGGTTTGGCTGGACCAACACTGATTATGCCAACATAACAGCGGTGTTCCAGTTTGTATACGCAATATCCATGCTGTTTGCCGGGCGGATAATTGATAAACTGGGCACCAAATCCGGTTATACCTGGGCTATTATTATCTGGTCCATCGGCGCGGTGATGCATGCGTATGCGATTTATATCGGGGAGGCTTTTGTAAGCGTGCTGGCGTTAGTAGGTTTGGCTGCCGTGCCTGTTTCCATTGTTGGTTTTATGATTTCAAGGGCCGTGCTTGCCATTGGCGAAGCGGGAAATTTTCCGGCCGCTATAAAAGCTACGGCGGATTATTTTCCTAAAAAAGAGCGATCCTTTGCTACGGGTATATTTAATTCAGGTTCCAATGTTGGGGCTATCCTGGCACCACTTACGGTGCCATGGATTGCGGGTCACTGGGGATGGGAAACAGCCTTTATATTGATTGGCGCTATCGGCTTTCTATGGGTGTTTTTCTGGCGCTGGTTGTACGATAAACCGGAGAAGCAAAAAAGATTATCGAGCCGGGAATTGGAATATATCAACAGCGATACCGAAAATGAAACAGTAACCGGCAATGAAGACATAGCAAAGAAGGAGAAGGTTTCGTGGACCCGGCTTTTAGGATATAAACAAACATGGGCCTTTGCATTCGGTAAATTTATGACGGATGGTGTCTGGTGGTTTTTCCTGTTTTGGCTCCCTAAATATTTAGACGCGCAATACGGGATGAAAGGTCTTGAAATTACATTGCCCTTAGCCGTTCTGTATAGCATGACAATGGTGGGTAGTATCGGCGGGGGATGGTTCCCCATGTATTTTATAAAAAAGGGGTATACGCCTTATGATGGCCGGATGAAAGCAATGCTGGTGATTGCACTTTTTCCATTGGTAGTGCTGGCAGCACAGCCATTGGGCGGTATTACTTTCTGGATACCTGTTCTCCTGATAGGTATTGGGGCTTCAGCTCACCAGGCATGGTCTGCCAATATTTTTACTACCGTTTCAGATATGTTTCCTAAAAAATCGGTCGGTTCTGTAATTGGTATCGGGGGAATGGCAGGTGGGTTTGGAGGTGTGTTTATGTCGAAACTGGGAGGTGGTTTATTTGATCATTACAAGGCGCTGGGGCATATTCAAACCGGTTACACTATTATGTTTGCAATATGCGCGGTTTCCTACCTTATTGCCTGGTCTGTTATGAAATTGCTGGTTCCGAAATATAAACCAATTACCGATCTTTAGCCCCCGGCCCCTGAAGGGGAGGTCTTCGAATAGTTTCAACAATCAACAATAATTTTTTGAATATTTGGAGATATGTTGGCTCATCCTTAAAAAAACAGGCAAACATTAGTAGTGAGATAATTTTCTGTGCTGCGGCGCATAAAAGTAGCTTTATTTTAATCGTCTCTTTTTAATCATGCCGCCCCTGGTATCTTTTATACTATTCATAACTACAAAAGCTTCCGGATCAATTTTTTCAATTTCGGTTTTTAATTTACTTACTTCAAGCCTCGTTAATACGGTATAGATGATTTTTATTTCAATAGTTCTATGCCCGCTTTTTCCAAAACCTCTTTCTCCTTTGTAGATCGTTAAGCCACGTCCCATTTTTTCTGTGATCATATCTCTTATCTCATCGTATTTGATCGAAATAATGGTTACTCCCGTGTATTCTTCAATACCTTCAATAAAAAAATCCACCGTTTTTGAAGCGGTGAGATAGGTAAGGATCGCGTATAGCGCAGTTTCTGTAGAGAGTAACCAGGCGGCAAAATAAAAGATGATGATATTAAGGATCAGGATGATATCGCCAATGGTTATCCCAAGTTTCCTGTTTATATTAATAGCCAGCACCTCGGTTCCATCGATAACCCCGCCGCCCCTTACTGCGAGGCCTATCCCGCCCCCAATAAAAAAACCTCCAAAAACAGCTACCAGCGATTTATCGGCGGTTATGTGAGGATAAGGTACCAATGCTACTACAATGGCGAGCGATAGTATTGCGAGGGCAGTCTTCAAAGCAAATTCTTTACTAATTGACCAATAGCCAAGTACAATAAACGGGATGTTTACAGCTACTAAAAGAACAGAGAATGATATGCCTGATAATTTTGAAAGCAATAAGGAAATACCCACGGCCCCGCCGTCAATAAAATTATTGGGCAGTAAAAACCCTTTCAGTCCGAATCCTGCAGATAATACGCCTAATACAATTAAAAAAAAGTCAGCTACCAGGCGCCTTACCCATATCTTTAACTGCCGGAATTTTTTAGCTGATTCATAGGGAGAGTATGTTTTGGTTTCATCAGTGTGCTGGCGGGAATGCTTATTGTTTCGCCGGCTGATAACCTGCTTTAAATATGAATTCATTTTACCTGCTTTTAGTGATAAGTACCAATCATCCGGCACTTTGCTTTGAAACTCGTATACAGCCTGCAGTAATAAAAAAGACCAATGCTGATGTGCCCCAGGGCGGGCTGTTTAATTTATCCGGATCATTTTTTAATAGGCCTGTATCAATATTTCGGCGGGGATATGCAGCACCTCGTTTAATTTACGTATCATAGCTAAACTTAATTTTCTTTTACCTGAAAGTATCTCTGATTTCCTGGAACGAAAGCCTAAAATTTCAGACAGTTCCGCTTCTGAAAGATTCATTTGATCCAGCCTGAATTTAATAGCATCTAATGGATTAGGCCTGGGAATACGAAAATGTTCAACTTCAAAATCTCTGATAAGAATAGATAATACCTCCAATTCATCGGAATCTTTCGAATCCGGCCTGATATCTTTTTGCATTAAAGCATAAGTGCGGGCCAATGCATCCGCGTATTGCTGATCACTTTTTATTGGTTTTAACATAGCTTATTTTTTTAACGTCTATTTTGTCATATTGTTTATGTGAGCCAAACCAAACAACAAACACTATTTTTAAGCGGTATTCTATATCCACTACAAGCCGGTAACTGTTTCCGTGGATATTAAAGACTACTCTTTTGTTTGTAATAAACGATGCATTGCGATATTGTGCCTTTAATTCCTTCGGATGATTCCATGCGGCGGCTTCTGTTTCTTCATACCAGGATAATAAAGGCTGTTCAGACTGCGGAAATTCCTCCCAATACTTCTTAAGTGTATTTACAGCAATAACTCTCATGGTGTTCGCGCAAACATACAAAAATGTTACCAAATTGGTAACATTTTTTGCCTAAAGAATGTCTCTTTTCAAAAATACAAGCGGCTACCGGGTTATTGGTTAAAGCGTCACGCGTGGTTATTTCAGGAAGATGGTGTGAATATTTTTCCGCCTTTTTACCATTTATATTTTTTCAGGAAGGCAGCGCTTATGCCTGGTGCGTTGTCAATATAACCAGCGGCTTTAATATAATGTAGCAGAGGAACTGTTTTTTTTGAGGGATAGTGTTAACAATTGTATTTTAATCGCCGGTTGTAATTGCTATGGATAAATTGCCTTTAAACTCACTTGCCCTGCAAGAGCTTCAACAGCGTGTAGCTGACTATGAAGACGAGGTGTCGTATAAAAAATTATTTTTTCATTTTTTCCTTCCGCTTAAAAGTTTTTCTTTTTCTATCATCAGATCCAAAGAATTAGCTGAAGAGATCGTTTCGGATATCTTAATTGAAATTTGGGCCAAACGAAAACAGTTAACGGAAATTGAGGATTTGAAGATGTATCTCTATGTTAGTGTGAGAAACGCCTCATTGAGAAAATGGAAGCAAACCAGGAAGTCATTACTACTTTCACTGGATGATGTAAATGTTGAATTCGCTTCCTCTTACGAAAATGGGGAAACCATCCTGCTTACCCAGGAATTATCCGAAAAAATTGATACGGCAGTTCAACAGTTACCCCAACGTTGTAAACTTATTTTCAAACTGGCAAAAGAAGACAGGTTGAAATATAAAGAGATCGCGTTACTATTAAATATCAGTGTAAAAACTATCGATCACCAGGTTTCTATAGCCATCAAAAAGATCGCTGAAGTGCTGCATATCTCGCTCAGGAAACCAATGCGTCAATAATGGCAAATTTTCTTTTTCCTACTTAGGGGATTTCTTCCCTTCTGGTCTCTATATATATTGCATAATGATCAAAGACAGAATTTGGACCCTGGTGTCCCGTAAACTTTCGGGCGAAGCTACCACTTCAGAACTTATCGAGCTGGATGATTTCGTCAAAGCCCGGGTTAATGCTGACCTGTACCTGCAGGCTATTGATGAATACTGGAAGCTAGTTCCCGAAAAGGATGAAGAGTTTTTAGAAGCTACTTACCAGTTGCATTTAGGCAGGTTAAAGGAAAATGGGTTTGACCTTGAAACAGGAAAGGAAAAGGATGAAACTCATTCCTTGTATTTTGATAATGGGGGAAATCTGCCAAAGAAATCCAAATCGAAAAAGTTACTCATAGCGGCCTCCCTTTTTTCCGTATTTGCACTGCTGTTTTTCTTTCGGGGTTATTTTGAAAATCCTTTGGTAATACCTCTTGTTGAAAAAATTGCCCAAAGTGAGATAAGCACCAAAACTGGCTCGCGTACCAGGATACAATTGCCTGATGGCTCTTCGGTATGGTTGAATGGCGGGAGCAAACTGGTGTACGACAACCTCCGCTTTGGTAAAGTAACCAGGGAAGTGACACTGGCCGGGGAAGGTTATTTTGATATAATAAAAAATAAAGACAAACCTTTTGTCATACATGCCAACAGGATCAGTATAAAAGTGACCGGCACAGCTTTTAATGTAAAAGCTTATCCCGGCGAAAAAAATACCGAAACCAGTTTGATCAGGGGCAGTATTGAAGTTACCATGATTGGCAGGAAAGAAAAAATAATGATGAAGCCAAATGATAAATTAATTATCAGCGATGAAAAAATACCCGGTGCAAAAGGGAATAGCGGCACCAAAAAAAATGGGTCAATTGTTGCGGAATCAACATTCATGTCGCTGGGCCATTTAACGCTTGCGAATGATGAAAATACGGTGGTAGAAACCGCATGGGTTGAAAATAAGCTGGTATTTGATAAAGAAACCTTTGAAGAAGTTGCCCTAAAGATGGAAAAATGGTATGGTGTGCTGATACATTTCGAGAAAAATAAATTAAAATCACAAAGGCTTACCGGCAGTTTTGAAAAAGAAACCATCGCCGAGGCATTGCGGGCACTACAAATCTCCACTCCATTTTTTAAGTATAAAATAAATAATCAACACATCAATATTTTCTAAAACTAACCTGCGATGCAAATAGCAACTCTATACAACTCATCCTGACAGCAGGAATAAAAAACGGGAAATGTTGGCGCATTTCCCGGATAAAAGGATCAATCAAAACATAAACCTACGGCCATCGGAAGGCGCGGATTCCTGTATTTCATTCACCCAAAATTAAATGTATGAAAAAATTTGACTATTTGCTTTTTTTGAAAAAAAGAAGCATTTTTAAAATGTTATTGCTTATGAAAATTACGATTGCTTTCATTTTGCTATCTGGTTTGCAGGTATCTGCCAAAACCTATTCGCAGGAAAGGATAACGATCAAACTTCAATCTACCGAACTCAAGACGGCTTTGAAACAGATTGAAAAGAAAACCATCTTCCGGTTTTTGTACAATGATGAAATAGTGTCTTCTAATCAAAAAGTTAGTATCAATGCTGTAAATACGTTGGTAACGGAAGTGCTGGACAATATTTTAACCGCAACCAATTTAACTTACCGGGTATTAGAAAATAACCTGGTGGTAATTACAAAAAAAGGTTTTGAAGTGCAGGATATAAGTGTGAGTGGTAAGGTAACAGGAGCTTCAGGAGAGGCTTTGCCGGGTATTACCGTAAGCGTAAAAGGTTCTGCGGCCGGCACTTCAACAAATGCAGCCGGAACTTATTCCTTATCCGTTCCGGAGGGGGCAACACTGGTATTTTCTTCTGTAGGTTTTGAAACCCAGGAAATAGCGCTGGATGGCCGTACGGAGATTAATGTGGTTTTAATAACGGCGGCCAAAGAAATTGAGCAGGTAGTGGTGGTTGGGTATGGCACTGCCCGAAAGAAAGACCTGACAGGCTCTGTAACATCAATCAAGGGTGCCGATATCGCAAAGCAACCCGTACAAACTGCTACCCAGGCAATTCAGGGTAAAGTTGCAGGTGTACAAATTATCAGCTCCGGAGAGCCTAATTCTTTGCCTACCGTAAGAGTTCGTGGTACAGGTACAATGCTTGGCGGTGCTAATCCATTGTATGTAGTAGACGGGGTAATAACAGATGATATCCGGAATATTAATTCAGCGGATATTGTTACGCTGGATGTGTTAAAAGATGCCAGCGCTACCGCTATTTATGGTATGCGTGCTGCAAACGGGGTATTGATCATAACTACCAAAAAAGGAAGAGTGGGTAAAATGATATTCAGTTATGATGCCAATGCAGGTGTAAGGGAAGCTACCAGCCTGGTAAACATGGCCGGAGAAAATCAATATGCGGGATACCTGAATGAGGCAAGCGTATATTATGCAGGCCTGGATAGTTTGGTCCCTTCGGCTAAACTCCAGGGATACAATACAGATTGGTATGATGTGATACTTCGTAAAGCATTCCAGCAAAATCATAATTTATCTTTATCCGGCGGAACCGACAAAGTGAATTATTTTTTAAGTGCAGGGCTTTTGGCAGAGGATGGTATTATGGTAAATAATAAATACAACCGCTTTACAATCCGTTCCAATAACGATTATAAACTAACCAGTAAGTTAAAGTTAAGCACCCTGGTTTCTTATAGCCGTTCCGATGCAAAAGGTGCTAATTTCGGTGCTTTCAGCAATGCATACAGGGCTGCGCCATTTGTGCCGTCTAAAATAAATGATTTGTATGGTAATACTTCTGCAGCCGGTAATGTTGGAAATCCCTTACTTGATATTGAAAAATTATATGATAAGGTTTTAGGCAATCGTATACAGGGAACTTTTGCTTTAGAATATAAAATCATTCCGTCCCTTACATTCAGGAGCAGTATGGGAGTTGATCTTGACTTTACAAAAAGTACGGGGTACGATTATAAATTTTTAAGTGATGCTACAACATTTATCACCCCGGGGGGCAACCAGTCAAGGGGCAACAGTAAATTAAGGCTTACAAATAATGACGCGAACAAATGGGTATGGGATAATACAGCCACCTTCAGCAAAGTATTTGATAAGCATAGCCTGTCAGTTTTAGGCGGTATTACTGCCGAACAATTTAAATTTAACAGCGTTGTAAGCAGCGCGTTGGATGTGCCGATGAATAACGAGCAGTGGTTCATTAATGCGGGAACCAACGGGTCGCAGACGGTTTCCAATACCGGGGACAAATGGACAAGAAATTCTTTTTTAGGAAGGGTTAACTATTCTTTTAACAGCCGGTACCTGCTGACTGCCACCATGCGGGCCGATGGTACGTCAAGATTTGGAAAGGATAACAGGTGGGGGTATTTTCCTTCAGTGGGATTGGGTTGGAACATTTCCGAGGAAGGATTTATGAAAGACCAGGGCATCTTTAATAATCTAAAATTACGCGGAAGCTGGGGCCGGGTTGGTAATGATAATATCCCCACCTCTCTGTATTATTCTATTGCTACAACCAATGTTCCCTATTACTATGATGCTACAAGGAACAGGTACCTCGGTATCTCATTTGATAATGTCACTGATAAAAACGTAAAATGGGAAGTAACAGACGAGTTTGACATTGGACTTGACTTTAGTATTCTAGACAGAAAATTAACCGGCGAAATTGATTACTATCAAAAGAAAACCAATGATGCACTGATCTATGTGAATATACCTGCGATTTTGGGTGATCCGGATGGCAAGTATATCACCAATGCGGCAAATTTCGAAAATAAAGGCATCGAGTTGGGGCTTACCTGGTCGGACAAGATTGGTAAAGACTGGAATTATTCTATTAGTGGTAACGTCGCAAAAAACAAGAACCAGATATTAAATCTTAACGGTGGCCAGGCTTTATTTGACGGGCAGGTAGGAGATTTTTTTACAACAAAGTCTGATAACGGTCAGCCTATTGGTACTTTCTTCCTTTTACAGGCCGATGGTATTTTCCAAAATGCGGCCGAAATTGCAAAATCCGCCCAGTTGGGAGCAAAACCCGGTGATTTAAGATACAGGGATATCAGTGGTGCTGCAGGAATTCCGGATGGTAAAATAGATGATAACGACAGGGCATTCAGCGGTTCCTATCTTCCCAAAATTACATACGGGATCAATGGTAATGTGGGGTATAAAAAATTTGACCTAGGGTTTAACAGTTATGGAACCAGCGGAAGTAAAATTTATAATGGTAAAAAAGCAATAAGGGGTACAGCGGCAACAGATAATATTGAAACCTCGGTTGCCATTGGGCGATGGACGCCAAACAGGCCTAGTAATACAATCCCCCGGGCAAACCTGGATAAATTGCCCGCATCCACTTATTTCCTGGAAAGCGGCGATTTTTTCCGCCTAAATAATCTCACTATTGGATATTCGTTGGGTGGGAATGTGGCAGCAAAAGCCAAAATAAACAGTTTGAGAGTTTATGTAACAGCGCAAAACCTTTTCACTATTACGCCTTACAGTGGCTTTACACCTGAAATTTATAAGGGTGATGGTACTCCACTAAATGGTGGTATCGAATTGAATACTTATCCAAGCACCAGGACATTTGCTTTTGGAGTAAATCTTGGCTTTTAATTGATAAATTTTAAAAGAAAAAAAATGAATAAGAAAATATTGATCCTCTCAATCGCAACCATCACCATTCTTGCGGTAACGAGTTGTAAAAAAAGCTTCCTGGATGTGCCACCCCAGGGCCTGCTTACCGAAGAACAGGCACTGATAGACCCTGCGGCAGCGGATAACCTGGTAACCGGTGTGTATAACACTTTGTATTCGCAGGGCACCGTTGGACTTCGCTGGGTTATTGTTAACCAGATTGCCTCAGATGACGCCGATAAAGGTAGTACACCAGGTGAAAATGGATTTGGTGTAAAAGACATTGATGAATTTACTTTTACAACATCCAATGAGAATTTTAATGAATTATGGAAAGCACATTACCTTGCCATCGGCCGCACCAATAAGGCCTTGGATATACTCGGTAAAGGCACTTTTGATTCTACTACCCGTAATAGACTGATCGGTGAAGTAAGATTTTTACGAGGTATGTTTTATTTTAATTTGGTTCGCCTGTTTGGCGGTGTACCCAAAATAACGAGGGTAATACTACCTACCGAAGCTAACAACGATGAGTTTCAGACAAGGGCAACCAAACAGGATATATATGCTGTTATTACAGACGACCTTCAGTATGCTGTTGACCACCTGCCTTTAAAAGGTGACGCCAATACAAAAGTGGGAAGGGCTAATAAAGGCGCCGCTCAAGCTTTTCTTGCAAAAGTGTACCTGTATTTAAAAAACTGGCAAAAGGCATACGACCTTTCGCTTTCTGTAATGAGTTCCGGAAAGTACGATCTTGCTGTTGATTATGCAACCATATTCAGGGAAGCAGGGGCCAATAATATTGAATCTGTTTTTGAGGTAGAAACAGGTCCCAGCAGAAGTCCTACCGGCGCCTGCGATGCAATCAGTCCTAATTTTAGTAATTTCCAGGGCCCACGTGCCAAGGGTGCATGGTCTAATAATGTAGACGGTAAACCATATGATGGCGACCTTGGTTTTGGAATAAACTCGCCTACAGCAGACCTTGCCAATACCTACGAAGCAGGTGATAAAAGGAAAGCAGGGACGATCATTTTTATTGACCCGGTAAATATCACAACATTATGGGATGGTTTTATAATTCCTGCCAAACCTTTGGTGGAAAACGATCGGTATAATTATAAGGCATACCATAGTCCTTTTAAAGAGACCACTGCATGTAACGGTTATTTAGATAAGGATAATAAACCAAAGAACATTCGTTTGATGCGTTTTGCAGAAGTATTGCTTATTAATTCAGAAGCTGCATTACATACCGGCGGAGACGCTGCTACTCCTTTAAACAGGGTTCGGGCCCGTGCGTCACTGATAGCTGCGCCTGTTACTGAAGCAAATATTTGGAAAGAAAGAAGACTGGAGCTGGCAATGGAAAGCGACCGGTTTTTAGACCTTGTCAGGCAGGGAACTGCGGGTGCGGTTTTGAGTTCCAAAGGATTTGTAGTGGGCAAACATGAACTTTTCCCTATTCCACAACAACAAAGGGACCTGAGTGGTAACCGCCTTGTACAAAATCCCAATTATCAATAAAACGCTTAATAAAATAAAATAAATTATATGAAAAAAAGATTTTATTGCCCAAAAAATGCTGCTGTAGTTTTATTCCTGGCTACATTATCATTTTCTGCCTGTACGACGGTTGAACGAGATGATGCATTTACAAAGGGGGATCCTCCGCCGGTAGATGGCGGTTTTGTAAATTCCAGTGAAATAGCTAAAACCGATTTAGTTGGTTACTGGGCTTTCAATGGTAGTTTTATTGATAGTGCCACCGGGGTATCCGCAGTAAACCAGGGCGCCACTTTTACACCAGGTAAAAAAGGTCAGGCATACCAGGGAAGCAGCACTGCCTACGCTACATTTGCTCCTAGTGCAGCCCTGCAAACTTTAAAAAGTTATACGGTCGCATTCTGGATAAATTCTCCTGTAAATACGGGGGCGATCGGTATTTTTACCATCGCCAGAACAGATGATTTTTGGGGTAATTTAGATATTTACCAGGATAACGGAGGTAGCGCCGACAAAGCTGTTTTCAAAGTACACATGTACAATTCGGCCGTGCCCTGGGGTGGCCAGTTTACCGATGCCAGGGTTAATTTTGGCAGTTGGATACACCTTACTGCAACATATAACGCAGCGACCTCAGTATTTAATATTTATCAAAACGGTTCCGCGATCGGAGTAAACTCGGCAGCTAACCCAGCCGGTAAAATTGGCCCAACATTACATGGGAGCGATCCGGGAGCGCCGCCGGAAACACCGTATGGTAACCTCACCTTTATCAATGCAACAAAAATGGCCTTCGGTGCTTTTCAATTTCAAACAAATCCAAGCCTTACCAACGGAGCCAGCGCTCAAGGCTGGGCTACTAATTTTGCAGGAAAACTGGATGAGTTTAGAATATACAAACGGGCGCTTACAGGCCAGGAAGTTTCAGCATTATTTCAACTCGAAAAACAGGGCAGATAAATTTAGGTTCAACCTATAATTTGAGTCCTGGTATTTTACTGGCAATTATTTGTAAGGATTATATTTTTTAGTGACAGTTTTAAAGAGGTTGCCTGGTTTTTATCATACACCGGCAACCTCTTTTTTATATAAAAAGTTTTAAAATACTTATACTTATGACCCGATGTTTTAATTGTATGTATTTGTGTATGTTGATTTTGTTGACCTCGGTTAGTTGCAAAAAAGGAAACGATAATGCTACACCGGTACCCACTGCAGAAACATTTAATATTATCTCAGCGGCTGTCAACGGAAATACCGCTTCCGCCCAATCTGGTGTAAATCCTTCCCCACTCATCAGGTTATCATTTACCGCACCTGTAAATCGTGCCAGTGTAGCCAACGGAATAACCTTAACCCCCGCATCCGGTGCCGCCGCCGCATTAAATGCTGTTTACCAGAACGGAGATAGTTTGATGATCCTGCAACCTGCAACAGCATTGGCCTATATTTCAAAATATACCTTGGAGATTAAAAATAGTTTAACCTCCCAGCGCAATACTTCTTTGTCCGCAGCAACTTCCATCAGCTTTATTACTGCAATAGACTCCTCGGACAAATTCCCGCTGCTTACAGATAACGCCTTGCTTGATAAAGTGCAGCAGCAAACCTTTAAATACTTTTGGGAGTTTGGGCACCCGGTATCCGGCATGGCAAGAGAAAGAAATACAAGCGGTGATCTTGTAACCACCGGTGGCACAGGTTTTGGCATAATGGCAATGGTAACTGCGGTTAACCGCAACTTTATTACAAGGGCCGATGGTGCTGCCAGGGTTTTAAAGATCACTGATTTTTTACTCACTAACTGCAGTAAATACCACGGCGCTTTCGCTCATTGGTTAAATGGCGCTACAGGTGCCACCATTCCATTCAGTACCGATGACAACGGGGCCGACCTGGTTGAAACTTCTTACCTCATGCAGGGGCTTATAACTGCCAGGCAATATTTCAATACCACTGATGCTACAGAAACCGGTCTCCGGAATAAAATAAATACTTTGTGGAATGGGGTTGAGTGGAACTGGTTCCGGCAGGGCAATCAAAATGTACTCTACTGGCATTGGAGCCCCGACAAGGCCTGGACAATTAATGCAAAAGTGAGTGGATGGAATGAGGCTTTGATAACCTATGTCATGGCGGCTTCCTCCAACACTTCTCCCATTCCTAAAATCGTATATGACAATGGATGGGCAAGAAACAGCGCTATGAAAAATAATAGTATTTATTTCGGCTACCAGTTGCCGTTAGGTCCCGCTTTGGGAGGGCCGTTGTTCTTTGAGCACTATTCATTTATGGGAATCAACCCCAACGGGTTAACCGATGCGTATGCAAATTATCAAACCCAGGCAATCAATCATTCAAAAATAAATTATGAATATTGCAGGGCCAATCCAAAGCAATGGTATGGCTATAGCAACCTTTGCTGGGGGCTTACTGCCAGCGATGTACCCAATAATGGCTACAATGCCAACGCACCCGATAATGATATCGGTGTTATTTCGCCCACGGCGGCTGTATCATCCATACCCTACACACCCACAGAATCCATGAACGCATTGAAATTTTTCTATTATAAACTGGGCGATAAAATATGGGGGAGTTATGGTTTTGCAGATGCCTTCTCTTTAAAAGATCCGTGGTTTGCTACATCAACACTTGCCATTGACCAGGGGCCAATTATTGTAATGATAGAAAACTATCGAACCGGCTTGCTTTGGAATTTATTTACAAGCGCCCCGGAAATTAAAAACGGGATGAAAAATCTTGGATTTACAGCACCTTATCTTTAAAATCAGTAATGCTTAAATAGTTTATGAAGAAATATTTTATTCTTCTGTTGTCCATAACTTATTTATCAGTTGGTGCTGTTGCACAAAATAATGATGTCAGGCCGGGTAAACCAATAAGTCGGCCCGTAAACCTATCCGATTCCGCATTACTTGATCTTGTGCAAAAACAAACATTCCGCTATTTCTGGGATTTTGCGCACCCGGTAAGTGGCCTGTCCAGGGAGAGAAGCAATATTACCTCCAACTATGGCCATGAAGTGGTAACCACCGGGGGTACGGGCTTTGGTGTAATGAGCATAATAGTTGCCACCGAACGGAAATGGATAACCAGGGATACCGCCGCAAAAATGCTGTTGAAGATGGTGAATTTTTTATTGAAATCAGATAGTTATCATGGCGTTTTTCCACACTGGCTCAACGGGGCCACGGGTAAAACGATCCCTTTCAGCCGCAAAGATGATGGTGCCGACCTCGTGGAGACTTCCTATTTATTCCAGGGTCTTCTTTGTGCGCGCCAGTATTTCAATGGAGATAATAATGTAGAAAGAAGTTTGCGTAACCGCATCAGTTGGATCTGGAATGATATAGAATGGGATTGGTTTACAAGAGGCGGCCAGGAGGTATTGTATTGGCACTGGAGCCCCAATAACGGCTGGGCTATGAATTTTCCGGTGCGTGGTTTTAATGAATGCCTCATTATGTACGTACTTGCAGCATCTGCGGAAAAATACCCGGTAACCAGCGCGGTATATCACCGAGGGTGGGCACAAAGTAATTTCTTTAAAAACGGAAAGGCATTTTACGGCTACACCCTTCCGCTAGGTTTCGACTATGGTGGCCCGCTTTTCTATTCTCACTATTCCTTTCTCGGATTAAATCCATCGGGCTTAAAAGATCAATACGCCAATTACTGGGAACAAAATAAAAGCCACACATTGATCAACCGGGCATATTGCCTGGAAAATCCAAAGGACTTTAAAGGCTATGGTGAAAATTGCTGGGGATTAACCGCAAGCGATACCTACAATGGATACAATGCGCATTCCCCTACGGAAGATAACGGGACTATTACACCAACTGCGGCCTTGTCTGCCTTCCCTTACACACCCGAATATTCAATGAAAGCATTGAAACATTTTTATTACGACCTGGGGGATAAGATATGGAGCCAGTATGGTTTTACGGATGCCTTTAACGAAACAAAAAATTGGTACGCTACATCCCACCTGGCGATTGACCAGGGCCCCATCATCGTGATGATAGAAAATTACAGGAGCGGGTTATTGTGGAAATTATTTATGAGTTGCCCGGAGGTTAAAAAGGGATTGATGAAGTTGGGATTTGAATGGTGAATGGGCAATGGTGGATTTATAGAGATACTATCATTTTATAAAAAATCATTATTGTCCGGTAAAAAGAAGCCAGATTTGCAAAAGCTTTTACAATTAAGGGTTCTAGCCCCTGAATCCTGAGCTTGTCGAAGGGGGTTGGGGTTGGGGTGAGGTCATACAGGCAGGACAAGGGTATCAGGCATTTAGTCCCATGACAATCATAAAAAATATTGAAAGTTTTCACCATTGACCATTGGCAAAAACACCATTCACTATTGACAACAAGGCTGAATCAATAAATACTTATGATACCAACAGTTGATTTACAATTAAGCATCCTTGCGACGCTCCGTTCAAAGGCAGTGCTGCTATTGGGCATTGGCTTCCTGTTTTGGGTGCCTGTTGCAAACGCCCAGTTCAAACAAAAAACCTACTGCAATCCGGTTAATATCGACTACGGCTATACGCCAATTCCCAATTTCGCCCAATGGGGCAGGCACCGTGCAACGGCCGACCCGGTTATTGTAACTTACAAAGGTGATTATTATTTATTCAGCACTAATCAGTGGGGTTATTGGTGGAGCAGCGATATGCTGAACTGGAAATTTATCTCCAAAAAATTCCTTCGCCCCTGGAATGCGGGCTATGATGAATTATGTGCACCAGCAGTGGGCATCATCGGAGATACTATGATCGTTTTTGGTTCCACTTATACCAGCAACTTCAGCATCTGGATGAGCACCAACCCAAAAGCCAATGAATGGAAGCCCCTGGTAGATTCTTTTGATATCGGTGGATGGGACCCCAGCTTTTTTACTGATGATGATGGCAGGCTGTACATGTATAACGGCAGCAGTAATAAGTTTCCCATGTATGGTGTGGAACTCGACCGGAAAACCTTTCTGCCAAAAGGTACGCGCAAAGAAATGTACCTGCTGGAAAGCTGGCGCTACGGCTGGCAGCGTTTTGGAGAGTATTTGGATGATACGTTTTTGGATGCTTTTATAGAAGGCAGTCACATGACGAAACACGCTGGGAAATATTACCTGCAGTACGGAGCGCCCGGCACAGAATTTAGCGGGTATGCAGATGGACTGGTGGTTGGTGACCATCCCTTAGGCCCGTTCACGTCAGCAAGTGATCCGTTAAGTTATAAGCTGGGCGGCTTTATCCGGGGTGCAGGCCACGGCGCCACCTTCCGGGATGTGTACAATAACTACTGGCATATAAGTACCATGGTAGTTTCGGTGAAAAATACGTTTGAAAGAAGACTTGGAATCTGGCCCACCGGTTTTGACAAGGATGGCGTAATGTGGTGCAATACAGCATTTGGAGATTATCCGCATTATCTCCCCGCAGAGAGTGGTGAAGCGTCCTCATTCCCGGCATGGATGCTCCTCAATTACAAAAAGCCTGTGGTGGTTTCGTCTACCCTTGGCGGTTACAACGCAAACAATGCGGTAGATGAAGCAATTAAAACTTACTGGAGTGCTGCTACCGATAACAAAGGAGAATTCATTCAAACTGATCTGGGCAATGTGAGCATGGTGAACGCTGTACAGATCAACTATGCCGACCAGGATGTGGACAGTTCTTTTTTGGGTAAATCGTCGGGAGTGTTCCATCAATATAAATTGTATTATTCTGCGGATGCCAAAAAATGGAAGATACTGGCAGACAAAAGCAACAATAAAACAGATGTACCGCATGACTATATTGAACTGGAAAAGCCGGTACAGGCACGCTATATAAAACTGGAGAATATTCACATGCCCACTGGCAAATTCGCCATTAGCGGTCTGCGTGTATTTGGTAATGGCAACGGCGCTAATCCCGGGAAAGTTAAGCAGTTCTTTGTATTAAGAACGGAGAAGGATAAACGCAGCGCCTATTTAAAATGGAGCCCCGTTGACAATGCTTTCGCATACAATATTTATTATGGCACTCATCCTGCTAAATTATACAATTGCATAATGGTGCATGATGCCAATGAATACTGGTTCAAAGCGATGGATAGTAAAATGCCGTATTATTTCAGGATAGAAGCGATCAATGAAAATGGGGTATCTGATCCTGCGGAAATTGTAAAAGCGGAATAATGAACGCGCCAAACTTGCCGGCATTGGTAAATCCAGGCGAGTGGAGAAATATTTTAATAAAGCAATCCTCGTAGTGAAAATGGTAACAAGATGAAAAAAAAACTAACTGGTATTTTCATTTTACTAATGGCCTGTAATGTATTATGGTCGCAGGATTCGCTACTGCCTTTCTACAAAGAAATCCAAAATTTCAAAAAGCAGGATAACAAAAGTTTTCCTTCAAAAAAAGCGATTCTTTTTATTGGAAGTTCCTCCTTTACCAGGTGGGAGGATATGCAGGATTATTTTCCCGCGCATAAAATTATCAACCGAGGCTTTGGCGGCTCATCATTGCCGGATGTGATACGATATGCAAACGATATTATTTTTCCTTATCATCCCAAACAGATCATTATTTATTGCGGCGAAAATGACCTGGCAGGTGCTGACAGCGTTACGTCAAAAATAGTGTTCAATCGTTTTAGGCAATTATTTCAATTAATACGAAACCGCATGCCACTGGTATCAATTGCATACGTTTCTATGAAACCGAGTCCCAGCCGGGAGAAGCTGTGGCCTAAAATGGTGGAAGGGAACTCATTAATAAAAAATTATTTACTAACAAAAAAGCAAACTGCCTTTATAGATGTATATCATAAAATGTTTAATAAGGATGGAAAGGTAATGAGTGAAATTTTTACCAGTGACAACCTGCACATGAATGCGAAAGGCTATGCTATCTGGCAAAAAATCATTGAACCTTACCTGTTACATTAATTAAGCATCTTTAAAAATAAAACTTCTCCGTGGCTCATAAAGTGGGAGACAGCAATACAACGCCTAAAATAATCAAACAATAAAACATGAAAAAAACACTAACGATTGTCGCCTTCATTTTCAGTATTTCAATAACGGTGCATGCCCAGCATAACAGTGCAAAAATGAAACTTTTCATTGATGCCCTGATGAAGAAGATGACGGTGGATGAAAAAATCGGACAATTGAATTTACCAGGCTCAGGAGATATTGTTACCGGCCAGGCAGCTAATTCTGATATCGGCAAAAAAATTCGCGAAGGAAAAGTAGGGGGTTTATTTAATATTAAAACGGTAGCAAAAATCCGTGCCGTTCAAAAAGTAGCGATGGAAGAAAGCCGTCTAAAAATACCCCTGCTCTTTGGTATGGACGTAATTCATGGCTACGAAACGGTGTTCCCCATCCCACTTGGTTTATCCTGTACCTGGGATATGAAGGCCATTGAAAAAAGCGCGCAGATAGCCGCCATGGAAGCGAGTGCGGATGGCATCAACTGGACCTTTAGCCCGATGGTAGACATAGCCCGTGACCCACGCTGGGGGCGTATTGCAGAAGGTTCCGGCGAAGATGCTTATCTCGGTTCGCAAATCGCCAAAGCAATGGTGAAAGGATACCAGGGCGATGGTGTTTTTAAAAACAATACCATCATGGCCTGCGTAAAACACTTTGCCTTTTATGGCGCAGCCGAAGCCGGCCGTGATTATAACACAACCGATATGAGCCGGGTAAGAATGTACAATGAATATTTACCACCCTACAAAGCGGCGGTGGATGCAGGGGCAGGGAGTGTGATGGCTTCTTTTAATGAAGTAGACGGTATTCCGGCTACAGGCAACAAATTTTTAATGACGGATGTGTTGCGTGGCCAATGGGGTTTTAAAGGATTTGTTGTTACCGACTATACCGGCATCAACGAAATGATGGATCATGGTATGGGCAACCTGCAAACCGTTTCGGCACTGGCGCTAAAAGCAGGTATTGATATGGACATGGTAGGGGAAGGATTTTTAACCACGCTAAAAAAATCTTTACAGGATGGGAAAGTAACCCCGGCCCAAATTGACGCCGCCTGCCGCCGCATACTGGAAGCAAAATATAAACTGGGTTTATTTGAAGATCCTTATCGCTATTGTGATATTAACCGCGCTAAAACAGACATCTTTACCGATGCAAGTCGAAAAACAGCTAGGGAAATTGCTGCACAAAGTTTTGTATTATTAAAGAACACGAATAATTTACTGCCCATTAAAAAAAGTGGCACCATTGCTTTAATTGGCCCGCTGGCGGATGCCAAAGAAAATATGCCGGGCACTTGGAGCGTGGCTGCTGATTTTACAAAAGCTGTTTCGGTATTGGCGGGTTTGCAGGCTGCCGTTGGAACCAAGGCAAAAATATTATATGCAAAGGGTGCTAACCTGGATGCCGATACCTTGTTTGAACAAAGAGCCGGCATGTTTGGAAAAGCGTTTACGCGTGATAGTCGCCCCGCTCAGCAAATCATTGATGAAGCAGTGGCGGTAGCCAGTCAAAGTGATGTGGTGGTTGCCGCCCTGGGCGAATCTGCTGAAATGTCTGGCGAAAGCAGCAGCCGCAGCGACATTGAAATTCCGCAGGTACAGCAGGAACTGCTGATGGCCTTGCTTAAAACCGGCAAACCGGTGGTACTGGTATTATTTACGGGGAGGCCGCTGGCGCTGAAATGGGAACATGACCATACACCTGCCATACTGAATGTATGGTTTGGCGGATCAGAAGCGGGGAGCGCAATTGCTGATGTATTATTTGGGGATGTAAACCCATCCGGTAAATTAAGTACTACCTTTCCGCAAAACATCGGGCAGGTGCCCATTTTTTACAATCATAAAAATACAGGCCGCCCCCTGGAAAACGGAAAGTGGTTCCAGAAATTCCGGTCTAATTACCTCGATGTTTCCAATGATCCATTGTACCCGTTTGGGTATGGATTAAGTTATACCAATTTCACTTATAGCGCAGTTGAACTTAGCCGCGGATCCATCAAACCTTCAGAAAAACTAACAGCTACGGTTACGGTAACCAACAGTGGAACTGTTACCGGTAAGGAAGTGGTGCAGTTGTACATCCGGGATATGGTGGGCAGCAGCACCCGGCCGGTAAAGGAATTAAAGGGATTTCAGAAGATCGAATTAAAAGCCGGCGAATCTAAAAAGATTAGCTTCAATATCTCTGTGGGCGATCTTAAGTTTTACAATTATGATTTGAAATATGTGGCGGAGCCGGGAGATTTTAAAGTTTTTATCGGGGGCAATAGCAGGGATGTAAAGGAGGCGGATTTTAAGTTGCTTTGGAAGGGCAATGGTGAATGGTGAATGGTCAATGGTGAATGGGCAATGGGTGAATGGTGAATGGCAATGCTAAAAAGATAAAGTGTAAGTGACGAGAATAAAAAAGGTAAATACAAACCCAAAATAATTTATATTGTTTTAAAATCTTTACAATGAAAAAAATACTGGCCCTTTGCCTGATTGTTATTTTTTATATGCCTGTACTGGCGCAGGATCTTTCTCTTTATGAAAAACATTTTTTTGTCAGCAAGGGAGATACATTGCCTTACCGGTTGCTATTACCGGTAAATTATGACGCGGCAAAAAAATATCCCCTTATCTTTTTTCTGCATGGTTCGGGCGAAAGGGGCAATGATAATGAAAAGCAATTGGTGCATGTAGCTAAAGTTTTTTTGCAGGAAGAGCTGAGAAAAGATTATCCTGCCATTGTCGTTTTTCCGCAATGCGCTCAAAATAGTTCTTGGAGTAATATGAAAACAATAGTTAATAAGGAGGGCAAACGACAACGCGAATTTCTTCCCGATGGCGAACCAACCAAAGCGATGGTGCTGGCAGAAGGGCTTTTGTATGAATTACTTCGTTTGTACCCGGTAAAAAAACAACAGGTGTACACCGCCGGGTTATCGATGGGTGGAATGGGTGTTTTTGAATTAGTAAGAAGAAGCCCGGGAATATTTGCCGCAGCCATTCCTATCTGTGGCGGCGCCCACCCCTCAACAGCGCAACAATTAAAGAAAACAAGCTGGTGGATATTTCACGGCGCAAAAGATGAAGCGGTGCTTCCGGAATTTTCACAACAAATGTATGCGGCCCTGGTAAACGTTAAGGCCAAAGTTAAATTCACTTTGTACCCGGAGGCCGGCCACAATAGCTGGGATTCGGCTTTTGCTGAAAAAGAATTGCTGCCCTGGCTTTTTTCACAAAAAAGGAAAAGATAACATGGATGAGGATACGGTTAAGAATATACTCATTACCACTGCCATCAGCCCTGTTGGAAAAAACAGCCATGTCGGATTGCCGGAATAAAGAAGTTGTTAAGTCTGTAAGGGTAGGTGCACAACCTGAAAATTAATCCTTATGTTTGATACCGGTTTATTAAAAGCATCACCCCATGCAGGAAGATATCATCGTTCAGATAACTACCAAGTTAAAAGACATCCGTAAGGAAAAGAACATCACCCTGCAGGAACTTGCAGAAGCAACAGGTGTAACCAAAGGAATGCTTAGCCAGGTAGAAAATAACCGCACCATTCCTTCACTGACCGTGTTTTTGAATATTATAAAATCACTGCACATCAATATCAACGATTTCTTCCATGATTTTAATACCAGCCAGGGTAGCAAAGTCATTTTTAAAAAGGCGGCCCAGTACCTGCCATTTGAAAAAGAAAATACGGTTGGCTTTCATTATCAAAGAATCCTTTCTTCTACAATTGATGAGTATCATGTAGATTTTGTATTGCTTACCCTGATGCCCGATGCGCAAAGGGGAATGGTACAAACGGATGCTTACGAATTTAAGTATATTCTAACCGGGAAAGTGGAATATACTATTGGTGAAGAAATTTTTATAATGGAGGCGGGTGACTCCATCTTTTTTGATGCAACAGAACCGCATAACCCAAGGAACATAGATGATACAGCGGCGCAACTCCTTGTCTTATACATTTTTAATACCCCTAAATAACCACTTCCTACTTTAACATTCATACAAAAAAGTTTACTATCATTAAACTTAATTGGAATTTGGTAACGATAAGTTTACTTAAACTTAACTTTCGGTAAACTTTTTGTTAAAATATGATTTTTAGGTTTGCATCATAAAACCAAAATATCATATATGAAGCAATCTACACCAAAACTAATCAGGCAATTATTTGCTTTTGCAATAATCTGCCTTCCCTTCTTTTCAACTGCACAAAATATTACTGTAAAAGGAAAAATAACCGATGCTTCCTCCGGTAATCCAATCCAAAGTGCAAATATCACCAATGTAAAGAATCCGAGCATTGGAACTATTTCCAACGCAGATGGCGAATTTTCATTATCTGTTCCAAAAGGAGAAAAATTATCGATCAGTTTTATTGGATTTGAAACAAAGAATGTTTCTGCCAATGATAATTTTTTATCCATTCAACTAAATGCCGACAGTAAGCAATTAAGCGATGTGGTAGTAACCACGGCACTGGGTATTAAAAAGGAAATAAAAAAAATCGGCTATGCGATCCAGGAGGTAAAAGGTTCGGAACTCGTAAAAGCCCGTGAACCAAATGCGGTAAATGGCCTGAAAGGTAAGGTTGCCGGGTTAAATGTAAACATCACCCCGGAATTACTAAGGACACCTTCTATCAATTTCAGGGGCGATGGAAATATTTTATTTGTGGTAGATGGTGTGCCAATCAAATCCGATACCTGGAATATCAGTCCGGACGATATTGAAAGTTATACCTTTTTAAAGGGACAAACAGCAGGTAGCTTATATGGTGCACTGGCTCAAAACGGCGCTATCATTATCAATACAAAAAAAGGTACAAAAGATAAAAGAGGGTTTTCAATAGAGTTTAACTCAAGCACCATGTTTGAAAAAGGGTTCCTTTCTTTTCCCAGGTACCAGAGTGAGTATGGTCCGGGTTCCCAGGGTAAATATGCCTATAAAGATGGTATTGGTGGCGGGCTAAACGATAATGACTATGATATCTGGGGTCCGCGTTTTGAGGGCCAGTTAATTCCCCAGTATGATGGTATTGTAACGCCCAATCAAACCTACACCACAACTTTTGCCAACGGGCAAACTTTTACCGGCAATGTTAAGCCCACCCCATGGATTGCACGTGGTACAGACAACCTGGATAAATACCTCAATACCGGGATAGTTTCCACCAATCATATTGCAATCGCTTCTCATACGGAAAACTCAGATATTCGTTTTGGGTTAGGGCATACTTATCAAAAAGGGATTGTACCTAATACAGATTTAAATACCACCAACTTTAATTTAGCTGCTTCTTATAATCTTTCCAGTAAATTTAAGGTATCTGCCAATATCAATTATAGCCACCAGTATACCAAAAATTTTCCTGACGTAAATTATGGGCCTAACAGCTTAATCTATAATGTCATTATTTGGGCTGGTTCAGACTGGGATATGAATGATATGCGTAATTATTGGCAGGATGGTAAAGTGGGTATCCAGCAAAAATACAATGAATACCAGCGGTACAATAACCCATGGTTTATGGCATACGAGTGGTTGCGTGGCCACTACAAAAACGATACCTATGCCTACTTAAATATGGATTGGAAAATAAGCAAGAACCTTTCTTTAATGTTCAGGCCGGGTATCAGTACTTATGATCTTACAAGAACAGAAAAAATGCCTGTGTCCGCAGGTTCTTATGAAAGAAATGATAGAAAAGGCGATTACCGCGAAGACAGGCGTTCTTTGTTTGAGGCCAATAACGAAATGCAGTTAAAATACAATAAACGGTTCTATAAAGATTTGATTTCAGTGGATGGTTTTATCGGTGGCAATTTAAACACCATTAAATACGCAGGCAATTATTCAAGTACAGACTATTTAACAATCCCTGGTTTATATACCTTGTCAAATTCATTAAACAAACCAATAATTAACAGTTGGACGGCAGACCAGTTAGTATTAAGCGGATATTATTCTTTCGACTTTGGCCTCAGTAAATACGCCACTATTTCTACTACCGGCCGTTATGATAAGCACTCAAACTTACCACTGGCAAATAATAAATATTTTTATTATTCAGTTGGCGCTGCAACCGCTTTGTCAGATTATTTAAAATTGCCAACTGCCATTTCTTTTGCCAAGTTTAAAACATCTTATGCCACAGGTAGAGATGCGGGTATTCAACAAACAGTAGGGCCATTAGGTTTTTCAGGTAATCCGATAGGATATGGGGATAATTATCTGTCGCCTTACGGTATTACCCGTTACGCATTTAGTTCAAATTATAACTATACAACCGGCAATACGTATAACAATGCTTTGGGTGCAACTTATGTAAATGGCTTAAACGACCCAAGCATTAAAGCGGGCAACAAAAAAACCATTGAGGTTGGCGCGGATATTCGTTTTATACAAAACAGGATTGGGTTTGATGTTACCTGGTATAAGACCGTCAACGAGTTGTTAACATCCCGGTCTGTGAGTCCTGCATCGGGTTACACTTCCCTTACAGAAAATACAGGAATTTATAAGTATAAAAATACTGGGTTGGAAGCAGTGATTTCAGGAAATATCATTAAGTCCAAAAATCTGAAGTGGGATCTGATTATAAACTTTTCGACCTACAAAAGAGTCTGGATAAAGAACCCGTCACCTAACAATTGGGTAAAGGATGGCGACAGGATTGACCTGGTATATAATAATTTTTTCGTTCGTACACCAGATGGACAGTTGGTGCATAATAGCGCTGGAGTTTTATTAACAGCATCTGAACTGGGTTCCCCTGCGAACAGGATATTTGGCCATTCAGATCCGGATTGGTCATGGGGGGTAATTAATAATATCGCCTATAAAAATTTCAAATTAGGCTTTCAGTTTGATGGAGTTGTGGGTGGTGTAATGCACAATTATATTCGTCAAAAAACCTTGCAGGGTGGCCGTCACTTAGAAACTACAGAGGGCGAATGGGGCGCTGCAAGGCAGGGTGATATAACCGGTGGTACTTATATTGCTAATGGCATTGTATTGGTGGGGACACCGGTATTAGATCCAGTAACCGGTGAAATTACCAATTGGAAAAGTTTAAGTACAGCTCCAAACACTACAAAAACCACCGTTCAAAACTATGTAAGCAGGTATGCCAGTATTTTTGATCAGAATATCATCAGCAAAACTTTTGCAAAGCTGAGAGAGGTTACGTTAACCTACAACCTGCCGCAAAATGTATTTGGCGGCAAACTGTTTAAGCAGGCAAGCGTTTCATTCGTTGGAAGAAACCTGCTTTTATTTTACCCTTCGAGATACAAAGATGTTGATCCCGATCAATTTACCCAAAGTAGCGCCACCGACCTGCAAACACCCACTACGCGCCGTTTTGGATTTAATATCAATCTTACTTTTTAGTATCTCAAAACTATTCACAGTTTAAAATTTTTAAAATGAAACTTAATCATAAAAACTGGCTCCTTGCTGTTTGTTGCATCAGCATGGTAGCCTGTAATAAAAAAATTGAAGATATCAGTGTTAACCCAAACCAGGCTACAAAGGTACCTCCCAACCTGCTGCTGGTAAAGCAATTAAACGATTTATCCGGTGGATTAAATGGTATAGAACCCTGGGGGGCAGTATCCCGGTACAACCAGTTTCATTGCCGCAATTATCAATATTATGGCAACAATTTTTACAGTTTTACAGGTGGCCCGTTTAATGTCTACAACGCCTATCTGAAAAATATAGACCGCATGGAAACAGAAGCACTCAATGTTGGCGCACCAGCCGTAAACCCATACAGCGCTATTGCTAAATTTTTAAAATCTTACTATTACTATAACCTTACCTCTTTAATGGGTGATGTTCCCATGAGCGAGGCTATAAAGGGTTTGGAAGGACAGTTTTCGCCAAAATACGATGATCAAAAAGCTGTTTTTTCTCAAATTCTTCGTTGGCTCGATGAAGCCAACGATGATTTTTCTGACCTTAACATAAAAAAGGATAAAAGCTTAGTTGCCGCAAGCGATATTTTTTATGGGGGTGATCTAACCAAATGGCAAAAACTGGTAAATACTTTTAAATTGAGGATATTGATCAGCCTGAGCAAGAAAGTTACCGATGCAGATCTGAAAATTGCCACTCGTTTTAATGACGTAATAACGAACACCGTAAAATACCCCGTTTTTATCAGTGTAACAGATGATTTTAAATTTATCTACCTCAATGACGTCAGCATCAATCGTTATCCAACTAACCCGTCTACATTTGGTTTTGATGTGCTGCGTTTAAATATGGCGGAAACCTATGTAAAATCATGTACGGATTTAAAAGACCCGAGAGTATTGCTTACCAGCGAACCAGCCTGGAAATTTGTTGATAGTTTAGGGTATGCACCTACCGATTTCAGGGCATTTGTGGGATCACCAACAGGGCAGGACCAAAATATAATGGAGACGAATGCATTAAATGGTAAACTTAGTTTGATAAACCGTTACCGGTATTACAGGACCAACGTTGGTGAAAACTTTATTATAGTTGGTTATACTGAAATGTGTTTCAATATTGCCGAAGCTATCAACAGGGGTTTTATAACCGGCAATGCTGAAGACTGGTACAAAAAAGGCATTCAAAGCTCATTGAATTTTTACGGTATTGCTGACGGAACTAATACGGTAAATTATTTACGTCCCGGTCAGTCATTGGGTGCATGGACACCCACCACCTTCAATTTTAACTTTGCAACCTACTATGCACAACCAGTTGTACAATATGAAACAGGCACACCGGGATTAAATAAAATTCTTCTTCAAAAGTATATTGCTTTTTTCCAAAATTCAGGATGGGAAGCTTATTACAATTTCAGAAGAACCGGGGTTCCTGCATTCTCCGGCGGTGTTGGTATCGGAAATAATGGTCTTGTACCGGTTCGTTGGTCATATCCCACAACAGAACAAAATAATAATGCGGCTAACTGGAAAGCTGCTGTTGACAAGCAGTTTACCGGTGCGGATAATTTAAATGGCCAGATGTGGATATTAAAATAGGCTGTTTGTTACGATAAAAGATTAATTTAATCAAGCAGAAAAACCTAAGGCGAAATGATAAAGTTTCGCCTTAGGTTCTTTATAGCAACATACTCAAGATGAAAATAATAGCCTGTTTGTTGTCTCTATTTTTAATTAACATCACTTATTGCTTTGCACAGCAAAAATCATTAACCATTTTGCAGGTGCCCGGCAAAAACCTGTTTTGCACCATCAATGAAAAAGGGGTTTCCGTTCTACCCAGTGGCCGCCTGCTTACACCAGCCGGTAAACTTGTCCGTATTACAAATGATCCTTTTGGTATGGCCATTTCACCTGATGGTAAAAAAGCGGTAACATTACACAATGGTGTTTTCACGATCATCGACCTGGTAACTTTAAAGGATACCAGGGTACCCGGATATAATAACAAACTAAATTCCCCATTGACACATGAACCGCTGAATGAACCCCCTTTTAATATTGATTCGCTTAAAAATAAAATCATTCCTTCGGCATTAACCCACGGATCTTTCCTGGGTGTTGCTTTTGCACCTGATTCCAAAACCGTTTATTTAAGCGGTGGCGATAACGGCGCGGTGATCGTGTATGATATTGAAAAATTGCAGCGCGTTGATTCTATTTCTTTGAATGGAAAAGCAGGAGATATCAATTTTGATGATAGCTTTACCTCCGACCTCTTATTGAATGAAAGCAGCAATGAATTATTAGTCCTTGACCGGGCTAATTTCCGGCTCGTAAGATTTGATATCACTCAAAAAAAAATTACCGCTTCCATTCCCGCCGGTCGGCAACCTTTTGGCCTGGCCATCAGTGCAGATAAAAAAACCGCCTTTGTTGCCAATGTGGGGATGTATGCCTACCCGTTAGTGACGGGAATGACAAAAGACAATTATAATTCCATGATGATCTCTCATCATCCCTATGCCAACAACACAAAAGAATCAATAGAAGGTACAACCGTAGAAGGTCAGAAAATACCGGGGTTAGGCAGTCCTCATGCACCTGAAGCGATGAGTGTATTTACCATCGACCTTGCTACCAATAAAGTCACCGGTAAATATAAAACCGGTCACCAGTTAGGGGAGATGATTGAAGGGGCTGAAGTAGTGGGTGGGGCAAGTCCCAACTCAATTGCCGTGGGTAAAAAATTTGCCTATATTTCCAATGCAACCAATGATAATATCTCGATAATAGATTACAGGAACCATAAACTATTGGGGCATATTCCCATTAAAGTGGATAAGCGCATAGATAAGTTTCGTGGCCTCCTGCCATTTGGCATCACCTTGAGTAAGGATGAAAAAACATTGTACGTAGCATTGCTGGGTTTTAACGCGGTGGCGGTAATTGATGTACAAACAAAAATTACCAAAGGGTTGATACCTGCGGGTTGGGGACCCACGCGGGTGCAGTTATCCGGTAATGAAAAGGAAATATATATCATCACCTGCCGCGGGCTGGGTGCCGGTCCAAATGGAGGCGCAGGTTTTGTTGCGCCTCCGCAGGGTACTTATATCGGGGATATACAATTAGGAAGTTTTCAAAAAATAAAGATGCCAACTCCGCTGGAATTACAGGCGTATACAAAGCAAAGCATTGCTAACACTTTTGTAAGTAGCCTGGTGAAAGATGATATAAAAAATCCTCTGCCCCCCTTACCCGGCTTACGCAACAGCCAGATAAAATACGTGGTGTATATCACCAAGGAAAACAGGACCTATGATGAAGTGTTCGGGCAATTAAAAAATACAAAAGGCGACAGCACCCTGGCAAGGTTTGGGGTAAACTGCGAGTATACGGTTCCTGATTCTTTAAAGGCGAGGTTTCCTAAGCTCCGGGTTTCGCCCAATCATCACAAACTTGCCAAACAATTTTCTTTTAGTGATAATTTTTACTGCGATAGTGATGCTTCTATTCATGGACATCATTGGATGATGGGTGTAATACCCAACGAATGGGTAGAAGCCAATTCAAGTGTGGATAAAACAGCTAAATATTTTACCGAAGTACCCGGTCGCCGTTTTCCCGGTTCTACAGGAAGCATGGACCCTGAAGATTATGCGGAGATTGGTGGACTTTGGGAAGCATTGGAAAGAAAAAATCTATCCTTCTATAATTTTGGCGAAGCCAATGAAACGGCGCATGTACGTGAAGAGTGGATGGATACAGCAACCGGGGCTGCACATGCCGTGATGGTGCCAATGCAAAAGGCATTGTTTAGCAGAACAAGTCATAATTATGCAGGCTATAATACCAATATTCCTGATCAGTTCCGGATGAACCAGTTTGAAGATGAATTTACCAGAATGTGGATCAAAGGAAAAGAGCCAATGCCGAAGCTGATAACCATGCAGGTGCCGAATGACCATACTTCGGGTGCAAGGCCGGAGGATGGCTATTATTTCCCACATTCCTTTATGGCGGATAATGACCTGGCGCTGGGAAGGATATTGCATTTTCTCTCCCGTACCAAATATTGGAAAAATATGCTGGTGATCATTACCGAAGACGATCCGCAGGGAGGTGTTGATCATGTGGATGCACACCGCAGTATTTTAATGATGGCCGGGCCTTATGTAAAGAAAGGCTATGTGAGCCATACTCACGCAAATTTTGGGTCTATTTTAAAAACCATCTATAATATCCTGGGTGTTCCTTATGTAAACCAATACGATGTTACCGCTTCTTTATTACAGGATTTTTTTACCACTCAACCCGACTATGCGCCTTATACTTTGGAGAAACACGATGAACGGGTTTTTGATGTGGAGAAAGCGATGAAAAAATATAACCGGAGCATTGACTGGCGAAAAATAATGCAGGGCCCCGCAATGGATGATGTGGATGATATGCGGGCGGATCATTACAACCAGCAAAAACAAACTATTAACGGATCTAATAAATAAGAACTGTGATAAAAAAAATAGTTATAATTATTATTGCTAACATCCTGGCTGGATCGTTGCTTTTTGCACAGGCTGAAATAAAGGCATCGGCCAATGCAGGCAATGCAGCATGGACAGACTCTGTGAATAACTTAAAGGAAGTAACTGTTACCGCCACACGAAAAAATACAAGCTTGCTGTCCGTTCCTTATTCCGTATCGGTACTAAGTAGTAAAGAAATAGGTGCGTTTCAATATCGCACTACGCCCGAAGCCCTTGCCGGAACCGCCGGTGTGTTTATTCAGAAAACCAATCATGGCGGGGGCTCTCCTTTTGTAAGGGGATTAACAGGTAACCAAACCCTGTTGTTGATGGATGGCATTCGCCTTAACAACGCTACCTACCGCTATGGCCCCAATCAATATTTTAATACGATTGATGCGGGAACTGTGTCTAAAATAGAAGTGGCAAAGGGTACAGGGTCAGTGCAGTATGGGTCGGATGCATTGGGGGGAGTGGTGCAGGTATTCACCAAAGATCCTTCTTTTACCAGTGGCAAAATCCTGCGCACATCAATACGGGGAAAGGCGGCTACCGCGGATATGGAATACAGCGGCAGGGGAGTGGTGGAATACCAGTCAGACAAATTAGCTATCCTTGGTGGTTATAGCAATAAGTCTTTTGGTGATCTGAAAGGGGGCGATACTACGGGCAGGCAATCACCCTCGGGCTACAAAGAACAGGCGCTTGACATAAAATTAAAATATAAAATAGCCGGTAATGCCATCATCACCCTGGCGCATCAATGGCTGCGTCAAAAAGACGTACCGCTGTATCACCGGGTGAAACTGGAAAACTTCGCTTATTATTTTTTTGATCCGCAGCAAAGGCAGCTAAGCTATGCAAAACTGGAGCTAACCGGTAAAAGCAAATGGTTTGATAAGATCAGCTATATCGCCTCCTTACAAAAAAGCTTAGAGCGCCGGGACTACCAGCGCAATGGCAATGCAAACAAATTTATTGAAGAAGATAAAGTAAGGAGCTGGGGAAATGTAGCAGATATATTTTCTGCTATTTCAAAAAACTGGACTGCCAATACGGGAGTGGAATATTATCATGACCGGGTGAATAGTTCTAAACAACAAATAACCATTGCAAATAATCAATCTGTGGGCCAGCGGGGCCTGTATCCCAACAATGCCAGCAGTGCAAATTTTTCCCTTTACAGTTTGCATCATTTTACTGCGGGTAAATTTGAAATAGAATCCGGGCTCCGGTATAATCGTTTTTCAATTCGCATACCGGATACCGTGAGCACTGCATTAAAACTGGGTGATATAACAGTGCGGCCTGCTTCCTTAGTTGCCAACCTTGCCCTGCTGTACCATATTGGTCTTCATCAGCATGTATATTCATCCTTTAGCAACGGTTACCGTGCGCCCAATATTGATGATATGGGTTCTCTTGGCCTGGTTGATTTCAGGTATGAAGTGCCGGCCTATGATCTTAAACCGGAGAAGACTTACAACACGGAGATCGGTTACCGCATCAGCAATAGAAAAATCCAGTCTTCGGTGGCATTTTTTTATATGCACCTTACAGATCTTATTACCCGGGTACAGGTGCCCGGTCGGCAGGTAGGGGGATACAATGTGTATACCAAGGAGAATAGCCAGCGGTCATTTATACGTGGTACAGAGCTTAGTTTTAATTACCGGATTACAAATTTTTTTAGCATCAGTACCAACGCATCTTACCAGTATGGGCAAAACCTTTCGGCTAATGAGCCAATGCGCAGGATACCTCCGTTTAACGGCCGTGTGCTGTTGGATTATAAGGTGAAGAAATGGGGGGTAAGTGCAGAGCATTTATTTGCTGGTAAGCAAAACCGGTTAGCAAAGGGCGACCAGGATGATAACCGGATTACAAAAGGAGGTACACCCGGCTGGTATATTATGAATGGGTATGGCAACTACGCATTGGATAAGCTGGTATTTTATATAGCTATCCAAAATATTTTTAATCTCGATTATCGCACGCATGGCAGTGGCATCAATGGTGCGGGAAGAAGTGCATCCTTAACGGTAAGCATCAGTCTCTAGCATTTCCAACAATATGAAAACGATGAAAAAAATCCAGGAGACCGTAGCGGAGGTACTGTCCTTATATCAACGTTATGGCGGCGAAGACTATATTGGTGAACCGGTATCGCAGCTTGAGCACATGTGCCAATGCGCACAATTGGCAGAAACTGCCGGCTACAATGAAGAAGTGATACTGGCCGCTTTTTTTCATGATATCGGCCATTTGCTGGAGCATGTGATGCCGACAGAACAGATGGATGGTTTTGGCGTGACGGACCATGAAAAATCAGGTGCTGAATATCTTCGCCAGAAGGGCTTCTCAGAAAAAATAGTAAGGTTAGTAGCTTCGCATGTACCCGCCAAACGCTACCTCACTTATCAATACCCTGAATACTTTGCCCGGCTATCGGAAGCGAGTAAACGAACACTGGTATTCCAGGGTGGTGTAATGAGTATGGAGGAAGCAAAGGAATTTGAAAAAGATGAACTTCACCCATTGTATATTCAATTAAGAAAATGGGATGAAGCGGCTAAAGAGCAACAGGTGGCTTTACCCTCCCTGGATTATTACAGGAATATGATGATCGATCATTTAGCGGCGCAATGATGCGTAATGAATAATGATTGTCACTTATTCATTTAAATTTCACCCCTACAATAATAAAGTATGAAACCAGCCCTCGTTGTATTTGATATTGCCGGTACTACTGTAACTGATAACAATAACGTAAATGATGCTTTCAGTGGCGCATTTGAAAAAGCGGGATACCCGGTAGCCACCCGGGATGTGAATCATATTATGGGTTACAGGAAAATAGAAGCCATCAAAATTTTGTTGGAACGGTTTTATCCAAAGCAGTTGAATAATGAGCAGTTGATCCGGGAAATTCATAACCGTTTCACCGAAGACATGCAGGCTTTTTATCTTCATACGCCGCTGTTGCAGGCTTTGCCTTATGCAGAGGAGATATTCCGGCTATTGCATACTAATAATATCAAAGTGGCGCTGGATACCGGCTTTACAAAAATCATCACCGATACCATCATGCAACGGTTGGGTTGGGAAAAAAATGGCCTGGCCGACCTTATTATCTCAAGCGATGAGGTGGAGAAGGGAAGGCCATATCCCTATATGATCCGGTCCATCATGGATCAGCTAAAGATCGCTGAAGTAAAGCAGGTGGTAAAAATAGGCGATACCGAAGTGGATATTGAAGAGGGAAGAAATGCCGGTTGCGGGTTGGTGATCAGTGTAACTACCGGTTCGTATAGCAGGGAAGAACTGGAAAAATTTTCTCCCGATCATATCATTGGATCTTTAGGGGAATTACCAGCTATTTTAAATTTAACTTCGTGAGTAAAGCAATCTCAAAATCACTGGCCGCTACATGCTCAGCCTCCCCGGTATATGCGGCTGTGATTACTTTTCTTACTTATGCCATGGTGTATGGATTTCGAAAACCTTTTACCGTATCCACTTACGAGGATGTGTCGCCGGTTTTTGGTATTGGTTATAAAAGCTGCCTTGTTATCAGCCAGGTATTCGGTTATATGCTGAGTAAATTTTACGGGGTAAAATTTATTGCGGAATTAAAAAGACTGGGAAGAGGAAAGATGATCCTGTTGCTGGTGGGGATATCCTGGATGGCCCTGTTGTTATTTGCCATTGTGCCCGCGCCCTACAATATACCCTTCCTGTTATTAAATGGTTTTCCTTTGGGGCTCATCTGGGGTATAATATTTTCATTTGTGGAGGGAAGAAGGGCAACCGATTTTATTGGGGCAGCCCTTGCCGTTAGTTTCATTTTTTCATCCGGATTTGTAAAAACTGTAACCGGTTTTTTACAGGTGCGGTTCGCTATTACAGCATTCTGGCTTCCGTTTATCGCAGGACTGGTTTTTTTGGTTCCGTTACTATTATTTCTTTGGTTACTGGAGAAAATCCCCCCGCCTTCGGATGCAGATAAGCAATTGCGGACAGAAAGAAAGGCCATGTCTAAAGCGCAGCGCAAAGAGTATTTGCATACTTTTTTCCCGGGCATTGTTACCCTGTTGGTGATCTATGTTTTCCTGACGGTTTTCAGGGATATCCGCGATAATTTTGCCGCGGATATGTGGGTGGAGATGGGCTATGCGAACCAGCCTGAAAAATTTGTACAAACGGAAATACCCATCACCATCATTGTACTGGCGCTTATCTCGGCAATGATCTTTATCCGCAATAATTTAAAGGCGTTTTTGATCACCCATATAATCATTGCCACCGGTTTTTTATTGGCGGGCGCTTCTACCATTTTATTCATGCAGGGAATCATATCGCCTTTTTACTGGATGATGCTGGTGGGGCTTGGTTTGTACATGGGATATATCCCATTCAACTGTGTATTGTTTGACAGGATGATCGCCACTTTTAAGTATGCCGGTAATGTAGGTTTCCTCATGTACCTCGCTGATTCTTATGGCTACCTCGGGAGCGTAGCGGTAATGCTCAGCAAAAATGTATTTCATATTCAACTAAGCTGGACCCGGTTTTATTCTTATGGAGTGATGGTATTATCCATTATAGGTGTGCTGGGTACAATTATTTCTGCATGGTATTTTAATTCTATGTACAACAATAAATTTCATACAGATGAAAAATAAACAGGCCATTGTGATCGGCGCCGGTATAGTGGGGTTGGCTGCCGCAAGGGCATTGTCGCAGAAAGGTTTTTCAGTAAAACTGTTTGACCGCAGTCAGCAGGCGGTAGGGGCTTCTGTCCGTAACTTTGGAATGATATGGCCTATCGGCCAGCCTGAAGGTAAATTATATGAACGGGCCATCCGCAGCAGGAATATATGGAAAGATACCTGCAAAGCCGCGGGCATCTGGCACGAAGAAACCGGTAGTTTACATCTCGCCTATCATGCCGACGAAATGCAGGTGCTTACCGAATTGCAGGGTATTTTTAAACAACAGGGCCGTAATGTTTCGCTCCTTGATAAAGAAGGTATCACTCAAAAATATGAGACTGTAAACCCAGTGAATTTATTAGGGGGATTATACAGTGCAGAAGAAATGATCATTGACCCAAGGGAAAGCATGGCAAAGCTCCCGGGATATTTTAAAGAGCTGTATGACATATCATTTTTCTGGGGAAAATGTATCAGTTATATAAGCGGTCAAACGGTGTACATCGGCAATGAGGAGGAGCATGAAGCGGATATAATTTTTGTATGCTCAGGCGCTGATTTTGAAACTTTGTACCCGGAAGTATATGCTGCGATACCGCTTACCAAATGCAAACTTCAAATGATGCGGTTGACAGCTCAACCAGAAAACCAGCGCATCCGTACAGCTTTATGCGGGGGATTATCACTGATTCACTACAATAGTTTTAAAGTGGCGCCTTCATTAAATGATTTAAAACTACGCTACCAAAATGAAATGGGTGAATATATTGACAGGGGCATCCATGTAATGGTTTCGCAAAATGAAAGCGGTGAACTAACAGTAGGCGATTCGCATGAATATGGATTAACCTTCGATCCCTTTGACAAACAATTTATCAACACTATGATATTGGATTATCTGCGGCGGTTCGCACGCTTTAAAGACTGGTCGGTCACCGAAAGCTGGAATGGCATCTATCCAAAACTCACTAATGGCGAAACCGATATTTTTATAAACCCTGAAAAAGACGTGTATATTCTCAACGGTTTGGGTGGGGCAGGCATGACCATGAGTTTTGGTTTGGCGGAGGAAATGGTAGATACCATTTGAGTACGCCGGTCTATGTACAGACCAATCCAGGCACAGTAATGCATCCCCGCACGGGATAAAGTTTTCTGATTACACAATTGTATGATCCTCCTCCATTTTATTTAAGTTTCTCTTATTAAAGGGGGATGTTGTACCGGCGAAACCACCAATGGATATTTTTCCAGTACAAGGTTGCTTTTATCCAATCCAAAATTAACATGCTCCTTTACACTCATATACCTGAGGTTATAAAAACTCTTCATGATGAAATGCTTCCAGGCGGGCATATCATTTTCAAAAGATAAAAAACTATCCATCACCACAAACCTGAAATCCCCCATTTTTGTAAGTTGATAATCAAATTCAGACCGGGATGAAATATCCACTTCCCGGTCCCTGATCATGTTATTCACCACATGCCTGAAATAATAATCTATCCTTGGTTCTATCCGGAAGCCGAGGTTGAACTCAATAAAGTACACATCATTTTTAACAACGGTATCCACTTTATACCGCGTGGCGTAAGGTTCATCCAATACATTCACATGTATAAACCAATAAATATCCGCCCGCTTGGGTGTTCCGGAATACAATATTGAATTAAGCACCGTTTGCTCTATATACCTGGGTGTAGCCGAAGAAGTAAGGTAAACAAGGTTAGTGTTGAATTTAGGGATATTTTCATCGATACTAAGTTTCTTGAGTGTGTCCAAATATTTTTCGATAGCAACCAACGGCGTTAGTTTTTTCTTGATTTGTTTTCCTTTCCACCAGATATACATGCCGGAAAAAAGGATAAAACCTATCACGAGTGTGATCCATCCGCCTTCTTTTATTTTTTGAAGATTAGCGATAAGAAAAGACATTTCTATACACAGGAAAATTGTGGTTATGAACATCACCAATATAAAATTCACTCTTTTGGCGTGCAGGTAAAAATTAATTAGTACGGTGCTCATAAGCATCGTAAGCGTTACGCTTAAACCAAAAGCAGCTTCCATTTTAGTGCTTTCCCTGAAGTGTAAAACCATACCAATGCAACCAATCATCAGTAGCCAGTTAATGGCAGGTATATACAATTGTCCTTTAATTTTACCCGGGAATAATACCAGGTGCCTCGGCCATATATCCAGCCGGATGGCTTCATTTACCAATGTAAAGCAACCGCTGATAAGCGCCTGGCTGGCAATAATAGTGGCCAGCGTGGCAATAATGAGTGAAGGCCAGTAAATGATTTCTGGTACAATACTATAAAACGGGCTGATGTCGCCAACCGTTTGCCCCGCATGATTGAGTAACCATGCTGTTTGCCCCGCATAACATAGTATGAGCGTTATCTTGATAAATATCCAGCTAACCCTGATATTATTCCGGCCGCAATGGCCCATGTCACTATATAAGGCTTCGGCGCCTGTAGTGCATAAAAAAATCCCTCCCAGTAACCAGAAAGAACCCGCTTCATTTTTCAGCATCAGGTACCCGTAGTAGGGGTTCAATGCCTTTAAAACATTCCAGTTATCTTTCAAGGCAAGTATGCCCAAAATTCCAATAAAAGAGAACCATACCATCATTACGGGGCCAAAAATTTTCCCTATTTTTTGGGTGCCAAATTGTTGAAAAGTAAATAGCCCTATTAAAATTACAATGACAATGGGAATGGTATTTATCCCCGGAACCACTTTCTGCAATCCTTCTATTGCCGAGGCCACCGATATAGGAGGTGTGATGATCCCATCCGCAAAAAGAAAGGCACCACCCGCCATAGCCGGAAAAATAAGCCATTTGCCCCAGAACCTTCTTATCAGGGCATATAAAGAAAAGATACCGCCCTCTCCTTTATTGTCTGCCTGCAATGTGATGATGATATACTTCAAAGTAGTTTGGAAACAGAGCGTCCAGAAAATGAGACTAAAACAACCTAATGCCGTCACTTCAGTGATCACCCTGTTGTGAAAAACAGCATTCAGGGTATACAGCGGCGAGGTACCGATATCGCCAAAAACGATTCCCACCGCAATCAATGAACCCGCAAGTGTTATTTGCTTATGGAAATCCGTGTGGTTGGTGGTATGCATATTTGTACACGATAATTTTCAGGCATAAATATAAGATCGCCTTTTGAAAAAAAGGAAATTAAAAAATAAGATAACCTGTAAATTTTAGGCACAGCAATAATTACCATTAATTTTTTACTGTAGACATGAGGGGCCTCGATGGGTATATTGCTCCACAATTCCGCACTGCCGAATTAACCGCAACTTTGGCAGATACCCCATAGATTAAATTAATAGCAAAAATTAATCAGTTCGGGTAAGTTCAATAAACGCATGGTCCAGGCCCGTATTGAAACGGGTCCGCGGAGCAAATTATGCGTTATCGTGACCGGCGAATATTTAAAATCTGACGCAGGCAGTCAATTGCGCCATTTCATATTTAAATTCCTGTATGTCGGAACGCTGACCAATACCAATATGGTTAAATCCGTGCATATACCTGGCGAATAAAGAAAAACAGTCTGTTATTTGATATTCAATACCGGCGGTGGCTGCCAGGCTGCGTTCTTCCGTATCATGTGTTATATTAGTCGAACTACCTTTCACCTTCTTTTTAGCGCTGATCAGTATATCAAACTGGGGTCCGGCCAAAACTGAAAACTTTTTATGCACCTGGTATTTAAAAAACACAGGCATCGATAAATAATTAAAATGATATACCGTTTCTGAGCTTTTTATTTCTCCATTCATCTGCGAAAATAAATATTCCGGTTGAATGGAAAGCCGGCCGGTTACCGGAACCGAAATCAAAAAGCCAACATTTATACCTGTGCCCCAGGAAGTTTCAATAGGAAAAGTGGGTGGCGGGTTACCCTTAGCGAAATTAATATGTGAATAATTTGCCCCGGCCCTGAATCCAAATCTTTTAAATGCGGGTTTATTCTTATCCTGCGCTGATGCAGCCTGCAGTATAAAAAATGTAAGGATGATAAAGGATAAACTTTTTTTCATATTTTTTTTGTGAATATATAAAAACAAATGAATATATTCAAAAAAACTAATATGGCATTTTAATTTTGCTAATCTGAAGAAAAGAAACACAGGCCAGTGGTCATCAGTACCAGGATTTAATAAATAAAAAAGCGTATGAATATTTTGATATCCGTTACCAGGAAATGAAAATAAACATTTAGGCACCCGGTTTGTAATAGTTAAAAATAAATTATACTTTATGAAAATGATTATTATGTTTTTCCTGCTTGGTGTTGCTTTTTCTTCCAATGCGCAGGATAAAAAAGGCATACATCTTCCGATGATTACCCGCAGTATTGGCGTAAGCTACCAGCAATTTGATGGCATCAATAGCCGCATTGCAGGTTTGCCCCAGTATAAAAAGTTAAACGATTATGCAGCTACACTAGGATTAGGCTGGCTACATGAAGAAAAAAGATTTATCTCTGCCGGGGGCTTAACAGTAGGCAGTAGCATGAGCGGTGACAGGGATAAGAAAAGCAGTTCGATCCGGTTTATCAGTGTTAGTATGGATCTTGGCTACGATCTTCTGAAAAGCGAAAAAATAATGCTTTATCCACTGGCTGGCCTCGGATTCCAGGGTTACCAGGCCATTTTTTATAAAGACAATTCGGCGGTAAATTTTAATGATGTGCTCATATCCCCTGAAGTTCAAAACAACATCAGTTCGGTTAAGTTTAATAATGCCTTCCTTGTTTACCGGCTGGGCTTCGGCTTTTCTGTAAAATCTCCCAAACACCCATCCAGTTCCATAGGTATACAAGGCGGTTATTCTGGCAGTTTTAAAGATCGCAACTGGAGAAGTAATGAGAACCAGGTACTGGGCAATGCGCCGGAAGATAAAATAAGCCAGTTCTTCCTGGGGCTTGTATTTACCTGTAAACCAATGTTTATGAGATAGCAGGGTGCGCAATCTTCTTCCTGTAATAATTTCATTGGATTGGGTAGATGATTCGCATATGCTTTTCCACATTGGTTATTTCTTTTAGAATTCTAACTTTCGCCTCCCCGGCCGGCGGGGCCGCGTAACTGCAACGCAGCTGCTTTTGCATCTTTCAAAAAATTTGCTTCGCATTTTTTGAAGCTCGGCTTCGCCGTGACCGATCCAAAAGAGGCTGCTTATGCAGTTACTGGTTTAAAATCGACCATGGCGCGTTTACCAAAATCATACTAGCAATGCCTTTGCGAACTATCTACTTAATCCTATAATTTCAATTAATCCGAGTTATCAATTATTTTACTACCGCTCCCTGGTCAATCCAGCACCTGATAAGGTCCCGCTCTTCAGGTGTAATGCCGGTCTTGTTATTCTGAGGCATTGTTTTAGTGATCACCACCCGCTGCATGATCTTGTCTTTCATTTTCACGATGTCCTGCGGTGTATCATACACTACACCGTTAGGAGGGGCCGTATACACATCATCGGTAGGTTTAGATGAATGACAACTGGTACAACGTGTAGTGATGATTTGGTTTATTTCGGTGAAGCTGATAGTTTTATTGCAGGCAGCATTATTTTTTTGCGGGGCGGTTATAAAACTTGCAGCCAGTAATATCAATACAGAAACCGGTAGTACCCAAATATTGTACTGCCCCTTTTCTCTTAAATTTAAATAATGTTTTACCCCTGCGGTTCCTAAAGATATTGCAGCGAGTATAGCCCAGGGATACTGGTAGCCAAAAGTAGTGGGAAAATGATTGCTGATCATTACAAATACCACCGGCAGTGTAAAATAATTATTGTGTATTGATCTTATCAATGCGTTTTTACCTAAGGCGGGATCAAGGGGTTTCCCTTCTTTTGCTGCCTTCACCATCGCCTTTTGAGCAGGGATAATAATGAAAAAAACATTCGCCGCCATCAGGGTGCCAAGCATGGCGCCAAAATGAATATAGGCCGCCCTTGAACTGAAGACATGGCTGTAGAAAAAAGCGAATCCCGTGGCGATAATAAAGCCGGCAAGGACAAACCATACTCTCTTTTTTACCAGGGCTGTTTTGCATAATCTATCATACGCCACCCATCCTACAATGAATGAACCAACCCCAATTCCTATTGCGGAAGCCGATCCTATTTTCAGTACATTGGAATCAACCAGCATGGCTTTGGCGTTAAAATAATACACCACAAATAAAAGACTGAAGCCGGAGAGCCAGGTAAAATAAGCTTCGTATTTAAACCAATGCAGGTGTTTGGGAATGTTTGCTGGCGCTACCTTATATTTTTCTAAGTAATAAAAACCTCCCCCATGTATAGCCCACAGATTGCCGGCCAGTTCATCCCTTACATTTTCCGTCCGGTTCAATGCATTTTCCAAAAAAACAAAATAAAATGAAGCGCCGATCCAGGCAATACCGAATGTGATGTGCATCAGTCTTATCACAATGTTGAGCCATTCCATCAGGTGACCCTCCCAGGGGGTGCCTTTCACTAAGTACCAGGTAAAAGCCAGCGCGAGTACAATCACCAGTACGATGGATGTATAAATAAAACCCTGTGAAAGCGAGAGTTGTTCCTGTTGTTTTGCAGATGCTTCTCCGCCTGGTTGGTTTCTTTTGATTGCATGAAACTGGTAGGTCATGATGATCAGCATCAGCAGGATAAAACCCAATACAACATAAATCAGCGCAGTCAGCATAATGTTCAATTCTTTAATTTCTAAGGACAGGTCTTAATCAACCCTTATTCGCACAATTTAAAATTTTGTTTTGTATTTTTAGTGTTTCATCAAATAACCTTTTAAAATACGGGCCTTGGTAGTGATACATAGTAACAGAACGGTTTTGGCCGGCGGCATACAAGAAGCATTTGTGATGATGGAAAATGGAATAATAACCGGTGTAAGTAATACTCCTCCGGGCACAAACGGGTATGAGTTGGTTGATGTGATGGACCAGTTGCTGATGCCGGGTGTGATTGATCCCCATGTTCACATTAATGAACCCGGCCGCACAGGTTGGGAAGGTTTTGATACTGCAACCAGAGCGGCTATTGCAGGGGGCATTACAACAGTGGTAGATATGCCGCTGAATTCTTCGCCGGTCACTACTACGGTGAAGGCATTGGAAGAAAAGCTCGCGGCTGCAAAAAATAAGTTACACGCGAATGTTGGTTTTTGGGGAGGCATCGTTCCAGGCAATGAAAATGATTTGGAAGGATTGATCGAAAAAGGGGTGCTGGGGTTCAAGGCATTTTTAACTCATTCAGGTATTGATGAATTTCCAAATGCTACAGAAGCTGACCTTCGAAAAGCAATGCCCATTATTGCAAAACACAGGCTTCCGTTGCTGGTACATTGCGAACTAACGGACAGCATAGAACGCTCTTCAGACCAGGTACGGTCGTATAGCAATTACCTCGCCACCCGGCCCAAAAAATGGGAGGATGATGCCATTGCATTAATGATCCGTTTATGTGAAAAATATGATTGCAGGGTGCATATTGTACATTTATCATCTTCGAATTCAATTGAACAAATCAGCAGGGCCAGGCAAAAAGGCTTACCTATAACTGTGGAAACCGGGCAACACTATTTATATTTTAATGCAGATCAAATTAAAGATGGGCAAACGCAATTCAAATGCGCACCGCCAATTCGTGAAAAGGAAAATAACGAACTGCTTTGGGAAGCGCTAAAAAGCGGTATCATCGATTTGGTGGCCACGGATCATTCGCCTGCCACACCGGACCTGAAAGAATTGCAGAGCGGTAATTTTATGAAAGCCTGGGGAGGAATTGCTTCTTTACAATTTGCCTTACCGGCGTTGTGGACCGCTGCAAAAAAAAGAAATATTGCTTTTAAGGATATAGTGAAATGGCTCTGTGAAAACCCGGCAAAACTGATCGGTAAAGAAAAAAGCAAGGGCAAAATCGCAGCAGGATACGATGCCGACCTGGTGGTATTGAATGAAGCAGCAACCTTTACCGTAAGGGAAAATATTATACAGCACCGGCACAAGTTAACGCCGTATTTAAATGAGCAATTATATGGAGTTGTAGCCCAAACCTATATCAGCGGAACAAAAGTGTATGATAATGGAAAATTTGTACAACTGAATACAGGTAAAAAAATACTGACTTGATTAAGAAAATAGGCAGAATGCTGATAAGCTAAAACTCTTTGCAGCATTGGGATTAACTTTAAAAAAATATTTGTCCCTTCTAAATCCCATAATTAAAAAACTATGACCGGATCTGACTTTACAAAATTGACCGACCTCGCCGCGGAAAAATTAGGTGGCAAAACATTGCTTTGCAGCGATGATTTTTTTGCTGAAAAAGAAAACCTCCTAAAACCCGGACGGGGGATTTTTATCGCCGGCAAATATACAGATCGCGGTAAATGGATGGATGGCTGGGAATCCAGGAGAAAAAGAGTACCGGGTCACGACTGGTGTATCATTCAATTAGCAACACCTGGAAAAATACACGGGGTAGATATTGACACCAATTATTTTCTTGGCAATCACCCGCCTTTTGCGTCAATTGATGCATTTAATATAATGGATGCAGACACGGATGATTTCGAAAAATTAACCTGGGTAGAGATATTACCAAAATCACCACTGCAACCAGGATCACAAAATTTATATGGGGTAGGCGATCAGCATATTTATTCGCATTTGCGACTCAATATTTACCCCGATGGGGGAGTAGCAAGGCTAAAAGTATATGGCGAAGTAATAAAGGACTGGACTGTTGTTAGTGATGATGAGACGGATCTTGCTGCAGCATTGAATGGCGCCAGGGCTGTTTTATGCAACGATATGTTTTTTAGTCACATGGGTAACCTGCTAATGCCCGGAAGGGGAATCAATATGGCCGATGGCTGGGAAACCAAACGTAACCGCAGCCCCGGCAATAAAGACTGGGTAATTGTACAACTTGCACATCCGGGCAATATTCATAAAATTTTAATTGACACAGGGCATTTTAAAGGCAACTACCCGGATAGTTGTATGATTGAAGGATGTAATATTGCTCCTGGTGAACCTATTGATTTTACTAGGGATGAAACTGACTGGACGGTTATTTTGCCACAGGTAAAATTGGAGGCAGATCATGAACATTATTTTGAGCATGAAATCGCCACTAATGGGGCTTTTACACATGTTCGCCTGGTCATTTTTCCGGATGGTGGAATCAGCAGGATGCGGCTTTTCGGCAAACCGTTATTATGATATAGAATCATTATTCCGCGGTAAAAAATAGTCGGATTTGCTAAAAGGTTTTACCGTTATGGGTTCTAAACACTGTCTTTTGGAAGTTAAACAAATTACCCCTCCGAAATGATTATCAGCACAATTACAATAATTTTGTAAAGCAGTTATACAACAGTTGATACATCTTTTTAAGCAAATGCAAAATGACCCTTCACGAACTAAATATATTACCAACTGAATCACTAAAGCAGGAACTTTTTAAGTGTTGCGGATCTGCCAATTGGGTAAATAAAATGCTGCCTTTTTTTCCCGCGGATGATTTGGTAGAAATACTTGAAGACGCGGAGGAACAATGGTATGCGTGTACGGAGGAGGATTGGAAAGAAGCATTTACCCATCATCCCAAAATTGGGGATGTGGATTCGCTGGAAAAGAAATTTGCTGCTACAGCGCAATGGGCATCCGGGGAGCAGGCTACCGTAAATACAGCATCAAGGGACATAATAAGCGATCTTGCTGCAGCCAATGAGTCATACGAAAAAAAATTTGGGTATATCTTTATCGTATGCGCCACCGGTAAAACTGCCGAAGAAATGCTAACCCTATTACGGCAGCGTTTATCCAATGGACCTGAAGAAGAAATTAAAATTGCCATGGACGAACAGAATAAAATCACCTTACTTCGTTTACAAAAATTAGTATTATGAGCCAGGTAACCACACATGTATTAGACACCAGTAAGGGCAAGCCGGCATGGGGTATTGCCATTGTGTTATACGAACAGGTGGGACAGGAATGGTTTGAAATAGCAAAAGGTATCACTAACAAAGAGGGCAGGCTAACCAACCTGTTGCAGGAGGATGAGGAACTGGCCCTCGGTATTTACAAAATTACATTTGACATAAAACATTATTTCAGTGCTGATGATATAGCAACTTTTTACCCTGCTGTAGAAATTATATTTGAAATAAATACAATTGAGCATTATCATATACCGTTGCTGGTAAGCCCTTTTGGATATTCTACCTACAGGGGCTGCTAAACAAGCGTGCATAAGCACCATGACTTTTATTAAACCAAATCTGACATGAACTTTTCGATTTCTGAGCAGGATAAAACCTCGCTGTTAAACCGGTTACAACCCGCCAATTTAAAATTTCAAAAAACATACCCCGGTGATAAACCCGACAGGCAGGCCGTTCACACCGTGTATGGAGGGGCCAATCTCTTTAAATCAGATACAACAGTAAAGATGGGTGAGATAGCGCTCCGCAATTTAATAACCTATGCACCCAATTTTGTTATACTGGCAAATACTTTGCAACTGGATGGGTACCAACATCTCCCCCACCTGGAAAAGGATATTGAAGCCCTCACCAAAAAGCTGGATGCAATGACTGAAGCTGAAAGGAAAACAGAAGCAGCCTGGTTATCGTATTCGGTGTATAATAAAATCATTCAAAAATTAGAAACAGAAGCCATCGAAGATTTCAGGATAGATTTTGAAGATGGCTTTGGTAACCGTCCCGATGCGGAAGAAGACGCTACTGCCCAAAATGCCGCCAAAGAACTGGCTATCGGGATGAGCAATAAAACGGTTTCACCATTTATTGGTATCCGGATCAAACCTTTTACAGAAGATCATAAATCCAGGGGAGTACGCACACTCGATATTTTTCTTACCACTTTACTGGAAAAAACAAATGGGGTATTGCCCGAAAACTTCGTGGTAATGTTGCCGAAAGTAACCATCCCCGAGCAGGTGACCACCCTGGTGGAACTGTTTAAAATAATTGAAAAGCAGCATGGCCTGTTACCGGGTGTGCTGAAAATGGAGACGATGGTGGAGGCTACGCAGATCATCATGGACGAGGAAGGCCGTAATCCCCTGATGCGCATAGTAAGAGCAGGTGAGGGGCGGTTGATCGCTGCACATTTTGGCACTTATGATTATACGGCTTCCTGTGGTATTACTGCTAAATATCAAACCATGGCCCACAGTGTTTGTGATTTTGCGCACCATGTAACTAAGGTGGCGCTTGGCAGTACAGGTATTTTTTTAAGTGATGGCGCCACCAATGTTATACCTATTGGTCCGCACCGTGGCGACAACCTTAGTTTTGAACAACTCAGGGAAAACCGGGAGGCGGTGCACCATGCATGGCAGACAGGGTTTAAGCATACCACCCATTCGCTGATAAACGGATTGTACCAGGGCTGGGACCTTAATCCTGCGCAGGTGCCCATGCGCTATGCGGCCACCTACCATTTCTTTTTAAGCAGTTACGATGATGCAACCTTCCGGTTAAAAACATTTGTAGACCGTGCCGCTATCTCCACCCTAACCGGCGATATCTTTGATGATGCCGCCACCGGGCAGGGATTGCTTAATTTCTTTTTAAAAGCCATGAACTGCGGCGCCATTACAGAAGCAGAAGCGTTGGTAACCGGCCTAACCATTGATGAGATCAGGAGCCGGTCTTTTTACAGGATACTGGAAGGGAGAAGGGGAAAAACCAGGGATGCAAATGAGCTGATAGGTTAATTTGCTAATGTGCTAATGGTAACAATCATGTTCAAAAATGACTCAATGCTTTTTTAAAATTATTATCAAATAACTGGCGACCTCTTACAGTTTTTTCTCCTCTGCGCTTATGAGGCGGGCCGCACGAATGATGAAACCTGTAATTTTGAAAGCCGTTTTGAATGAATGCGGTTAAAAAGCAGTAAAAATGGAAACAGCAGGTTATTCCCAAACACCACTGGCAAAAAAATTAGGTATTAAAAAAGGCTTCCATATCAGGCTGGTAAATCAACCCGGTTACTATCTTTCTTTGTTTGAGGATATGCCCGCTGATGTAAAACTGCTCCATGAAAAAAAGTCCCCCAAGCACCTGGTTCACTATTTTGCGAGGGAGGCCAGGTACCTGCGAAAAGATTTGCCTGCATTAAAGAAGGAGATTGAACCGGATGGAATGATCTGGGTATCATGGCCGAAAAAAGCATCAAAAGTACTTACCGATATTACAGAAGATACCGTGAGGGAACTGGCCCTGGCTAACGGACTGGTAGATATAAAAGTGTGTGCAATAGATGAAACCTGGTCGGGATTAAAACTGGTAATTCCTGTAAAAGACAGGCGCCCCATCAACTTAAAGAATAGCCTCTCCAAATTAAGCCCGCCTGTTTAAAATTCGCTTATTGATTTCGCGATGCATTTATCACCGTTCATCATGCGTTTTTTGTGATTCGGCATAACTAATTTTAACATTACTAAAATTAGTGGTCTATTTGTATCGTTAAAATGTTTAACAAAAACTGCATTCTGTTAAATAATCTAAAATAAAATTTTTATTCGGGCTTATGAGCCTGGTGAATGTATAAAGTTTGCATAATGAAGCGGTTCGGCAGATCGGCATACGCTGAAAAATTGCTATTCAGGCTGTTGAAAAAACCTGGCGATAAAGCTGGCAGAGCGCTTGCGGACAATTCGAGTTAACCATTAAAAAATAATAATGATCATCAGGAAGGCATTAATGCAGGATTGGGAGAGCATCAGCATTTTGTTTGATAACTACAGGAAATTTTATAAAAGGAACGCTGATATTATTGGAGCGGGCATATTTATCAAAGACAGGCTCGTGAACAATGACTCAGCAATAATAATTGCTGAAAATGAAGGTAAAGTAATCATGGGCTTTGTACAATTGTATCCAATATTTTCTTCTACCCGGATGAAACGTTTGTGGCTGCTGAATGACCTGTTTATCCAGCCCGAATTCCGAAACAAAGGTATTTCCATCGCATTGATCAATGAATGCAAAAACCTGTGCAGGATAACGAATAGCTGTGGAATGGTTTTAGAAACTGCTAAGGATAATATCATTGGTAATAGTTTGTATCTCAAAACCGGTTTCATTCCGGATAACGATCACCATTATTATGAATGGGGGAATGAAGTGCAATAAGATTTTAAAAACACCCAAATAATTATGATGCTTAACTCCCGGATTGTGTTGCAATGCCTGTCTTGTATTGATGTGCAAACTTTGCGCAGTTGTTTTAATGCTGCGTTCAAAAATTATTACACGCCCATCCAATTAAGCAGGGAGCAGTTTGCGGATAAATTAATAACAGAAGCGATTGATTTGAAATTGTCGTTTGGGATTTTCGACGAGGATGAATTAGTAGGTTTTATATTGAATGGAATTGATATTACCGGCAGTCAAAAAGTTGCCTACAATACCGCAACCGGCATACTGCCTGAATACCGCGGATACCGGCTTTCTTACCTGCTGCTGGAACATAGCATCCTTCAGTTAAAACAGGCTGGTGTAACAAAAATCATACTGGAAGTAATTGAACAAAATATTCCTGCAAAAAAAGTCTATGAGCGGGTTGGTTTTATTGTCACCCGCAAATTGAACAGTTATATCGGAAAACCGGTTTTGCAGGAACCCCAGCCCATTGAAATAGAAACACTGGCATCACCTGATTGGGAACTAATCCGGAAAAATTGTGAATGGAAACCATCCTGGCAATACAGCACCAATTGTATAAAAAGGGCGCAAAGCAATTATACCTTGCAGGTGGCACGCAGCGAAAATCAACCTGTCGCATACTGCATTTCAAATTTTAGTACAGGCATGGTGGCACATTTTGGCTGCGGCGATATAGACAGTAAGGAAAAATATCTTTCAGCATTATTCAGGCAGGTAAATGGAATAAACAACACCCAGTATACTTACGTGGATAATGTTGATACCAATGCCCTGTATGCCAACACATTTTTACTCTCCATCGGCCTTACCCGTTTTTTTACTTCCTGTGAAATGGAATTGGTATTTTAATAATTTCCTTTTCTGGTATTATCATTACCTGGTATTGTTTTTTGGTCCGGCATAAAGGTAAGCGCTATTTTTACAGGTATAAAGCCATAAAAAACACTGTTGCAAAGTTTTCCTAAATACCGGTATCATTTAATTGTCATTATACTGATAATCATTTATGGGATCATTAATTTTTATTGTACCAAAAGATTAAGTGTTACCGGAGACGAATCCGGTTATTATCAATACGGGGTGAATGTTTTGAAACAGCATCCTCAAAAAGAACTGGTAAACGGAGTGCCTCTTTACAACAGCCAGATGCCCATTATTGCTATTAACGTGCTGCCCAGGGCTATCCGGCAAATTTTGCATCCATCCTTAAAACATAATTTGCAGCAAACTCTGGAAGATGTTGCAAATGCAAGATTTTTTTCGGTTATCAGTGCGATGTTACTGGCGCTGTATGTGTTTGCCTGGAGTACTCAATTGTATGGCAGGGCTGCCGGTTTTTTTTCACTTTTATTGTACCTTTTTTGCCCCAATATACTGGCTCATTCGCAAATGGTGGGTACCGATGTGTATAGTTTTTTACTTTGTACAGCTACGGTGTATCACGCCTGGCGATACACAAAAACCAGCAACCGTAAACAATTATTACTGGTAGCTATATTGCTGGGTATTGGCCAGGTAAGCAAGCAGTCTTTGCTGCTGCTCTATCCCGTCATCGTTATTTTTTTATTAACCCGGTTCTACGGTTTAAAAATATCCCCCGTTAAAAGAATTGCCTTATTGGGTAAAGAACTATTTATTATTGCGCTGGTTTCGCTGTTGATTATTAATACGGGTTTTTTATTTTATAAAACCGGGCAGCCATTAAAGCAGTACCAGTTTATTTCGGCCAGATTTAAAATGCTGCAAAATAAGTTTTCTTTTATCGATGGGGTACCTCTTCCCTTACCCCAACCCTATATTGCAGGGTTTGACTATGTGGCTTTTAACAGCGAAACACCCCCGGGCATAGAAGGTTTATCTTCTTATGGCGCCGGATATTTTTTAGGCAAACCTTTTACCGGAAAAAGAATCTGGTATTACTACACGGTCTGTTGCTTATATAAACTACCTGGCTCTTTCCTGCTTATATTGTTTACATCAATATTGTTTTACCGGACCAGCCGTAAAAAGTTTGTTTTCATAAAAAATGAGCTATACCTGCTGCTGCCGGTTGTATTTATTTTTATATTTTTTAGCTGCTACAATACCATGTACCTCGGCATCAAAAATATCCTGATGATATTGCCATTGTTATTTATTTTTTGTGGTAGTTTATGGGCAACTTTTTTGCAGACTGAGAAAAGAAAACTTTTACTGCTCTCCGGTATTTTGCTGATATGGCAATTGTATACTGTGGTGAAGTATTTTCCGCATTTTCTTCCCTATACCAATGAGTTTATTACCGATAAAAAATACGCGTACAAAATATTTGGTGACGCCAACCTGTATTTTCAGGAAGGAGGGATTTTGGCCATGGAATATTTGAACCAGCACCGGGAGATACAATGGGAGCCTGCAAAACCCGTGCACGGCAGGGTAATGGTGTCATTAGAAAACTACCTTGATTACTGGCATGAAGGGAAATTACAATGGCTCACCAGCCTTCACCTGGAACCCAGCGGACATTTCCATTCGCAGTATTTAATTTTTGATATCCCCTGAGTGTACTGCTGTGCTTCCTCATTGGCTCAAATTATTTCAGCAACGGGGAAATCAATTTCAAACGCTGCCAGGTTGTGTAAGTAATTGCTTATGATTTTGTCGCCTGCAACTATAACAACGTCAATCATATTGGCTTCATCGTAACCCGCTGCAAAAAATGCTTTTTTGCTTTCTTCTGTTGCTCTTCCACGATTTTCAACAACCGATGCAGTAAATTTCACCAAAACATCTAATTTGCTGTCAAAGCTTGCAGTGCCTTTGCGAATTTCTACAACCTGTTCGGCTGTAAAACCGTTCATCTTGCCTAAAACTGTATGGGCCGATTGGCAATAACGGCAACCATTAATTTGGCTTGTTACCAAATTAATTACTTCCCTTTCTTTGGCCTTTAATGAACTTTTGCGATTTTGTAAAGTAAGATAATCGCCTAATGCTGTTTCACTTTTGGCGAAATAAGCATACAAATTCGGTACGAAACCTAAGGCTTTTGAAGGTTGTCAAAAATACCCTGATTGTTTGCTGAAACTGCTGCTTTTGTTGGAACGATAAAAGTTCTTTTTTCTGTCTTTGTCATTTTACTTTATTAAAACTGTTATTTGTTATTATTGACAACGCAAAAATGCAACGATTTTAAAAGTTTAAAAATGATGTGGTTTAGGAAATTTGGTTGATGTAGTTCACTATTTTATTTTGGATAGTCATACAGTCTTCTTGGTTAGCAGGGTGTTCCCATGGCATAGCAGGCAACATATTTTAGCAGTATTGATTGGATGCACCCTATTAATTTGGGGCGACTTTATAATTATTCCGTATCTTTTATTTTTGGCCAGTTGCTATCTGCTTTCTCAATAAATTCCTTCTGTTTTTTATTCCACATTACCAGCACCTGTTTATTGTAATTAAAGTATAATTTGCCATCCACTATTGTCCATGCGTTTGGATCTGTAGGCGCTTTGTGGCCATCAGCAGTACCGTAAGCACAGTATCCTCCGTATTGTGGAGCATATTTTTCAGGAGCGGCTTTAAATAATTCAAGATTTTCTTTGGTTGAAAAATACCAGTTGCTGCCCTTCCATATAAATGATAAACTGGTATCACCTTTTACAGCCTTGCTTTCTATGAAATAGGCAACGGGATCGTAGCCGCGGATAGCGCCCGCCGTGTTGCTAAAAATCTCCGCTTTTTGAGCAAAAAGAGGTAATGCAGCCAATAATAAAACTACAGTAAAGGAAAATAATTTCTTCATGATATTTTTTAAGGCATAAAGCTAAAAGGATTTTTTTTTACTAATTGTCCGATAAATGACAGTAAGATGTAAATTTTGAAAAGCGTACCAGGATTGATTTAGTAAATGCACCTTAATTAAGTCATATAGTTTCCTCTTAATTTTATTCAGTTTAACTTTATTCAGTATTGCCCATTCGCCATTCACATTGTTTTAATAATCCGGCATGGATTACCGGCAGCAATTACATCAGGTGGAATAGTTTTTACTACTACACTGCCCGCGCCAATCGTTGTACTATTACCAATAGTTACCCCGGGACAAATAATGCCGCCGCCACCGATCCACACATTGTCGCCGATAATAACAGGCAAAGCTAGTTCGGGGCCTTTAATTCTTTCGGCTGCTGCTTACCCAGGAATATAAAGCGCCTACCTGCTATTCGAAATCTGAGGTTTTAAAAAAATGCTTGTCGGGGTCAACGAATAAAAAGCAACAAAAGAGTACAGGACGGTGTTCTTCGGCTCCCTGTCACAAATAGCAATGGGGCGCAGGATGCAAGCCCTCCTCCTGGCGGGTTAAATTTTTATAATCGAAAGAACAGGAGACCGCCAACCGATAAAAAACTATTATATTTATCCGGCAATTTTATTTTGTTTTTCTGACTTAAGCTTTATCGCTGATTTAAAAATTTTGGCATGAAAAAATATTACTGCACCGGAATAATGCTAATGGCGGTTTTGTGGGCTGGGGCGCAAAATGTAGGCATTAATACGGATGGAACACCTGTTTCAGATCCAAAAGCCCTGGTGGAAATAAAAAAAGCGGGTTATTCAAAATTAAAGATAAGGACAACCGGTTTTTCAGCTGATACCGCTGTGTTAGAATTAAGTAACCGGAGTTCCGCCGGAACCGGCACCGATTTTCTGTTTAGTCATATACAGGAGAACGGACTTGTTATAAGCTCCCGTTCAGATTTACTGGCCAATACCAGGGATTCCCTGATGACGATTACCCCGCAGGGAAATACAAGGTTCAGGAGCCTTCGTGGAATCGGCACGAGGCAGGTTACCGCAAACGCCAATGGTGAAATTACCGCATCCGCCCCCCTCATACAAACCCTTTACATGAGTATTCCGGGCATGGCTTTTCAACCACGCTTCAACAGCAGTGTTACTAATTTTACCGCCATGGATGCCAATTTGTTATCGAGTTTTACTGCTGGTTCAAATAATTTTCTTGTTGCCCCCGTTAACCTGCCGCACGGAGCCAGGGTTACCTCGTTTAAGGCATATTTTGTTGACAATTCTGCAATTGATATTTTTTTTACACTGGGTTTAACTCCCTTAACTTCATTCTTTTCCTCACCTATGGCAACTGTTACAAGTTCCGGATTGTCTGGCAGTAGCTCAACTATGTCCACCCTGGAAGAAACCACAATAGCCAGTCCTGTAATTGATAATATAAACAACACCTATTACATAACTTCAGGGCCTCCGGGTGGGTGCTGTTGGGATGGTATTAACTTGAGGATTAAAGGGATATTGATTGCTTATACACAGTAGTGCCCGGACACTCTGCCGTACCTGTTTTTTGTTCTGTTTAACCTGTTAATTATCTCTGGAGGGGAAATAGTTTTTGAATGACTGTATATCAACAGGTACTTTGAGGCCATCTTCCTTTACTATGATTGCAAAATTATTGAAAAAATCCAGGTTTGAAAATGACTTTAAGGTTGATTCCGGCAAGACAAAAGTACGAACGCACAACATCACATTAAAAAATACGTAAAGGACAAACAAACGGCGGCATTTCCCGGTCTATTTTATCAAAGAAACCTTTAATGTCAGGGTCTGTTACCCAGTCATTGACCATCGCATTTTGCGATGCCTTTTCTACTGCCTGGTAACAACTTTCCCTGCCCTGTTACTCTGAGGGGAAACAAATTTTTCTTAATATTTTTTAAGTGATGAAGCTTAAAGGAACATTTTTTATGAATTGCCCGATTAATAAAAGCACGATGTATTTGTAAAAAACGCGCCTGGATTGATTCCGTAAATTCAGCTCAATTAAGCCACATAATTTCATCTTAACTTCATTCATCATTGACCATTCGCCATTCACAGTGTTTTTATGATCCGGCATGGATTACCGGCAGCAAGTACATCAGGTGGAATACTTTTTACGACTACACTGCCCGCGCCAATCGTTGTATTATTACCAATAGTTAGCCCGGGACAAATAATGCTGCCGCCACCGATCCACACATTGTCGCCGATAATAACAGGCAAAGCTAGTTCGGGGCCTTTAATTCTTTCGGCTGCCACCAGGGGATGGGTTGCCGCATATACCTGTACGTTCGGTCCGAGGAAAACATTGTCACCCATTTGTATGTAATTACAATCCAGGAAAACACAATTGAAATTGGCAAAGAAATTATTGCCTACGCTGATATGACATCCATAGTCGCAGTAAAAAGGGGTTTGTATATCAATATTGCTCCCTGTTTTCCTCAATATCTTTTGGAGGGCTCTTGTGCGTTCCTGCCGGTCATAGCCCGTTTGGTTATATGACTGCACCATCTCTCTTGCCCTGGTCCGCATCTCCACCAGTTCAGCATCGCCTGCATCATACAATTCACCCGCTACCATTTTCTGGTATTCAGTTTTAGTCGACATGTGTTATTTTTAGACAAGGTAATAAATAAACGGCTTGATCTTAACCGGTAATTATACAAAAAATGCTGGGTTGATCGTTGATGGCCTTTACCCATCGCTGTAACTTTCACCCGGCATCCGGATAACCCGGCACGTTCATGCCAAGAATGATATGCCTGGTGGCCCTTAGCATCCCGTCTTTCATATAGGTTTTCAAAATGCCACTTCCTCCGCGTGGCTTTGGCCTGTTCCTTTCTTCTTCTGGTAAATACGGATCATCATCAAACAAAAACTCATCGATCCAGTATTCATTTTTATCATCTTCTTTGATGATGGGATGAATATGTTTTGGGTTCTTGCTATTGGGATAAGATGCGGGAACCAGCGTATAGAATTTATAAAAACCATTTTTACCCGTCTTTACCCAACTACGGATATAGCCATGCCTTTTTCCCCAGCCTTTTTCATTTCCCCGGGTAGCATAATTTCCCTGCTGATCAGTGTGGTAAACATACAGTACCACATTATTCGCAGGAGTGCGCCCGTCAGCTTCGTAAATGATCCCGCTGATCTCAATTTTAGGCCCTGTTTCTTTAAAATCAGGAAGGGTATCCACAGCATTAAGTTTTTCAAAAGGCAGGTTGCTTTCATAAATGGCTTCACAACCCTCACAGTTACCGCCAATGATAACTGACCCGTTTTTATTGCTTCCCTGTTTTCCGGTATTTGTTTGGGAACAGCTACTGACCGAGATCATTATTGCAAAAAAAATTAAAAGGATGAAAGGTTTCATACTGAATGATTTAGAATGCAAATCTTGCAAATGGATCATCACAGCGCAAATAGTTTACACAAGTGGAGTTAAACACTTGATGAAATGAGCGGAAAACATAATACGCTGATTGTTTACTTTCAAAAGCCTTTTGTTTATTAGGGTCACACTAGCACATTTAGTAATTACAAAACTCATATTGTAATAAATTAACGCATTTCGTCATGCAAACCCAACCAAAAGTGTAATCGTTTTTACCGTTCCAATTTTGTATTTTTAATTTGTTGTATGTTAAACACTCCATTTTTATTGAAATATAAACTCCCTCATCTTTTTTTCTGGATGCTGATTTTTGGACTATGGTATTTTTTGCGGTACCAGGATTATTCAACGGAAGCGAAAGCCCTCCAGGTTACATTTATTAAAGTGGTTGACCTGGCAGTAATGATCAGTATTACCAATTATATCCTTATCCCCCGGTTACTTTACAAAAAGCGGTACGGTTGGTTCGCCCTCAGCTTTGTACTGCTGGTTGTTTTCAGCAGTATCATTAAAATGAATATTTTAGGGAGGGTAATGAACAGTCCCCAATTGTATAATTTAAGTGGCAATCTAAAATTGAGGATATACGATAATATAATTCCGCATTTTTTTTTAGTGATAGCGGGCGCTGCCGTAAAGCTGGTGCTGGACAATGGCAGACTGCAACAAAGAATGGCTGGTATTGCCAAAGAAAAGGCAGAGGCGGAACTCAGTTTTTTGAAGTCGCAGATCAACCCGCATTTTTTATTCAATTCGCTTAACTCCGTGTATTTTCTTATCGATAAAGAAAATGCAGAAGCAAGAAACGCGCTGCATAAATTTTCGGAAATGCTGCGGTACCAGTTATATGAAATGAATGATGCCACCATTCCGGTTGAAAAAGAAATCAGGTACCTGCAGGATTACGTGGACATGCAAAAATTGCGCAATGATGAAAATTACCCGGTAACGTTCAACTATTCGCCTTCAGTAGAAGGTTTTTCAATAGAGCCGCTGTTGCTGATTCCTTTTGTCGAGAACGCCTTCAAACATATTTCCCATTTTAAGGACAAGATCAATTCTATAAATATTGATATGAAATTCGAAAATGGGGTGTTATGTTTTACGGTGGAAAATTCCAAAGAAGTTATGGATAAAAAAAATGAGCAGCATGTTGGTATTGGATTGAATAATGTAAAAAGAAGGTTAGCACTGTTGTACCCCGACCGGCATTGGCTTGAAATAAAGAACGATGACAAAAAATTCATCACCAGGTTAAAAATAAAAGTTTAATCTTAATAATATGAACATCAATTGTATTATCATCGACGACGAACCCCTGGCGCGGAAAGGGCTGAAAGAATATATAGCTGATGTGGATTTTCTAAATCTTGCAGGTGAATTCGAAAGCCCACTGAAGGCCACAGAAGTATTGGGAAAGGGGGAAGTGCAACTTATTTTTCTTGATATCCAGATGCCAAAGATCAACGGCCTTGAATTTATCAGAACAATTAAAAATGCCCCGCCGGTAATATTCACAACCGCTTACCCCAATCATGCCCTCGAAGGGTTTGAAGTGAATGCGCTGGACTATTTGGTTAAGCCCGTTTCATTCGACCGGTTTTTAAAAGCCGCGTTAAAGGCAAAGGAATTTTATGAACTAAGGGAAAAAAATGCAGTCGGGACAGTCTTCTCACCGGGCTATTTTTTTATTAAGGCCGACAATAAATTAGTGAAAATATTGTTGGATGATGTATTATTTGTTGAGGGATTGCAAAACTATATTTGCATACATACAAAGGATAAAAAATACACTACCTGGCTCACTTTCAAAACGGTGGAAGATTACCTGCCAGCCGATAAGTTCATCAAAGTGCATAAATCTTATATTTTATCCGCTTCAAAAGTGGAAAGTATTAATGGTAATGAAGTGCAGATTGGCGGCCACCATCTGCCTATCAGCAGGAATATGAAAGAGGAGGTAATGGAGAAGTTATTGAAGGGGAAATTTTTGAAGCGATAGTTTTTTATAAGGGCTTTAAAATTTCCTGAACTACAACCAGGAGTTTGCGGTTCAACCTGTAAAAATAATTCCCCATTAAATTATCCCCGTAGGCAAGTGTTTCCCCAACTTACGCGTTTAACCAGCAGATAAAAAATTTCAATTATTTATTAACCTGGGTCTGTTTTTTGTAATAGCTTTAAACAAAAAATTATGACTATAATAGAAATCGCCGACCGCCTTATTCAACTTTGTGCGGTGGGACAATTTGAAACTGCGCAAAAAGAACTTTTTTCAGATGATGTCATCAGCATTGAACCTTATGCCACACCCGAGTTTGAGAAAGAAACGAAGGGGTTGCAGGCTATTATCGAAAAAGGAAATAAGTTTCAGGAAATGGTAGAAACAATGCATCAGCTTACAGTATCAGCGCCACTTGTGGCATCAGCAAGTTTTGTGGTTAGTATGCATATGGATGTGACCATGAAGGGGAAAACCCGTATGGATATGAATGAGCTCTGCCTGTACAAAGTAAAAGACGGTAAGATCATTTCTGAAGAATTCTTTATTTAAAACCTCATTTCATAGCTTTCACTTATATCAATCTTAGTCGTATATTTAAAACAACTTCAAAAATGGGTATAGCACTCATAAAAAGGAACCTCTTCATACTTCGTTGATTCATTATTACGCTTTTATTAATATTTACTTACTTGCTTAATCTGGTATCATATTTTACTAGGAAGGTTAAACAAACATTTTATGACAGATAAAGACAAGTATCCTGTTCCGGACCAGGATGTTAAAAATGAAGAAGGATTTTCTGATGAAAAGACAGACATGAAAATTCACCGGCATATTTCTGATCAGAACGACCAGATAACAGATCAGGATATTGAAAATGTAAGGACAGACATCGGTGTAGAAAGTACTGAAAGTTTGGTGCAAAATGATTTGAAGGAAGAACCTGTGGATGAAAAAAATGACGCCGGCGATACGGGTGAAGAAAAGGATAAAGCAGGTGAACAAGATGCCAATCCCATTATAACACCATGGAATATCCTGGGTTAATAATAAGCTTTCTGCAATGTTACAAGTGCCGGATATTTACCCGGTAAAAACCCGTACCCTATTTACTTTTTCTTTTACTGTGTATCTTATCCAACCCATGTGTGGTTACCTTAAAACAAGCCCTGTGTTGCATAGTTAATTTAAAAGTATTATGTCGTTTTCCGATACTTCGCCCAAATATCTTCAGGATTCAAAAAAATGACTTTCCCTATCCGTTATTTTCATTAACACCTGTGCATATACCCCATATAATGGATTTTAGTGACCTTATTTCCCCAGTCTGAGTAAGCTATTCTCCTTCATCCGGCAATTTACCTACGCAGTAGCCGTGGTTCAATTTTTGGGTTTGGTTTAGGAAATTGAATATTGATCCCTAACAATTATTCAAATTAAACTCATCATATAAAAAAACACACATGAAAAAGTTACTAAGTTTATCCATTGCGGTTTTAATTACTGCAACAGCGTTTACGCAGGATACCATTCCTGCAACTGTAAATAAAAATTTACCCGGAAAGGGATTGGATACTATGCCAAAAGTTAACCGAAACAAATTAACATTAAACCCTGGCAATTTGGTGCCCGACACATCAATCCACCTGCAAAAGCCGGATACCTCCATGAGCAGTGCGGTTCACCTGCCCGATACATTACCGGGGTCTGCCGTAAACAAAAGCCTTCCGAACAGCAATATGGACACTGTCAATAAAAGCAATGCATTAAAGGGGAATTTGCCCGGCTCAGGCGATACCATTTCTATGCAAAAAGCGATGGCTACCGATAATACACAGAAGGATAGCGCATTTGCAACAAAAGCGATAATTGAAGATAAGGTTGTAATGAAGGATGACAAGGTGATGCTTATAAAAAATGGCGACTCTACTTTATTGGAAGATAGTATACAATTAAAAAGTGGCGCAGTTGTGAAAAAAGATGCGAGTGTTAAGTTTAAAGATGGAACTACCAAACAATTAAAAAACGGGCAATATATAAGTCTGAACCCTGCTGAAAAGGAACCCGCTGCCGCCAATACAAAAATGGATAGTACAACTGTAGCTAAAACGGTGGTTGAAGACAAGGTGGTAATGAAGGATGACCAGGTTTTGGTTATAAAGAACGGCGATTCTACCTTGTTGCAGGATAGCATAAAATTAAAAAGTGGCGCGGTTGTAATGAAAGATGCCAGTGTTAAATTCAAAGATGGAACTACTACCACATTAAAAAACGGGCAGTATATTGCCCTGAACCCCGCACCGGCTGAAAGTAAAAAATCAAAAAGAACAACAACTAAAAAGGAAACAACAAAAAAGAGAGAAAAAAAATAAGCGTTAATTTGTTAGCCATTGAACAAGAAGGTTGCTTCCCCTGAGGCAGCCTTCTTATTGTATAAGTGGAATTGTACCCGCTGGTAAGCTGTCGTCTCCCCTTATTTATTGTATCAGTTTTGCCATCTGCTGTAATGAAATATACTTCGCAAGCGTTAAATTAGTGACTCTTTCAGGCTAAATGAAATGGGTTACTGTTTTGTGCCTTAGGCAGTATGGCGTTGGCAAAAACTTGTAACCGATCCGGTTAAACCTTTTATCTCATGGATATTTTGACCCATGAGATAAAAAGTTGAATGCCGTTAAATAGCTGATGTAAAAAAGTGGAACCAAATTTTCCGGGCTATTGGGGGGATAATTATTTGCCAGTTAACTGTTCATTCCCAAAATCGCGCAGGAAACTATTTTGCGGAAACTGCTTTAGCCGCTTTCTTAATTGTTGTAGAAACTTTTGTTTTTTTTGCAGCGTTTTTGACAGCAGTGGGTTTTGTGCTTTCACTTTGTTTTTTCGGGGCGGCCGGTTTAATTCCTTCGCCTAATAATTTGGCTGCTTTTTTAATGCGCTTTTGAAATTTCTTTTCACCGAGGCTTTCCTTTAAAGAGGATAAGGCCTCTGATAATTGAATAGCGATTTTTTTAAGAATTGTTTCTTTGGAAGCTTCTTTCTTGTTTTCTGTTACCTGTTTTGTTGACATTATTATTTTATTTCTATTAAATGATAACACAAACTTAATATATAAATGGGTATTTCAATGTTAAGTTTTTATATGTCCTGTAAAAACCTGCCTTCGACAGTATGAATTTTGCTACGACATTTTAAAATGCGGCACTGCGACAATTACCTGGTAAACTAGCTGTTGAATGTTTGCAGGTTAATCGGGTAATACCGGCTTTTACATTTTACTTTTCAATAAATACCCAACTTTTTAATGAAAGGTTAAAAGGCCACCCCAAGGCTGATACCGCCCCACCTGTGGTAGCGGCCTGGTTTAAATTCTTTTGTGAGAAAGGATTGGGAATAGGAAAGCCATGTTTTCCGGAAATTTATTACAACCCCTGCATCAGCCTGTAAAGTAACCCTGGTAATATCGGCGGAAGCGATGGTATAAGGGTTATTGTGGGTGAATAGCCCTCCCTGCAAAGTTGCATCATATCCAATGATATTTGTACGCGCCTGTCCGTAAAGATAATACTGGATCTTTTTTCTCTTTGGTTTTAAGTCATATGGATCATTAAAATTTCCGGCCATAAAATTAAAACCGGCACTTAGTTTATCCGTAAATGTCCCAATGCTGGCGGCAGCAGTGGCATTCAATAAAAAATGATCTCCCCCCAAAGGCAGTTTTTTCTCGTAGCTGGCACTGTAATTTATTATAACATCATTTTTTAACTGGTATTGCCAGCCATGAGGCATAATATTTTTAAGCCATTGATGTATGCCGGTTTGAATTTCTTTTCCCTGTGCCGCCGGACCAATTACACCAATTGTTACGGAAGAGGACAAGCGTTGTGTTTTTTCTTTAAGGGTAGTTAGGGAGTTGGTGGAGAATGAAATTATGGCTGCAAAAGGACGGTCCCCATATAAAATATCATCACTGCTGATACTGGTAGGTGAGTAAGAAGCCAGGTTCACCCCGATACTGTACCGGCGATTATCTGTACCCCTGTTCAATAATAATTTAGAAAGTATAAAATTTTTAAGGGCGGGATTTCCATACTCCAGAACAATACCCTGGGTGTAGTAGTAATCGGTTTTAGTAAAGAAATCATTATCGTAATAAAACCTTATGTATTTTTCATAATCAATTGTTTCAAAGCTGGCGATATGATCAATCCTTTGGGCTACAGAAATTAAACTCCCCGAAATAAAAAAAACAAGGAGACTGATTATTTTAAATTGTAAGATCATACCCGATATACGGCAATAGAAAACCAACAGATTTTATACTTTATTACGATGCAATATGCAATGCAAGCCTAACAGTAACCGGGTTGTTCAATGCGTTTTGGAAGGGTAAAAAATCCATTGCGCTTTATGCCATGCTCCCGCTATGTAATTAAAGAAAGAAAATGAAAATGGCGGCGGATCGATAAAAGGAATAACGGTAACCGGATTTACAAATACCCGGGAAACAGCGGTTCACCTTACAAAGGTGTCCCTTTTACTATGAAGATGAATTGAAAAACACAGGTAGTATTTATTCCTCTATTTGAGTTGACAACCCTTTTTTTTAAATACCTGATGCTGAACCTAACAGGGCAGGGTTTTAACTACTCCGTATTTGTTATTGAGCATTGAGGGAAATGGGGATTAATAAATTATTTCAATTTGTTTCTTTTAATTCAGCCTGGCCCTTAAACCTTGCAATCGTGTTTTGTGCTTCTACTAATTTTCGCTTCAGTTCGTGTAAAGCAGGCTGGCCTGCCAGCAACAATGCCTCTGTTTCTTCATTGCTTTTCTGGAGCAGCAATATATCTTCATCCAGAATCCTGATTAATCTTTCAGCATCTTTCAGCTTTTTTTCCAATTCCGATTCGGCAGACTGTTTATTTTGATGTAGCAGTATGTTTTCCTTTTGCAATTTTTCTTTCATCAGCTTTTCGCTTTCGAGGTATCCATCTGCACTCTTTTTCATTTTTTTTATTTTAACGAGTGTTATGGTGCGTATTATCCAGGCGGTAATAAAACCGGCAATAAAAGCTGTTGCTGTGTATAGGTATGTTTGTGTCAAATCAATAAAAATTTAATGCTGTAAAATATTTCATTTAAATTATTACAACCGGGGATTTACCATTTTCTCTTCCGGCGGATGAAAAACATTAACAAAAATACAATAAGATCGTAATATGCAGAGTGGTGGATTTTTTTTGGGATGCACCCATTTTTTTGTGGATTGCATCCCAAATTACTCCGGCTCCCCGGCAGGGTAGTACCTCACTGTTTATTAAATCCTTAAAGCTCATAACAACCAGGTGACCTTGCCCTGCGTATTAGTATTATATGAATTTCGTAACTGTGCCCCGGTCCTTTTCAGGGCTGATCAGGTTAGGTGTAGATAAACCCAGGTTAGAAAAATGTTAAAATTAATTTAACCAATGTCAGGGTGTTATTAAATTAGCATATAATAAATTAAATTTTAAAATAAATATAGTTTAAATGAAATAATAATCAATTTATTACGTAGTTTCCCCCCAAATTCTAAAAATTTTACAGATGAAGAAATTACTACTTATTTTATCACTCTTTGCAGTAAATGTTTGTTACAGCCAATTCAGCTATGTGGCGGCTAACGCCATTAATACGGCGGGAACCTATACCGATTTGGGTCTCAATGGAACCGTAATTGCTACAACAGATTTTGACGAAGCCAATTCTACGCCGCAGAATATTGGGTTCAGTTTTTTTTACAATGGAACGGCTTTTACCCAGTTTGTATTAAATACAAATGGTTTAATCAAGTTGGGGGCAACAGCCCCTGCCGATGTACAAATTTATAATGCATTGACGTCAACAGAAACCAACCTGATCTATCCCCTAAATCTTGACCTCCAGGGGGGCACAGCTCCCGAATACAGGGTATTTACCAGCGGTGCAGCGCCAAACAGGGTTTGTACTATCCAGTTTAAAAATGTAAGTGACTATTACGGGTTGCCTGCCACTGCACCTCAATTCGCCGACATGGATTTTCAAATTAAATTATATGAAACCACCAATACTATTGAGTTTGTATATGGCGCTTTTATTGCGGGGGCCGCTGCTGATGCCGTTACAATAATCAAAGCAGGTATCAAAGGTAATGATGCTGTGAGTTCTGTAAATGTTACTAAAGCTTCTGCTACGGCGTGGTCGGCCGGTACTTTCATAAATGATAATTATACCAATAATTCGTTTAATATCCGGAAAACTGTATTGCCCGTGCCGGGAAGGACCTTCCGTTTTGTATCCCCGAGTAATGATGCACAGGTTTCAAACATTTATACCCTGGGCAAAATTCCTGTAACTTATGGCTCGCCCCATATTGTAAAGGCACTTATTAAAAATGGGGGTTCTAACGCCTTTACCAACCTGGCAGTAAACCTGAATGTTACAGGGGCCAATACATTCACAAATCTTCAAACGATACCGTCACTGCCCCCAGGAGCTTCTGTTATGGTTAGCTTTACGGCCTATAGCCCGGCAGTTATTGGTACCAACACAGTAACCGTAAGTATTGCCGCAGATGGCAATAATACTAATAACACTGTTGTTTATACTCAGGCGGTAACGGCAGGGATCTTTAGTTATGCTGACAATTTTACCAACTCGGGTGCAATTGGATATAATACTGCGGCGGGTTTAATAGTCAATAAATATACACTTACCGGCAATGCTTACGTAACTAATGTAAATGTATTTATACCGAATGCGACCACTAATACAGGTAATACAGTTTATGCCGTTGTTTTGGATGCGCTCGGAACAATTGTAGCACAATCTCCTAATTATGTTATTCTGGCGGGTGACCTTGGTACCTATAAAAGCTTCCTCTTTGCTGTATCACCGCTTGTAAATGGCACAGATTTTTTTGTGGGGCTGGCCCAGACGGCAAACGCAACAACAGGATACTTCCCCGTTGGAACACAAGCTGAACCATTTAGCCGTGCGGGGGCCTATTTTACTGCTCCATTAGCCGGGGGGGCTGCACCGGTAGCAAACACAACGCTTGGAAGATTTATGATAGAAGCAGTGGTGGCCTCCACTGCATTGGCCAATAATGATGCGCAGGTTTCAAATGTTTATACCCTGGGTAAAATTCCTGTGGCCTATGGTTCTCCGCATATTGTAAAGGCCCTTGTCAGAAATGCAGGTGCCAGCACTATTAACAACCTGGCAGTAACACTCAATGTTACCGGTGCCAATACTTTTAGTAATCTTCAAACCGTGACTTCATTGGCGCCAGGGGCTTCTGCCACAGTTAGCTTCGCCGGATATAGTCCCGCAAATATTGGGACCAATACTGTAACGGTAAATGTTGCAGCAGATGACAATAACACCAACAACAGTGTTCTATATACGCAGGTGGTAACGGCGGGAACATTTAGTTATGCTGACAATGCGACTAATTCCGGTGCAATTGGATATAACAACGCGGCGGGCTTAATTGTCAATAAGTATACCCTTACCGGTAGTGCTTATGCAACAAATGTAAATATCTTTATACCAAATGCAGCTTCCAACACAGGCAATACTATCTATGCGGTAGTATTGAATACCGCCGGTACCATTATCGGGCAATCCGCCAACTATGTAATTGCTGCAGGTGATCTGGGCACTTATAAAAGTCTGCCCATTACTACAGCGCCCCTTATAGCCAACGCAGATTTTTTTGTGGGATTAGCCCAAACGGCAAATGCTACAACAGGATATTTTCCTGTTGGAATACAAGCTGAGTTATCTACCCGCGCCGGAGCCTATTATACAGCTCCCTTAGCCGGTGGAACAGCACCCGTAGAAAATGCAACGCTCGGAAGATTTATGATAGAAGCAGTCGTTGCCGCATCTCCCTTGCCGGTTAAACTTTCAGGTTTCAGTGGCAGGATTCAAAACAATTCCGCATTCTTAAACTGGTTTACCAGCTTCGAATCTAACAATGATAGGTTTGAGATTGAAAAATCCCTGTCGGGCAGTGAAACCTGGTTGAAAATAGGAACCGTAACTGCTGTAGGAAATTCTACCGTAAACAATAAATACCAGTTTACAGATGCCGGTCTTAGCAATGGAAGCTGGATGTACCGTTTAAAAATATATGACAAAGATGGCAAGTTTACATATAGCCAGGTAGTCATCCTTCAATTAACGGGCAAGTCAATGTTTGTATTGGAGCAAAATTATCCAAACCCGGTAACGGATGTCACTATGATCCGCTACGAACTTGGTAAAGATGCCATGGTTACGATTGAATTATACAGCATGGATGGTAAGAAAATACTGGCCCAGCAAAAAGGAAAGCAATTAAAGGGTTCTTACAATAGCCCCTTAGATGCAGTATCACTGGGACTTTCAAGCGGTAAATATGTTTATCGTATGATTGTGCAGGATCTTGCTACCGGGGAAATTACGGCGTATAAAAAAGAAATGAATGTGATCAGGTAATTGCTACCCTCATCAGCCCATTGCATTCCGGTATTATACAAGGGGCCAATTCTTCCAGAGAAGAATTGGCCCCTTTTTTTTATCCTTCCGGAAAAGGTGGAACAATATATTCCATTAAGAGGGAAATGGTACCTGTATGCCCTCTATATTTCACTACGGAACCCTCTAAAATCCGATAGTGATCGCAAGAGATTTATTTTCTACATTGCGGTGGACCAGGATATTTACTGTTGCGGAAATCACGATTGGTCAAGGGTAAATCAGTTGTCGTTTAGTTAATGGTTTTAATTGCCCCGTTCTTCAGGACGGGGATAAAACCGGCAATAAAAAATGCGGCTTTAGCCGAAACATTGTTTGGCTAAAGCCAAAATGGAATATGGTACCGCTCTGCCTCCACACTCGAGAAAGGCGCAATTAAATTGCAGGGCTTAACTAAACGACATTGATTCACCATCCACAAATTTACCCGTCATTTTACCCTTAACTTAACACTAATATTTTTTTAATTCCCTTTTTAAATAGCCAAAAAGCCCGTCCAGTTCCTGCCTTGGCCCGGCTGTGAAATATAAGCGGGTAGAATCAAGGGTAGTAGCGGTAGGGGGCACAAATGATATCGCCCAAAGCCCTTTTATAATAATTGGTGAATGACCTTTTGCCAGTTCACCCAAAAACTTGCCGTCACTTCGGTATGCGTTAATCCTGCCATTTCCGAAATTACCCACAAGGATAGCATTTTTACTGTAATTCTTCTTCCAGTGGCTGTCATCCTCATCATCTTCCCCATCATCAAAGAAATTAGAAGGAGCTTTAGCAATACCCCAGGGCGAATTCAGTTGTCCTTTTGATGCAAAACGTTTTTCGAAACTGCCGTTCGTGTTAAAAATATCTACATAACCATTGCCCATTCCTGCCTGGTCGGTACCGGTTGGGCCTACTTTGGCATATAGCACATATAATTTATCATCTACCTGCTGTATGTTAAAGGGAGAGTATCCTGCCGGCAACCCCGGATCTTTAAAAGTCATCGTAACCGGATTAAAGTCTTTATCAAAAACATCAATCCTGCGTGCCCTGAAGTTTGCGGCATAAAGATAATTGGCGCCGTTGCTTGACGCTATGGCGAGGCCGGTATAAGCAGAGGTCGCAGAATTGTTTTTTATCAGCGCTGCATTATTGCCTGCGGCGCCGTTCCAGGCTGAAAGTATCCCGTCTACACCTACAAATATAAAGCGTGCCGGCTGGTTGTTGGGAGCAGGTAATTTAAAATCCGTGGTGCTGCCGCTAAATACAACCCCGGTAGGATTTCCACCGGTAGGTCCGCCAGGTGAAGGAATGTTAACAGCCGGCCTTACCTGGGCTCCTTCGCTGTTGTACACATTGCTAACATGACTGCCCTGGGAACCAATCCAGGGAGTGCCGCCCGAACTGAAAGCAAGTCCCCAGGGATTGATCAGCAATGGATCCAGCCTGGTTGCCATATAACCATCTGAATTTGCAACAAGATTGATTTGTGCAAAACTTCTTTTTTGTTTTACACTATGACCGTGATCCCAGTCATGATCCTTTTTGTGACAACCCGAAAGAAGCAATAAAGCCGCGGAAAAAGATAAAAATACCCTGTTGAGCGGAAAGACCTTTGTGTTGGAAATTTTCATAATGAAGCATTTTAATTGTAAAAAAATAGAAATATTACGGTTGCTGAAACGCAGAATTTTAAAGGGAAGTTGCTTTCATATCATAAATAAATTGTTACCATGTTAAACCTGTTTGCGACTGCAAACCAACGGTTGATTATAAACTGCTCCCGCCACCGTTTGTTTACACATTGTTAAAGTCTCCTGCTTTAAAAATTTAGGGAAGATTTTTTTCGTTAGTCAATTCCATTTTCAACAAGCATAAAATCGCCAGATATGAACATACAGCTGTTTTTCAAAACCATTGTACCTCTTGTATCAATATTGCCTTTTGCTGCATGCAAAAAAGGCGGACAGGATGCAGTGGCAATCACCCAGCCGGTAATAATCCCGGTAATTGCGACTGATGATATATTAAAAGATTCAGCTCTTTTGCTTACAAAAGATATTTATTTATGGAATACCCAGGTACCATCCACTTTTAATGCAAGGAGCTTTGATGATCCAAATAAAATAATGGAGGGAATCCGTCAATATAGCCTGGAGCCTGGTTTCACAGCACCGGTAGACCGTTTTAGTTTTGCCATGAAAAAAACGGAATGGGATAATGCAAGTGCGGGTATGAGTTCTTTGGGAAGTGTGGCTTCGGCAAACGGGGATATTGGGTTAACGGTTTTTTTTAGGGTAGAAGGAGACTTGCGGGTAAGGCTTGTAGAACCAAATTCATCGGCGGGTATTGCAGGCATACACAGGGGCTGGCGCATTACAAAAATCAACGGAAACAGCAATATCAATACTGGTAATTCAAATTTCATTGTCGATAACCTTTACAATGCTCCCAGTGTATCTGTTACCTTTCAAAAACCCGACGGCATAATCGTTACAATTAATTTAACGCAGTCGCATTACTCAACGAGGCCGGTATACCTGGATACCGTTTATACGGTGAACAATAAAAAAATCGGGTACCTGGTTTTTAATTCGTTCCTTGGCAATGAAAATCAGTTATACAGCGATTTTCAGCGGGTTTTCAACCGCTTCGCGGGAAGGGGCGTTGGGGATCTGATTGTCGACCTCCGGTATAATGGAGGTGGGTATGTATCCGTACAGGAAAAACTAGCTAATTATCTCGTTAGTTCAACTGCCAATGGCGGTATAATGATGAAACAGGAATACAATGCCAGCAACAGCGGGAATAACGAGACGACTAAATTTAAAAAAGCAGGCTCATTGAATTTGAGCCGCATTTATTTTATAGTCGGAAGAGGTACCGCTTCGGCAAGTGAATTGCTCATCAACAACCTGAAACCTCACATGGAGGTAAAACTTATCGGCGGAACAACTTACGGAAAACCTGTGGGCTTTTTTCCAATACCGGTGGGAGAATGGTATATCTTCCCGGTTTCATTCAGAACAACTAATAAAAACGGGGAGGGTAATTATTTTAATGGCATCCAGGTTAACAGCGCGGTGGCAGATGGGCTGGATAAGGATTGGGGTGATTTGAATGAGACAAGTCTGGCGAGTGCAATAAGCAATATTACCACAGGATTATACAGGTCACAAAGGCAGGAAGAATATACCGAGCCTGCAACGGTTGCCAGGGGCAATCAAATATTGGAAGCGCCCTTTTTTAAGATAACCATTGGGGCAGCGCCAACTCCTTAAACGGAATGTAGTTCCGTGAATGAATATCCCCCCTTCAAAATTTATGGTTGATAGTTAAAAGTTGATGGCTGATAATTTGAATAAAATTTAAACACTTAATGATCAATATTCAATTTTAAAATACGAATATGGTATTGCCCTGAAGAGTAGGTTTCCAAATAGCTTATTTCGTTGCAATCTTGCCTGGTTTAATCAACAGATTTAATGCATTGGAGTCGGCCGTGGCGGGCAGGGGCAGTCAATAATCATGATTTATTATACAGTTTTATCACCGGCTCTCTCAAAACATCCGCTGCATCTGTACAATAAAAGTGAATAATATCCGCAATGGCTTCCGGCTTTATCCAGTTGTTGAAATCTGCATCCGGCATGGAGGCACGATTAGGCGCTGTATCAATTGTACTGGGCACAATAACACTGGTAACTACATTCACCCCTTTTGCTTCATCATTCATCAACTCCGCCAGGCGAAACACGAGTGATTTTGACAATCCATACGCTATCATTCCTTTGCTATTGGCTGCGTTGATACCCGGACGTGAGCCTACTAAAAATATCCGGCCACTTTTTTTTTCCATCATGTGGGCAAATGCAGGGCGTGCGATATTGTAGGCGGTTTCAAAATTCAGCTGGTATTGTTTAGCGATATCACTTGTTTTTGTATCAGCGATTTTACCCATCACAAAACCACCCACTGTTAACACAACACTATGAATGGTGCCGTATTTTGATACCATCGATGCTACAAATTTTTCCGCATCTTCTTCACTCATCAGGTCTATTTCAGCCTTTTCAAAATTTACATCTTCTATATTTATTTGAACCGGATCATTGGGCGCAATCGTTCCGATTACCCGGTATCCTTCGGCCAGGAATTTTCTTACAACGGCCTGTCCCATATTACCTGAAGAACCGGTTACAATTGCTGTTTTCATGAATTTTTATTTTACAGACCGAAGATAATTATTTTCCTGTTTTGCCGGCCAACCAATAAACGATGAGTGAATTTCAAAATTTAGCAGGTGGTTACCGGCCTTTAATGTGCTCCAAGGATCAGGTTCCCTTGTAAGGTTAATATTTTTAAAATTATCAGTAAACAAGTTACTATTTTGGAAATCACGCTTAAACACTTCCCCGGGACAAATTTAAAATATTGGGGAGGATAGCCAACCTTTTGTAGAATAGTTTCGTTGTAAAGGAAATTTCACCAATGATGGCAATATTTAGTTCTGCTTTGACAAGTCGAAACTTTAGTAATTTTTTGTTGACCAGCAGACGTTTTCCATAGCATCGTTGTTGTGTCACTCACTTGTACTGCATTTTTTCATGGCAACTTTTCCGTTCCAAAATTAAAATTATGGCAATCCTGAACTACGTTTTCTGAACATGTCAAAGTAGAATTAGTTGGTATGCAAATTTGAAGTGTATTCCTTTTTTTTGAAGATATAATAAATAAATGTAAATTTATAACCACCAATCAATCAATTAAAATTCTAATTATGAAATCAAAATTTACATTGCTGTTCGCCATTTTATTTTTATTCAATTATGCAGTAAATGCGCAGATCCGGTATTTAAAGGGTGTTTTGCAATCCAGCCAGGAAGTACCTGTAAGTAACTCCGCGGCAAGCGGCGTTGTTATTGTTAAGTATAATACTTCAACAAATTTACTGGAGCTGTACGGTAATTACCGGAACCTCACTGCCAACATTAATAATTCACATATTCATGGGCCTGCTGCCCCCGGTGTGAATGCAGGTGTACTTTATAATATTAGCAATACGGGAGGCACTTCAGGCACACTTAGCGGAACCCCCACCCTAACCGAGGCCCAGGAGGTAAATCTTTTAGCTGGTAATACGTATGTTAATGTGCATAGCGTAGGCCCTTATACAGGTGGTGAGATCAGGGCGCAACTAACTGTAACCACAGACGGGCAAACGGAATTCTTTAATGCCCGGCTACAGGGTGCGCAGCAAACGCCTCCTAATGGATCATTGGCAACAGGCGCTGTTTCCGCAATAATTGACAAAGCCACCAACACATTGTATTTAACAGGGAATTATACAGGCTTAACCGCAGCCGCCAGTAATGCACACATTCATACCGGTGGCCCAGGCGCCTCGGGTGGCGTGATTGTTCCTTTAAATTTTACAACTGCTACCACCGGTACTTTAGATACATCGATGGTACTTACTGCCACGGTAAGGGATAATATCCTGACTGGTAATACCTATGTAAATGTTCATACCCCCGGCATTTATTCAGCCGGCGAGATAAGGGGCCAGCTCACCCAGCTTAGCCAGATGTGGTTTTTTGCCAATGCACTCCAGGGTAGCCAGGAATTCCCGGTAAATGCTTCACCTGCAAAAGGAACGGTGATCGTAAAATATAATAGCACAACCAATCTTTTAGAATTGACAGGGGATTACCAGAACCTGAATGCCAGCATCAGCGGATCTCATATACACGGACCCGCCGGCCCTGGAGTTAATGCACCTGTTTTATTTAACCTTACCAACACCGGCGGCACTATTGGAACGCTTTCAGGGTCCTTTACTTTAACCGAGCCACAGGAGGCCGATCTGCTGGCCGGAAATATGTATACAAATGTTCATAGCACGGGTACCTATTCTGCTGGAGAAATAAGGGCGCAACTGTTACCTGCCGCTAACGGGTCAACGCAGTACATTACCGGGAACATGCAGGTATCTCAATCCGTATCGGGTGTAGCTATTGTTTCTTCCGGTACCGGAAGCGCATATGTTTTACTCGACAAGCTAACGAATAAGGTACACGTTACCGGTAGCTTTACAAATTTATCCAGTAACATTAGCGATGCGCACATTCACGGGGGCGCAGCAGGTGTGAACGGGGGCGTAGTTATCCCGCTATCTTTTGCCGGAACAACATCCGGCACCATAACTGGCACCGCTACCGTAAGGAGTACTTTTGCAGACTCAATGGTAAACGGATTATCCTACGTAAACATTCATACTATCAGTTATGGTGGTGGTGAAATAAGGGCCCAATTAGGCGACCTGGTTTTACCGGTTAAACTTAAACTCTTTAATGGTTACAAAGACCGTGATAAAATTGTGCTGGTATGGGAAACGGAAGAAGAAACAAATCTTAGTCACTACGAAATTGAACAGCAGGATATGGTTACATTGCGATGGATATCAAAGGTCTCTCTGCCAGGTTCCGGCAGGCCGTCGGGTAACAATTACCGCGTGGATGATATTCCTTTGGCAGGTACAGGCAGTTATGTGTATTACCGGTTAAAGATCATCGATAAGGACGGCAGGTACAGTTATTCGAGGATTGTGCGCATTAACTATCTGAAACCGGGGGCTGAAGTAACACTTTTGTCAAACCCAATCGTGAACGGTGAACTGAGGTTTATTATTACCGGGTTGTCAGTTGATAAAAAAGCGGAGGTTTCAATTGTTGATTTTAATGGGAAGCGGTTGGCACAAAAAATTGTTTCCACTTTTACCAATAATTCCATGAGCCTTAAAAAATTATCCGCAGGTATGTATAAATTAGTAGTGAGAATTGAGGATAAAATACTGCAACAAACATTTATTAAATAAGGCTGAAATAATAGTTTTTGAAAGGCTGTCTTTTTGAAAGGCAGCCTTTTTTATTTTGTTGTAAAGCGGTGTTTCATTAGTTTTCTCAAGCCGGCAAAATATCCCTACCCTAAAAAAACTTGCCATCATTTATCAATCAACTCGTAAACCTCTGTCAATTCTTTCATGGCAATTTCAATATCAGCTTTGCCTGTTCTCCAATTTACAAGGGCCGCACGGATACAGGATTTTTCATTATACAGGGTAGGGGTTAAAAATATTTTTCCATTTTCATTAAGTTTGGTTATGATTGCTTTGATATAATCATCTCTTTTGTTTTTATCTTTAACCGTAAAGCAAACCGTATTTAAACGGACGGGAGCCGCTAATTGGTAATACGCTGAATTTTCTATCTTTCCCGCTAACTCTTTTGCGAGGGTGATATTGTTTTCTACGATCGAACAATAGCCTGCTTTTCCATATGCCTGCAATGTAAACCAAACCGGTAAGGCCCTGAACCTGCGTGAACTTTCAGGAACAAAATTTAAATAGGAGAAGTACTTTATCGTATCGCCCAGGTAAGGGGCATTAGCATTTTGAAAAGTTTCCTTTTGAAGGTTTTCATGTTCCTTTTTAGTAAAAAAAACTGCACTGTCATAGGGTACATTGAGCCACTTATGGCAATCAACGGTAATGCTGTCTGCCAATTCCCAACCATGCAGTAAATATTTATAATCGGTGCTGCAGGATGCAAATGCTCCAAAAGCCGCATCAATATGCCACCAGAAATTGTATTCTTTTCTCAATTGTGCAATAGCCTCCATATCATCAAAGTCTACCGTATTTACGGTACCGGCACTTGCTATCAGGATAAACGGGTTGTTGGGTTGCCGGGCCAATATTTCTTTAAACTTTTTAATATCAATACATTCCCTGCCCGGTGAAGTTGGCACTATGGTTAAGTTTTTACTGCCTAACCCTAACATCGACAATGCTTTTACAGAAGAAGAATGCGGAACAGCTGCATACATTTTAATGGTTGAAGGATTTCCTTCTTTGGCAATATCAATACTTTGGGTTTTTCCAAACCATTGCCTTGCAACAGCCAGGCAGGTAAAATTAGACATGGTGGCGCCTGAAACAAAGCCGCCATTAAAAGTGGCCGGCAGTTCAAATAATTCCAGCATCATTTTTATGGTTTCCAATTCCAATATTGCGGAAACATCTCCTAAACCTGACGTGTTAAAAGTGTTTTGGTCAAAAATTGAAGTTAACCAGTCACCTGCTATAGCTGCCGGCGTGGTACCACCTGTAACATATCCCCAATAACGGCTGCCTGAGGAAGCAACGATATTTTTTAAAAAGGTTTCCTTAAAAAGCTGATGGGTTTGAGCTGCACCTGCTCCAACTGCTGGCAGCCCCGGAAATGCTATTGAGCCCAGTGTTCTTCCCGTTGGGAAATGATCAAGGTTACTTAAATAATCAACACTAAAATCCCTGACCTCTTGTAAAATTTCTTCGAGATTTTCCAGGTCTTTTTGTAATGCTGGATACATACCAGGTTTATTGAATGTAAGTTGATGTTTACCACTTTATCTGTAGCGCAAATTACAGATTCCCCATAACATTTATCGACCCCCGAAAAAGGGTAACAATAAAAAAAGCGGTTACTTATATCGTAACCGCCTTTTTGAAGTGGAGGATATCGGACTCGAACCGATCACCTCAAACATGCCATGCTTGCGCTCTACCAGATGAGCTAATCCCCCTTTTTTTCAATTACTCGGCCAGGCTAACGGGCTTCCCTGTGGCTACCGAAACACGCTTCACATTGCGATAGGATCCCCTTTCGGACTGCAAATATAGTTGCCGCATCCATTGCTTCCAAAATCAATTTTGATTTTGTTTATTAGTGGCCGGCGCTGCCTGTTGGGGATTGCCCGGTACTGGGTTATTTTTTCGATCCCCGATTTCTATATTCCGTAATGCTTCGAGGTTTTGTTTGGCCAGTACAAAACTGGTATCCAAAGCCAATGCTTTTTCAAAATAAGCTTTTGCCTCCGCCTTTTTATCAAGATCGTACAAGGCTAGGGCGTGGATATTATATACTCCTGCCTGTAGATAAGTTCTGCCTACTTGTTGTCCCACATTGTAGGTCATAATAAAGCCAGGCTGGTAAGTTAGTTTCTCTGCTGCCTCCGCCGTTTCAAGGCATTCAACCAAACGCTTGATGCCGTATTGCAGTTCCATTAATTTATAAGCGTGATAGGGACTCTGCGTTTTCTTTAATAATTTTTCAAATACATCAATGGCTTCTTTGGGCTGTTGCAGTTTCTCTAAGCAAACTCCTTTTAATTCCATCAGGTTAATATCATCAGGTTTTACGAGCAGTCGTTGCCGGGCCCAATAATAGCATTGCGGATAGGCGCCCTGTTGCATATACAGCATGGCAAGCGTATCAGCGTATTTTTGATCACTACCCGGTTCAGCGAGATAATAATTTAACGAGATGGTAGCTGTACCGGCATCGCCGCTGATCACCGCCTGTTCAAACACTTTGAGGTGCTGACTATTTTTTATGGGCGCAACTGTTGTTTTTTTTGGCTGCGCTGTAACTGAAAGCGCAAAGGCCATCCAAACGATAAAAATAAACAGGTTTTTAATCACAGTCGTTAAATTTGAACAGTCAAAATAACAAAAAACCCCGGATGTATGCGGGGCTTTATTAAAATTCAATTTTCATCCATCAATCGCCCCATATTTCCCCTTTTCCTTCCAGCCATGATTTTACAGAATCGGTGGTTACCGATTTGGGTCGTTCCAATGGTAGTCCCAGTGCCCTGTCCCAGCAAAGACTGGCCAATACCCCCAGCGCCCTGGACACACCAAACAGCACTGTATAAAATTCATATTCCACCATACCATAATGCACCAACAAACCACCACTGTGCGCATCCACATTGGGCCACGGGTTTTTAATTTTACCTAAGGACTGTAAAATAGGCGGGGTCATCTCGTAAATATTCCAGATAGTACGGCATAATTTGTCTTCGGGCATATGTTTTTTTCCAAACTCCATTTGTGCTGTAAAACGGGGATCGGTTTTTCTCAACACTGCATGGCCATAGCCCGGTACCACTTTACCAGCAGTGATGGTATCCTGAACATATTGGGCGATCTGCTCCCTTGCAGGAAGGTCGGTACCTAATTGTTCCTGCATATCATATATCCATTTAATGACTTCCTGGTTGGCCAATCCGTGCAAAGGGCCGGCTAAACCATTCATACCCGCCGCAAAAGCCAGGTAAGGGTCACTCAGTGCAGACCCTACGAGGTGTGTAGTATGCGCGGATACATTGCCCCCTTCGTGATCTGCATGGATCGTCATATATAGCCGCATCAGTTCTTTAAAGTCTTCGCTGTCGTACCCCATCATATGCGCAAAATTTCCAGACCAGTCCAGTAATCCATTTGGTTGGATATGATCTGCATTTCTGTATTTACGCCGGTAAATATAAGCGGCAACCCTTGGCAGCCTTGCAATAAGGTCCATTGAATCGTCGAAAGTGGCCTCCCAGTAATCTTTTTTACTCATGCCCGCCGCATAGCGTTTTGAAAAACTACTCTCTGTTTGCAAAGCCATAATTGCTATCACAAACTGCGTCATGGGATGCGTACTGATCGGGGTAGCATCAATTGTATTAAATACATGGCTGGGAACATGGCTCCTGCGCTGCCATACAGATGTGATATGATTGGCATTTTCTTCAGTCGGTAATTCTCCCAGCAACATCAGGTGAAATAATCCTTCCGGTAATGGTTCTGAACCTTTTGGCGCTTTTGGTAATTTTTCCTGCAATTCAGGAATAGTATAGCCGCGAAAACGGATCCCCTCTTGGGCATCCAGCAGCGATGTTTCTGTTACCAGCCCTGTTATCCCTCTCATTCCCTGGTACACCTGGTTAAGCGTAACTTCCCCGATCTTCCTGTTCCCATGTTCTTTTAGCATTTCCTTTAATTCGGCACCAACTTCATCAGCTTTTGATTTAAAACTGCTTTTAATTAAATCCATAAAAATATCGGGTTTAAGTATACTGTGTAAAATAATCAAATAGAAAGAAGCATGAAATTACGATGCAACAGCCTGCTAAACAAAAGTTTTTGGTATATATTTTTTCTGTCGGGCGAAATGATAATGAGGCTATTCCTGGTATTCAAAATAAATGAAATTTAGCTATTGGATATTAATTTTAGATAGAATAATTAAAAGTTTGCGTGTGGGAGCTAAATATTTTGAAATTTTTCCACAAATGATCAGCTAAATTTCATGCTCCGGATTATTCGCTGTAAGTTTGCATGACCTCACGGATTTTTTTTATTAGTTCCAAAAGTGCTGAAAGCCGCTGGTCAATTTTTGGATAGTCTTTTTATCAAATCAGATTTTGTTGTATAAGTAACGTTTTCTGCTTTACCTTTTTTATACAGGTAGAAAGAAAATGCTTTTTTATATGGATACTATTCAACTGTTTCAATCAGTAATTCAAAATTATAAATATACACAATGACCAAGTACATATTTGTAACCGGTGGTGTTACTTCTTCATTAGGAAAAGGGATTATCGCCGCATCTCTTGCAAAGCTCCTGCAATCGAGGGGATTGAAAGTCACCATCCAGAAATTTGACCCGTACATTAATGTTGACCCGGGTACATTGAACCCTTATGAGCATGGCGAGTGCTTTGTTACGGAGGATGGCGCCGAAACCGATCTTGATCTTGGTCACTACGAACGCTTTTTAAACATCTTTACTTCGCAGGCCAATAATGTCACCACTGGCAGGATCTACCAAACGGTGATCAACCAGGAAAGGGAGGGCGCCTACCTGGGTAAAACTGTTCAGGTGATCCCTCACATAACGGATGAGATTAAACGAAGAATGTTACTGATAGGAGATACCGGCCAATATGATATTGTAATAACCGAGATTGGTGGTACGGTAGGGGATATTGAAAGCCTGCCCTTTGTTGAAGCGGTCCGCCAGTTGCAATGGGAAATGGAAAAAGAAGATTGCCTGGTGATTCATTTAACTTTGATACCTTATTTAAAAGCCGCTAAAGAATTAAAAACCAAGCCCACCCAGCACAGTGTAAAGTTACTGAGTGAAAATGGCGTGCACCCCGATATCATTGCCTGCAGGACAGAAAGGCCCCTTAACCTCGACATCCGGAAGAAGATAGCTTTGTTTTGCAATGTAAAAACAGAAGCCGTTATAGAAGTCATGGACGCCAATTCCATTTATGAGGTACCCCTTAAAATGTTACAGGAAGGATTGGACGTAATCGTGTTAAAAAAATTGCACATCAATGGTTATTCAGCCCCGCAACTGGGCAAATGGAAAGACTTTTTAGATAAACTGAAATACCCATCCGGTAAAGTAACCATCGGGCTTATTGGTAAATATATTGAGCTGCAGGATGCATATAAATCTATTTTAGAATCTTTTGTTCATGCGGGGGCCATGAATGAATGTAAAGTGCAGGTGGTGAACGTACACAGTGAATTTATTACCGAAGAAAATGTAGAAGAAAAATTAGGCGGCTTTGATGGATTATTAGTGGCCCCGGGTTTTGGCATCAGGGGAGTGGAAGGCAAGATCATTGCTGTGCAATACGCGAGAATAAACAAATTACCTTTTTTTGGGATTTGCCTCGGTATGCAGATGGCGGCTATTGAATTTGCAAGAAATGTGTTGAATTTAAAAGATGCCCACTCTACCGAAATGGATCCCGGTACCAACAACCCCGTGATAGACCTGATGGAAGAACAGAAAAAAGTGACGTCGAAAGGAGGAACAATGCGTTTGGGGGCTTATCCATGCGAGTTAAAACCTGCTACACTTGCACATGATATTTATGGTCATTCGCCCATCAGCGAACGCCACAGGCATCGCTGGGAATTTAACAACGCTTATTTAGAACCATTTGAACAGGCAGGAATGATTGCCAGTGGAAAAAACCCCGGTACCGGGTTGGTTGAAATTATTGAGCTGCAAAACCATCCGTTTTTTATTGGTGTTCAGTATCACCCCGAATTAAAAAGTACTGTTGAAAATCCACAGCCAATCTTTGTAAGTTTTATAAAGGCAGCTAAAGAATTTGCCGAAAAAAAAGTATCCGTTAAGAATCCATTATTGCAGAGTGAGATGATATAGTGGTGAATGGTGAATGGTGAATGGTGAATCGTGAAATATTGCATTTACTAATAAGCTTTGCCTTTTGCCCATTGATCATTCACCATTGCCCACTCAATTTTCCTGCTTTGTCAAAATCTCCTTTTTCATTTTTTCCCAGAGGCCGTCAAAAGTCTGGTGGTCCTCTTCTTTCCATCTTTTACTGAAGGCATTCATCTTTTCCTCCCTGTCCGCCTTTGTTAAATTAAAAAAAGAGGTAATGGCTTCCATGTCATTTTGCTGCGCAAGTGAATTGTATAATTCTTTCAATTCCTGTTCCTTACGGGTATTGTTATGCGCAATTTCTTTTTCCATTTCTTCCCTTAGTTGCACCTTTTCATCATAGGTTCCTGCCGGCAGGAGGCTTTTGGCTATAACCGGCATAAGTTCTATCAGCAGGAGGATAATTACCAATAAATAATACCGGTACCGTAATGCCGGGTTATCTTTCACCAGGTTATTCAATGCTTCAACCTGTGTTAAAAAGCCATCATTAAAGTAGGTGGTAAATGCCTCTTCCTCCTTTCTTATTTTGTCATCAATGGTTTTTATTTCACTTTCCGCTTCAGCAATTTTTGGCTGGTTGGCGGTAAGTAAGTTTTGATATTCGGCATCTAATTTTTGGTATACATTCCTTTTGGCGATGGCGATATCTTTAATCCCCACTTTGCCGGTACCTCCGCTGCCATCTGTTTCGGCTAAAAAATTGTTTCTTGCCGCGGTCACATCCGCATATTTGACATTATTTTCTTTTTGCAATTTTTCCTTATCCAAAAGCAACCCGGTCTTCCTGTTTTTATGCAATGCATCCAACTGCTGCTTTTTAAGCATTTTCTTTTTTTCATTATCCAACGAAGCCTGTAGTGTAATCTCTTTTTTAAACATGTACAGCAGGGCCGGCTGGGCCATAAATACGCCGATGGTAACTGCGAGCAAACCCCTGAACAACAAAGGAAGAAACCTGTTTTTATTAAATTTATTAATGCCTTTTATCAATGCCCTGTCAATGGTGAGTATCACAAAACCCATAAAAAGGCCCAATGGGATTGCAAGCCAGCTATTTGCCGTAACGGTACTAAAGAAATAACCCCATGCTAAAGTGGCAAATGCCCAGGTTGCCAAAACGGTCATACCCACTATGGTATACCTGTTTCGGTCTACCACCGCATCCACGAGCAATTCCCTTTCGGCGGTAGATAGCCACCAGAGCAACTTTGTAAAGGAGGAAGGGGTATAGTTTTCCCTTTGGGAAAGCGCAATATTTTTTTCCGTCATAGTAAAATGAATGATTGTTAACTAAACTGGATCAATAGTTGCACCGGGTTGTTGAAAGTTGAAGTGTTTGCAAAGTACGCATTGTAATTAAATTTTAGCAATACCGCCCTGCAATTATTTTTTGATAACTTCTTATTAACAGTTCTTTCCATTTAAGGAGCAAAGCGGTCCGTAAAAACGGGTGTATTCTCTTATCTTTGCCACTCCTAAAAAAAGGATCGCTTTAAAATAAAGTCATATGAAGAATTTTATAACAATTGTTGTGCTATTAATGGTTGGCATGGTTTCGGTGAATGCCCAGCCAAAAGGAATGGGTAAAAATGATCCCGAAGCTAAAAAAATATTAGACGCGGTAAGCGCAAAATTCAAAACCTTCAAGTCGGTACAATCAGCTTTTTCACTTAAAATAGAAAATAGTTCAGGAAAAACCCTTGGTACCAAAACCGGTACGGTGTTTATGAAGGGAACCAAATATCGCGTAAGTGTAACGGGCCAGGAGATTTATTGTGACGGCACGAATGTGTCTACCTATGATAAATCTACCAATGAGCTGACGATTACAAAGATTGACCCCTCCGCCAATTCAATTACCCCGCAAAAAATATTTACCAATTTTTACGATAAAGACTTTTTGTATAAGTTGAATGATGAAGTAAAACTAAGCGGAAAACCTGCCCAGCAAATTGAACTGACACCCATTGACAAGAGTAAACCTTTTTTTAAAGTATTGGTAAACGTTGATAAAAAAACACAAACCATTACCAGTACGAAAGTATTTGAAAAGGCAGGTAATATATATACCTATGCTGTCGCGAAAATGAATACGAGTGCATTGGTAAGCGATACACAATTTCTGTTTGATGCAAAAAAGTACCCTGGGGTGGAAGTTGTGGATTTGAGGTAAATCCTTAATTTGAAAATGTGAAAATTTGAAAATGGGATAATGAAGATGGGTAGTATTGCGCACCATGATCGGTGCCCCACCCGACAGCGACAATTCGGGATGCATCCATTTGAATGTCAAAATGAAGAGTGGACTTAGAAGGTAAAATTTGTTTATTTCCCCCACCGGTAGGTCTTTATGTCCAATCCTGCTAAATCCAGCACCCTGTCAACAACGGTTGCAGCAAGTTCTTCAATTGTAGCGGGTTTGCTGTAAAAAGAGGGGGTGGCCGGGGCAATGATCCCACCGGCAAGGGTAATGGTTTCCATACTACGGATATGCATTAAATTGTACGGGGTATCCCTTACCACACAGATCAGTTTCCTTCTCTCTTTCAATACCACATCAGCGGCCCTTGAAATCAGGTCGTTGCTGATGCCCGTTGCAATCCTTCCCAAAGTGCCCATGCTGCAGGGTACAATGATCATAGTATTGTATTGCCCGCTACCGGAGGCAAAAGGGGCTATAAAATCCTGCTGTGTATAATATTTTACCGGGTAGTTCAAATAACCCGTATTGTCTAATTCTGTTTTCCATACGGCTTTTGCGTTTTCGGTTAATACAACAGCCAGTTCATTCCATTGATCCGGAATGGCCAGTAATTTATCTAACAGCAATTTCGCGTAAATTGATCCGCTGGCCCCTGTAATGGCAATAACAATTTTATTCATTACTTTGTCGTTCATTTAGATATGTAATCTACTAAACAAATATTGTATGCAAAAAGTTATGGTTTTTTTTATATGCGCAATGATGGTATTGGTTCTTGCTTCATCCTTAGTGCCCAAAAAGGAAAAAGTACAATGGTTAAGTATTGCTGAAATGCAGACTGCCTATAGTAAAAATCCAAAACCGATCCTGGTGGATGTATATACCGACTGGTGTGGCTGGTGTAAAGTAATGGACAAAGAAACCTATAACAACAGTAAAGTAGCTGCTTATATCAATGAAAAATATTATGCCGTTAAATTTGATGCTGAAAGTAAAGACGCGGCGGAATGGAATGGGAAAAAATACGGGTATAATGCACAGAACAAAGTAAATGAACTGGCTGTATTTTTATTATATGGACAGATGAGCTATCCCTCCACGGTTTTTTTAAGTGCCATCGATGCAAAGCCGGCGCCCCTGCCCGGTTTCTTAAAACCTAAAGAATTGGAACCTCCCCTTAAATTTTTTGGCGATGGCGCTTTTAAAACAAAAAATTTCCCGGATTTTATGAAAGGTTTTACTGCCAGTTGGTGAAGGTGAATGTCAATGGTCAATGGTCGATAGGCAATGTCAATGGGTAATGGGCAATAGTGAAGAATCCGGTCTAACTGGTTAATAATCTACTATTAATCAGTGATAAATTAAACCTTCATTTTTAACTGGGTTTAACAGTGGCATGCTGATGGCTGCAATTTTAAAATTGTACCGGGGTAATTTTTTATGCCATGTAAATTGTAATTTCCGTTTGTAATGACAACAGCGGCACCAAAACTTCAGCGCAGTTTAGGACTCTTTCAATCTACCGTGCTCAACATGATCGACATGGTGGGTATCGGGCCTTTTGTTACCTTACCCATTGTGATGGGTTTACTGGGTGGCATGTTCTTATATGCATGGATAGCCGGCGCAATTCTTTCCCTGATTGATGCTATGATCTGGAGTGAACTGGGGGCAGCCTATCCCTTAGCCGGCGGGAGTTATAACTTTTTAAAAGAAGCCTATGGTAAAAAGGGGCCAGGCAGGATGATGAGCTTTTTATATGTTTGGCAAACCGTTATCCAGGCCCCGCTGGTAGCGGCTTCTGCGGCTATCGGTTTTTCTCAGTATTTAGGATACCTCGTTCATTTAAACAAATGGCAGGCAAAAGCAGTATCCGCCGCCGTTATTATATTTATCACTTTTTTATTGTACCGTAAAATAGACAGCATCGGTAAGATCGGTGTGCTGCTTTGGACGGGTGTATTACTTACGCTGGGTTGGATCATCATTGGCGGTATTGCGAATGGGAATTTTATGGAGCCGCTTAAAAACATCAATACGGATTTTAGCTGGGGCCAACTGATATCCTTTGTATTTGGACAGGCATGCGTAAAGACCATTTACAGTTACCTGGGCTATTACAATGTATGCCACCTGGGCGGGGAGATAAAGAACCCGGGCAAAAATATCCCTGCCAGTATGTTCATTTCCGTTATTGGAATTGCCATCCTGTATCTGGCGATGAATATAAGTGTGGCCAGTGTAATCCCCTGGCAGGAAATAAAGCACTGGCAGGACAATGGCCAGAATAATTTTGTGGTAAGCACATTCATTGAAAGGCTGTATGGGGGCTCAGCGGCGAATATTGCGACCCTCATGATATTGTGGGTTGCATTGGCGTCTTTGTTTGCGGTGATGCTCGGCTATTCAAGGGTGCCGTATGCAGCCGCTGTGGACGGAGCCTTTTTTAAATTATTTGGTAAACTGCATCCCACTAAAAACTTCCCTTATGTGTCGCTGCTGGTACTCGCGGGATTTGCATTGGTATTTAGCCTGTTATTCAGGATGAAGCACATCATTGACGGGATACTGGCGATGCGGATCATGGTGCAGTTTATAGGCCAGGCAATAGGGGTAACACTGTTGCGTAAACGAAACGGAACGCTGCACCTGCCTTACAAAATGCCCCTCTATCCCTTACCTGTACTACTGGCCATCAGCATGTGGTTATTTATTTTTTATGCAACGGGGATTACCATAATTCTTTCTTTCTTACTGGTTTTAACCAGCGGGCTGATCATGTATTTCATTCTTGCCAGGATGCAAAAACAGTGGCCTTTTAAAAACGGGGACGAAATTATTTGACGCAAGTGCAATAGGGCTGGCTTCGGGATTCAATTAATAGTTATGAAAATCTGGAAACCCGGTAGTAAAATCTTTTGACGATTTTAAATACTCTAACCGGGTAACTGTGATGTTGTGAAAATGATTGATAAGATGATTTGCTTATTTTTGGGTATTGAAAAATGGTGCATCCCAGGTTGTCGCTACTGTTTTGAGTTTGTCACCGGCCATGACGGAAAGAATTGGGTATTTATTACTGCAAAAGGGCCTTTGAATAACTGCAATTATGTTTTACTTTTAAACTGAACGGTTTAATTATTGTGAATGCCGGCTGTACAAATACGCGTGGCCAAAGCAGGTATGGCATCATCCCAGTTAGTTTCACGCAGTCAGGGAGGGGTGCGCCACAATCCTTCCGCGGGCATACCAAATTTGAAATGCAAGTTCTTCCTTTAGTTTTAATCGGCCAGATTAATTTAAAGCGTTAATCACAATTATCACAATAAAATATAAACCAATGCTACAATTAATGGTACTTTATCCGCAGCCTGCCGATGTGCAGCAATTTGAAACAGAATATGTCAAGCATCTGGCATTCCTTGATGAAAAAACAGGAATAGCTACAACGGTAAAGCCTTATACGGTAACTAAATTTTTACCCAGCCCCCAGGGTGCAGCAGCTTTTTATCAACTGTTTGCAATGCCTTTTGAATCGCCCGAAGCACTGGAGGCAGCGATGTCTTCGGCTGGTATGCAGGAAGTGGCTGCAGATGCAAACCGGATTTCGTCAGGCGGTGCGCCAACTATTTTAATTGGGCATACTCAATAATTTAACCAATAGCCATTTAAGCAAAACCCTGCCGAACAATGGCACTGGAAATGGATAAAAGCAAATAGGAACGGTATTAAAAGCTAACTTATCTTTATCAATCATTCAATTTCCTATCGGTTACACCTCAGCTTTTTATTCACTTATAAAACAAAAAAAATGCAAAAAATGAATCGTTTCAAATTCGCCGTAGTTTGTGTTGCTTTATCCTGTTTCGCCATAGGATGTGATAACACGGCTGCAGACAAAACAGACTCCGCCGCCAAAACAACAGAGGCAACCCCATCAACAGAAGCCGGGCCAGACATGGCAAAATTAAAAACGGATATTCAGGCTTTGGAAACCAGTTGGGCGGTCGCCGACAATGCCCGTGACACCAACGCTGTAGCGGCTTTTTATGCTGATGATGCTGTAACTTTCGCCAATAACAAACCGATGATGGTGGGTAAAGAAGCCATTTATAAAGATGTTGCTGCCGGCCTTGCAAAAAGAGCTAAGGGTACGACGGTTGCTTATGACGTAATGGATGTTTTTGGTAACGAAAATACCGTTACCGAAACGGGAAAAATTACCGTTAAAGATACTTCAGGTAAGGTGACTTACACGGGAAAGTATATGGCAGTATGGGAAAAGCGTAACGGGAAGTATATATGCGTAAGGGATATTTCCAATGATGATGCTAAAGCCAAGTAATGCCTGCACGGGTATCCCTTGCTATTATTAATTGATGCTGAGGGGGTGTTTTACCTCCTCAGTATTAAAATTATTCGTGTTAAATATAAAACTATCCCTGGTGCAATTATCAAAGCTAATTAACCCGACTGGCAACAATAAAAAGATCAAACAATTAAAATCATACCGAAGTTTTCTTCATCCTCTTACTCCGGGAGCTACTAATTTATCCTAATGAATTTAACAAACACATGAAAATAAAACTGTTCATCATCAGTATTTTATTTACTCACCAGATCATTGCACAATCCTATAAAAAAATTCATAACAAAGCCATTGTAGTAGATACGCACAATGATATTTTAATGAAGAGTGTTGATGACGGAATGGTATTCGACAACAACTTAACAGGAAAAACACACAGCGATTTGGCAAGATGGAACCAGGGTGGATTAGATGTGCAGTTATTTTCTGTTTTTTGCGATGGCAAAAAGCAAAACCCCTATCAATACGCCAACCGGCAAATGGACAGTTTAGATGCTGTACTGGCACGCAATCCGGATAAAATTGTGAAAGTTGCCAATACTACGGCATTGCTGAAAGCTGTAAAACAACACAAAATTGCTGCGCTGTTTGGGGTAGAAGGTGGCCATATGATAGAAGATGATTTAAGTAAACTGGAAGTTTTTTACAACCGTGGCGCAAGGTATATGACGCTTACCTGGAACAACTCTACAACCTGGGCCACCAGCGCATTTGACGAAACATTTACCATGAACATGGCGCACAAAGGCTTAACTGATTTTGGCAGGGAGGTGGTGAGCAGCATGAATCAATTGGGCATGATAGTGGATATCAGCCACGTGGGGGAACAAAGTTTTTGGGATGTAATAAATACCACCACTAAACCCATTATTGCCTCGCACAGTGCTGTATACAATTTATGCCACCACCAGCGTAATTTAAAAGATGACCAGGTAAAAGCGATCGCAAAAAATGGAGGCGTAATCCAGTTGAATTTTAACCCAGGGTTTATTGACAGCAGTTTTATAAAAAAACAGCGTGCCTTTATGCAAAAGCATGCATCAGAAAATGACTCACTCATAAAAACGGGTATGCATGAATGGAATATAGAATTATTTCTTTTTACAAAATACAGCGATGAAGCCAGTGCCCTGCGCCCGCCTTTATCATTACTCATACAACATATTGACTACATCGTCAATTTAGTGGGAGTTGATTATGTGGGCCTGGGTTCCGACTTTGATGGCATTACGATTACCCCGCAGCAATTAGACGATGTAACCTCGTACCCGGTAATTACAAAAGCTTTGCTGGACAAAGGTTACAGCAAACGGGATATTACCAAAATTTTGGGTGGCAATTTTTTAAGGGTTTTAAAAGCCAATGAAACGAAATAGCAAAAGTCAAAGACAATTCACCCTAAATAAACAACATGTACCCGGTTCCGGCAAAAGAAAATCTTAAACCGGAAATCGGTGTAAGGTCGCTCACGCTGGCTATCATAAACATAACAGCGGGCTCCGGTATTTTTGTGATCCCTGCAATTATTGCCGAAGGCCTGGGTGCCACCGCTATTATTGCGTACTTTGTTTGCGGCGCGCTGATATTTTTAATTGGTTTGTGCTTTGCAGAAGTGGGCAGCAAAACAACTGCAAGCGGAGGGGTGTACACTTATATTGAAACAGCTTTTGGCCCTTTTGCAGGATTTTTAGCAAACAATATATATTGGATTGGTGGTAGTGTATTATCAGATGCAGCTATTGCAAACGGACTGGCAGATACACTGAAATATTTATTTCCGTTGTTAGGTAATGAAATTTTCAGGGCATTATTTCTTTTTTTTATTTTCGGAAGCCTTGCCCTGCTCAATATCCGAAGCGTAAAAAACGGTGTACGTTTTATTGAATTCGCCACATTAGGAAAATTAATCCCGATGATTGTACTGGTAATTGTGGGGGCCCGTTTTGTAGCACCCGAAAACTTAAGATGGGTTACATCTCCTACTATTGCCAATATCGGCACGGCATCATTGCTTTTATTTTTCGCCTTCCTGGGCCTGGAAGGGCCACTAAGTAACGGTGGTGAAATAAAAAATCCAAAACGAACCGTACCGCTGGGTATTTTTTTCGGGGTTTCGGGTGTGCTGGTTTTGTATATAGCTATTCAGTTAGTAACACAAGGGGTTTTGGGGGACGGCATTGCAGCACATAAAACTGCTCCATTAGCCGCAGTGGCGGGCATTGCTTTTGGTAAATCGGGAACTATTCTGATAATTGCTGCAACAACCCTTTCCATGCTGGGCGCCCTGGGTGGCGAACTACTTTCTATCCCGCGGATATTGTTTGCCGGTGCAAGAGATGGCCTGATGCCAAAGCCATTGGCGAAAGTGCACCCCCGTTTTTTTACACCATATATTGCCATTGCCTTTTATGCCGGGTTAGGTTTTTTATTTGCCATATCCGGCGGGTTTAAACAATTGGCCACCATTGCAAGCGCTGCTGTACTAATTATTTATCTCGGTGTTGTACTGGCCACTTTAAAACTCAGGAAAAACAACCCAACAACTACCGAAAAAACTTTTCGTGTGCCGGGGGGCATAATTGTTCCGCTGATCGCAACTGGTGGCATTGTATGGCTGCTGTCTAATTTAACGAAACCGGAACTGACCGGCATCGCCATTTTTATATTGGTGTTCTCTTTCATCTATTTATTAACCAAACTGGTGGTGAGACAAAGGTGAATGATCAATATTTCACCATTTACTTTCCAATTTCTGCGTAGTTTTCCGTTTATCCTCAATAAATACATACTGGCTGTAAATATGATTGCAGGAAAGCAGTTGGCCAATTGGTGAAGCAGCCAACACCGAACTTTGTTTTGTTCGTAGAGTATTTATCATAGTTGATCCGGGAGCCACATAAGGGAGAACAAATTCGGTATCTGCCGTTGTATAAATCGGGCAATGCTTATCACCAATTTTTCATTCGGGTTTAAATGCTATATCACTTAACTACCCCATGGGCCGCCCCTGAAGTTGACCCTTAAAATTATAGAATTAAATATTGACAGGTTAAAAGAACAATTCAGCCTTACAATAAATTATTTTCCACCGCAAAGCGGATCAGCATAGCCGTGTTTTTTACATTCAGTTTGGCATGTAAATTTTTACGGTGGCTGTCCACCGTATCAGTGCTGATAAATAGTTTTTCGGCGATCTGTATATTGGTTAATCCATCTGCGATATTTACGAGGACTTCTTTTTCCCGTTTTGTAAGCGGGGGAATGGCATTTTGCTGATCCGTAGTTGATTTCAGGGCCTGTCCTGCATCAAAACTAAAATATGTTTTCCCTTTCATCACGAGGTGAATGGCTTCAACGATTTCCTGCCTGCCTGCGTTTTTCAGCAGGTAACCGCTGGCCCCGCTTTCCATCATCTTCCGGATATAAGTGCCCTGGTTAAATGTACTCAGGGCAAGCACCATAATTCCGGGATAATTCTTTTTGATTATTTTGCATAAGTCCACCCCGTTCATATCCGGAAGGCTGATGTCCATTAATATTACATCGGTGGTATGATTGATAAAATATTGCATACAATTAGCCGCATTGGTGGCATAGCCGGCCATTTCAATATCTTTCTCTTTTTGCAATAAAGAATAAATGCCTTCAATTACTACGGCATGGTCATCTACTATATACACCCTGGTCATTGTTTATGTATTTAATTCAATATTTACGGAGGTTCCGTTGCCCGGCGATGATACTATATCAGTTGTTCCATTAAAATACTGCACCCGGTATTCGATATTGGCCATGCCGGCGCCTTTGGTATAGTTCAGCATGTTTTTATCAAATCCATTTCCATTATCTTCTATGGTAATCGCTGTTTTGTTTTTATTCATGGTGAGTTGTACAATAACCTGGCTGGCATCAGCATGCTTAACGGCATTATTTACCAACTCCTGGATAATACGATAGATAAACACTTCTGCGGTATTATCCAGTTTCCTTTTTTCACCATAGTGATGGTACAGCAATTTTATACCCGATGATGATTGAATCGAATCACAGAAATCTCTCAGCGCCTCATGCAGCCCAAACTTCACCAATGCTTCCGGCATCAGGTTCTGTGCTACTTTTCGAAGGTCGCCAATGGTATTGTCGAGCATACTTAAAGACCTGTCAAACTGGGTCGCTTTTTCAGGTGGTAAGTCAAGTGTTTCTTTTACATGCATAAAAGACAATTTGGTACCCGATAGCAGGCCACCCAGACCGTCATGTAAATCTTTGGCAATGCGGCTGCGCTCCTCTTCCTGCCCTTTGAGCATCGCGTCAATCGACACCAGTTGTTTGTCTTTTTCTAACCGGGTGATCTTTTGCACTTGAATTTCCTCCTGCTGTTTTAAAATTTTACTACGGTTTTTAAAGTTCGTGTAGCTCAAAAAGCTTATCAGCAACAGTCCGAAGGATGCCAGGGCAAGAATGATATTGATTGTTGATTTTTGTTTGCTGACCGCGGCCAGTTTCAATATTTCATTGTCTTTTTTGGCCCTTTCATAACGATTTTGGATATCTGCTGCTGCTGCAAAATTTTCTTTGCTTACCAATGCATCATGCATTTTTATATTCAGTTGATTATACAGGTTAGCTTTTTTATAGTTGCCCATATTTTCATAGGTTTCCGCCATACCGGTATAATATTGGCACATCCACCTGGGCACAGTATATTTTTTTGCCAGTGCCAGGCCCTTTTCATAATATTTTATTGCTTCACTATATTCTTTTTTGTCGCTATACAGTTTTGCCACCTTGTTATAATGTCTTATAAAAGTAAATTCTTTGCCGCTTGCTGTTATTAATTTTCCGGCAATACCCAACATTGCCTCGGCCGAATCATAATTCTTTAATATAGCGTACGCATTGCTTAATCCCCAGCTTTGGGTAATAATACTTTGCGTGTCTTTTAATTGTTGTACGATACCCAATCCCCGGAGCATCAAATTGATCGAAGACCTTACCAAACCGGCATCTCTGTGTTGCGAATTCAATTGTGTATTGCCCAGGTTAAATCCGGCGCGGGCTATGCCATGAAGAAAATTATGTTGTTTACTGATGGCAAGTGATTTTTTATAGAAGTCAAGGGCTTTTTCATATTGTTCATTGCTGTTGTATACCGATCCCAGTGCGTTAAGTGCTTCTGCCTGGATCCTATAAAAATTATTTTTTTCCGAAATGCTTAGGGCACTGGTTAAGTACCGGGTTGCCTCACCATAACTGGAGATAACAGTATAAATTTTTCCTAAAACAAGGTTGGCTGTGGCCTGCATCTCCTGCAATGAATCTGTGTAGGTATTGTTGATAACCCATTCGCCAATCACCCTGATCTTCTCAATTTCATCAGGCCCCATGGTTTGCACCTGGTCTAAATATTTCTGCAGGTTCGCACGGTAAACACCTGTATTTTTTAAAATTTCTTCCAGGGAATCCGTTGCAGGCTGCGACTGTATGGGCAGCACATTGAATAGCATCAGCAGAAAGGAAAGAAGGGCTTTCATTTTTTAAGTCTTTAAATCATTTAAAACCTATTGTAAAAATAAAATAAAGTCCGGCGTACAACAATCATTCTGTAAAAAATCACGCTTTTGCGGGATGAAGGCAACAGGTCCGGGGTTTCATATTTGCATTTCGAAAATTGATAACCAGTAAATCTTTTTTATGTCAATGCAATCACCGGCTGTTCCCGTACCTGCCAAAAATAGAAAAAGCCGGAAACTGGACTTTTTTTTCAGTCGCCTTAACCCTGCCAACTGGTTTAATGAGTTTAGGGATATTACAATCAATATGGAAGAGTATGGGCCTGTAGCAGGTAAATTCCCAAACGATGTTCCCATTCCGGTTGCGGATACAAAAAAAATTAATGCACAGACGGCAGGAGCATTTGCAAGAACAAAATAAAAATATTCCCGGAACGAAATGATTAATAACGGCTCAACCCAGGCTACCGTAGCTAAGGCATCATAAAATGAGGGATGAAATAAAATAATATGCAAAAAATATTTATCAATGCAGCCGACGGATACCGGTTAAGCGCTTTATATGGAACGCCTGCTGGTGAAAGTACCGGCACAATCATACTCAGTTCGGCAACCGGAATAAAAAAAGAGTTTTATATCAACTTTTCAAAATTCCTTATTCACAATGGATACAATGTTCTGTTGTATGATTACCGGGGTATTGGTGGATCAGCACCCGGTAACCTGAAAACTTCTAAAGCCTATATGCACGAATGGGGCACAAAAGACATGAATGCCGTGCTTAATTTCCTCGTTGACCAAAAAAAGCTGACCGGGATTATCTGGCTGGGCCATAGTGTTGGCGCGCAACTGATAGGTTTCCTCGAGCATCGGCAACACATCTGTAAGGTGGTAGCCATTAATGCGGCACTGGGTTACTGGCGGTATTTCCCCTTTCCGCGGAAATTGCTGATCTGGGTTTTGTGGTATTTTATTGGCCCGCTCATGGTAAAGATTTACGGTTATGGCAACATGCAGAAAATAGGCTGGGGTGAAAACCTTCCCGTCAATATCCTGCTGGAATGGAGGGAATGGTGCCTGAGTAAAACTTATTTTATGGGATGTTTGCGCGAAAAATTACACACGGATAAATTTTATGAATTTACTACCCCGATCACCGCAATTTATACCAGCGACGACTTTATTGCCAACGACAAAACAGTGCCCCTGATGATGCAGTTCTTTCCTAATTCCCCGCAAAAAATAATGAAATTATTTGTGGATGATTATACCCGCGAAAAAGTTGGGCATACCGGTATATTCAGGAAAAAATTTGAAAAGAATTTGTGGCCCTGGCTGGTTAGCGTGATTGAAATATAAAATCTGCTCCCGGTTACCAAACATTTTAATAATGGCTTTCAGCAAAATTCTCAAAGCGGGCAGGTATGGTTCCCTCCGTAATCTGGCATATATAGAAACAGTAAATTGGCCACCCCGGTAATGCCTGATTACCTTAAACTATTCACCTTTTTTCATTAATCAATTAACAATTAAAATTTTATACAATGACAAAAACAATTATGCTCACTTTGCTCCTGGCAATCGGCGGGCTCACCGGATTTTCACAGCAGAAAAGAGGATCCCTGCAGGAAAGCCAAATTAAAATCCCGCTTGCTTCTTTTGATCAGTTAACCATTGATGGTAATTTTAAATTAACCCTGGTTGAATGCGACAATCCATCTATTCACATAAAAGGCAACCCAAGATTTGTAAACGCATTTAAATTACACCTGGGTAATAAAAACTTGGTAGTAAGAACTCCTTATATAGAAAGAGGCATAGATAACAACGAGGTGATTATGTACGTAAACAAACTGAAAACAATGATTGTGCTGCAGGATGCGGTCATCAATATCGTTGAAATGTCAATGGCGGAAAATTTAAAAGTGCTGCTTGAGTCGGAATGCCTTATTAAAGTTAAAAAGGAAGATGTCAATAAAATTAGAGCCAGCGAAAACTTCGATCTTGAAATATCAAATGACCCCAAAAGGCAAAACTAAATTCATTGGATCAGGCATATAGTTCATACATTCATGGTGATATTTTTTTGAAAATTATTTGGATTAATTCACTCCTTTTGCATTACTGTTCGTCAACCCTTACCTTTGCGCCCAATTTCCTTTAATCAGCGATCAGCGATCAACAATCAACGATCAACGAACAACAATCAACGAACAACGAACAACCCGAACTATCACCAATAAATGAAGTACATCAACGAAATAAACAAACGTAAAACCTTCGCCATTATATCTCACCCTGATGCAGGTAAAACTACTTTAACTGAAAAATTCCTGTTATTTGGTGGCGCCATTCAAACGGCAGGTGCGGTAAAAAGCAATAAGATTAAAAAACACGCCACTTCCGATTTTATGGAAATTGAAAGACAGCGGGGTATCAGTGTGGCTACCAGTGTAATGACTTTTGAGTATGAAGGGCATTTAATAAACCTGCTGGACACCCCCGGTCATAAAGATTTTGCCGAAGATACCTACCGTACACTTACTGCAGTGGATAGCGTGGTACTGGTGATTGACAGTGTAAATGGAGTAGAAGAGCAGACCAGGCGTTTAATGGAAGTAATTGCAATGCGAAATACCCCGGTAATTGTATTCATCAATAAAATGGACAGGGACGGGAAAAACCGTTTTGACCTGCTCGAAGAAATTGAAAATGAATTAAAACTGCAACTCCACCCAATGACCGTTCCCATTAACAGTGGTAAAGATTTTAAAGGGGTGTACGATCTGCATAAAAAAAGCCTGGTATTATTTACTGCGGGTACCAAGGCCAATGATGAGGATGTACTGGAGATCCATGACCTGCACGATGCTGTTTTGGATGCCAAAATAGGTGAAAAAGATGCGGCCACATTGCGGGAAGATGTGGAACTGATTGACGGGGTGTACGGTGAATTGAACCTGCCTGATTATTTAAGTGGTAAAACTGCACCCGTATTTTTTGGAAGCGCGGTTAATAATTTTGGGGTTAAGGAAATGCTCGATACTTTTATTCGAATAGCGCCCACTCCAAGGCCAAGGCCAACTACAGAGCGGGATGTAAATCCGGAGGAAGACAAATTCAGTGGTTTTATTTTTAAGATACATGCTAACCTCGATCCGAAACACAGGGACCGGATCGCATTTTTACGGGTTTGCAGCGGAAGGTTTGAGCGAAATAAATATTACAAACATATCCGGCTCGAAAGGGATTTCAGGTTCAGCAATCCCTATAGTTTTCTGGCGCGCCAGAAAGAAGTGATTGAAGATGCCTATCCCGGTGATGTAGTGGGTTTGTTTGATACCGGCAATTTTAAAATTGGGGATACACTTACCGAGGGTGAAAAATTTTACTTCACCGGTATACCGTCTTTTTCGCCTGAAATTTTTAAGGAAGTACAGAATAAAGACCCTATGAAAACCAAGCAGTTAGAAAAGGGATTACTTCAGTTAACGGATGAAGGTGTGGCGCAGTTATTCACCCAGTTTGGCGGCAATAAAAAAATCATTGGTTGTGTGGGTGAATTACAGTTTGAAGTGATCCAATACAGGCTGCTGCAGGAGTATGGCGCATCCGTGCAAATGAACAGTTTGCCATTTTACAAAGCCTGCTGGATTACCAGCACTGACCCCAAAAAGTTAGAAGATTTCACCCGTTTTAAACAGGCCAATATCGCTGAAGATAAAGATGGCCACCTGGTTTACCTGGCTCAAAGTGAATGGTTCTTAAATACAGAAAGACAGAATAATCCTGCCATTGAATTTCATTTTACGAGCGAAATACATAAGTAGGCCCCAACCTGGCGGCGTTGGATTTATTTTGAAGAGCAATTTTATAAATATGCTGTTTATACGGCATCACAGGTAACCGATAGTGTCCATTATCAACTTATCTCACCAATATCAAATTCCCTTTCCTCATATTCTCACCACATTCATTAAAAGTTTTTATTAAGTAAACGTAGTTTCCGGGATCGGAAGGGGACCCTTTGTAGGTACCATCCCAGCAATCACTGACATTTAAAGTATGAAAGATCAAATTTCCCATGCGGTTAAAAATAGAAATATCAACCGATTTTACAGTTCCGAAATGCTTTACTTTAAAGCAATCATTCAGCCCGTCCCCGTTGGGTGAAAAGGCGTTTGGAACGAAGAAAGCGGGATCAAATGGTGGTACAGTGGTTACAGTGATGGCAGCTGTGCCTGTGCAGTTTGTAATGGTGTCTGTACCTGTAACCAGGTATTGTTGGGCTATAGAAGCCAACGGGTTAAATATATTACCATTATTTAGTCCGGTTTGTGGCGACCAAACATATTTGTCAGCCCCGCTTGCGGTAAGTTGTGCGTTCGAAAAAACACAATCAATATTATTCGATTTAAACACCTTTACCGAGGGAGGCGGCGAAACAGTAACTGTTGTACCCAGGGTGGCGGAATAATTGCAGGTGGGTTCTGTTATTGTCACTATAAATGATGTCGTGACCGTAATATTGGTTAAAGGATTGCTGATGCCCGGGTTATCGACAAGGGCAGCCGGGCTCCAAAGATAAGTGTTGCCACCGCCGGCGGAAAGCACAACATTCCTCGTTACGCAGGTCGCCTGGTCAGTGGAGATATTGAAATTGGGCAATGGGTGAATCCCTATTTTTATCGAATCAGTTGTGGTGCAATTATTGGCTCCTGTAACGGTTACCAGGTAAGTGGTATTGCCGGTTGGCGAGGCAACGGGAGTGGCGATTGCGGGGTTATCCAATGTTGCAATTGGAGACCAGGAATAGCTTGTACCGCCCCCGGCCAATAATTGTACGGGTAAACTTTTACAAATGGTTGAATCAACGGATTTGGTAACCATGGGTGCGGGTTTAGTAAAAATATTAAGGGTATCATTCGCACTGCAGCCCCTCGCATTGATACCTGTAACGATATACTCTGTCGTGTCTCCCGGTGTTGCTACCGGGTTGGCGATCCCTGCATTATTTAACGAGGTTACAGGCAACCAGTTGTAGTTGACTGCTCCCGTTGCGTTTAATTGTACCGGCTTTCCCGGGCATATTGCGGTATCAGCAATTGTTTTTACCTGCGGGGTATCTATGGTGATTTTCACACTGTCTCTTTTTATTAAAACGGGGGCGAACGAAATGTCATCCAATGCAAAATCATTCCCTTGCACAAAGGTGTTTTTATTTACAATGGATATAATGGCGGTGGTATTATTGCCGGAGTTCCAGGTGGTGTAAAACTGCTTCCAGGTGCAGGTTGGTAAACTTGCTGTAATTAAGTTGCCAAGGTTGCCGCCATTGATTGAAAAACTTAATTGCGCCGGGTTGGGTGGATACAGGGCCTGGATCCAGGTGGAGAAAGCATAGTTTGTATTAGGAATAACAGCAACTGATTGTGTCCATACTTTTACATCCGGGGCCGGCGACCCGTTTACCAGCATCATGTTACCATTACCGGTCGTGTGATCGGTGCAGACACTCAAACCCGCGTTCCATGCTTGTGGGTTGGTGCCAATAAAATACTGCCCTTCGGTTATATTTGGATTAGCAAAATTGTACTCAGAACTGAACCCTGTATTGCCGGAATTGAAATCTCCGTTTGCTATCAGGTTGCCGCCTGCAACTTCTGAAGTGAAGAAATACGTTATGTTCTCCGGTGTAGAAGTTACAGGATTGGGTGAATTGGGATCACTCAGGTAAATGGTGGGTGACCAGCAGAAATTTAAAGCCGGCAGGGTGCGCAATTGTTTGGTGGCCTTAAGGCAAATGGTGGTATCGGGCGTGATGATGATATCTTCAGAAAGGATCTTTACAGATATGCTTTTTGAAATGGTATCGGTGCAGGCCCCGTTTTGAATACTGTATTGAACAATATAGTTTCCGATTGCTGTATAAAGATGTGCAGGTGCTGCATTTCCCGTAACGGTAATACCATCCCCAAAAGACCAGTAGGGATTGACCGGTGTTTTGCCGATATGATTGAATTGCACAGACAGGGGATTGCATATATCCTGTTTGTAAGAAAAATCGAAAGTACATGGATTATTAGCAGGGATTGTTTTACAGGAATCTGCCACAAATGTGCAATTAGTGTTTGTTTGATTGATGGCAGCACTACCACCCAACACGCCATTATAGGCGGCATTACCCTGTTTGTTTAATAAATTATCAAATGTGTAATAAGCAAGTAATCCAGCCTGTGTTGAGGGCCCGGGCAAAGAAATGTTCATGTAAGTTCTAAGCTCTGACTGTGTACGGGCTACATTCCAGAAGCGTACTTCATTGATATAGCCGATAAAATTCTCATTATGATTCTGCAAACTTAACCATCCTATATATGTTTTTAAATTATTCTGAACAAGATTTCCAGATGCCGGAACTGAAACCATCATAAAACCATTTCGGTAGTATTTTAAAGAATTGCCATCATACACCATTGCAACATGATAGGTTTTGTTGGAATCCATATCACAGGGATAAGGTGTAGAAAAAAAACCATTTGAGGTAGTAATTTCACAATGATTTGTTCTTAAAGCATAATTGGCATCTGAAGGGGAGGAATGCTTGGATACTACATCTGCAGTTGTTGCCTGGCCATTTGCATAAAATGAAGTTCTGTTAATATTTGCTTCTATTGTGAGTTTATTACCGGGAATATTTAGATTCCCAATATCTGCATAACCAGGTTGGGTAGGGATATATAGCCAGTTAGTACAATTTTGTGCAGTAGTGAAATAAAACGATAAGCATAAAATGATTTGAAGTAAAAATATTTTTTTCATAAGTGGATAAATAAGACCTGTTCGGGTAAAAGTAAGGTTTTATTTCAGATACCTGTATAGTTGTATGGAGTAATGCCTTTAAGTTCATTTTTTATTAATATAGGTATTTTTAGCGAACTGATAAACCGGTGAATGGCTTTTTTATCAATGGCATTTTTACCCCTTGTTAATTCTTTTAAGGCCTCGTAAGGCTCCGGATAATTTTCCCTGCGTAAAACAGTTTGTATCGCTTCTGCAACTACGACCCAGTTATTATCCAAGTCCGACTTTAACTTTTGCTCGTTCAGTAACAACTTGCCTAATCCTTTTTCCATTGATTTAATGGCCAGGATGGTATGCGCAACAGGTACCCCAATATTTCTCAAAACGGTAGAATCCGTTAAATCCCTTTGTAATCTCGACAGGGGAAGTTTGGCTGAAAGGTGCTCCAGTATTGCATTGGCCATACCAAGGTTTCCTTCTGCGTTTTCGAAATCTATCGGGTTTACTTTGTGCGGCATGGCAGATGATCCTATTTCACCCTGCTTCGTTTTTTGCTTAAAATAATCAATACTTACATAAGCCCACATATCCCTGCAGAAGTCGGTAAATATGGTGTTAATCCGTTTTATGGCGTCAAAATGCGCGGCTAAAGTATCGTAATGTTCTATTTGTGTAGTGTATTGCTGCCTTTGCAATCCCAGCTTTTTTTCTGTAAACTCATCAGCGAATTTTATCCAGTTGTATTTCGGGTAGGCTACATGGTGAGCATTGAAGTTTCCGGTAGCACCACCAAACTTTGCGGTAAAGGGAATATAACTGAACAACTGTACCTGGTTTTCGATCCTTTCCACAAATACCATCATCTCTTTACCCAAACGTGTAGGAGTTGCAGCCTGCCCATGTGTGCGGGCCAGCATGGGTATATTTTTCCAGGAATTGGCTAATTGTAACAGTTGATGCTGCAGGTTAATAACGCAAGGCAGGTAATCATGTTCTACCGCGTGTTTCCAGCTTAGCGGAATAGCCGTATTATTGATGTCTTGCGAAGTTAGCCCAAAATGGATCCATTCTTTCAGATGGCCTGCATTACATTTATTAAGTTCGGCCTTTAAAAAATATTCCACTGCTTTTACATCGTGGTTGGTTATTTTTTCGGTTTCCTTGATGGCAGCAGCGTCCTCCAGCGAAAAATTCTTTGCGGCATTTTGAAGATGGTTTTTTACCGTAGCGGGAACTTTAAAAAAATGCTTTTCTCCCAGGAATAAAAAATATTCCACTTCTACCAAAACCCTGTATTTTATAAGGGCATATTCACTGAAGTATTCATCTAAATGCTGTAATTGTGAGCGATAACGTCCGTCAATTGGAGAGATTGCAGTAAGTTGGTTTAATTCCATGATGAAACTGTAAATTTGCAGCCAAAATTATACTAAAGCAATTGGACAGAAAAATAAGAGTAGGGGCGGTAAGCTATCTGAACACAAAACCGCTGATTTACGGAATTGAAAAAGGGATGATGAAGGAAATGGTAGAATTGGTAATTGATTATCCCGCAAATATTGCCCACAAACTCATTCATGATGAAATTGATATGGGCCTGGTACCGGTTGCCATCATACCCGAATTGAAAGAATATCACATTGTATCCGATTTTTGCATAGCATGCGATGGTGCCGTAGCCAGCGTTTGTCTTTTTAGCGATGTTCCACTCAATGAGGTGGAAACTATTTTACTCGATTACCAAAGCCGCACATCTGTACGCCTGCTCAAAATATTATTAAAAGAGCATTGGAATATTTCTCCCCGTTTGGTTGAAGCCACTGAGGGCTATGAAAGTAATATCAAGGGCACTACCGCAGGACTTGTAATTGGCGACAGGGCATTTTTGCAGCGATTACGCTCGAAATTTGTTTTTGATTTGGGACTTGCCTGGAAGGAAATGACGGGTCTGCCTTTTGTTTTTGCCGCCTGGGTCAGTAATAAGCAATTAACCCCTGAATTTATAGTTGCTTTTAACAATGCCAATAGATTTGGCCTAACTAATATTGATGCTGTGGTAGCTCAAAACCCATTTGATGCATATCACCTGCATCAATATTACCAGGACAATATAAAATTTAAGCCTGAATTTGACAAGCTTGAAGTAATAACTCTATTTTTGGAAAAATTAAAAGCTTACAGATGAAAGTAGTATTGTTTGCGGGCGGTTTGGGTACACGTATATCAGAGGAAACAGATACCAGGCCCAAGCCGATGGTTGAAATTGGCGGGAAACCGATCTTATGGCATATCATGAAAAGTTATAGCCACTACGGATTCAACGATTTTATTATTTGCCTCGGTTACAAAGGATATGTGATTAAAGAGTATTTCATGAATTATTTTTTACACAATGCTGATATCACCGTTGACCTCAGTAACAATAAAACCGTAATCCATGGCAGCAGCGCCGAATCTTTTAAAGTGACCCTTGTTGACACAGGATTAAATACAAAAACCGCCGGTAGGTTAAAACTGGTGCAAAAATATACGGACAATGAAGATTTTATGCTTACTTACGGAGACGG
>JACMLJ010000038.1 GCA_014379625.1 Ferruginibacter sp. | reverse complement strand
TGTATTAAGCCTGCCGCTAGCGTTCATCCTGAGCCAGGATCAAACTCTCCATTGTAAATGAGTTGTTTAATCTGACCTAGTATTTTTCTCTCGGAAAAAACTTGTCAAATTCTAAATTATTATTTGCGCATGTTTACCTTTATAAAACCGAAGTCTTATGCTGTTGTTTCCAATCTTTCAAAGAACTTGTATAACCTTTTATTTAACCCCGTTTTTAACGGAGTGCAAAGGTATAACCTTTTATATCATTACACAAATTAAATTCATCGGTTTTAAAAATAACTTTATAAAACCTTAACCATTTGGTAACTATTTGTTTTTAAGAACTATCCCTTTTTTATTGAGGAGTGCGAAGGTAATAGGGTTTGTTTTACCATCCAAATTTTATTCAAACTAATTCTATTTTTTTGAATCATAATGCCCCACCATAATGTATTTATATTAATCCCCCAAAGCAAATAACAGTTTGATATGCCCGGTTGCCATCTTGAATAATAACTGAAGCAGGTACATTTCCTTAAATAAAAAAGAGTAGCCGGATGATGGCACCAGGCTGAATGAACGTTCGATTAGCTTGCGGAAAAATAATTTCAACCGAATCTGCTGCCCGATAAATAAAACCATCCGCGGGTCTAATGTTAAGTATGAATTGTCTATTGCAACCGATGTGTACTTCGCCAGCACCATTGGACCACTCACAAATTAACCGGTCAAATTACAATTAACCTAATACTTAGTTCGCTAAATATAAAATTACACCTATTATAATGATTGATACTAAATCAGTCATCCCAACAGGGCACATCAGGCATTCCACATATCTTTGCCCAAATTTTTTACATGGATAAAAAAGCAAATGAATCATTGGTAGTTATGACAGAACTAGTATTGCCCAACGACACCAATACCTTTGGTAACCTGATGGGTGGCCGGTTAATGTACTGGATGGACATTGCATCCGCATTAGCAGCGATGAAACATTGTGGCGCCCCCGTGGTAACCGCTTCCGTTGATAATATCTCTTTTGAAACCCCCATTAAACTGGGTAACGTGGTACATATAGAAGCCGTGGTTACCAGGGCATTTCACACCAGTATGGAAGTGCACTTAAAAGTGTGGGGAGAAGATGCTATACACCAGTATAAATATAAAAGCAACGAAGCTTACTTTACTTTTGTAGCGCTTGATCCCAATAGCAAGCCTAAATCCGTTAACAAACTAATAGCCGAAACGGCGGATGAAAAAGAATTGTATGAAGGCGCTTTAAGAAGGAGGCAATTGAGGCTGGTGCTAAGCGGGAAACTCAAGGCAAAAGACGCCGATGAATTAAAGGCTTTGTTTGAATAATTAGCCCGCTATTTAAAGTAAGCTTTTGATCTCGCTACTAGTTATTCCTAATTTACCACTTAAAAAAACCAACCTAACTTATAAACACCAACCTGCATTTGCCCAACCCCGCTCTATTAGGGCTGATAATTATAAGGAAGTAAATTAGCCGCCTTTTCATATATCCAAAAACCGCTGTATTCAACACATAACGGATCTGCTAAAATACCGTTATCATCAATCAAGATAAACGGGGTGTTTGGGATAATAAAGGAGCGTACACCCACGGGCATATTTCCCTGCAAAAATCTTTTATTTTTAAGGTAATATTTTGAAGCAGGATCTTTTTTAAATTGTACCATCAACTTTCCGGTTACCGTTATGCGATGATAACCCCGGTCTGATGTATCAGTGCTCAATATTTTGGAACATGATGTACCAACCGCCACCGACATGGGTAACGCACTGCTATCGATTTGTACTTTCTTAATTAGATAAATATCAAAACCCTCTTTTTGTAACTGATCTTTTAGTAAAGCCCGGTAAAAATGCAGGGTGCTACCGGTATAAGCTTTTAACCTGTTTCGGGCATGGCTTTTTTTATCACCTAATTCTTCATAACGGGTATAGCCGTAAAAATAAGTACGTCCTGTTGCCTCATTAAATGAAAACTCCACTAATTGAAAATGTAATTTATAACCCAGCATCCGGTTGACAATTACCAGCGGCTGATCGCTGTATGCATTAAAAATGTGGTCATCTGCACCCCTTGTAAAATAAATATCCTGCTCATTTTCGATATTGCTCATCAACGCATCTTCTGTAATACCGACGAAATTTTCCCTGAACTTTTTTAACCACTTTCTTTTTTTTTCATCGGATAAAATTAAAACATCTTTAAGCAACTGCTCTTTTATACTTAACCTACATAAAAAGTATTTACCATTAGCTGTAGCGCCATCCAATTTAACCACCAGCACATTGTATCCAACACTTGACACGACGAGTTCGGTGTGAAGTATATCAACAGAATTTAAAGAAAAATGGCCTAACGCGCTAGAACTGGTTCCGATAGACGTGTTATTGAAATAAATACTGGCACCCGCCACGGGCAAACCTGTTTCATCATTCACTACTTTGCCCGAAATAGTAAACTGGGCATGAACGGCAGCATTACAAAAGAAAAAAAATATTAATAAAAATGAATCGGCACGGATGAGCATATTGAACTATTTATCCAGCGTTGTCATCAGGTGATGCCTGCCCTTCAGCATGAATTTTTTACTTTGCTCAATGGCGTCCATCACTTTCTCTAAAATATTTTCGCAGGTATCTTCATAATCAATCACCATTGGATCTTTAAATGTAACGGATAAAAGAGAACCTTTCTTTTTAAATTTCAATCCCTTTTTGTTAAATGCCCGCCAGTAGCCGCTAATAACAACGGGCACTACTATGGGGCGATAGTGTTTGATGATAAACGCAGTACCTTTCCGGCCGGGTGCAAACGGTTTTGTAGTACCCTGGGGGAATGTTATGACCCAGTTATTTTGCAATGCCCTTTCTATTTTTCGTGTATCGCCGGGATCCAAATTTCTTCTTACCTCCTGCCCCTCCGCCCGCCAGGTACGCTTCACCGTTATAGCGCCGGCAAGACTGAATAATTTACTGATCCAGTTACTCTTCATGGTTTCTTCGGCCGCAACATATTTTACCCTGGTGAAGGGCCATAAGAGGTAAAAAGGAATACCCAGTTTATACTTTTTCCGCCAGCTTACGGCGCAAAATATATGGAGGAAGGTAATTACATCTGCAAAATATGTTTGATGATTGCTTACAAAAAGTACATTTTGTTTTGGAAGTTTGTGCAGGTTCTCCATTCCATTTACCTGAAGTTTATTTACAAGGCTAAGCCCGGGGTATGAAAATGCGCCAACAATAGCATATACCATTCCTTTAACCAACCTTGTTTCTTTCAGTTTTGTAAAAAAAGATGACATGAATTTATTTTTGGAAGCAATCCTTTATGCAATATACACAATAATCATTTTTTCAGGCTGCAATATTTATTTCAGGTTTCACCTGTAAATACTTATCGCTATTTGTATTTGAACCAAAAGCAATTTGGAATGACCGGCCAAGCAGGGTATTTTGGGCACCTAACCGGTCAACGAAAGTGGATGACGCCGATGAAGATTTGAAATTTCGGCTCAATTTATACCGCCCGCTGCTTACCCACCAATTAAGTTAATATCTTTACCCAATATGAAACTGAATACGGTAATTTTTGATATGGATGGCCTTTTGGTAGATTCGGAACCCTTATGGAATGAAGCGGCTGATGAAATATTTAAACGCTATGGATTCTGTTTAACTTCGCCACAATATGCTTCAACTACGGGTATGCGCACAAGAGAATTTGTTGAATGTTGGTTTGATCATTATAAAATTTCGCCTGAATATACAACCGTTGCGGAAAAAGCAATTTTACAACTTGTAGTTGATAAAGTAGCCGCCAAAGGAAAAGCCATGCAGGGAGTAGGGCATATCTTTAATTTTTTTATCAGCCGTAGTTTTAAGATCGGCCTGGCCACTTCTTCAGGCGTTCCTTTAATTGATGTAGTAGTGGATAAATTAGGTATCCGCAAATACCTCCATGCAATTGAATCTGCTGCTGAAATCCCCTATGGCAAACCACATCCGCAGGTATATTTAAATTGTGCAGCGCAATTAAACAGCAGCCCTTTAGAATGTATTTGTTTTGAGGATTCCTTTAATGGAATGATTGCAGTTAAAGCCGCCAGGATGAAATGCATAGTGGTGCCTGCCCCTCACGAAAGTCAGCATGGGAAATTCAACGCAGCGGATATTAAAATATCATCCCTTCAAAATTTTAATGAATTGCTGCTCCAGACATTATAAATATTTTGTAAGTCAAATGAAGCTTATTGGTAAATCGCTCCAACCCGAAGCCTGTCAAAAAGTTCAGCCTTCTAAACTATATTTCGGCTTGATTGCCCGGTTGCGAGAAGGAAGGAAGTTTTTTATTGTAGCTTTTACATTTGTCCTGTTACAGTTTTTTACTCAACCAAGGTTATATATTTCCATTATCCCGTGGAGTTCCTTTACAAAATCAATTTTAAGGTCGATGAGTTTACCTGTTTGTATATCAAATACCCAACCATGCACCCGAAGGCCCCTTTCTTTATAGGCGCTTTGAACGGCAGCGGTTTTTATAAGATTGATGCATTGCTCCTGCACATTCAACTCCACCAGTCGGTTGTAGCGATCATTTTCATCGGGTATAGCATTCAGTTCTGTTTTATGAAGCCGGTACACATCTCTTATATTTCGGAGCCAGGGATTTAAGATACCCAAATCCTTCGCTTGCATGGCTGCTTTTACGCCGCCACAAAAATAGTGACCGCATACCACTACATGATTCACCCGGAGGTGCGTGATAGCATAATTAAGCACCGACATCATGTTCAAGTCGATACTTATTACCATGTTAGCAATATTGCGATGTATAAATGCCTCACCGGGTTGAACTCCCATCAATTCTTCTGCAGTTACCCTGCTGTCGGAGCAGCCGATGTATAAAATTTCGGGGCTCTGGCCTTTTGACAGTTTTTCAAAGTAACAGGGATCTGCAGCCAGCTTTTCAGCGATCCATATTTCATTGTTGGCAAATACTTTTTCCAGTTGCATATCAGTTAAATTTAGTGCTGCTAATTTGTTGTAAAACTAAACAGCCTTTTTTCATTCAAATGTTTGAAATGTTATAAATTTTTATAGTAAAGAACCGGGTTTTATATCTTTTAATTTATTTACCCTATTTATTTTACTTTATTTACCCTATTTACTTTTACTCCACTTCTCACAATAAAATATCCTGCTGTGCCGCCACCGGTGGTGGAATATCTTTTTCATCCAGCATTTCTCTAAGATCTATTTCTATTGTTCTGCTGATATTACTGATGGGTACATCGTTGGGGCCGCCTTCAAAAGGATTTTCAGTACTTTGACCTATCCTTTCCATAATATAAAAAACCCAGGCTACAATTAAAGAGCAGGGCACCGTAAGCCAGATAAACCATTCGCCATGTTCTATGGAAAGCTTACTAAATTCCTGCAGGATACCAAAAGGAAGCATCGACACAAAAAGCCGGATGAACATCTGGTTAATGGTTGCAAACTGACGTGGATAAGGAAAGTTTTTAATTCTTTCGCTCCTGCCCTGGTGATCGTATAATGTAGCCAGTATCCTTTCCAATTCAATAAAATTAAATTCAGATATTTTTCCTGTATCCTTTAATTCCTTTAAATGCCGTGACTGTAAACTGATCACCTGTGTTGCCCTGTTCTTTTTGGAGAGAATATACTCCTTTTCTTCGGGGGATAAAAAATGCGTCAAGGCTTCTTCCAGTGAAACCTCTTTTTCGGGCACTTTATAAATCTTCGCATATTCTACATTGCTTTTCTGCAACATGTTTTCCCATATCCTTGGTTCACGGAGTTGGTATCTTAATGCCGTAAGCCAGGCAAGGTGCCGGTATACCAGTGCCTGTATCACGGCGCGATCATCGTATACCATGTCTCTCGACATTATGGCCCATGTGCGGCTGGTATTGATGATACTACCCCATATCTGCCTGGCCTCCCACAGGCGGCTATAGGTTTGGGTATTTTTAAAACCTACTACAAAAGCGGCTGCGGTGCCCACCAGGCCTATAGCCACCCATGGTATTACCAGCCATTTAACGTGAAAAAAATAATAAAGTGCTGTAGGTATAAAAGCTATCACCGTAAAAAGGTAAATATCCCTCCTCGTCCAGTAAATAACCTCGGTTAGTTTAAATCTTCTTCCTGCATGCATACACAAATATTTACAGATTTTATTTCCCTAAACGCTACGTGCTCAGCTAACACACAAAACCAAAGTAGACGTTAATGCGAAGGGAAGTAAACAATGTTGAAATTAGGTGATTGATAAAATGATCCCATATACCTGGCTCCAACCTTTCGAACCTATGACACTGCGACCCAGGTTACTCAGAGCGAAAATTTTCTTTGATAAAGTAATTTTTTTGTCATCAACACAAAGTCCTCGGCTAACACACAAAACCCAGGGTGAGGGCTTTGCTCCGAAGGGGAGAGCGTACTTCGAAGGAAAACCCAACGAGATATGTTGCTTTCATAATCACTATTATCATAAAATATTCTTCCCAATTTAACATCATTTTTACCTGCTAACCATTCCTCCCTTCCTGCTATCCACTGCAATAATATACTTGGTATTTCCCTGTATGATCCATCTTACAGTGACATGGCCAAGTCCGGGGATATTTTCAACTTCAATGGTTTGGGGTTCATTTTTCTGTTCAACGGTGGTTGCAGAATTACGATTATCCACCGTCATACCGGCTATCACTTTCGCCCCGCTCAATGAAATGTAATCGGGCCTTTCAATTTTATATTTCAGATCCTGGCTCGAGTGGGTGGGTATTAAACGCTTGTTGCCGATGACGGCGGTTATTTCCTTCAAACCATCGCCGAGGTCTTTTTCCATGATGGTATCTATCTCCAGTTTAGGCGTATGGTAGGCATGATAAATTGTAAACGCCATATTGCGGTGCGCATCACTTTCCAGTAAAAACCCGGGGTGCATCCTGGTGAAATTCTTTTTAAATCCACCAATTTCTATTTTGCCATACTGGGGATGGTCGTAAGGATGCCATTCAACAAATGCATCCTTAAATAAAAGGTAACGGTCAAACCTAAACGTAGTTTCATCATTATTGTCCCTTGTAGCATCTGAATTGAACATTAAGTAAGGTGTCCACAATTCATTGGAAAAAGTAAAAATACCCCGGCCACCGTAAAACCAATCCAACTCCCCGCCATAAGCAGAATAGAGGTCTTTGTACACTACCAGATATTTGTAACCGGGAATAATCTCTTCCCCTTTTTTCCCCAGCACATCATACACCTGCACGTCGGTAGCATTATAGGTGCCCACATCTTCCGCACCACCAGGCCCCCGCAGGATCATTCCACCAGCATTGTGAAAAGATTGCCCGGCGGCAATATTGGGATGTTTCATCACAAACTCCATCACCGCACGGTTTTCGGGCAGCGAAAAAGGATACTTATACGCACCATTCTGGATATTATTAGGTTGCCATCCCCATCCCCAGTCGCGGTTGGGATCGTACTCAAACTGCGCCCCATCCTCGTTCACCTGCCCGTCACCGTCATTGTCTATACCTTCCAGGCCCAGTAATTCGTAGTCACCTTTTTCATCGGCGCCAACGGCAATCATCCTGTTTGAATTAGTGGGATCAACCTTAAAGCGGCCATTGAGATTTCTACGGCGCATCTGCACAATATTACCATCCTTATCAAGGTCATCATACCCGTCTTCATCCAGCAATCCGTCCATATCATTATCAACCGGCAAAGTTCCCGAACGGGGAGAATTGGGATTATTGGGCTGCTTAAAAAAATTATCCCTTGCATCCGGATTGATGGTGGGAACTATATAAATTATTTTATCCCCCAGTAATTCTTTAATGAAGTTATTATCATTAAAATTTTCGGTTAAATACCAGGCGGTGTACATGGCAAACTCGCTACCCTGTGTTTCGTTGGAGTGAATATTTCCATCAATATACATCGCCGGCTTTTTTGACGCTTCACCTTTTGAATAATCGGTAATCGCAATACACCACAGGTCGCGCCCCTCATAAGATTTGCCTATAGATTCCAGTTTTGCAAGACCAGGATATGCTTTTACAATCTTTTTTAGTATATCAGTAATGCCGGCATGATCATTATACCTGTTCCAACTGATGGTTACTTTCGGATTTACCGGTGAGCCGGCTGCTTTGTATATCTGTCCGATGGTTTGCGCTGCCGCCGTACCGTTAGTTACAAAAAACATGGCAACGAAAAGAATATTTTTGATAAAACGTTTCATGATACTTTTTTTGACTGTTTGCAGTAAAGTCATTTTAAAGAGACCGTTTATTTGGTAAATTATCAATCAATTAGTAACCGATAGGCAAAAGAAAGCCCGCATTCGCCCGGTACTTTCACCATTCACCTTTCACCTTTACAGGCTGATCTCAATTTTTTTGCTGCCCGTGGTGGGGCTGCCGGCTTCCAATATAATTTTACCCGTACCTTTCACTAACCAGCTCAATTCTTTTGCTGCATATCCTTCAAGTGAATTCAGTAACTGTATCTTTTTGCCGCTGATAAGGGACTGGTTGTTTGCAATTTCCAGCTTTACGTTAACACGTTTAACCCAGTAGGTTCGTTCTCCTAATTTTGAATGAGAGGGCAAAGCGCCCTTATTAATAATAGCAACGGTGATACGACTAATGCCGCCACCAATTTTTTCTGTTTTTATATTTACGATATCTATTTCGGGTTGCAGGGCAGCTAGTTTCATTAAAAAATTTAGATGCTTACCGGTGATTTCCCCTACCAGTTTATAGGGAGGGTTGATCAGTACAAAAGGATCAATGCCACCCACCTCTACATTTTGCCCCGGAAAATCGGGATGCTCAATTTTTTTCCATTCCGTAAACCCCTCCGTGATCCCCTGCTTTGCCGCCCAACGTAAATAAGCAGCCCCGGCATCTTCAATAATAAATGCCTTCTCTTTTTTGACTGAATCCGCTTTTTCTTTTTTGGCAGTATCGGCACTTGCCTTTTTTAAAGTGTCAGCAACTGCTTTTGGAACATACCAGCCCGGCGTACTAAAACTAAAACGCCCATAATGATAATAGGCCCATGATAACAGGTCGCCACCCGCGGCATTTACTTTTGGCGCGTCTTTCATGTTAGCCGTTTTATTATACAATTCCGATACCATTGTATTTACCTTTACATCAGGTTCAAGCCAACCGGCAATAATCCGGGCAGTGGTGTTGGCTGCATTAAAAGCATAAGGTGTGGATAAATTATTATTAGTGGAAAAACATACCACGGCAAACACATTAAAAAGCTGGAATAAGTTATCCGGCAATGCCCTGGTTTCGTTTTCAGAAACAGCAAACTCTCCTGAACCGGGGGTAAAGGACGGGTGCCTGAATGAAAAGTTTTTGTTAAACCAAATACCGCCCTCGCCATCCTCATTAAAATTACCGTCCTTATCGTTGTCAATGCCTTCACTCACTAATAAATATTTTCCTTTTTCCCCTTTGGTAATATCCGCTTTTACTAAGCTTCGTGTATCTTCCGGGTTGATCCGGTAATCCCCCACCGGCGATTCAATCCGCATCCAGGTAATCTTTCCGTTCTTATCCAGGTCATCATAGCCGTCTTCATTTAATTTACCATCCCGGTCATCATCGGTTGGAACTGCACTGCCCTGCCGCTCATACTTTAACGGCGCAAAATACTGTTCCATCGCGTCCGGACTCATATTGGGAAATATATAAAAAGTGGTTTTTGCCAATAGGTTTTTAATACTGTCTGAGTCAATCCCCTGCAATAATTTTTCAGCAAAGCCAATCGCTAATTCAGTACCCAGCAGGTGATTGCCTTCCACCCCCCCAATGACGGCGATACCGGGTTTGGTTGCGGTATTGCCGGTACCAATGGCCATCATCCAGATATCCTTTCCACCAATCGATTTGGTGATGGATTTTAATTTTACCAATTGCGGGAAATTTTTGCTAAGGATGGTAAGCCTATTTGATTGCTGGGTGAAATTGCTGTATCCTGTCTGGCCCATAGTGGTGGCAACCAATAACCAACAGCAACCAATAATCGCAGTTATTTTTTTTATCATTCAATACTGTTTTGGGGTATAAATATAAGTAAAGAAGATAAAATATGGCAACCAATATGTAAAACAATTAATGCTCAAAACTTAGGGCATTCCAAACCCCGCCCCTGCTTTCGCTGTAGCTTACCTTTTGGATAGTGTTCCTGCCGGTCATATTTTTTCCCTGGCCTGATCGTAAGAGCGAGGTAGAGCCCTCCTGTTTGCGACTTATTTTTTGAAAACAGGTTGGCAAGATTATGGGTGCCCATCAATACCGGGCCAGCCTTAAATGCTCCTCCAACCCACAACTGGTTCCGGGTATTCAATAATACCGGAAGATAAATTCCCATCGATTTTAATTCCCATCTTGGGGTAATGGCCAGCAAATTCATATCCCTGATGTGCAATGAATTTTTTGCCACGAGTGGCAGAACCGGTATGGTAATTTCTCCATTTATAAAAATATTACTGATGATGTGCTGGTCAATATTGATCATTACCCTGCAAGGCTGATAAATAAAGAATTCGCCGACGGTTCTTGAAAATGAACTGACTATACCTGCGAGGCTATCGTTAAAATCATCAAACGTACCCACCGATGAAAATTTATTTTCCATCAGCGTATCGCTAATTCCGGCCAGTCCGGCAATTGCCAGCCTGCTCCTGCTACCATGCCGGTATTTATTAACACCAATATCCATTAACGAAATACCAATTTTTGTTTCATACGCATAATCGCCGCCCTCCTCCTTATCTTCACTTGTCAGCAGTATATATTCAAAGCCGATGTCGGCACTCAAACTGGAAAAAGATTGCTTAAAAAAAGCATTCCTGTTTGCTGCAGCGGTTTTATTGCTGTCAATAGCATCAAAATTGTAGGAATAACCATATTGTAAACTACCATTGGTTAGTAAATACCCGGGCCCGGTGGGTGTTAAGCCGGGAATATAGTTTAGCCCCTGCGCCTTCGCATACCCGCCCACCAGCGCCCTGTTCACTTTTATGGTAATGCCCCCATTCAATAACCTGTCTCCATCGTCAATAATAGTTTGGGCATAAGTGGCATATAACTCCGCCCAGCCACTGCCACTGAATTCGCCGGACAATGGCAAATGGTTTATATTGTTCTTCATAAAATCTTCCAGTTCAAAAACGGTATCCTGCGCATTAAATTCACTGGTGGTTGCATATACATAATTGCGGAGATTGGCGCCAAAAGCGATGGCCGCTTTCGCGTTCAGGCTGATTCTTGTATTCATTAAGCGAATGTCCTGGTTGGCAAATACAAATCTTTTTTTTATGCCGTTTTGTGAAGCAATTTCGGCATTACCCGGTGATGACAGCAAAGCATACTTTTCAATTTTAAAAGCGTTGGTGCTTTGTTTTAACTGGATCGAAAAGGGGGTAATATCCCATGCATAAGGCACATGTACAATGGAAGCAGGGTTATTGCCTACAGCAAGACTGCCTGCATAAGGCGACCCGTTAATGGCCTGGTAATTTTGAGCGAAAGAAAAATTAAACAATAGCACACACGGAAGGAGAAGGTAATTTTTAATGGTGTGCAAACAATAGTTAATCATTCCTAAAAAAATTGGACTTTACTAATACCTAAAAAGATACAATATTAAACAATAAATGGCCTTTTGCATGAGTGCATTTAAAATTGCCGAAGGGATTAACGGGTTGCCAACCTTCATAAAGGGATTTATAAGTTAAAATGACCTTACAAATGGTTGGCAACCCTTGCGAGAATTTAAAATGCACCCTTTTGCATTCCTTAGTGCATAATCGTACATTTGGGTATGCCGACTTATCGCTTAGACCGCACCGTATTTAAAGCTCAAACAGCAGCAGAAGCTGCTAACCACTCCTCTTATTATAAAAAATTAAGCTGGCAGGAAAGGCTTCGTATTGCATTTTATTTAAACAGCATAGCATACGATTACCCGCAAAATACATCGCCGCGAATGGATAAAACTACATTTAAAGCCCGTGCAAGAAATATATAATGGGAAATATTTTTAATGATGATTTCAGGGATTTTTTGGCTGCATTGAATGATCAACAAGTAAGGTATATCCTGGTTGGCGGCTTTTCAGTAATACTGCATGGTTATCCACGCACAACCGGAGACATGGATATTTGGGTGGAACGCACTAAAGCTAACTACCAAAAACTCAAAAAGGCTTTTCACCAGTTTGGTATGCCATTATTCGATATGACGGAGGATAATTTTCTCACCCATCCAAATTGGGATGTATTTACGTTTGGCAGGCCGCCGGTGGCCATTGATATAATGGTGAAAGTTAAAGGACTTGACTTTGATGACTGTTATAACCAATCAGTAATGTTTGAAGACGAGAACCTAAAGATCAGGACTATTCACAAAAACAGTCTCATAGAAGCCAAGAAATCAGCGGGCCGTTCAAAAGACCTGGACGATCTTGAAAATCTACAATAGGTCTAAATTAACCGGAGCGATTAAAACTAAAGGAAAGAGGCCGAAAATAAAATTTGAAAATGAGAAAATTTGAAAATGACTCAATGCCAGGTAAGCCGCTAAATCAAAAAGTAAAAACCTGTTGTCAGTTCTTATCGCCCTGGCGCCTATACTACGCCAATTCAGCATCCTGTATTAAAAAATAACCTTTTGCCCATTCTTTAAAACGGGCTTCTTGACCCGGTATGGCTATAGAATGCAAACAGGTTTCCCACTTAAAATCACCCAGGTGCACACCAAAAAAGAAAATCAATGTAATTTAGCCGGTAAAAAACCTGCTAAACCCCTTAAAAACCTGCACTTTCCGTATTTAATTGAGCATATTTTCTTACCTTCGCCCTCCCGTTAAAAAACCGGGGATTATATTATGTCATTTAAAATTATTAAACAACTAAACGCAGATGCACAGGAAGGGGCGGCTACCGATGATGTAGCTGAAACTGCTGCGACAACAAATGTGCCTGGGGAAACTACGGTAGAAGAAACTGTAGTTGCAGCAACAGCAGATAATGCTGATGCTGTTGAAATTACGGAACCGGTAGTAGCTGTCGCACCGGTTGAAGAAAGAATTGTAACTGCACATGACGACTTTGACTGGAGTGTTGACAAACGGAATGTTTCCAGCTACAACAAGGAGGAAAAAGCTAAGTATGACATTGTTTACGACAACACTTTCAAGCAGATCAACGATGGTGAAATGATCCAGGCAACGATTGAAGCGATCACCAAAACGGATGCGGTTGTAAACATCGGTTTTAAAAGTGATGGTTTGATTTCGCTGAACGAATTCAGGGATATTCCCGGTGGATTGAAAGTGGGCGACATTATTGAAGTAATGGTGGTAGAAAAGGAAGACAGGGAAGGTAACCTGAACCTTAGCCGCAAACAGGCGCGTACCAGCAGGGCTTGGGAAAGGATTGTAGAGCTTCACAAAACAGGTGAAATTGTTACGGGTATTGTTACCAGCAAAACAAAAGGCGGTCTTATTGTGGATGTATTTGGTATGGAAACGTTTTTGCCGGGTAGCCAGATCGATGTTAAGCCAGTTACTGATTACGATCAGTTTGTTGGTAAAACGATGGAATTTAAAGTAGTTAAGATCAACGAAACCATTAAGAATGCCGTTGTATCCCATAAAGCATTAATTGAAAGCGATATTGAAGCACAACGCGCTGAAATCATCGGCAAACTGGAAAAAGGACAGGTACTGGAAGGAACCATCAAGAACATTACCGACTTCGGTGCGTTTCTTGACCTGGGCGGCTTAGATGGCCTGTTATATATTACGGATATTTCCTGGGGACGTATCAACCACCCGACAGAAGTATTGAAGATGGATCAGAAACTGAACGTGGTGGTATTGGATTTTGATGATGATAAAAAACGGATCAGTCTGGGTTTAAAACAACTTACCCCGCATCCATGGGATACCCTGAGCGAATCAATTAAAGAAGGTGAAGTAGTAAAAGGTAAAGTAGTGAACATTGAAGATTACGGCGCTTTCCTTGAAATTATGCCGGGTGTGGAAGGTTTGGTACATGTAAGTGAAATTACCTGGGCCAACACGCCAATCAACGCTAAAGAATTCTTTAAACTCAATGATGAGTACGAAGCAAAAATTGTTACGTTAGATAAAGACACCCGCAAGATGAGCCTTTCCATCAAACAGATGGCAAACGATCCATGGAGTGAAATTGATGTTAAGTTCCCTGAACACAGCAGGCATACAGGTACCGTTAAAAACATTACCCCTTACGGCGTATTTGTTGAGCTGGCTACCGGTATTGGAGGAATGATCCATATTAGCGATCTAAGCTGGTTAAAACGTTTTAACAACCCTAACGAATACACGAAAGTGGGCGAATCGATCGATGTTGTCATCATGAATATTGATAAGGATGGCCGCAAACTGCAGTTAGGACATAAGCAAATAGAAGAAGATCCATGGAATTCACTGGAAGGCACTTTCCCGGTAGGCAGTGTGCATGAAGGTACCGTTACCAAAAAAGATGATAAGGGCGCCGTTGTACAATTACCTTATGGATTAGAAGGCTTTGCCCCTAACCGTCACCTGCTAAAAGAAGATGGCAAGGGCATTGTCGCTGATGAGATCGCACAGTTTATGGTGATTGAATTTGACCGTAACGACAAGCGCATCGTATTAAGCCATACCCGCTTATGGGAGCAGGCGATAGAAGAAGAGAAACAAATTGTAATGAAGGAAAAGAGAGCGGATGCTGAAGTGACCAAAAAGGCCGTTAAAAATCTGCAAACCAAGGTAGAAAAATCAACCTTAGGTGATTTAGGTGTGCTGGCCGGACTGAAAGCCAAAATGGACAGTGCTGCAGCCGATGAAGCTGCTGCTTCCGACGAACCAAAAGCAGTACCAAAAGCTGAATTTAAAGCTGCGGCAAAAGAAGAACCAAAAGCTGAGACCATTGCAGCCCCAATTGAAGCAACAAAAGAAGCGCCGGTTGCGGAGGCAAAAGAAGCACCAATTGCAGCGGCAACAGAAGAACCTATTGCAGGCACAACAGAAGAATCAAAAGAAGAACCAAAAGCTGAGTAATCTTTTATAGAAAATTTTCAGGATCCCACTGCTTTCGCAGTGGGATTTTTTTATGAATGAAAAATTATCCTCGAAATGCTAAGTGGCTTTTAGCTTTCGTTGGGTTATGGCAAGGCTGAGTTATCTTTGCGCCAATGGACAACTTTCAGAAATATTCCCGTTTAATGTTATTAATCGCTGCCGGCTTTTTTGGTTTCATTTTACTGGTGGCCCTGCTCATCTTTATTTTGCGGTTATTTTCAATTACGCTGTTTCATATCCCCGGCTTTGATTTGTTTTTCCAGTATATCATCCTCATAATTCCTTACGGGATATTTTTGGCGGCTTATTACTATTTATACAAAAAAATAGGTTGCTCAAAAATGAAACCTTCGCGGGTGATTGCCAGGCTATTGCTTTTTACGGGCTTCCTGGTGTGCCTGCTCACACTAACTTTATCAACCGCGCTGTTCCTGCACATTAATAATGACTGGTTGAAACGTTTTGATGATAATTCCCAGTATGCCCTGATCATACAAATAGTAATTCTTATTATGTGCGCCGGTGTGCTTGCCACCGGTGATCCTAAAGAGAAAGACTGGATGGAGAGGGGTGCTTAAAGATTGTTGGTCACTGATCGGGAACCCTCAACTATCTCCCGTCAACAAACTTTTTTCTGCAATTGCCTTCGCCGCAATCCATCCGGTAGTCCATGCGTTTTGAAAATTGAAGCCCCCCGTTACACCATCCACATTTAATACTTCGCCAGCAAAATATACACCCGGTACAATCCTGCTTTGCATCGTATTGTGATCCACTTCTTCCAGTGCAATGCCACCGGATGTTACAAATTCTTCTTTGAAAGTAGTTTTACCTTTTACAGTAAACTCCTGCGCACATATATTTTTCACAAGTTTGTTTTGTTCTTTTGCAGGCAGGTCGGCCCAGCGGCCATTTTCGTTTACCCCTGACTGTTGCAATAAATATTCCCATAAACGCTGAGGTAATCCAAACGGGTTTCGGTTGCTTATTTTTTGTGCGGCTATTTCAAACCTTACCTGTTGAAATTTATCTTTCAGGGATTGTTCATTGTATACAGGAACCCAGTTTACAATTATCTGGAATTGCCAGTTTTTAACAGCAAGCTCCCTTGCACCCCAGGCAGACAATTTTAATATTGCGGGACCACTCATTCCCCAATGGGTAATTAACAAAGGCCCTTCTGCCGATAGTTTGCTCCCGGTAATTTTCACCTGCACCTGTTCTATTGAAATGCCCATCAGTACTGTAATTTCATTACCTGGCATATTGAAGGTAAATAAAGACGGTACGGGTTCAGCGATTGTATGGCCAATTTTTTGAAGCCACTCATACTGTATTGATCTTGGATATCCCCCGCCTGCAACACAAACATAATCAGCCCGAATACTAACCCCGTTTTTAACTGCTATGTCCCATTCACCATTCACCATTGACAATCCACTGACCTCCGTATTCATCATAATTTCCACCCCATAGCTATTCTTTTCCTTCACCAGGCAGTCGATGATCGTTTGCGAAGAATTGGTAACAGGAAACATCCTGCCATCAATTTCCGTTTTCAGTTCCACTCCCCTTTCATTAAACCAGTTAATCGTATCTGTAGTAAAAAAATGATAAAAAGCCTTCTTCAAAAACCCCGATCCGCGAGGGTATTTTTTTATCATCTCCGTCATGCTAAAACAACCATGCGTAACGTTGCAACGCCCACCGCCGCTCACTTTTACCTTACTTAATAATTTACCGGTCTTTTCGATTATTACCACTGCCAAACCAGGATTTATTCTTGCCGCATTGACTGCACAAAAAAATCCGGCTGCTCCGCCTCCTATCACCGCCAGTGTCTTTTTGTTCATTGAATAAAGTAATATTGTAAAATTTTAAAATGGCCCAAACGCTTTAATGGGCTAAAAAGGCAAACTATATTTACTCATTTATTCACGATGTTGTAATTGCAATGCAACGAAGCTTAACCAGGGTGTTATTGCACATAAAAAAAATAAAAAAGCACAGGTCAATTTATTGGCATTCCCAAATTATTAATTTATCCATTATCAGGGCGCCGCCTCTACTTCCGGCCAGTTTTCGCCTCTTTTGATTCGTAATATCTGGGTGGCCGTTACCTTAAATTGTTTTACCAATTTTCGCATGGGATTGCTTTCATTCAGTAATTTTTTTAATAGCATTACTTTGGTAACAGATAATTTGGTGGACTTGGCGTCTTCTTTTCTCCTGCCATCCGAATATGATTTACTGGCTATAACAAAAGGGCTTAACCGCTGATGAAGATAATTTTCCTCCTTTGTCATCCATTTAAGATTACTCTTTTTATTATTGAGTTTGTCAAAGTCGAGATGGGCTACAATAACGTGTTCCGCTGATGGTTGTTTAATAAAATTTTCGGCAACCAGCCTGTGAATGAGTGCCTGATAATAGATTGTCCGGTCTTTCAGGTCGTCATTAAATTTTTTGCTGATACTTATTTTCAGTTTTTGAAGTAAAACTGTCATATCGTCTGATTGCCTTTTCCGGGCAAGATAAGTATCGTTCTCTTTGTGGGGATCATTAAGGGTGGCT
>JACMLJ010000037.1 GCA_014379625.1 Ferruginibacter sp. | reverse complement strand
TCCGCAAGTAGGCTAGTCATTTGCAGGTACTGCATAAAAAACGCCTCCGAAGTGGAGGCGCTTTCATTATCTGTATGCTTTTATCTATTTAACAGCTTTCGCAATCTTTTTTCCTACTTCTTTACCAGCTTTCGCATAACATTCCTTGATGCTATTGGTAGGGTCAAAATCCCAGTCACTACCTCCCATTAAAATACCGGAAGCCTTCATTTCCCCTTTGGCTTTTACTTTGCCGGTGGCTACGTCTATAATACTGATCTCAAATACACATTTTGGATTTCTTTTCATTACAACTGCATTCCATCCCGGATCAGTGTTTAAAGTCTTTACATAAACCGTGTATTTTGCATCAGCTTGTTTTTTTGCAACCGTCCCGCCATTGGCTTTAAAAACATATTTACTTATCAACTCTTCGAACATAGGTTCATAAGCAAGCGTACGGGCGTTTACCCATTTTTCCGCCCATCTATCACCTTTGCCCGGTTGTTTTTCGTTGAACTTGGTAATTTTTTCCTTTTTGTACGTTTCTTCGGAAGCATCTGCTACCATCATTTTATCATAATTGTACTCGATGTTAATTTTGGTCTGCCCGGAAAGGAATGAAAGATCTGCATCATCAAAATCCTGGGCCTTCAGGTCTGCAGTAAACACTGCGGCAGATAAAAACAATAAGCCGATTTTTAAAAACTTCATGTGGTATTGGATTTAATTTATAATTTGAATTAAAGGTAATAAAATTATATTACCACAGCAACACGCTTATATTGAATTATATCTTTCCGAAACAGCGCCACGGTTGACGCAAACGTATGGCGAGCCATGGTTTTTTGCCTGGATTTGATCAGCCAATTCTTTCCATCAACACCAACTTTGATACTCTCACATGTAAGGCTCGCCACATCGACGTCAGGGGATCCCGTGTAACAACCAAACAGGAACATATCCCGTACCAGCGCTAGCCGCTAATCGAGATTATTATGGCCTGCCAGAGCACGTTCACCTGGCTCAATAGACGATATTTAGTGTGAATGATATAAGTTATTTATGGAATTGTATAACACTCGTTTGTTCGAATAGGTGCATTTTTGCATTATAGGTTGTACTAAACTATGTGACTATGAAAAGCTCAAAGCCCATTAACGAAAATGGCTCCGACAATGTCAATTCAGCGGAAGTTTGGGTTACTACTACAGTAAGCTATGTACAGAAGGAAGAAAGGATTTTTCAGCGGTTAATAAGTGAAAAAAGAGAATTGCAAAAGAAAAAATCCAGCATCGAAAATAGGCTTATCGAAATACAGAATGATCTGAATGTAAGAAGGGAAGAGATCAGGAGTGGAAGATGATAATAGTAATTGTTAATAGAGCCACCAGGGTGCACAATTACCAATGCGATTAAAGAGAGTTCAACAATTTGTACTGTGAAAGGTAAGAGAAACCGTCTTAAGTAAATTTTAGGACGGTTTTTTTTTGCAAACTGATGCCAAGGATATTAATTAATATTTTAATCATTCTCCACGTGAATAAATAGTTAGTCTCACGTTTCAATTACCCAGACACAACATTCAAAAGGGTTTTGAGAAATGAGAAAATCCCATCTTTTAAGGTCAATAAGCGAAAGAATCGCTGGTATGATCTGATCATGCACTGGCATTGAAGTGCTTATCTGTAAAACTCAATATTTAACCGTACACTATTAAATAACTGAATAAAATTTTAACTTACAGTAGTAACTGTGCTCGTTGAGCGAATGATTTGTTAATGGATTAAAAAATAGGAAGAATATTTATCCATTTTTATTGCTTATTCTGCAAATAGTAAAAAGCTTTACCGGCTATAAATTTCGTTGACAATTACTCCGCAGAAATGAAGGCCGGGCAGTGTAAAAAAATTGATTTATGAATAACATGAAGGATGGTGTCAACATTCAGGCAATGTTACTGGCTATTGTCATATGTTTTTTTTGTATAAATTATGAGGCTAATGGCCAGGAGCAAACCGGCACTTTGCGGGACAGGGATGGTAACATCTATACCATCAAAATAATGCCAGACAACAAAACCTGGATGACGTCTAATCTAAACATCAATATCCCCGGATCTTATGGTTATGAAAATGCAGAGCAGAAAAGTAATCAATATGGCCGTTTGTATACGTGGAAATCGGCACAGGAAGGATGTAAGTTATTAGGGGAAGTTTGGCGTTTACCGACAAATGAAGAATGGCAAAAAATGGCGAAATGGTATGGTGGCGTGCGCGGTGATTCGGATGATGATGGTAAAGCAGCTTACCAGGCGCTGATAAATGGGGGTAACGCTGCATTCAATGCAGTATATGGCGGTAGTCGTGATTCTGCTGATGGCAGCTATGCCCGTGTGGATGCCCATGGATTTTATTGGACAGCTACAGAAAGCGATGTGGCCAACGCCTGGCTTTATAACTTTGGCAAAAATGGTAAAATACTGAATCGCCACCAGGATGGTCAAAAGCACATGGCTAT
>JACMLJ010000036.1 GCA_014379625.1 Ferruginibacter sp. | reverse complement strand
CCAATCGTTACACCATAACCAGGTTCAAGCGGACGAAATTCAAACTGTGCTTCAAAATCATTTGCTTTCTGAAGTACAATCTTATCGGGCTTAACAAAATTTAAAATGGCCATTTGTATCCTTTGTTTTAATGTTTAAAATTTTTCTCGTCGGGCATTTGATCATTACCCGTCATTGTTGTGTCACTCACTTGTACTTTTTCAGCTATGGGCAACTTTTACTATGGTAAATGAATAGTTCCGCTATTTGAATATATTCACTATTCACCATTGACCATCCACTCTTTACTTGCTATACAATTCCACGATCAACTGCTCCTTGATATTCTCAGGAACACTTTCTCTTTCCGGGTATGCAATAAAAGTACCCTTCAGTTCGGTTTCGTTAAAGTCGATCCAGTTGAATTTTGTGTTTTTACCACGGACATTACCTGTGATAGCGGTATTAACGGCACTCTTATTTTTCAACCCGATGGTTTCACCTGGTTTCATTGAATAAGAAGGAACGTTCAATACTTCCCCGTTAACCGTAATATGCTTGTGACTAACCAACTGGCGTGCAGCCTGGCGGCTTGGTGCGATGCCCATGCGAAAAACAACATTGTCCAAACGGGCTTCTAATAATTTAATCAGGTTTTCACCTGTAACGCCTTTACGCCTGGCGGCTTCATCAAATGTTTTGCGGAATTGCTTTTCCAGCAAACCGTAGGTATATTTCGCTTTTTGCTTTTCACGTAACTGTAAGGCGTATTCGCCTAAGGTTTTGCGTTTACGGTTTGCACCGTGCATACCGGGGGGGTTACTGTTTTTAGTTAACCACTTGCCGTTACCTGTAATAGGTTCTCCGAAAATCCTGGAGATCTTTGTTTTGGGACCTGTGTACCTTGCCATTGTTTATGTGTAGATTTTTGAGTTCCCGGGTAAGATTATAAAAAATCTAAAAATTAAATCTTAACCGGCTTGAAAAAATAATATTCTATAAATGATATAAAGCCTTACTTACTCCCTTTTAGGGGATGGTGGCTATACCCTTCTCTTCTTTGGAGGGCGACAACCGTTGTGTGGTAATGGTGTAACGTCTTTGATCATATTGATCTCGATGCCAGATTGTGACAAGGCCCTGATAGCGCCTTCACGACCCGAACCCGGACCTTTTACGAAAACATCCACTCTTTTTAAACCTGCGTCCAATGCAACTTTAGCGGCATCAGATGCAGCCATCTGCGCAGCGTAAGGGGTATTTTTTTTACTACCTCTGAAACCCATTTTACCGGCGCTTGCCCACGAAATAACCTGTCCCTGCTTATTGGTTAAACTGATGATGATGTTGTTAAAACTGGCGGTTACATGGGCATCCCCGTAACTTTCTACTTTTACAACTCTTTTTTTAGACGATGCTTTGCCACCTTGTGCTTTGCCGCCCTGCGCCTTACCGGCTTGTGCTTTTGCCATAATTAATTAATAGGTAATCTTTTTTTAAAAAACTTCCGTTTGCCTGGGCTTAACGGAACTGAACCAACCCTCCTGCAGACTTATAGCGATCCGGCGTTTGTTCAAATATGATAAGTCTATAAAACAGCAGTCACCAGGTATTGCTACCGGGTGACTGTAAATTATTTCTTGGCTACTTTCTTTTTACCGGCAACTGTTTTACGCTTGCCCTTGCGGGTACGGCTGTTGGTACGGGTACGCTGTCCGCGCAATGGTAATCCTTTACGATGGCGCAAACCACGGTAACAGGCGATATCAAGTAAACGCTTAATGTTCATCTGTACCTCGCTGCGTAATGCACCTTCGGTTTTAAACTCATTGTTGATTACATTACGAATGGCGGTTTGTTCATCATCGTTCCACTCATTTACTTTTTTGTCGTAGCTGATCCCAGCTTTGTCTAAAATGTACTGAGCAGTTGAGCGACCAATTCCAAATATATAGGTAAGACCTATTTCGCCTCTTTTATTTTTTGGTAAATCTATACCGGCAATACGAGCCATAATTCTATTAATTTGTTGATATGTTGATTTGTTTAAATGGTTTTCACCATTGACCAATTAATTACCCTTGTCTTTGCTTAAAGCGAGGATTTTTTTTGTTGATCACAAACAAGACGCCTTTCCTTCTCACGATCTTGCAATCAACACTTCTTTTTTTAATTGAAGCTTTAACCTTCATGTTGTTTCTTTTTAATTTTTTAGTAAACCATTTTATTTCTCAAACGGTATGGCTGGCGTTATTTATACCTGAAAATGATCCTGCCCCTGGTTAAATCATAGGGGCTCATTTCCACGCCTACCTTATCCCCTGGCAATATCCTGATATAATGCATCCTCATCTTTCCAGAAATGGTAGCCAGTATTTCATGGCCATTTTCAAGCTTAACTTTAAACATAGCGTTGCTAAGCGCTTCTAAAATTGTTCCGTCTTGTTTAATGAGTGCCTGCTTAGCCATATTTTTGGAACGCAAAGGTAAGAGGATTAATTTAATTATTACTAAAAAAATCAGATATTTACCAATTAAAAAGCCTGTTTACCAATTTAAAAAACCATTTTTCTCTATGAAGCATTTATTTTTAGGCCTTTTGATGGGATCATTAGCTGGGATTTCCTGTAAAAAGAGCGATTCCCCGGCACCGGTAGCGGCAATTAAATATATGAGTTTAACTAACGGCAGTAGCTGGGATTATGAGTTGACCAATAATGTACCCGTTGCTGTCACTACTACGTATAGGATCACCTCCACCAGCAAAGATTCCATGATTAATACCAGGCAATACAAAGTTTTTACCAATAGCAGCGGCAGTGCCAATGAGTATTACCATATTGCCGGCAATGATTATTACAATTTCAGGAGTTTACCGGCCGCTTTGGGAGGCTCCAGCGTGGAAAATATATATTTAAAAGACAATGTGGCGGTAGGCGCAAGCTGGAACCAGACTTACCCGGTAACCGTTTCAGGTTCGCCCCTGAATGTCACTATCACCAATACTATTGCCGAAAAGGGTATCAGCAAAACAGTAAAGGGGATCACTTACAATGATGTTATCCATGTTACCACTACAATTGCGGTTACAATAGCCGGTACGCCCTTACCTGCCGGGGCGCTCACAACTGATATTCAATCTTATTATGCACGAAAATGGGGGATGATCCAATCAATTTATAAAATCAGTATCAATTTTGCCGGCATTACAGAAAATACAGATCAGCAAACAAACCTCAATACAGCCGATATCAAATAATGTAATGCCTGTTTTAGAAAAAACTGCGATTATATTATGTAACTAAGTGTAAGGCTGTTAGAAAGATACCGCCTTAATATTAAAGGCCGGGACACTATAGCCAAATCTGCCATACCTGCTAACCCGGGATAAAGTGAATAATCTATCCTGAAAAACCGGCCATTAAATTTATAATTCATCGATCTGACTAACCGTTGACACCGTCTTTAATATTGCCGGCATAGGTTGTTACCCTTAATTGAATGATTCATCATTTAACAGCACTTTGGTCATTTCATGAAAATGATTTTGCAGTTGATGAACACAAATAGGTTGCATGATATGCCTTCTTTCATCGCGGTACCATATCTCCATTTTTGAAAAATCGCCGTTGCGGGGGAGCATAATTCTAAAAGCCCCTTTTAAATACTTAACTGTTCCATCTTCGTGCTCCTCTTTATTGAATTTTAGATTCAACAACTGTTCTTCATCCAAAGGAATCGGCGAAAGCTGGCTGGTTTCGTACCAAAATTCCTGGTCACCGGTATCTACACATACCTGCTTCTCATCTCCATTCAGACCAGTTACTTCGCCTATGCGTTTGTCGCCATCATTATCGGCTACCAGATAATCCCCCACTTTAATCTCATGAAATTTTATCATTGCAAATCGTTTTTATTTAAAACAATTTAGCACTTTTTAGAAAAACAAAAATATATATCCTTCAAAAATCATTTTTTTTTAAAGCACCGCCACTTTTTTAGTTTCCGTTTTACCCGCCAGGCTGAACCGGATATAGTAAATACCTTTTTCTAAATCGCAGATGTGAAGGTGGCTGTTATTGAGCCCATAAAATGCCGCCATCTTTGTTTTTAGCACCAGTTTGCCTGCGCTGTTAATGACTGATACATCCATATCATCCCGTTTATCCGCATTAAATCGTATTTGCACCTGGCCCGGCCGGGTAACCGGATTGGGGCTTAGCGCCACAATTAATTTGTCCTTTATAATACGGTTGTTCCGGATGGTCTTTATCGGGGAAAAACTTTCTTTTTTATCTTTATCAACAGTTACAATTTCATAATATAAATATTTATACGTTTCTCCCAAATCATTATCCGCAAACTGATACGCTGCCGTAACATTTGAATTACCGGCAGCATTTGCCCTGGCTATTTCATAAAAATGAATTGCATCTGTACTCTTTCTAATGGAAAAATAATCGGTATTTACCTCTGAAAGGGTTTTCCATTGCAATAAAGCAGTATTATTATTATTCAGTACAGTAAAGGGGCCAAAGCTTACCGCCAAAGTACTACTTACTATGATGGTACCTTGCATGCCGGAAAAATGCGGTATGCAACCATACAAATAATTACCCGCAACTGTAACCGTATAACTAAATGTTTCATCGCCCGGAATCATCGGACTATCCCATTCCTGCGCCCCGGCTGGTAAAGAAGTGCCGGGCAATCCGCTTCCGCAGGTGGTGGTATGAAAGCCGGAAGACCAATTGAACTGAATTACATCGCCCACAACTGCGTTGACCGTTGAAGGACTAAATGAATAATTTGCAACTGTTACCGTCCATGTTGTAGCATTGGAGTTAAAATAAAATAATAGCGCGAGTACGCCGGTGTAAAAAATTTTCATAAACAGTGTTGTTTTAGGTTGTAAAGACAGGTTGTTTCATCCTAAACGGAAAAAAACAGGCGCTGGTTGCCCTGGATTATGCTATTTCAATTATGGCTGGTATGCAGGAACAGGCGCACATGGTATGTACGAACAGGTCAAGGTCTGGTATTTAGGAACAGGCCTCGGCCTGTTCCTACTCTGCCCAACTCATAACATATCCTTCGTTTTCTATTTCAAGCGCCTCCATAGTTAATTGCAGGGGGTGAAATGTATCTACCATTACCGCGATTTCATTGGTTTCTTTAGCGCCAATACTTTTTTGTACCGCTCCCGGGTGCGGGCCATGCGGTATCCCGGCCGGGTGAAGATTAATCATTCCACGGGTTACATGCTTGCGGCTCATAAAATTCCCGTCCACATAATACAACACTTCATCACTATCAATATTGCTATGATTATAAGGGGCCGGTATAGCATCAGGATGATAGTCAAATAAACGGGGCACAAAAGAACAGACTACAAAATTGTTAGCCTCAAATGTCTGGTGCACCGGGGGCGGCTGGTGCACCCTACCTGTAACAGGTTCAAAATCATGAATAGAAAATGCATAGGGATAACAATAGCCGTCCCATCCCACCACATCAAAAGGATGGTGCCCGTAGTGGATGCCATACAGTACCCCTTTCTTTTTGGTTTTTATTAAAAAATCACCGGCGCCATCATGTGTTTGCAGTGCTTTGGGCGTTCTTATATCCCTTTCACAATAGGGCGAATGCTCCAGCAGCTGGCCGTACCTGCTCAGGTATTTTTTGGGGTAACGAATGGGCGTAAATGCTTCTACAATAAACAACCTGTTGCCATCGGTTGCAAAATGAATTTGATAGATTGTTCCCCTGGGAATGATTAAATAATCGCCATACGCAAACTCAAGATTGCCATACATTGTTTTTAAAACTCCACTGCCTTCGTGCACAAAGATCATTTCATCCGCATCGGCATTTTTGTAAAAATAACTGCCCATACTTTGCTGAGGTGCAGCTAATACAATATGCAGGTCGTTATTTACCAACACAGTTTTGCGGCTTTGCAGAAAATCTTTTTCCGGTTTGATATTAAAGCCCTCAAAACTACGGTGCTGCAGCATTTTTTCTTCCGCTATAACCGGCTGAACATTTACAGGGGCATCAGTGCTGATAATCTGTGTTGGCGGGTAATGATGGTATAGCAAAGAATAATCATTGCTAAATCCTTCCGTCGAAAATAATTGTTCGGCATAAAGGCTTCCATCCGGCTTGCGGAATTGGGTGTGACGTTTGTGCGGGATGGAACCGAGGGTATGATAGTGGGGCATTTTTAATTGATATTTTTTAAATTGATATTAGTTTTCTGAACTTATAAATATTTATTGACCCGGAGCGCTAATGTTGATAACAGAAAAATATATTTCCACCTGCGTTTATCAACGTTTATGTGGAATTGCGTAAAATGGTATAATTAAATTTAAAGATAAATATCCGGATCAGTTTAAAAACCTGTTGACCATTGGAAGAATAATTAAAACCTGATAAAATAGGTATTTAACGATTAATTTTACCGCTTTAATTAAATTCAGCCGCCTGGTCGTAATTTATTTATGAATCGACCGGCAAATTGTACAGCAGTTGAAAGAGCAACCTGATACTACTTTATTATGAAAAATTTTTTACGCCGCTATGCGCCCGGTTGGGTGAAGGTTATTTCCAAAAAAGCCTTATTCCAGGTATACCGGGTAATAGAAGCATTCTACCGGTTACCTGTTGATAAATACGATTTTCAAACTACGGAACTCATCCGAAGGCTTTTAAAAAAAGATTCCAACTGCATTGATATCGGCGCTAACCAGGGTCATATCCTGATGGAAATTGTAGCAGCGGCGCCTATGGGGAAACATTTTGCATTTGAGCCCATTCCACATTTATACACTTCACTGAAGAAAAGATTTTCTAAAAATACCACTGTTTACAATTATGCCTTATCCTCAAAAAAGGGTTCCAATACATTTAATTATTACCCCGGCCGACCGGCGGTAAGCGGGTTTCGTGAAAGAAATAAATTAATCGGACAAGAGCCTACCTTACTCTCCGTTCGGATGGAAAAATTAGATGACCTCATCCCGGAAAATTTAAAAATTGACCTCGTTAAAATTGATGTGGAGGGGGCGGAATACGAGGTTTTGCTGGGAGCAGTGAGGGTTTTACAAAAAAACAAACCCCTTGTTTTATTTGAATGCGGTCTTGGCGGAGCAGATGTATATGGTACGGCCCCGGAGGATGTTTTCGATCTGTTTGCTGCCTGCGGGCTGGGTATCACTACCATCGAATATTTTAATGCCGGCAAACAACCTTTCTCAAAAGAAGAATTCAGCGGGCAGTTTTACAAAAATTACAATATCTTTTTTATTGCCTATGACCCCAATAATTATTAGCATCTTAAGGCAGTCACTATCTGTATTACCAATTTCACCATAATTTGACCAGGATCGGGCTTATATCAGACACACATCATTTTTTAGATGCGGCCGTTTTTGACCATTTTAAAAACTGTGATGAAATATGGCATGGTGGTGATTTTGGCACTATCGAAATCGCCGAAAAAATTATCGCGGGTTTTAGAAAATTTACTTCTCCTGAACATCAGGCCGGTTTGAGATTCAGGGCTGTTTACGGCAATATAGACGGGCAGGATATCAGGAGCATTTATCCTGAACAGTTGGTATTTGACTGCGAAGGGGTAACCGTGATGATGCGGCATATTGGTGGTTATCCGCCCAAATACAACCCCGCAACTAAAAGAGAATTACTGATCCATCAACCACAACTTTTTATCAGCGGGCATTCCCATATTTTAAAAGTGATGTATGATGAAAAATTAAACTGTCTGCACATGAATCCGGGCGCCGCCGGCAAACAAGGATGGCATAAAGTACGAACACTTATCCGGTTTGTGATTGATGGAAAAGATATAAAAAATTGTGAAGTAGTTGAATTAGGTTGAAGAGTATGCAAAACGCCCAACAATCAACGCCCAACAATCAACCCTGCGCTGCCAATCCTATTCCACCCAATCCGCTATAAAAATATTGGTATCCCTTGTACCGCCATTGTTCCTGTTGCTGCAGAAAACAATTTTTTTTCCATCCGGACTAAACATGGGGAATGCGTCAAAACCCTTATCACGACTGATCTTTTCAATCCCCTTTCCATTTACATCAGCCAGGTACATATTAAAGGGAAATCCCCGTTTGTACTCATGGTTGCTGCAAAAAATAATGTGCTTACCATCGGGCATAAAATTAGGCGCCCAGTTGGCCTGTTCTAAAAATGTAATTTGATGGGGATCGGTTCCATCTGCATTGGCAATCCATACTTCCATATGCGTGGGCGCTACCAGGTTCTCCGTCAGTAATTGCTTGTACTCTTTTATTTCATCGCCGGTGGTTGGCCTGCTTGCCCTCCATAAAATTTTAGTCCCATCCGGGCTAAACCAGGCTCCTCCATCGTAACCCAATGTATTAGTGATCCGCTTTACCTGCTGCCCGTTTAAATCCATCGTATAAAGGTCAAGATCACCGTCCCGCATAGACGTAAATACAATTTTATCGCCTTTGGGCGAAATGGTGGCTTCAGCATCATAGCCCTTTGCACTGGTTAGTCGCTTCACTATTTTTCCATTGATACCGGCTTTAAAAATATCAAAGCTTTCATATACGGGCCAGATATACTTATTGCCATATTTGCTGCGGTCGGGCACCGGCGGACATTCCTTATTACCCAAATGGGTAGAGCCATATAAAATATGTTGGCCATCAGGATAAAAGAAGGCACAGGTGGTTCTTCCTTCACCCGTACTCACTAACTTAGGTTCAAATTTGTCGCCGCGGTTTACAGGGATCTTACCCATCCATATCTGGTCGCAGGCGATGCCTTCTTTTGAATTGGATTTTTGAAAAACAAGCCACTTGCCATCAAAACTAAAATAAGCCTCCGCATTGTCGCCGCCAAATGTAAGTTGCTGAACATTGGCAAAATGAGTTTCACCCGGAAAGAGGACCGTATCCTGACTGATTGCAAGGATTGGAGTAAAGATCCCCGTTTGTAAACGCTTTTCTTCCTTGTTATTTGTTCCGTTTATTTTATAAGCCCGGTTTGCGGTAACAAAGAATACGATCATCGTAAGCGGGAATAGACACCATTTCATCTGCAAAAATTTTGTGGCGCTAAGATAAGATTAGATGGTAATTAATTTGTCAGTATTTTGTCAGTACAATTTGCAGTAAGCGCTTAATTTTGCAACTTATTTACAATCATATGATGAGGTTACTATTTTCGGCTGTATGTTTAATTTTTTTATCGGTAACTTCCTGCAACAACAACAACGAAGTGCAAAATGCTGATACAGTTCCTGACCAGGAAAAACAATTAAGGGGATTGGTTACGCGGTTCCCGGATTCACTTTTATTATACGAAAACCTGGTACAGTTTTTCCGCGATAAGGGTAACTACAACCAGGCTATCAAAGCAACAGAAACCGTTTTAAAAGCAGATTCGCTGAATGACCGCTTCCTGGATATAAAAGCCACTTTGCATTTTGAAAATGGTGATACCATCAACGCAATTAAAGCTTTTGAAAAAGCGGTTTCAATAAACCCCCGGCCCGAATATATCATTTCATTGGGTTCGTTGTACGCACAAACAAAAAATCCAATGGCGCTGGCCATGGCCGATGCGCTTTTACAGGCACCGGCGGCTAATGCTCAAAAACAGGCGCTTTTTATTAAGGGCTTATATTTCAGTTATACCGGCGAAAAGGTAAAAGCCCTCGCTTTTTTTAACAACTGTCTCAAATTGGATTACAGGGATGTTTTGGCCTACCGCGAAAAAGCCATTTGTTTGTATGACCTTAATAAATATGCCACGGCAGTGGATGTACTAAAACAGGCCGTAGCGGTACAAAACACATTTGATGAAGGCTATTACTGGATGGGCAGGTGTTATGAAAAATTGGATAAAAGAAAAGAAGCGGCTGATAGTTACCGGCAGGCTTTGCAAATAGATCCGGACTATGGGGAAGCGAAAGATGCACTGGGCAAAATGGGGGTTGAGTAATGTGAAAATATGAAAATGTGAAAATGAGCGGGCAGTTTTATCCCGGGACTTATTTTAATGTAATTGGTAGATATTATACGTTACTTTAAAAACTTAAAACTACCCGTACAAAAAAGAAGCTAGTTCCAGAATAACCACAAAAAAGAAACAGTAAACAAAAAACAGTTAACAAAATGGCAATTATCGCTCCATCTCTTCTTGCTTCCAATTTTTTACAATTACAGGATGAATGTAATATGTTGAATAAAAGCCGGGCCGACTGGTTTCATTTAGATGTAATGGACGGAAGGTTTGTACCCAATATCAGCTTTGGGCCTATGCTGGTAGAATTTTTCAGGAAAACCACTACTAAAATTTGTGACGTTCATTTAATGATTGAAGAACCAGGCAGGTATGCAGAACTCTTTAAGACGGCGGGCGCCGATATTTTATCAGTACATATTGAAGCATGCCCCCACCTGCACCGCAATATCCAGCAAATAAAAAGCCTGGGCATGAAGGCAGGGGTAGCTGTAAACCCCCATACGCCCGTAGCATTACTTAAAGACATTATTGGGGATATAGACCTTGTGCTTTTGATGAGTGTAAACCCTGGTTTTGGCGGCCAGTCATTTATCCCCAACACCCTGCATAAAATTAAAGCGTTAAGAGCGATGATCGATGAACGGTCATTAGATGTAAAAATTGAAATTGACGGAGGAATTACTGAAGACAATGCCAAACAAATTATAGACGCCGGCGCAGATGTATTAGTCGCCGGAAGTGCGGTCTTTCAATCTCCTGATCCTGCTGCTACCATCGCAAGACTTAAAGCAATCTGAGCGTATCATACATTTGCCTCACCACTTCTGCAGATTGTTTTAACCAGTTTTTTTCTTCCTTGTTCCACTTGTATTTTTTTGAAATAATGCTTTCCAGCAAAGCGTGAGCTTTATAGGCCTGGTCCTTGCTGTAGTAACAATTCACCCACTTATCTTCCAGCTTATCTTTGGAGTTTATAGTAAAGCCGCCACGATACCATTTAAAGCAGGTGGGCAGGCCAACAAAAGAGTAACTCCCCCTGTTCCCATTATCTTCCATCAATTTTGCGTAAAAAAGCACGCATTGTTCTGTTCGCAGTTTTATGCCGCTATCTGATTCTGCTGTAGCAGGTTTAATGCGCCATTGATTATTGGATCCATAAAACGGATCATCCGCCATGTTCTTGTACATTTTGCCGTCAGCCCTGTATTCAATTTTCTTTTTATCGGCTGTATTCATTAAAATCATTTGTTTGGGGCCAATGGTTTCTATTTTATATTGCGCCTTGCCACCCTTACTGAATTCAAGGTCAATTATTTTATCTGCTTCATTGAGGGTCCATTTTCCAAAGCGAATTTTATCCCGCGGGCTTTCCACCACGGATGCATCTTCAAAAAAAGAAAACCCGCGATAGGGTATTTCAAGTCCTTCGCCGCCGCCCGACAGGGCCGCATCTTCCGCATCCTCTTTATTTTCCCAGCTCTGGCATAATAATTTTTTAATATCAGTAACCGATGTCAAGTCAGTGAAGAAAGCAACCGCGCTGTCTTTTGCAATTGACTTATTCGTCCCGCCCCCCTTGTTATTATCGCAACCCGCTAATACCAATCCAAAAAAAATGGCGATCCATAAGAATGTTTTCATTGATATATTTTTTAAGGGGCAAAGATAAGGCCCCGGATATTTATACGGACAATAAATAAAAGAATAAAATATTTTACCTTCATAAAATGCGAATACTCACCGCCCTAGTATTGTCAATGCTTTTTATGTCCAGTTCCGCCCAAAAGAAAGCCGCCTTTGTTAGTGGACAGGTGGTTGATGAAAATGAAAACCGGCTGGCAAATGTATCTGTTGTTATACTGGGTAAAACCAATGGAATCATCACCAATGACAGTGGATTTTTCAGGGTAAAAGTTCCGGCTGATAAATCATTTGCGCTCATTTTTTCTCATACCGGTTATGCGGAAACGCAGCAAAATTTTTTACTGAGTGAAAATGAAGAAGAAAAAATAACCCTTCGGTTAGAACGGTCCGGGAAGACTCTGGAAACCGTGGTGGTAAGTGACGAAAGGGAGCGAAAAGAATTGGGGCTCACAAAAATAAATCCTAAAAACGCATTGGTATTGCCCAGTACAGTGGGAGGTATTGAAGGACTGATAAAAATACTTGTAGGCAGTAATAATGAACTTACTTCCCAATACAATGTGAGGGGTGGAAATTATGATGAAAATTTAATCTACATCAATGATTTTGAGATATTTCGTCCCTACCTGGTAAGAAGCGGGCAGCAGGAAGGCTTAAGTTTTATCAACCCCGAAATGGCGAAAAATATCAACTTTTACAACGGGGGCTTCCAGGCAAGGTATGGCGATAAAATGAGCAGTGTATTGGATATCCAGTATAAAAAACCACGTGCAACTGATTTTTCCGGGCGGCCCCGGGCTTTTGGAGGTTCGGCATATATCGGCCTACTGGAACAGGGCTTTCACCTGGAAGGATCCGCCAAAAAAGAAAAGCTTACTTATTTACTGGGTATACGTAACCGGAATAACAAAAACCTTTTAAGCAGCCAGGAAACAAAGGGCGCTTATATTCCCTCCTCTACGGATATTCAGGCATATATTACTTACCCGGTAAACGAAAAGTTACAACTGGAATTACTTACCAATTTTTCCACTACAAAATTTATACTGATCCCGGAATCTGTTCAAAAAACCTCTTCGGTATTTTCACCACTTTTTACCGCCAACCTGGGCCTGGATATATTTTTTGAAGGACAGGAACGAAATGCTTATCAAACGGGTATGATCGGCCTGAGCGCAATTCATCAACCAAATAAAAGGCTGCGGCTGAAGTGGATGCTGAGCCGTTTTCAGAATAAAGAAAATGAAAACTTTGATATAGCCGGCGCCTACCTGTTTGGCGACCGCGACTTTGATAACAGCAGCAGTACATTCGGGCAAATCGTTAACCCGCTGGGAGCGGGATTTTATCAAAACTACGGCCGTAACCAGCTGAACATAAAAGTATGGAATGCAAGCCTGAAAGGCAGCCTCGACAAAGGAAAACATTTCATACAATTTGGTAACACCATCGAGCAAACGGATATAGCCGACAAACTGTATGAGTGGGAATACCAGGATAGCGCCGGTTATTCGTTACCCCTGAATACCGGGCGCTTAAATAGCTTTTTGCAATCAACGGCTAAGCTCTCCATTCAAAAATACAGCGGTTATGTCCAGGATAATATCAGCCTCCATAATAAGAAGAATGACATTAGTTTACAGGGTGGTATCCGCTACAATTACAATTCACTCAACAAAGAATTTCTTATAAGCCCCCGTTTGCAGGTAAGCATTAAACCCGACTGGAAAAAAGATGTGGTAGTTAAACTGTCAGCCGGCTCCTATAACCAGCCACCTTTTTACAGGGAATTGCGGCGATACGATGGCCTATTGAACAGGGAAGTGAAATCACAAAAGAGTTACCAGGTAGTAGCAGGTATAGATTATAATTTTAAAAAAGGCGCCACGCCATTCAGGGTAACTACGGAGGCTTATTATAAAAGGATGCGGGATGTAATACCTTATGATATTGACAATGTACGCATCCGCTATTTTGGAAATAATAATGCCAAAGCATACGCATACGGAATAGAAACGAGGTTGTACGGCGAACTGGTAAAAGATGCGGAAAGCTGGTTGAGCATTGGTTTGATGCGTACCCGGGAAAATATTGAAGGCGATCATTTTTTTCAATATAAAAATGCTGCCGGTGAAATAATCAATTCCAAAACCACCGATCAGCTACCGGTAGACAGCATACGAAATGAGGTAGGCTGGCTGAGGCGGCCAACAGACCGGTTGATTACAATCGGTTTATTCCTCCAGGATTATTTAACCAACAATAAAAACTTTAAAGTACACCTGAATATGCTGTATGGCAGCAATATGCCTTACAATATCCCTAACAGTGTGAAGTACCGGAACGCGCTGATCATTGATCCGTATATACGGGTGGATATTGGTTTCAGCGCATTATTGCTGAGTGAAAAAAACAAACGCCGCAGCCATAACCCATTCAAAGAATTTGAAAATATCTGGGCAAGCTTTGAAGTGTTTAATTTAATTGACCGCCCCAATACCATCTCGTTCCAATTGGTAAAAGATTTCTCCAATACCACATATAGTATCCCCAACCGGTTAACCCCCAGGCTGGTGAATTTTAAAATAGTGGGGAGATTTTAAGATGTTGTTAGTAAATGTTTTAGATACCAACATAGGCGAATTGGCCGACAGAAAGGGCTTGCCGTCCGTACAAAAAAAACAAATTGAAGCTATTAACTTAAAAACAACGGGAGCCTGCTGTTCCAATGGCCGGTAAGATTTAAATTGAGGGTATTGGCCTGCCACAGTGTATAATAAACCAATCTCATTATACTAACACCTCATTATTTTAGATTAACTTTATTTATAAACTTTTGTATGGAAACTATAATTAAGGTAAACCCTTCAGAACTCAACATGGGCTTTCTTGATAAAATTAAAACCTTTATCGGCAACAGGAATAATATTGATGTAACTATTTCTTTAAAGGAATTTGATATCGGGTATGCAGAAGCCCTTGACCATTCGATTGAAGAGGCGGAAAACGAACAGCACCTCGTTACTTTTAGCATGGAAGATTTTATGGCATATACCCCTGTCAAATAACGCGAATGAGAACCATCGCCTTTACGCAAAAAGGATTTGAGGAATACAATGAATGGTTTGAAACCAACAGACAAATAGTTGACCGCATAAAAATATTGGTTCGGGATATTAACAACGCGCCTTTTAAAGGATTGGGTAAACCAGAACCACTCAAAGGCAACTGGAGCGGTTATTGGAGCCGCCGCATTGATAATGAACACAGGCTTGTATATAAAGTGACCAGCGAACAAATTTTGATTGCTAAATGTAAGGGACATTATTGATGTTTCCGGGTAAAAATCAGCAACTCGCGTACCTCTGTACAAATACTCTTAAAATAGCAGGGAGGTTTTAATGGAAAGCTAGACGTGAATGGTGAATAGTGAATATTGCCCTATAGTGACGGTCATTTTTTTGAATAGTATAAATTATACGACTTACGATTTACAATAACTCCCGGCTTTCACCATTGCCCATTCACCATTCACAAATTATTATAAGGTCAGTTAAAATAACTCAAATTAGTTTTAGGCGTCAGGGTCAGCAATGTTTCATACATCAGTTTAATCGTATTTTCCACATCATTTTTATGCAGCATCTCCACGGTAGTGTGCATATACCGGAGTGGGATAGAAATCAGCACCGAAGGACACCCGTCGTTGGCATAAGCGAAAGAATCCGTGTCGGTACCGGTACTCCTGCTTACTGCATGCAGTTGCACGGGGATTTTATTTTTCTCTGCCACTTTCTGCACCAGGTCTAAAAGCATATTGTGCACCGCAGGGCCAAATGTAAGGGAAGGCCCTTTACCACAACTTGTTTCGCCCTGTATCATTTTATTGATCATCGGGGTGGATGTATCATGCGTTACATCAGTGATGATGGCGATATTGGGTTTAATCCGGCGGGCGATCATTTCGGCGCCCCGCAAACCTATTTCTTCCTGTACGGCGTTTACCAGGTAAAGCGCGAAAGGTAATTTCTTTTTGTTTTGTTGTAATAACCTGGCCACTTCTGCAATCATAAACCCGCCAATACGGTTATCAAAGGCACGGCCAATTAAATAATCATAAGCCAGTTCCTCGTAACCGGCTTCATAGGTAACAACTGCACCAATATGGATGCCCAAAGCTTCCGCTTCTTTTTTGCTTCTTGCGCCGCAGTCTAAAAACAGGTTTTCTACTTTTGGCTGGGTTTCCTTGTCACCATTTCCCATCCTTGTATGAATGGCCGGCCATCCAAACACCGCTTTTACCACACCCTTTTTTCCATGGATCAATACCCGCATCGATGGAGCAATCTGGTGATCTACTCCCCCGTTCCGTTTCAGGTAAATCACCCCTTCGGAGGTGATGTAATTTACAAACCAGCTTATTTCATCCGCATGCGCCTCAATTACAACTTTAAAAGGGGCGGTAGGATTGATAACCCCTACAGCCGTCCCATAAGGATCCGTAAAAAAAGAATCCGTATAGGGCTTCACATATTCCAGCCACATTTTTTGACCGCTGCTTTCAAAACCAACCGGTGATGGATTATTGATATAGTTCTTTAAAAAAGTATAAGACTCATTGGTAAGAATACTCTTTGGTACTTTTGATTTTGCCATTAAATTTATTTTTTGCGAAATTAACCAATGTAATGCGATTAGTAAAATGAAGGTTGAAGGGAGATGGTCCCTCGTTTAAAACCAGTGATTCAAATCCTTTGCCCATTGACCATTGCCCATTGCCCATTGCCCCTTCACCTAACAACCCCTGCGAGCCCGGTAAGCAGTGCAGATAAAAACATCAGCCCGTCTACCAGGAAATAGTAAAATAGGTATCCCCTTTTTTTAAATGAAGCTGCATATACGGTGATTGTGATTAATCCTGTTACTATAAGTGCTGCTACCTGTGCCATCGTAAGTTCATACCATTTCATAGAATAACTAACCAGCGCATAACCAATAAAAATAAAACCCATTAAATAATTCAGTACCCGGGGTTTTACAATGGTCGCCAAACTTTGTAACCCGCGGATCTTATCCACCTGGACATCCCTTTTATCAAAAATCACACATAACATCAGCATAAATAAAAACCGGTTTATAAAAATCAGCAGCGCGGCATGTTCCATTTCCAGGATGGAAACCTGCAATGGAATGAGGGTGGTAACAATGGCCCAGGTAAAAGCCAGCAATATTGTTTTTACAAACCCTGCTCTTCTTGTAAAGTGTAACTGTTTAAAGGGCATAACAGGTATGGCATACAAACCCAACAATACAATGGCGATAATGATATTATACCATACCAGGCGCAAATTTGAAATACAAAAAAACATGCCGGTCACCGCCAGCAATACCACGATAAACGAACGCCGGTTTTTTTGTAAAAAGTAAAGGAAGGAAGGAGGTGGGTTAAATGTAAAGCGGCTGATCATCCAGTAGGCATTGTAACCACTTACTGCTGCAAAAAAGATAAATGCCAGCAGGTAATTATTAACCGTTAGTGACAGCAACTGCAATGTTTGCAGGCTGAGCGCCGCCGTACAAAATGCTATGAAAATGGAATGTGACAGTATAAAATGTAACAACCCTTTCATTAAGGAAATACAAAAAAGAGGGGGTCGCCGGTTTTGATCACATTGCTTTTATTTTTTGCAAAATCCATAACGTAGATCTCATAAAATAAAGTATCTATTTTGGGCGGGTTTCGTGGGCTGCCCCTTAAAATACTAAAAGTATTGATCCTGATATCAGCCTGGAAATTTTTAGAGCTTACTGATTGAATGTCTGGCAGAGGAAACGAATCGACGGCACTGGTGAGCAGGTTTTTAATGTAGATTTTAGATTCCTTACCATCTTTACTGCCCAGGTCACCTTCCGCATCCGTTACGTTAATCACAATGATGGGTACATTTGGGTTGTTGCTCGTGATATTACCCGGTGCCGAATTAGGACTAAGTGACTTATATTTTATCTGCGGGGCCGTTGTATACTTATCCTTGCCACAACTCACTGCCAGTAAACTAATGATGAAAAATATAATTGTGTTACGCATCTTTGTATTTATTTTTTCAAATTTACTGATAGAAATTGAATCCACCTGTTAAAAATATCGGGTTGCCGCAAAAAATATTTACTGCAAATGATGAAAATTTCATTTCGCTTGCACTGGAGGTTTTCCGTTTTCAATATGATTATAACCGGGTTTACAGGCAGTATTGCAACTTATTGAAAATTGATCCCATAACCATAAAACGCCTTCAGGAAATACCTTTTTTGCCCATCGGTTTTTTTAAGACACACCAGGTAGTAACTACGGAATTTGATGCAGCAATGGTTTTTGAAAGCAGTGGCACTACCCAAACCATTAACAGTAAGCATTATGTAAAAGATACGCGTCTGTACGAAAAGAGTTTTATCGATGCATTTCGCTTATTTTACGATGACCCTGCCGATTGGTGCATCCTTGCTTTACTTCCTTCCTACCTGGAGAGAAATAATTCTTCGTTGGTAATGATGGCAGACCAACTGATACAACAAAGCGGGCATCCGCAAAGTGGCTTCTATTTAAATGAATGGGAAAAATTACCAACCATTGTGCGCCAATTGGAGAGGATGGGGCAAAAAACCCTGCTCATTGGGGTAAGTTTTGCCCTCCTGGATTTTGCTGAGCGGTTCCCGATGCGATTGCAACACACCACCATCATGGAAACAGGCGGAATGAAAGGAAGAAGGGAGGAAATGACCCGGCAGCAACTGCATGAAATATTATGCAGCAGCTTTGGTTTAAAACTTATTCATTCAGAATATGGTATGACGGAACTTCTAAGCCAGGCCTATTCAGCGGGAAACGGCATTTTCAATTGCCCTCCATGGATGAAAGTGCTGCTGCGGGAAGAAGACGACCCTTTTGCCATTCATATTGCCGATACCACCAACATGATGAGCGGTGCGGTAAATATCATCGATCTTGCCAATATCTACTCCTGCTCTTTTATTGCAACGGAAGATGCCGGTAAACTCTATCCGGGTGGCAGTTTTGAGCTATTGGGAAGATTGGATAACACGGATATCAGGGGATGCAGCTTATTAGCATTGTAAAATATCCATACCGCGGTTTTCTTCAATGTCCGCAACTGTTGCAGGGGCCCGGCAATGCACAATGCTTGCTGCTTTACTAATGGTCCATAAGCCATCCAAAAGATTTTCGGGGTTTTGCAGGTTGCAGCTTAAATTTTACAATACTGTTTTTTTGAATATACGCCACCGCTTCTTCCACAGAATCTGTAACTAAAAATAAATTGGAATCAGTGGGTGAAATAGTGCCTGATTCTTTCATCAGGTTAATATGCTGCAACAGTTCTTTATGAAATGCGGCATCAAAAATTACGATGGGAAATTCACTGATCATTTTTGTTTGTATCAATGTAAGCGCTTCAAAATATTCATTCATTGTTCCAAATCCACCGGGCATTACTACAAAAGCATAAGAATATTTTATCAGTAAAGTCCTTCTTACAAAAAAGAATTTAATATTTACCCATTTATCCAGGTATGGATTGGGATGTTGTTCATGCGCCAACACAATATTACACCCAACACTTTTGCCTCCCACCTCCCTTGCACCTTTATTGGCGGCTTCCATGATACCAGGACCGCCACCAGTCATAACCGTAAAACCCAATTGCGCAATTTTACCAGAAAGTTCCACGGTTTTTTCGTAAAAGGGATGACCAGTTTTAAACCTTGCCGAACCAAATATGGTAACACAGGGCCCTGCAAATTGGAATGCCCTGAAGCCTTTTATAAATTCAATCGCTACTTTAAGGGTAAACGTAAAATCTTTCCATCGGTTCTGTGGCCCATCTAAAAATTTGATTTCTGATTTCGTCATGGTTGAAATATGCCCCGTGAAGTTTCTTTATGATGAATGTTTTACATACATCCGCTGAAGGGTAAAGATACACAACTGCTATTTACAGGCAATTTATTGTTATGAATTACGTTAGAAAGGTTATTATGGTAAAAACTATGGTTATCGCAATTAAAGAATAATCAACATATAGTTTACCTGGTTACTATGAAAAACAACCAATATTACGGTGTTATAAATTATACCGCTGCAGGATTAATCCTGGGAGTTATAATGATAGTCATTGGCGCCCTGCTCAACTACCAGCATGGTTTCGAAGGCCCCTGGTTCCATATTTTCGACTATGCCCCCAATTTTGTTATCATTGTTCTTTCTCCTGTTTATTTAGGTTTACTTTTTTGCTTCATCGGCTTGAAAAGGGAACAACTGGTTTTATTTAACCGGCACCTGAAAAACATTCTATTGGAGGAACAAAAAATAAATTCCGTTGCGGATCTTCAAATAAAATTACTGGCAAAAGTAATGGCGCAGGTGAATGAGGCAATCGTTATTACAGACCAGCAGGGAAAAGTGCAATGGGTAAATGATGGCTTTACAAAGATTAACGGTTATAACCTTATCGAAGTGAAAGGAAAAGAGCTGGACGGCTTTTTACATGGCCCGCTTACTAACCACGAGGTGGTAAAAAGTATGATCGAAAAATTAAGCCGGGGTGAAGCAGTGGTGGAAGAATTACAAACCTATCATAAAAACGGGAATATCATCTGGCTTTCATTAAGTATGAAACCTATTTACAATGATACCGGTGAAATTGTAAATTTTATTTCCATTCAAAATAATATAACCAGCCGCAAAGAAAAGGAAATTGCCATAGCAGCGCTGTATAAAGAAGTGGCGGACTATAAATTTGCGCTGGATCAGTCCGCTATCGTGATTAAGTTTAATATCGATGGCAAAATTATTCATGTCAACCGGAAATTTTGTGAAATAAATGAAATGCCGGAGGAAGAATTATTGGGCAGCGATTATCGCACCGTAAGCATAAGTATGAGGGACAGGCGTGTGGTTAAACCCATCTGGGAAAAAATAATCGCAGGTAATACCTGGAAAGGCGAATTGGTTAACCTGAACAATAACGGCAAAACCTATTGGGCGGATACTACCATCGTTCCTTTGTTAGATGGGGAGGGCAAGCCCTTCCAGTTCCTGGCCATACAACAGGATATAAGCGAAAGAAAGGAATTAGAAAATCAATTGGGAAGCAATAAAAATAAATTACAGGAGGCAATGCAGATTGCGCGTCTTGGCTCATGGGAGTTGGATGCGTTGGGAACACTTACCCTTTCGGCAGAGTTAAGGGAACTATATAATTTACCCTTGAAAGATTATATTTCTACCGAACGGGTATTTGATAATATTCATCCTGATGATTTGGAACATGTAAAAGAGCGGATGACTTTAGGCCGCACTACCCTGCAAAAAGTGGAACTTGAATATCGCTACATTATAGGAGGACAAGTGCATTACATGTTTTCAAATAATAGTCCACGCTTAAGCCAAGCCGGTGAATATATTGGTTCATTTGGCACGGTACAGGATATCACGGCCGCAAAATTATCGGCACTTGCCTTAAAGAAAAGCGAAGAAGAAAAAGCCGTGGTACTTAATAATACGCAAACCATTATTTGTTTGCATGATATGAACGGTGTATTATTAGATATAAATACTGCTGCTGAAAAAATGAGCGGGTTTAGTAAAAAAGAAGTGCTCGGACTTAATCTCAAAATGATCGTTTCGCCAGAATACCAGGCAGAATTTGATGAATATCTTCATACGATCAATCATAATGAAACCGCCAGTGGTACTTTACAGATTTTTACCAAATCAGGAGCTAAAAGGGTGTGGCTTTATCAAAATACGGTATATGCAAATAATGGCATCAAACCTTATGTAATTGCAAGCGCCATCGATATTACAGCCTCTGTAAAAGCACAAAATGAAATTGAAAGGCAACAACAGTTTATCCGGCAGATCATTAATAACAGCCCAAATATAATATTCATGCTGAATGAGCAGCGGCAAATAGTGCTGGCCAATCAAACTTTTTCGAAGTATTACCCGTACAATGAAAAGGAAATGCCTTTGGCCGAAAGTTTATCTACCGGCGCCGAGGATATTTTCTTAGGCGATATAGACAGCCTCTTTGAAATGGAAGATGGAGAAACGATCCGTCTTGAGGGTAGCCTGAAAAACCCGGCAACCGACACTCCTTCGTGGTTTAATATCATCAATAAATGTTTTAAAGAGAAAAATGGCAAAAAATACATACTTGGTTTTGGTATGGATATTACGGGGCGTTACCAGGTGGAAACTGACCTGATAGCAGCCAATGAACTGGTGGAAAGAGCTTTAAAAGTTAAAGACCAGTTTATTTCCAATATGAGCCATGAGATAAGAACGCCCCTGAATGCGGTAATTGGATTTACTGATTTACTGGCCGATACCCCGTTAAACCAGGAGCAGGCGGAATACCTGGATATAGTAAAAACAGCCTCCGGGAACCTGCTGGCGCTCATTAATAATATACTTGACCTGTCTAAAATTGAATCCAGCAATCTTGCCCTTGAAAGCCTGCCCATCGACATCCGTAAAATCATCCAGGATGTGGTAAAAATCCTGGAACCCAAAGCAAAAGCCAAAGGGATACAGATGCATGTACACCTTGATGATCAGCTACCCTTAAAAGTATTGGGCGATCAGTTGCGTTTAACCCAGGTAATGTTTAATTTATTGGGCAATGCGGTAAAGTTTACAGATGAAGGAAGCATTGATATCAATTGTAAGGTGGTAAAAGGATCGGATAAACTAAAGGACTATATTGCATTTTCCATTAAAGATACCGGTATTGGGGTACCTGAAAACAAGCAGCAGGATATTTTTGAACGCTTTACGCAAGCCAATACAGATACACAAAGATTGTACGGCGGTACAGGGCTCGGCTTAAATATTACCAAAAGCATTGTAGACCTGCATGGCGGAGTATTGACCCTGGAAAGTGAACCGGGTAAAGGCACTACATTCCATTTTATCCTTCCTTTCAAAAAACACATTAAAACGCAAAATTTAAACTCGGTAAAATCCTTATCCGGCCATAGCATTCTTTCCATAAATACCAGTAAACCCATCCATATTTTACTGGCAGAAGATAATACGGTTAATGCGATGCTGGCTACACAGGTGTTAACCAAAAAAGGATTTACATTAGTGCATGTCGCTAACGGCGAACTGGCAGTAGAAGCGGTACAGCAACAACATTTTGATTTGGTACTGATGGATATTCAAATGCCGGTGATGAACGGGATCAACGCATCCATGGCTATCCGTCAATTGAATGGCGAAGTGTCTGCGATCCCCATAATCGCAATGACCGCCCATTCGCTGCATGGCGAAATGCAGAATTGTTATAATGCCGGTATGAATGGATATGTGGCCAAGCCTTTTAAACCGGATGATCTGTTTAACTCGATTATTGAAGCAGTTAAAAAGGAGGACAATACTAAACCGAAATTCAATGCAGGAAATGAATTTGAATTGACCGCATAATTTTGATAACAGTTGCCTTTAAAAGTTACATATGTACGAAGCGCCTATTACAATTGATCTCAGTTATCTTTATTCACTAACAGGTGGGGATAAAACTTTTGAACATATGCTCTTAACCAGCACAGTTATGGAAGTGGATATAATGGTAAGCGGGTTAAAAGCAGCATGGGAATCGGAAGAACCGGCAGGTATAAGAAAATACGCTCATTCCCTGGTATCTGTATCAGCAATTGCAGGAATGCAACAGGTAGAAGGATGGAGCAGGATAATTGACCAGGACTTTGCAGACGGAAAATTTCATCCCGAACTTACTGAATTAGTTGACAATATCATAGCCTCCTGGCCGGCCGCAAAATCGCAGCTTGAAGCTGTGATTGCCGATGCCACTTCTGAAGCAGGCATCAGTGATTAATTGATTTTTACCTGGTTTCCGGGGAATTCTCCGCTAAAATATCTTGCAATAACTATTGCAGGAAACTGATTGTATTATCTTTTATTGTTCCGGGTAACCTTAAGAAAATAACCAGGCTTTGCAGGCATTAAAACTCTCCTTCAGGCAGCAGGGGACTGAATTTAATCCTGAAAAAAGAGCAATTTATTTTTGGGAAAATCGTTGTAATGCCAAACCCTTTGGAACTACACCTACCCAATCGCCAATATAATATGGAATCTTATAAAATATTCATTGTTGAAGATGACCCCTGGTATGGTGAAATCCTTGAATACCACCTTTCCCTTAACCCTGACTATGTGATCAGCCGGTTTACTACCGGCGCAGCGTGTTTGGCCAATATGCACAAACAACCCGACCTTGTTACCATCGACTTTTCCTTACCCGACTATACCGGCGATACCTTATTCCAAAAAATAAGGGCCGTAAACGACCAGGTGCCTGTAATCGTTATCAGTGGTCAGGAAGAGATCGCAGTTGCCGTGAAAATGCTGAAGCTGGGTGTCACTGACTACCTTGTAAAAGATGATAACACCAAGGATTTTTTATGGAATTGCGTGGTTAAGATAAGGGAAACTGGGAAACTCAAAAATGAACTGGCTACCCTGAGGGAAGAATTAGGTCAAAAATTTTCCTTTAATAAAAGTATCAAGGGGCAAAGCCCGGCACTGAACAAAATATTCTCATTGATGGAAAAAGCCGCCAATACCAATATCAATGTTTCCATCAGTGGCGAAACAGGTACGGGCAAAGAAGTAGTTGCCAAAGCCATCCATTATAACAGCGACAGGAAACGAAAACCATTCGTGGCGGTAAATATGGCAGCTATTCCAAAAGAATTAATAGAAAGCGAATTGTTTGGGCACGAAAAAGGGGCTTTTACCGGTGCGGTCGCAAGAAAGACCGGTAAGTTTGAAGAAGCAAACGGCGGCACCATTTTCCTTGATGAGATTGCCGAACTGGACCTGGGCCTGCAAAGTAAAATACTTCGTGTATTGCAGGAAAGGGAGATCATCCGCGTAGGTGGGAACGAAAAAGTGAAATTAGAAATCAGGCTTATCATTGCTACCCATAAAAACCTGGCAGAAGAAGTAAATAAGGGAAACTTCCGGGAAGATTTGTTTTACCGCATCATCGGCTTACCCATTGAACTGCCGCCCCTGCGTGAAAGGGGTAATGATATCCTGATTTTAGCCAGGCATTTTGCGGATGAGTTTGCAAAAGAGAATAAATTAGACAATACTTCAATTGCCGGCGATGCAAAAGATAAACTGATGAGCTACAATTACCCCGGAAATGTAAGGGAACTAAAGGCAATGATAGAACTGGCGGTTGTGATGAGCAACGGGCAGGAGATCAGGGCAGAAGATATTTCTTATACATCGGCCGGAAGAGCGAAAAATTTTATCAGCGGGGAAAAAACATTGCGGCAATACACCTGCGAAATCATAAAATATTTTCTTGAAAAATATGATGACGATGTAAATGCAGTGGCTGATAAATTAGATATCGGGAAATCAACCATCTATAAAATGATCCAGCAAAAAGAAATAATGGCTTAAAGTAATCAGGATGAGGAATGAATAAGGAGGATTGGATAGGTGGTCAAAAAACAGGTGGTGCTTAAGCGATAGCAAATTCACCCATTCAAGTGGTGCATTTATTTTATTATCAAACCTGAAACAGTGGATATAAAAAATTTACCCGAAAAGCAAAGCATCGTTATTGATGCCAGTATGCTATCGGATAAAAAAATATTAGTGGTGGATGATAACCAGGTAAACAGGCTATTAGCTGCCACCATACTTAAAAATTATGGAGCTACCGTTTTCGAAGCAGTTAACGGAAAGGAAGCGCTGGACGCATTGGTGGATAGGGAAATTGACCTGGTATTGATGGATATCCAGATGCCGGTAATGGATGGTATAAAAGCAACCGCTATTATAAGGGAAAGGATCAGTAAATCATTACCGGTAATCGCATTTACCGCCAATGCTATACAGGATGATAATGATAAATGTGTTGAGGCCGGAATGAATGCTTTTATCTCCAAGCCTTTCTCCAAAAAAGATTTGTTGAATGTAGTGGCGTTTTGGCTAAATAAAAATCCTAAAGAAGAATTTATACAGAAATCAGCACATCTGTCTTCACCCCGGCAGTTGTTTGATTTATCCGGCATTCAAACCGTCAGCCGGGGCAATAATGATTTTGTTGAGAAGATGGTAAATATGTTTGTAGCGCAAACTCCGTTACAGGTGGCGGAAATGAATGAAAAATACCGGCAGGGCGACTACAAAGCGATGGGAAATGTTGCCCATAAAATGAAACCCGTTATTGATTATATGGGTATTGTATCACTGAAAACAACCATCCGTGAAATTGAACAGGTTGGTAAGGCAGGTATCGCGAATAAGTTACTTGCAGCACTGCTGCAAACAGTTTCGATAACCATAGACCGGGTTATTGAAGCGCTTCAAATGGAGTTTGAAGGAAAAATTAATTGAAACAGCATTATCCCGCCGACTGTTTTGAACAGGCATTTAGTTTTAAGCGAAATTATTTTCTCCCGCACTTCATATTGAATAAATTTACAGCAGTAAATATTCTATTTGCTTCAATGACTGCATTAAGTTAACCATCAAAACCGGCTGATGAAAAATGTTACTGGTTGTCTTTTTACTTTGCTGATGCTCTTCAATAGTTGTATTAATTTAGAACAACAAAACGCCGGAAGGACAAACGGAAATGTCATTAATTATCAACTTGTAAAAGACTGGCCGCAATTGCCGGATGGCTATACCCTGGGTAACCCCACCGGGATTGGGATAGACAGCAATCAGCATATTTTTATTTTTCACAGGGCCGGTAGAAAATGGCCATTGCTGATGCCGATGCCCCGATCCTTCATTACCGCAAAAACAGTTGTAATGCTTGACCGGCAAAGCGGGAAAATCATAAACAGTTGGGGGGAAGGACTTTTTATAATGCCACATGGCTTAACGGTGGATCAGCATAATAATATCTGGGTTACAGATGTTGGGTTACACCAGGTCTTTAAATTCAGTCATGAAGGCGCCCTGTTAATGAAATTAGGTGAAGCAACAGTGGCGGGGAGCGATGCCGCTCATTTTAATTTACCAACGGATATTGCCGTTGCAGGGGATGGTAGTTTTTATGTAAGTGATGGCTATGGTAATAGCAGGGTGGTAAAATTTTCTTCATCAGGTAAATACCTTTTTGAATGGGGAAAAAAGGGAAGCCAGCCAGGCGAATTTAATATACCTCATGCAATTGACCTGGATGAAAAAGGAAATGTGTATGTAGCCGACAGGGAAAATAGCCGTGTACAGGCTTTTGACACCGAAGGTAATTTCCTAAAGGAGTGGAAGAATAAAAGTTTTGGAAAAATATATTCCATAACCATCAGTAAAATAAAACAGCAACTGGTAGCCGTTGATTATAGTGCAAATTATCTCAGGCCCAAAGGTTCGGACGTGATGGTGTTTGATTCACTGGCCAACCTGCTTAGCCGGTTTGGAAGAAGCGCACCGGCGGCCAGAGATCGGATTTGCCGGTATCATGATGTAGCCATTGATAATGAAGAAAATATTTATGTGGGTGACATCTATGGCAATACTATTCAGAAATTTACAAAAGTACTTCGTTAAAAAGTTTACACTTATTCTATATCACCTGAAGTTTTAAAATGAGCCAATAGGTATCTAAATTAATCAGAGCGATTAAAACTAAGGGAAAGAACCTGAATTTCAAATATAAAAATGAGAAAATTTGATAATGACTCAATGCCCGGGCACGACGCTGCATCAAAAAACTGAAAACTTGTTGTCAATTTTTTTCACCCTGGCGCCTGCATCGTTTTAACCACAGGCCGCAGATACTTTCCATGGGTGGTGGGTAATATGGTCAACTTCTTCTGCCTTGAGTTTTACAACTGCTGATGGGTAACAATTAATTTAGTGCGCTGTTAATTTCATTACTCATATTTTTGTTTTTAAGTTTTTGGCTGATGGATATGGGAATATTCATTGGCCATCACCATTCAAAAAAAACAAATACAATGGATTTAGCATTCAATAAAAACGAAGATGCCATGAAACTTGCCTATAGCCAGGTAAGACAAAAGCTGGAAAAAATCTATGAAGGCGGCGGAAAAAAGGCGATTGAAAAACAACGGGAAAGAAATAAACTCACGGCAAGGGAGCGGATCAGCTATCTCTGCGATACAGATACCCCGTTTATTGAGATCGGTGCATTTGCCGGCTACGGCATGTATGCGGAGGAGGGAGGATGCCCCGCTGGCGGAACGGTAAGCGGTATCGGTTATATCAGCGGTAAGCAATGCGTGGTGGTGGCCAATGATCAAACGGTAAAGGCAGGGGCCTGGTTTCCCATTACCGGTAAAAAAAATTTACGCATGCAGGAAATAGCGATGGAAAATAAATTACCCGTTATTTACCTGGTAGATAGCGCCGGGGTATACCTGCCTTTGCAGGATGAAATTTTTCCGGATAAAGAACATTTTGGCCGCATCTTTCGCAACAACGCTAAAATGAGCGCAATGGGTATTACCCAGGTAGCCGCGGTAATGGGCCCCTGCGTAGCCGGTGGCGCTTACCTGCCCATTATGAGCGATGAAACGCTGATGGTAGAAGGAAATGGTTCTATTTTTTTAGCAGGCCCCTACCTTGTAAAGGCTGCGATAGGTGAAGATACCGACAGTGAAACATTGGGCGGCGCCGAAACACATACCGCCATCAGCGGCATTGCGGATTATAAATTTGAAACGGAAAAAGATACCCTTGACCATATAAAAAAAATTATCAGTAAACTGGGCAGGGCGGGCGATGCGGGGTTTGACAGGATAAAAAGCATTGCGCCAAAAAAAGAAGCCAATGAAATATATGGCATCATGAATGAAGGCAATACCAGGCCCTATAATATTGTTGATATCATTGAATGTATAACGGATGCAGGAAGCTTTGACCAGTTTAAAAAAGATTACGGCAAAACGATTGTATGTGGTTATGGCCGTGTAGATGGATGGGCCGTAGGTATTGTTGCCAATCAGCGCCTGCTGGTGAAAAACAAAAAAGGCGAAATGCAGTTAGGCGGTGTTATTTACAACGACAGCGCTGATAAAGCAGCGCGGTTTATAATGAACTGTAATCAAAAAAAAATACCACTTGTTTTTTTGCAGGATGTTACCGGCTTTATGGTGGGCAGTCGCAGCGAACATTCGGGCATAATAAAAGACGGCGCCAAAATGGTTAACGCGGTAGCCAATTCAGTGGTTCCAAAAATCACTTTCATTATCGGCAACAGTTACGGCGCCGGCAATTATGCCATGTGTGGCAAGGCATATGATCCTCGTTTTATTTATGCATGGCCTACGGCGAAAATCGCGGTAATGGGTGGCGAACAGGCTGCCAAAACTTTATTACAGATACAGGTGGCCTCCTTAAAAGCAAAAGGCGCGGTAATTACACCTGTAGAAGAAGAAAAATTATTAAGTGAAATTATGGAGCGATACCAAACCCAAACCACGCCGTACTACGCAGCAGCAAGGTTATGGGTAGACGATATCATCGACCCTGCCGAAACGCGGAATTTAATATCGGAAGGCATTGCCGCAGCCAATCATAATAAAGATATTGCTGAATTTAAATCAGGGGTTATGCAGGTGTAAACAATACTTAACTTACCTGTTTGCTCATAATAAAATTAGGGGTGGATAATTAATTGCCCGGTTAAAAATGTTCCTTTTTTTTAAAGTTAGTATACATTGGGTGAGCTCATCTTAAAATAAATCCTTTTGCAAAGTAATTTTCAGTGTCAATTTAAATAATGGAAAACATACTACTTTACACAGATGGTTCATCAAGAGGTAATCCCGGCCCCGGCGGGTATGGTGCAATACTGATATGGGGTGGGCACCGCAAAGAATTGTCAAAAGGGTTCAGGCTCACCACCAATAACCGGATGGAATTACTGGCCGTAATTGCGGGATTGGAAGCCATCAAAAAAAATGAATTGCCCGTGACGGTTTACTCGGACAGCCAGTATGTAGTAAACTCAGTGGAAAAAGGGTGGCTGAAAACCTGGATAAAAACGGATTTTAAAGGTGGCAAAAAAAACAGTGACCTTTGGAAACACTATCATGAACTGGCGAAAAAATTCAATATAAAATTTGTATGGGTAAAAGGCCATGCCAATAACCCGTACAATCACCGCTGTGATGAATTAGCCACTTCAGCAGCGGATGGAAAGGAAAAGCTGATTGATAAAGGATACGAGGAATCAGTGTAAAAAAAAAGCTACCCAAAAGAGCGGCATTTCTATCTGACGGCTGAAGTCATTTAAGCAATTACCTGTTTGCGTATCGCATATTTATTCAACAGGAAGTAGCCGCCAAACAAGACGCCGCTAAAGAATACAGTGGCCACCAAACTGCCCAAATAAAACGGAATACCCTCGCTATAGCATTTCATTAGCCCGTCCCAGGATCTGGCGTACGGCAGATTATCAATTCCCAGCCCGCCCCCGATCCATACAATAAAGTTGGAAAGGATAAAGTAAAAACTGGCGCCGGCAATGGATCCTCCTGCAATGTGCAGCAAATTTTCTTTTTTGATCCAAAATCCAATTACAGTGAGTGCTCCAAACAAAACATAATTCAATAGTTGCCCCTCATAAAAACCCATAACGGATGTAATGTTGAACCGGAATAACACTTCGTAAATAATATCGGACACCAGCATTGAAAGGATGGGTAAGAGGAAAGAAAACTTTTTGTCTTTGATGATACTGCCACTGAATAAGGCCATGGCTATCTGGGGCGCAAAACCAAGGGGTCTGCCCGGCATTATCCTGTATAACGAAGCAATAATTACCAGCAAAACAAAACTTCCTATGATCGATTTATCTATCTTCATTTATTAAAATTTAACGGGGCAAAAATAGGTAATAAATTGGTGTGGAACAATATTTAAAATTTGTAGCCGGTTGCCGGCCCCTGACAGGATCCCATGATTTATTGCCGGAATATGGATGACTGTCAACCCGCTTACTGAAGATGGCTAACCCTTCCTAGCGCAAACATTCAATCTAACCATGGCAAAACATATCCATACCGGCAAAACAGGAGAAGCATTAGGCATAGCATGGCTGCTCGAAAAAGGGTTTATCATCAAAGAAAAAAACTGGAGACATTCACACTGGGAAGTAGATACCATTGCGGAAAAGGATACTGTTTTACATTTTATAGAAATTAAAACCAGGCGATCCAGGAAATTTGGATTTCCCGAAGAAACCGTAGGTAAAAAAAAGATACAGAACCTGATCAATGCCGCCGAAGAATACCTCCACCAATATCCGCAATGGCAGCGTATCCAGTTCAACATTCTCTCTATCTTACTAATAAAGGATGAACCGGTAGAATATTTTTTTATTGAGGATGTGTATTTGTAAAAAACAATGGAGGCTAATATCAAAATATTCATGCTCAATAGAAATTAGCTAATTAGCTAATCAGCACATTAACCCATTCCTTCATTTTCAAATTTTCAAATTATCCCATTATCAAAGCCTTCATCTTCTCTACCATCTTAAATGTAGCAGGACAATACTGAATATTCTGTTTATGTATATGAATATAATCCACCGCTTTCTTTTTGGTAAGATGCGGAAAGCCTGCGCAGTCTGCCGGACGAATGGAATAAATGGAGCATTTATTATCCGCCAGGTTTAAAAACTGGCAGGGTTGTTTTTTATTTTGCCAGTCGTCATCCTTTTTATCATACCTCAGCCATTTCGCTTTGAATTCATCCGGGGTCATTTCAAAATGCGTTGAAATACGTTTGATATCTTTTACGGAAAAAGTGGGAGTCATTTTTTTGCAGCAATTACCACAGCTCAGGCAATCCGTTTCTGCCCAAACTTCTTTATCTACCTCGTCAAGTAATTTATGCAATCCTTTTGGGGGATTTTTTTCTAACTTAGTTAAAAATGACTTAAACGATTTTTTATGGTATCGTACTTTTTGTTTGAACGACCGAAAGTTTACTATCATTAGTAAGAAAGTATTAAGGTATGTAAACGAAAATAAGCAAACCTTTACCAACGGGAAGAAAAATTACAAATTTAAAAACAAGCGTATACCGGTTCGCAAAAAAAGTCACCCTTTGATGTCTCAACCACTTCCTATGATTACCGATCAAAACTATATCACCGGTAAATATTGCGCTCCTGTTTTTTCCGATAATACAGGCCACTCATTTTCAAATTTTCACATTTTCACATTTTCAAATTTGTACTATGTGGGAATCCTATAAAAAGGGGTACAAAGCCTACCTCCAATTAGAAAAATCGCTGAGTGACAATTCTGTGGAAGCGTACCTGCACGATATTGAAAAACTGACCACCTGGATAGCCGGCACCAATGCATTAAAATCGCCTCAGCAAATTGTATTAAAGGACCTTGAAAATTTTATCCGCTGGATCAGCGAACTGGGCATGACACCAGGATCACAGGCAAGGATCATTTCGGGACTGAGGAGTTTTTTTAAATACTGCCTGCAGGAACAGATCATTTCGATTGATCCCGCTACCCTGCTGGAATCACCCAAACTAAAAAGGGCTTTGCCCGATGTACTGAGTTTTGAGGAAATAGTGTCCATCATCGACAGCATTGACCTCAGCAAAGCGGAAGGCGGGAGGAACAAGGCTATCCTGGAAACCCTGTACAGTTGTGGCTTACGGGTAACAGAGGCAGTGAACCTGCGGATCAGTTGCCTTTACCCTGATGCCGGGTTTGTTAGGATAATCGGGAAAGGTGATAAAGAAAGATTAATACCGATTGGAACCGATGCCATTAAGTACATCAATATCTACCGGGACAATATTCGTGTACACATTAAGGTTAAACCCGGCAATGAAGATATTTTATTTTTAAACCGCCGCGGCAGTAAACTTTCGCGGGTAATGATATTCCTGATTATTAAAGAACTGGCCAGGCTTGCCGGTATAAAAAAGATCATCTCGCCCCATACCTTCCGGCATTCTTTTGCGACACATTTGGTAGAAGGTGGCGCCGACTTGCGCGCGGTGCAGGAGATGCTTGGGCACGAAAGTATCACCACCACTGAAATTTATACACACCTCGACAGGGAATTCCTGCGTAACACCCTCCTGCAATTTCATCCGGGATTTAAATAAAAAAAGGAAATTTTTTGACCATTTTTAAAGGAACGCGTGCAATTGAGCCCCGGGTTTATCTAAATGAGATTAGTGCGCAGGAACGGGGAGTTACAGCAACACTTCCGGTTGAGGATAGGCGACGGGATTATTGGGATAGCCGTTCTTTACCTTGTTACGGTAGTTTTTAAACATACTCATCCAGCGTAATTTTAATACGCCCAGTATACCTTCTTTTACGATACCCTTATTCATTTTGCTTTCGCCGAGCTGACGGTCGATAAAGGTGATAGGCACTTCAGCGATCTTAAAGCCTAATTTCCAGGCAGCGAATTTCATCTCTATCTGGAAGGCGTACCCGACAAAAGTTATTTCAGATAAATTGATCGTTTCCAAAAATTCCCTGCGGTAGCAAACAAAGCCGGCAGTTGGATCATGTACCGGCATCCAGGTTATTATCCTGGTGTAAAGGGAAGCGCCTTTTGATAAAGCGATACGGTTGGTAGGCCAGTTTTCAACCGCTCCCCCTTTTACATATCTGGAACCTACTGATACCCCGGCCCCATTTTTACCTGCCTGGTACAGGCTTTCAAGGTCGCGGGGATTGTGAGAAAAATCAGCATCCATTTCAAAAATAAACTGGTAACCTTTTTCCAAAGCCCATCGAAACCCGTGGATATAAGCGGTACCCAAACCCAATTTCCCTTTTCGTTCTTCTAAAAATAATTGCTGTGGATATTTATAAAATAGTGATTTTACCACATCCGCCGTTCCATCCGGGGATCCGTCATCGATGATTAAGACATGATAATTTTGTTGCAATCCAATCACGGCAACAATTATGTTTTCAATGTTCTCTTTCTCGTTATAAGTCGGTATGATAACTATTTTTTCCAATATTTTCGGGACACTATTTGAACGAATTTACAAATTGTACCGTAAACCGGCCCTAACAAATTTTGATCATTCCTGATTTAATTATTTTTTAACAGGGTCCGGTTTAATATTTCCGTAAGTTTTTGCTTTGTATGGAGCGGAAAATCACCCCTCATCATCCAGTCGTAATACTGCGGCTCAGCCTTCAATACATCCACTACCGGCCTACCTTTATGCTTACCAAAATTAAATACTTCAACACCCTTATCATCAAACAAAAAACGGCGGGCATAATCCACTACTTTATCCTCGCCAATGGTTCCAAGTATGGTATCTATGGAATTCCCCAACTGCGGGTAACGTTTGATCTGTGATAATAAAACATCAATGGTCGCGCTTACATCCGCTTCGGCGCTATGTGCATCTATCAATTCTTTTTCACAATAAAATTTGTAGGCTGCCGTGAGGGTACGTGGTTCCATGGTGTAAAAAATATGCTGCACATCCACCATCCGGCGGGTACTGAGATCCACGTCCATTCCTGCACGTAAAAATTCTTCCATCAACATCGGAATATCAAAACGGTTGCTGTTATACCCCCCCATATCACAATGCTCAATAAATTGCTTAAGCTCATTACCACTCTGTTTGAATGTGGGTGCATCTTTTACCATTGCATCCGTAATACCATGTATTTCTATAGACTGGGGCGGAATAGGCATCCCGGGATTAATGAGTTTTCTTTTTACCTGCCTCGATGCATCGGGTAGTATTTTTATCATCGCTACTTCTACAATCCGGTCTGTTGAAAGATTTACCCCGGTAGTTTCTAAATCAATGAACACAATTGGACGGGTTAATAATAAGGACATTTTTAGATTTTTGTTTAAATGATATTTTTATTTTACCGGAGTTAAATATTTATTGCCGGGGATACACTAAAATGCCGGATAAACAGTTTATAGGAATGTATTTTATACATATACCCGGTATCATTGGTACTAGCTTGAGCAAGGTAACTTTTTATACTGAAATAGTCATTATTTATACCCTAAAGAAAGGTTTCGTATATTTGCAAAGCAAAAATAGAAATACATTCAAATAAAACCCAGCATAAATGAAAAAGATTTTATTATTTGCAATAATAGTTATTACAGGGGTTATGATATTATCTTCCTGCGGAGCAAGCAGGCGAGGTACGGGCTGCCCGATGTCAGATAATATAATTCACTAAAACCGGTATTTTCAAATGAATTGGATAGCATTAACAACATTGGCACAATTGGCGGATATTAAAGAACAGTCGAAAAAAAAAGCCCAATTAATCTTTAAACACAGTACCAGGTGTTCTATCAGCGGTGTTGTTAAAAATCGTTTGGAAAGAAGTAATCCTCCCGGAAATGTTGATTTTCATTTTCTCGACCTGATCAGTAACAGGTCCGTATCCAACAAAATAGCCGAAGATTTCTCCGTGTTTCATGAATCGCCCCAGGTGCTTTTGATCAAAAACGGGGAGTGTATTTATGATGAAAACCACTCGGGTATTAATATGGATGATATTGAAGAACAGGCGGCGGGTATTTAACCAGCCTGAATCATTCTATTAGCCCTGCGTGCAATCCCTACCATCTGCCAGTATGGGGGCCTGTAGTGATTTGTTTGGAAGAACTGCTCCGCCTGTACGGTAGTTTCCGCTCTTAACTTATTATAGATAGCAACAAAATATTGATTTTTCAATGCCTGTGTGGCGCTCATACCTTCCGGTATCAGTGCTGGTTTTCCGAGATAATTTTTCAGCAGGCACCAAACCTTGATTATCCTCACCAACGGTAATTGCACGGCGGAATAACTGATCTGTCTCCCTTTGTCAGCATCTTCCAGCAATACATCCATTACCGCATTATCGATATGGTCATTGTACAATGTTTGCGGGTCGCGCCATTCTGCCACAATACTTAACTGAGGGTCGTACTCAAGATCGGAGGGCATCTGGGTTACAAAATTTTCTACGCCAAAAACGTGTAACCAGTTTACAACACCCTGCGAAGAAATGGTAGACAGCCCTTTCCATAATTGAATCCCATTTTTTTTATACGCATAAGAACCCACTTCAGAACAAAACATAGCCGAGGAATCATGGAAATTCATTTTGAAGTCATAAGGGATATGCCGTTTACTGGCCTCATCATAAGCCAATTTCGCCGCCTTTTGGGGCAGCATTGGATCCTGCATCAGCCCGGGTAAACCTGCACGGGGCCTTAATACCATAAACCGGAGCTTCTTATCTTTTTTATATTGTTCTGCGGAAGAAATGGCCACCCCTTTTTCAATATGCGCTTCAATTAAAAAGGGCGTATTTTTTTCATCCACATAAATTAATGCCACGTGAGAAAAATTACCCGGATAATCATTGCCGCGTGAAATTAATGCCGACACTTCCGCGCCACCCCTTGAAACCAACAGGTCGCCGCTATGAACCTTGATGCCAAAAAGAATGGTGAATGGAGTAGCGGATGGTTCTGCTTTTACCGGCATCACCGGATCAAATGCAATGCGACTTGTTTGCAATAATACTTCTTCAACAGCGGCCCTCATACCATACAAAAGCTGGTACACACGGTCACGCGATGCTTTATCATTCATATCCCATTGCTGCGATTGAAGTTTAATACTGTTTCGTATTTTGTTGTATAAATGTATAAAGGAATCCCTTTGCAATGGCTGCGCGGCAATTAATGAAGCCAGCATAAAAAAATTACCGGTGATAGCATCAAAATTTGCATCAGCCGGTGCAGGGCCGACGGCATTAATTTTACCATACAAAGATTCCTCCAGGATAAACAATTGTTGGATAGCGGAATCGGTTTTTTTCTTTGGCTGCTGTTTTGCGGTTTTAAAATCATTTTCCAATTGAAGCCACACATCGTCTTTATTCCAGGCAAAGGGCGTTTCAGTTGCTTTGGCAATAGCAGATCTGTTAACATCAGGAATAAGCAGTATAAGATACAGAACGCACAAGGCAATAAATATTAGCAGGAACTTTTTTATATTTTTTTTCATGTTGGTGTAATGATATAAAATTTACAAGCTTCCGCTGCCCGGATAAATGCTGAATGCATTAAATGCGGGAGACAAATTGAAACTCGTAGATCATTGCCTTATGGTTAAAAAGCAATACCTACGTTGATAGTCCCCCCGTTCAGCGAATGCAGGCGAAACATGGGTTTCACACAAGGCGCCCTTTACGTGCCGGAAGTTAAGCCCAGCAAAAACGCCTTGAGCAAATCCCCCTCTGCTGCTATTTGGATGCTCTTTTTTTCCATTTGCAATTGTTGCCGTATTGCTTCGGGTATGGGTACAGGTTCTCCGATGATGGGTTCTACCACATCATAAAATTTCACCGGGTGTGCGGTTTCCAATACAATGCCTTTTTGATTGGGATGATCCTTTAAATAATCCTGTAATGCCCCAAACCCAACTGCCCCATGAGGGTCGGGTAAATAATGATTATTTTGATAAACGGATTGTAAAACCGCCTTCGTTTCATCATCGGAAATACTGCAACTGCTCAACACATGTTGCAGGTCTTTAAACCGGTGATGAAATATTTCGAGAATACGAATGAAGTTGCTCGGATTGCCTACATCCATTGCATTGGAGATGGTTGTTACCGCTTTTTTGGGTTCGTATTTTTCCGTTACCATAAATGCGGGCACCACATCATTTGCATTGCAGGCGGCAATAAAATGCTTAACCGGCAGGCCCGAAATATGCGCCAGTATACCTGCGCAGATATTTCCGAAATTACCACTGGGAACGGCTATTACCGGCGGATTCTTTTTATCTGCCCACAGTTTGTAAGCAAAAAAATAATACAATTGCTGTGGTAACCAACGCGCCACATTGATAGAATTAGCTGAAGTGAGCATTAATTTTTTATTAAGCTCCTCATCCGTAAACGCCTGCTTTACCATTTGCTGGCAATCATCAAAGGTACCTGCTACTTCAAGGGCATGTATATTTTTACCAAGCGTGGTCAATTGCTTTTCCTGCACTGTACTTACTTTACCCGAAGGATATAAAATCACCACTTCTATCCCATCCACATCATAAAAGCCATTGGCAACAGCGCCACCGGTATCACCGGATGTAGCAACCAAAACGGTTACTTTTTGCGCCTGCCCCTTTACAAAATAACCCAGGCACCGGCTCATAAACCTGGCGCCCACATCTTTAAAAGCAAGGGTGGGCCCATGGTACAATTCCAGTGAAAAAATATCATCCGTTACCTTCACCAGTGGTATATCAAAGTTGATGGTTTCGTTTACAATCCTGCGCAATTCAGCTTCTGGGATGGCATTACCTACATAAGGTTGCATCACCTGGTAAGCAATCTCTTCGTTGGAATATTGTGTAATATTTCCAATCAATTCTTTCGGAACAGCAGGTATCCGTTCCGGAAAGTACAAACCCATATCAGGCGCCTGTCCGTTGATGGTAGCCTGTCTGAAATCTACTTCGGGTGATTGGTGGTTGGTACTGAAATACTGCATTATAAATTTATAATTGTGAAGGGTCAATGGTGAATCAATGTCACTTAGTTAAGCTATTTTTCCTTTTTCGTTCCGTAGGAACGGTATCTCGGTAGCAATGAAAAAGTTATTCTTTTCGTTCCTTAGGAACGATATGTGATTAACTCCCCTTCTTACAATCATAGCCAATACAAATATCTAAAAACCGATTTTACCTATCGTCCCTATGGCACGAATTGAATCATCATTAATTCTTTCTACCCATATATCGTCCCTATGGGACGAAGTATTAATCCTCAACTAAATGACATTGAATGGTGAATCGTGAAAAGTGGATGGTGAATAATGTTACATTTGCATATTTCCTACTGCCTATAATCTATCGCCTACTGCCTACCGTCTACTGCCTTTTGCCCATTGCCTACCTATCAACTATCAACTATCAACTATCAACTTTCAACTATTGCCCTTCTGTTATTCCTGCAGGATTTTAACCCCCGTCTTATTGATGGTAGTTACATAGGTATGATAATCCAAACCGATCCGGTTGTAAATTTCCTGCATTACCGATTCCACGTGTATCGCGGTGGCCTCATCCCTGCTCAGCATAAAAATTGATGGGCCCGATCCTGAGATGCCGCCTCCCAGTGCGCCTGCTTCCTTACACCTGCTTTTAACTTCATCAAAGCCCGGTATCAATATGCTTCTCACCGGTTCAATGATCACATCTTCCAGTGACCGGCCTACGAGATCAAGATCCCCTTTCATAAAACCTGCTACCAGTCCGGCAATATTGCCCCATTGCCTGATCGCATCTTTTAACAACACTTCTTTTCTTAAAATCTGCCTGGCATCCTTGGTACGCACTTCAATCTGCGGGTGCACAATGGTTACAAAAAGATCGGGAGCAGGGATCGAAATGATATCCAAAGGATGGATGCTCCGGATAAGTGTAATGCCGCCATAAATGCAGGGCGCTACATTGTCGGCATGTTTTACACCGGATGCCACTTTTTCGCCAAACATTGCAAAACGAACCAGGTCTTTTTTTGAAAAAATATTTCCCAGTAAATAATTGGCAGCTACTACTGCTCCTGCCGCACTTGCGGCGCTGGAGCCTATCCCGCTACCCGGCTTTATTTTCTTATGAATGGTTACTTCAAAACCGGTGGGTGTACCCAGTTCGCTGATCATCTCCACTAAGGGTGCGCCTGCCGTATTCTGTGCAGGGTCTAACGGTAAAGGGTAGCCGTCGGCGCTATGGATAATGATTTTTTTTTCGTTCAGCAACCTGATCTCCATCAGGTCATTGGGTTCATCCAAACACATACCCAGTATATCAAAACCGCAAACAAGGTTTGCCACGGTTCCGGGCGCTAACACTTTAGCTATCCCATCTGCTGATTGGCCGATATGCCGGGCGCCTGTTTTTTCGAATTGCTGCTGATCTGGGTTCATGCTATTTGTTTTCTTTGTTGAGCGTGTCTTATTTCTCCGCCCTGAAGATTTCGGGTGGAATTGCTTATATCCTTCCTGTCCTGATAATATCCGCGAACACACCCGAGGCAGTAATATCCGCGCCTGCTCCTGCCCCCTTTATCACCAATGGCTGATCAACATACCGGTCGGTATAAAAAAGTACAATATTATCTTTCCCATATAAATGATAAAAGTCATGCTGTGGGCCGATATGCTGCAGTCCAACCGACGCTGTTCCGTTATCATATTTGGCAACAAATTTTAATTTTTTGCCGGCAGCGGCGGCTTCTTCGTATAGTTCTTTGAAATGTGATTCATTTGCTTCCATTGCCAGGTAAAAGTCAGCTACCGAACCTTCCATGCAGGAAGCCGGCATAAAGGAATGGTTGGTGATATCTTCCATCTCCATTTTTTCTCCCGCTTCACGCGACAGGATCATTATTTTCCGCATCACATCTTTACCACTTAAATCCAGCCTTGGATCAGGCTCTGTATATCCTTCGTTCTGCGCCTGTTGTACCACAGAAGCAAAACTTTTTTTACCATCGTAATTATTAAATACAAAATTGAGGGTACCGCTTAAAACGGCTTCCATAGTATGTATTTTGTCACCACTGCGCAACAGGTCATTTAGCGACACGATGATCGGCAAACTTGCCCCCACATTGGTCTCAAAAATAAACTGCGCGTTAAATTCAGTTGACAATCTTTTGAGCCGGGTATAATATTCAAAGCCCGAAGAACAGGCAATTTTATTACAGGCCACAACGGCAATACTTTTTTGCAATAGCTGGTCGTAGCAGGCAGCAACCAGTTCATTTGCGGTAACATCAGCAAACACGGCATTGCGCAGGTTTTTAACCAGGATGGTATCAATAAATTCCTGCATGTTCATTGCCGCTCCGCCAGCCAGTAATTCTTTCCAGTTAACCAGGTCAATTCCCCCGTCATTAAAAAGCATTTTTCTGCTATTGGCCAAACCTACCACATTTATTTTCAGGTGTAGTTTTTCCTGCAGGTATTTTTGTTGCTGCTCAATTTGTGCTACTAATTTGCCGCCAACGTTACCCACACCCGCAATAAATAAATTCACTTCTTTATATACGGTTTCAAAAAACTCCTCATGCAGCACATTGATCGCTTTTTTTACATCATGGGTGGAGATCACCGCGGAAATATTTCTTTCAGATGAGCCCTGTGCAATGGCCCTTACATTAACGCCGTTGCGCCCGAGGTTACCAAACATTTTACCGCTAATGCCCGGGTGGCTCTTCATATTATCGCCCACCAGTGCTACAATCGCCAGTTCTTTTTCCACAATAATCGGCTCTACTTTTTTTGTTTCAATTTCATAAGCAAAAGCGTCATCAATCGCGGTCTTTGCTTCATCCGCATTCACCGCATCAACCCCAACACAAATGGAGTGTTCAGAAGAGCTTTGCGTGATAAGGACCACATTGATCTTTTTTACAGCCAATGCTTCAAATAACCTTTTTGAAAAACCGGGTATCCCTACCATACCACTTCCTTCAAGGCTTAACAGCGATATGCTGTTGATGCTTGAAATACCGCGTATACTGCTACCGTTTTTGGTGGATCCGTTTTGTATAACGGTCCCCCTGTCTTCGGGTGCAAATGTATTTTTTACCCAGGTGGGTATCCCCTTGCTGCTTACCGGTTGTATGGTTGGCGGATAAATTACTTTAGCGCCAAAATGCGAGAGTTCCATCGCCTCCTGGTAAGAAATCTGCGGAATGACCTTTACATTATTTACCAGCCTGGGATCGGCAGTCATCATACCCGAAACATCCGTCCATATCTCCAGCACATCCGCATCCAATGCTGCGGCGATAATTGCTGCAGTATAATCAGATCCTCCCCTGCCGAGCGTGGTATTGGCCCCGCTGGCATCGGATGAAATAAAACCGGGTAAAATAAATAAGGAAGAGGATGATCCGTTAAAATAACTGCTTACTTTTTTATTGGTTGTAGCGAAGTCTACTACCGCAGCGCCAAAGTTGGAATTGGTAATAATAATTTCTCTCGAATCTTTCCATTCAATACCGGTTGCTTTGGCTTGAAATCCCGCCGAAATGATCTGCGAAGATAAAATCTCACCGTAACTAACGATCCGGTCTTTGGTACGCTCCGACAATTCTCTCAACAAAAATATACCATTACAGATATCTTCAATTTCGTTGCACAATGTTTTTACCAGGCTTAATACCGCACTCTGGCGGTCAATAGGAATTAATTCCTTTGCGGTCTGGAGATGCCGTTGTTCCGACTCCAGTAATTTTTCTTTATAAACTTCATTTCCTTCGGATGCAAGTTTACTACATGCTAATAAAATATCGGTAATACCGCCCAGGGCGGAAACTATTACAATCGTTTTATCGTGTTTGATCTTTTCATTTACGATGGCAATTACCCTGTTTATGTTTTCCGCGTTCTTAACTGAACTTCCCCCAAACTTTAAAACCTGCATGACTTTTTATTTGTGTGTAAATGTAAAGAGTAAATACTAAATTAATCTGACCGATTAAAACTAAAGGAAGAGCTGGCATGTCAAATGTGCTAATTAGCCAATGTGCTAATGTAAAATGCCCTAATTCCACTAATAAATAATCTACAAAAAAAGTGATAACTTATTTGCAGTTTTTTCTGCCCTGGCGCATAATATTAGTTTCCTTGAAAAAGCTCCCCGCCCAATAGTGATATGAAATGGTATAACCCTTAACGGGTGAAAGCAGAAGTAAAGGTAACAGCAGTAAGAGAAGCTTTCGAAGCTATGAAAAATTTTCCCAAGATGATAAGTACATTCACTGTTACCGCTTTTATAGGCGCTAAATTAAGGATTTAATTGTAATAGCCGTTAAGTATTTGAAAATTTTAAAGTATTTTCATGCTTTACTTTTATTGCTGCCGGCATTATAACTTTTTATTAAAAAATATTGAATATGGATCACCAGTCAACCCGTGGATTGCAGCATTTTAAAAATTTAGTAGGCATCAAGTTTCAATTGTACAATAGCCTGTTTACCGCCCTCCCCTTTCACCGCATTGAAAAAACAGGCATCCTGCTATCGCTTTTACTCAACAACTGCGAAGAAGGGTACAAGAAAAAGCAAAGCCCGGTAGAGATCATTGAAGAGTTCTTTTCAAAACATACCACTTATAAACTTCCACAGGAAAGGTTAGACCTTTTATTTCGTTTTATACAATATATAGAAAGGCAGGTGGTTTTATTTGATGCACTGGAAGACGCAGGTTTTAAAGAGGTACATGATACCGGTGGCGTAGGTACATTAAAACACCTGGAAAGCGAGGTGATCGAACATAAAAAGCAGGACGAATTAAAGGAAAAGCTGAAAACCTTTGCGATAAGACTGGTACTAACAGCACATCCTACCCAGTTTTATCCCGGCGCTGTTTTGGGTATTATCAATGACCTCTCCAATGCACTGGTAGAAAACAATGCCGTTCAGATCAATACGTACCTGATGCAACTGGGAAAAACACCTTTCTTTAAAAAACAAAAACCCACGCCGTATGATGAAGCCATGAACCTGATATGGTACCTCGAAAATATTTTTTATCCCGCCGCAGGCAGAATTATTTCCTTCTTAAAAAACCAGTTCCCGGATGCTATTGCTGATAATAACCCCATCATCACCATGGGTTTCTGGCCCGGCGGCGACCGGGATGGAAATCCTTTTGTGAAGGCAGACACTACTTTAAAAGTGGCTGATGCATTGAGGGGCGGTATCATAAAATCTTATTACCTCGAGATAAGGAGGTTAAGGCGCAGGCTCACATTTGACGGGGTAGAATCCATTTTAATAGCGCTCGAAAACGATATGTACAATAACATTTTTATCCCGGGCCAGCGGACTCATTTAAATAAGCAGGATATTTTGGATTCATTGAATAAGATCAAAGAGATATTGATTTACAAACACAATAGTTTATTCCTGCACTTAATCAATAACCTGATCAATAAAGTAAATGTTTTCGGACTGCATTTCGCTTCGCTTGATATCAGGCAGGAAAGCACTATCCACAGTGGCGTACTGGCTGGTATTGCAGGGAGGCCCGGTTACCTGCCACTGAATTATTCAGCTCTTACCTCCGAAGAAAAAATTACCGTACTTACAAAAGTACAGGCAACTGTTACCGACATGCCTTTTAATGATGAACTAACCACGGATACGCTCGCCACTATTAAGGCCGTTAAAACCATCCAGGATTTTAATGGTGAATCCGGTTGCAACAGGTATATCATCAGCCAGTGCAACAGCGCACTGAATGTACTGGAAGTTTATGGGCTGTTCCTTTTGTGCGGCTGGCGGCAGGAAGCCATGAATATAGATATCGTTCCGTTGTTTGAAACGGTAGACGATCTGCAACACTCGGCTGGTGTGATGGAAACCTTGTATTCAAATGAAGTGTACGAGGCCCATCTTACGCGGCGGAACAAGCGCCAGACCATCATGCTTGGCTTTAGTGACGGAACAAAAGATGGCGGGTACCTGATGGCCAACTGGTGTATTTACAAAGCAAAGGAGGAGTTGACGGCAATATCCAGGAAATATGGCATTGAAGTGATTTTCTTTGATGGCCGTGGTGGCCCTCCATCAAGAGGAGGGGGCAAAACGCATAAGTTTTATGCATCCATGGGTCAGAATATTTCCAATAAGGAAATACACCTGACCGTACAGGGACAAACCGTAAGTTCTAACTTTGGAACGGTAGATGCGGCACAATATAATATTGAACAATTACTTCATGCGGGCATATCCAACGATCTTTTTAACCACCGGCACATTACGCTTGAAAAAGATGAAGAATCACTACTGGAGGCCTTGGCTATTGAAAGTTTTGCAAAATATAGTTCCCTGAAAAATCACCCTTATTTCGCTGACTACCTCTCGCAGGTTAGCCCACTGAAATTTTATAGTGAAACAAATATTGGCAGCAGGCCAGCCAAACGTGCCGGCGGCAGTAAACTATCCTTTAAAGATTTGCGTGCAATCCCTTACGTAGGCGCCTGGGCGCAGCTGAAACAAAATGTAACCGGGTATTTTGGTGTGGGCACAGCATTAATGAAACTCGATCAACTCGGAAAATTTGAGGAAGTGAAAATGCTTTACCAAAATTCATTGTACTTTAAAACGTTGCTGGACAATTGCGAAATGGCCATGAAGAAATGCTTTTTCCCGCTAACCGCATTTTTAGCAAAAGATGAAAAGTATGGCGTGATCTGGAACATGATCTTTGATGAACACAGTTTAACGCAACAATACATATTAAAACTATCTGACAAAACCGAACTGATGAGTGACTACCCTGTTGACCAGCTTTCCATCATTATGAGAGAAAGAATAGTAATGCCCTTACTGACCATTCAGCAGTTTGCGATCATGAATATAAGAGAGATAGAAGACAGCCTCGTCAATTCGCCTTTAAAGGAAACCTACGAAAAATTAGTGATCAGGTCTTCCTTCGGGATCATTAATGCAGGAAGGAATTCGGCTTAAATTGTAAAATATATTTTGAGCAGTCAAAATCTTGTTGGGAATTATTTGCAGATAACCTTTGGCAGTTATAAACCCGGTCGGCGGATGCGAAGATCATTCCGGGTTTATTGGACAAAAACTTTTAGAGATGTCTTATTCAAATCTTTCCCGGTAACCGACAACTGGTAGTTGCCTGTTTGTACGGAAGCAGGGAGGCGGATATTTTTGGTATCGTTTCCACCCGCATGATCCAGGGTCTTTTCCATTAATAACTGTCCCGCGGGGTTACTAAGCGTTAATGTATATGATCCGGAGGATTGATGATTGAAACGCAAACTTATTACTTTGTCTGCTACCGGGTTGGGATATACGCTGATGGCCGGATCATGCTGGTCAATCCTCACTTTCACTACCCGGCTAAACCCTGCTTTACCATCTAAGCCAATACTTTTGACACGGTAAAAATTATCCCCCTGCATGGCATGCGTATCTACCCAATCATACCCAATACTTAAAAGATTATTACCCGTTGCAGCAGTAGTGTGTACTTTACCAAAACTTCGTCCGTCAGCGGATCTTTCTACTTCGTATTGACGGGTATTGATTTCATTATCAACTTTCCAGCTTACCTCAATATTATCATTTTGCCGGTAGGCATTTACCACCGAAAATGTAACGGGCAAGAGTGAAGATTTATTAAACACCACGCGGAACCGGTTGGCAACCTGTGAACCTGCATCTGCATTTATTACAAAATCCACCACGGTAGTACCACTTGAGTTAAGTTGTATGGGCAAATTGGTGTAACTGTCTTCCAGCATCGCTGTTAAGGACGGGTCATCAAAATCTGCAGCCACGAATTGAAACCGGTAGTTTCGCCTGGTAGATCGGCTTAATGTAAAGAACAGCGTGTCCTTATTGGTTATTGCAGGTCTTCTTTCTGTTGCAAGGAGAACAGCGTCCCTAAGAAAACTGAAAGTTTCATTTACATTGTAACATTTAAGATTATCATTATCATCAATTCCGGCACTGAAAGCGGGGTTAAAATCTGCCCTTGTTCCATCAGCTTCAATGGTGGAATTATCTGCCGGATTAAGCAATAGCAGGTTGGTGATAAAGGAGGGACTGGTTCCTACCGGTCTTCCAAAGATTTGGGTGTTATTGGTTGTAGCTTTATTTGTTTCCGCTACCTGTACAAAAGCTGCGCCGGGGGTATTCGTAATAACAAAAAATGCCTGTGATGATTGTATAAAATTATTTTGTGAACTGCCGACCGGCGTTGGTAAAAACACGCCTCCTGTCAGCACATCATCCATAGCTACATATCCACCCACTAAATTCAACCTTGGGTCCCATACGTAAAATTTTCGTTTAATATTGGTGGTCCCCGAATTTCCACGAACACGGTCCCAGTCAACCGGGGATGCATAGGGATTGCCTATCAGGGAAAAGCCGCCTGTAGCTGCTGATAAACCGGTGAAATTCTGAGTGCCTGTTTGCAAATAACCCGTGCTGGTTAACGTGGTGATATTTGTGCGGATCCCATTGTGGTCAATATTGTATGGGTCCCTGTCGCCCCTTACAAAAATAAAATAACCCGTATTGTCGGCACTACCGTTTGTGAGGGAAGATATTTTCACTTTAGTATCGGTTACTGTCTTTAATAGCTGATTGGTATTATTCCAGGTCCTGAGGGAAGTATTACCCGAAGAGTCAATGCCGTTGCCCCCACCGGGCGCTGTTACCAGCATACCCTTACCCGGTGAGTAAACCCCGTTGTTCTGCCAGCTTTGATAAATGGTATTTGAATTGGTAAGCGGGGCGGTCATCAGGCGCCATGACCTGCGGGCCGGCATATAACGCTCTACATTTACATTTCCACTGATGTAGACACCTGTTCCCTGGGCCACCCTTGCAGTTCCGTTTGAATCAGATTTTAAGGTAAGGTAGCCGAAGGTAGTAAGCAGGCCTGCAAAAGGAGTATAGGTACCCGTTAAATTTAATTCCCCACCCAGCAATACACCTGCCGTATTGTTAACAGTTAAATTTTTAATGGTATTGGAACTAAAGGCATTGGCAGGTATCGTTTGTTGCGCTGCACCATGCATCAAAATTGTGCCTTTTGTGGCTGTGAGCGTTCCGCTATTACTGATAACGCCGTAGATTTCAAAAACACCGCCTGAATCTACTGTAATAATTGCCCCGGGTGATACGGTAATATTATAAATGTATGCGGTTGTAGTAATAACAGGAAAATTGCCGCCTGTAGGGAAGGTAGGTATCGTTATATTGCTGGTTGACGTAGGCAAAGAAGCCGGAGGTGTACCACCACAATCCCAATTAGACAGGGTACCCCATTCGGAGGTATTGGTGCCCGCCCAGGTTATCGTGCCAATTGTAGCTGTTACAGGTACCCTTGCGCCTGTGTTACACTGACTAACATCTGTAGTTACATAGTAGGTAGTGGTTGCAGATATAGATGCGGTATACGTGCCCCCCGTTGCTAGTAATGCCCCCCCGGTACTCGCTGTATACCAGCTTATGATTCCCGAAGTGGCGGTAGCAGTAAGGCTAACATCACCTGTGCCACACCTGGATGCATTTGTTATTGAAGCAATGCCAACGACTGAAATCACCACCGGCGCTGAAGTAAAGGAACCACTGCATCCGCTTCCGCTGGAAACCCTCAGCCGGTAAGAAATTACCCCCGTAGCGTTTACAGGCGGCAGGTAAGTTCTTAAAATAGCACTGGGAATATTAACAAAGCTTCCCAAAGCATTAGTTTCCCACTGATAAAAATAATTACTCCCTCCCGAGGCAGTACCCGATAAAGAAACGAGGTTATTCAAACAGGTAGTGAGGGCGGTAGCAGCCAGGGATACCCCCGTGGGCGTGGCAGGTGTAATTACTGTGATGGTAAAGGGACTGCAGGTGGCGCTGTAATTAGTACCCGACTCTGTTACCGTAGCCCTGTACAAATAATTATTAGTTGCAGAAACAATGGTTAACCTGTTGGTGGTGGCACCTGAATAATTGCCAATGTTTGTCACACCTGACCAGGTGCTGCCCGCATCTATGGATTCCTCCCAGGCATAGGTTAATGTTCCCCCGTAAGCCGGGCTGGTGATCACTTCCAGATTAGCTGTACCCCCTGTACAGATAGAACTGTTGGTTCTTTCTAAGTTCTGAGAAATATTAGGGGACATTTCAATTGCATCCGAATAGGCAATAAAAGCGTAGTCACTGGTGCCGCTTGGGGTTACTTTTAGCGCTGCCACCTGCAGGTAATTACCCGGGGTTATACCAAAGTCTGATAGTTTAAAACCTACCATCCTGATCTCCCTGGTAGTATTCACACCATTTGGAGTAACAGCACTAAAACAAATAGCCGCATTAAATGGCGCGCCAGGACTTAAATTAAATAAGTCTAAAGTATATGTTCCAAGTTTGGGTAATAGTAACATATTTTGCGTAATGCTGTTTCCGACAACATTACCGGAAGCATCTACAAATTGAAAAACATCATTTATGCCTGTCGGCTGCGCAATTTGCGTAATGATCACATCAGGTTCCTCATCTGCTATCCTGTCGGGGTGGATAATGTTTATTTCAAAGGTCATAATGGCGCTTGTTGGCAGGTTGGTTATACCCGTTCCCATATTTAATCCGTTTGGCCCGTCCGTCATTACATCCTTAACCGTTGAACCTGCTAATGCCGATGCATTTGCCACGGATGCATTGCCATCTACTTTGCTGGCCATTGCAAGGAAAATACTACTTCCGGAGTTGGTTCCCGCAATATTGGCTACCGGTAATGATTTAAAATTACCAGGTGCATAGTTAATTCCCTGCCCTGTAAGTATGCTGTTGTTTACACCTGTTGAATAGTTGATGCCATTGTAGGTAAATGCCAAGAGACTGTGAGAATTATCAGGCAAGACAGGATTATTACTTAACGTTGTAGTAGCCCAGTAACCTGCAAAATCAGTGATGATCCCTGATAAGGGGAGATAGTAGAAATTCGCTTTGGTGGCCGTTTGCCCGCCATTTACAACATTCACAGATCCTGAAATAGTATACGGCACCACCGCTGTGATCCGGGTAGAATTTACTACTGTAAAAGATATGGCGTTGATACCGCCAAAACTTACAGTGCCCGCCCCTGTAAAATTTGTACCCGTAATGGTTACGGTATCTCCCATTGCGGCTGAAGTAGGAGAAAACGATGTGATGCTTACCTGCGGAAAAACCTGTTGTGAAACAAAAAAGAAAAAAAAGAAAGCAACATATTTGAACAATAAATACCTATTCGCATTAAAACACCGGGTTAGCACCGAATAGATACTGATTTTCATTGAATTAGGGTAGGTTTGATGGCTACTAACTTAATATCTTCAATAGTAAGCGTAACCCGCGATTAGGGTAAAATACAAAACACCTTACCTAACGTGTAATACCATTAAAGTATTGTGTACAAAAATAAAACTGTTTGCTTAAGCATAGGCTTACAGGTAAAAAAACGCAAGGTCTGAATTTACGTCAATTTATTAATGACATTTTGCCCTGCTATTGCGTTGTACAGTCCTTTATTCAAATTGATGTGGCGATATTAATAGTGTACCAGGTGTCAAAAACACAACCACACTATTGTTTTTGGGTGATATTACTATTTTATCTCTCAATCCTAAAGCAGGTTCCGGAATTTTTATACCTGCACGGCTTTTTCCGGTAAAAAGCTGACCTGCCAAAACTGTAATACTATTTTAACTAATTGTGATAAGAAAAATCAAATACTTGTAATACATATATGAGAATTGTACATTAGTAAATGTAATAATTAACTAAACCGATTTGCCATGCTGCCAAAACTTGTTATTAAAAAAAGCGTACTGCTTTTATGCTTCCTTCTATTTACTATCTGCTCTTTTTCCCAGAAAAAAATTACCGGGAAAGTATTAGATGCACAGTCCAAGCCGGTACCTGCTACAACTGTTACCGGCAAGGGCACACCGATTAGTGCCATTACTTCCGACGATGGTTCGTTCTTAATTACCTTACCCGAAAAAACAAATACGCTCATGGTATCTAGTGTAGGGTTTGAATCGAGAGAGATAAGTATAACGGGTAGTTCAAATATTGATATAATTTTAAACACACAAGCCGCCAACTTGAATGAGGTAGTTGTAGTAGGTTATGGAACCCAAAAGCGCAAAGACTTAACGGGCGCAATAAGTTCAGTAAGTGCTGCTACCATTGAAAAATTGCCGGTAATTAGTGCAACCCAGGCTTTACAGGGCCGTGCTTCCGGTGTACAGATCATGAATAATGATGCCGCACCTGGTGGCAATATATCTATACTCATCAGGGGTATTGGCAGCCTTGCCAGTGGCGGCAATGACCCTTTGTATGTTATTGATGGCTATCCTACAGGAGGTGGTATCAACAATATCAACCCCAATGACATTGCCTCGATAGATGTGCTGAAAGATGCTTCTGCGACTGCTGTTTACGGAATTCGCGCCGCCAATGGAGTGGTGTTAATCACTACGAAGAAAGGTTTAAAAAACCGTGTACAGATTTCTTTAGACGCATATAATGCTTTTCAAACCAATCCAAAGCAATATGATATATTAAATGCGCAGGATTTCGCGACCCTGTCTAACCAGGTCGAGGCTTCCGATTCCTCGCGTACCTATCATGGGTTGCCGATATGGAAAACCCCGGGCGCTCTGCACACGGTAGATTGGCAGGATGCACTGTACCGCGTGGGCCTGACCCAAAATTACAGCGTTGCAATACGCGGCGGCAGTGATAAAGCTCAGTCAGCTATTTCATTTGGATATTTTGATCAGAAAGGTATTGTGCTTGGTTCGTTTTATAAGAGATTTACAATAGGCCTTAACCTGGATTATCAACCCACTACATGGCTTAAGTCTGCCACAAGCGTAAAATATAGTTACCAGGATGCTAATACTCCGTTGGGTACTTCGGGAATAACAGGAGGAGGAGGGCTCTTCCAGTTAGTGGTGAACCCCCCCACCCTTGACAGCGGTAACAGGTTTACCACCCAGATTAAAGACGCGAACGGCAATTATGGATTTTATAACCCTATCAATCCCAATGTGTTTAAATTCAACAATCCCGTTTATAGTGTGGAGACCAATAAATCTAAAAACATCACCCACTACCTGCTGGCGAATTCTTCTTTGGAGCTTACCTTATTTGACGGGCTCAAAGTTAAAACCAATGCCGGGGTGAATGTCACCAATTTTTCCGGATCATTCTATCAACCGGAAGATAACAGGGCATTCTTACAAAACCCAACGGCTGTACCAACCAAAGCCTTTTATCGCCAAAACTTAAATAATAATTTTGAATGGTTATGGGAGAATACCATAGCATACGATAAAACTTTTGGTGTACATGCAATCAACTTCGTTGGTGGGATATCTGCACAAAAAAACATTACCAACATGAGTGGAGCGGGTGGCAACCCTCCAAATGCCACTATCCGGGATATAGCACAACTTAGTAACCTGCAATTTGACCGTTTTGGTAATGGCCAAATTATATCAACCCTGGCATCCCAATTTGCAAGGTTAACCTATCAGTTTAATGACAAATACATTTTGACAGGTACGGTCAGGAGGGATGGATCTTCCAAATTTGACTCAAGCCATCAATACGGTGTATTTCCTTCGGGAGCTATCGCCTGGAAATTAAAAAATGAATCATTTTTGCAAAGCGTTAATTGGTTGAGCGACCTGAAACTGAGGGGTGGTTATGGAGTAGTGGGTAACCAGGGCTCTATTCCCTTATACCAGTACCAGGCTTTATATGCAGGAAATTTTGCAGCTAATGTAAATGGCAGAGATGCTAATGGTAATGTATTAGATAATCTTGGTTACCCTTTTAATGAAATTTATCAAAATGGTATTGCGCAGGCGCAACCCGCTAACCCAAACCTGAAATGGGAAACAGACTATACAACAAATATTGGGATCGACGCAGCATTTTTGAAGGGCGCGCTTACCTTAACCGTAGACTGGTTTAACAGGAGATCAAAAGATTTTTTATTAAGAATCCCATCGTCTCCCCAGACCGGGTACAATCTTATCACCCGTAATGTGGGAGAGATGAACAATAAAGGGGTAGAAGTTGCGCTCAATTACAGCGGCAAACGAGGAAAAGACTTTCAATACAATGTTGGTTTAACCTGGTCGGCCATAAAGAACAGGCTTGTAGATATCACTTCCGGACTCGATTTTTTATTAAGTTCAAATTTTAACTTTCAATCTGCTTTAACCGGACAAGGCTGGGCTGATTTCAGCCAATCAAAAATTGGTAGTCAGGTAGGCGATTTTTATGGTTATCAATCATTAGGTATTTTTCAAACACAGTCGCAGATAGACGCTCTTAACACGAAGGCTCCCGGTGGTATTTATTACAGGGCCGCAACAAAACCGGGAGATCGCTATTTTGCGGACATCAACCGAGATGGGAAAGTAAATGCAGATGACAGGACTTCGCTGGGGAGCCCTCAACCTGATTTTTTTGGGGGCCTTAACTTCGATGCCACCTACAAAGTATGGGATTTCAACGTATTCTTCTATGGATCTTATGGAAACAAGATACTAAACTACATTGAAAATAACCTGCAATCCTTCCAGAAAAGGGGTTCAGAAGGGGTTCAAAATGTTAGCGTTGAATATTTTAATAGTTACTGGACACCAACCCGCCCGTCAAATACTTTTGCAAGGGCATTAGCTAATGACGACAATACATTAAACAGCGTTCCGTCCAGTGCCTGGATTGAAAATGGCAGCTACCTGAAATTAAAAAACCTCACCGTTGGGTATACCTTACCGGCCAGCATTTCCGGCAAGTTTAAACTATCCAGGCTGAGAGCCTACATTTCTACGCAAAACCTTTTTACCATTACCAAATACAGCGGGCTTGATCCTGAAATTGGGATACAGGGTAGCAATCCTATTTTCAATGGTGTGGACAATGGCATTTATCCTTCCTCCCGTTTTTTTACAATAGGTTTAAACGTTACATTTTAAAGAAAGAATGACAAAAAATAGCATTATGAAAAAAATCAAAATATTTATTATTGTAATCAGCTGTGGAATTGCTGTTATTCCCTTGGCGTGTAAAAAAAGTTTCCTGGTACAAACCAATACATTTGAAGGTACAATAGATGCCACGTTCAATAAATCAGAAGACGTGGTTGCCCTTGTTAACAGTATCTATGATACCTACCAGAACAGCGACCTGCTGAAAAAATGTATCTGGTACAGGGCTAATTTCAGCACCCATGATTTTTTCAATTGGGGCGGTGATGTATTTTGGAATAATTATCAAATTCCGGCCACTTTTGGCGGGGTTGCTACTTTCTGGAACCAATCCTTTATAGGTATAGCGAGGGCGAATGCAGCCTTTGGCGTAATTGAAAAGGCAAAGGAAAGAGGTATTGTTACACCGGCCCTGGCCGACCGTTTAACAGGCGAAGCTTATTTTTTACGGGGCATGACTTACTATTACCTGGCAGCTTCTTTTGGAGGCGTACCGCTGGAATTAAGTGCGGTAACAAATGGATTGGCACCAAGAGCTTCCCGCGATTCAGTGTTTCGCCAGGTAGTTGCTGATATGCAGAAAGCTGAAAGCCTGTTGTGGTCGAAAACAGTTCTCCCTGTTGCTGATTTGGGAAGGGCCACTAAAGGTGCAGCCTATGCATATGAAGGTGCAGCCCGGATGTGGTTAAAAGACTATGCAGGCGCTTTAACGGCATATAATAATCCAGAGTTAGCTAACTACCGATTAATGGCCAAATTTGCGGATGCGAATGAATACGATAAGCAAAATAATGACGAATCGCTTTTTGAGGTGCAGTTTGCAAAAAAGGCCGGAGATCCGCAGGACTGGGGCGGAAGCTGGCAACCGCCCGGCGCTGAATTAGGCTGGATAGATAGTTTTAGCTGGCCCGAAGAGGTAACCCAGCAGGGCTATGATTATGGTAATCCGGCATTGTGGAATTCTTATCAATCAGGAGATAAACGTAAGCTACTTACAATTGTAGGTCCCGGTGACACCCTGGCAAGTCCCGGAATTATTGCTACCTGGGGCGGATTAAAAGGTTATATCCCTGTAAAAGAAGGTTTTGCCGCCGGCAATGCAAAATACAAGGCAGATGACGGAACGATTTTAAATACCGTTGGAACTTTAACAAGGCCCTGGTATGGAAGCGATAGTGGCCGCAGCGGATATTTTTGTGCAAAAAAATGGAGGGATCCAAACCTGACCGGGAATTACGGTCCGCAGAGAATCTTCGGCGATCAAAACCAGATACTCCTGCGCTATGCAGAGGTTTTACTAAGCAGGGCTGAATGCAAAGTGCGTACCGGCGATATACCAGGAGCCATGGCTGATCTTAAAACAGTCAGGGACAGGGCCTGGGGCGGGCCAGGTTTAGCACCTGCAATTATGAGGGATAGCGCTAATTTTGATGGTACGCCGGGCGTAGCTATCACCGATCCCCTGCAAATGGTTTTGAGCGAGTACAGGCATGAGCTAAGCGGCGAATACTCTGTTTTTTATGATCTTTGCAGGGCGGGAACGGATGTAGCCATCGCTTTTATTAAAAAGGCCAACGGTACGGTAGACGCCAGTTATGAGCCAATTACCAATCCCGCACCAGGCCCTACACGGGATGGTAAGAAGCATGGATTATATAATACTTCCCTTACGGCAGATAAAGCAGTTTTGCCGATTCCACAAGGGGCAATATCTCTTAATCCGAATCTAACTCCAAACCCGGGTTATTAAATATAAATTGTAATATAAAAAGGCTTCTCCAAAAGAGGGCCTTTTTTATTGCACTCATTCCATCCTAATTTTACAGCTTATCCCATTACAAAATTCAGTATGAAACTGCTTAAACTGGTATTCATTTTTTTATCCATATTTTGCCTGGCAGCCTGTCGTACCAGGCCCGCCTTATTTGAAAAAATTCCCTCCGCTCATTCCGGCATTCATTTTAATAATGCTATTACAGAGACAGATTCCATTAACCCGATGAATGTGGTGAATATCTATAATGGAGGGGGTGTAGGTATTGCTGATTTTAACAATGATGGATTGCAGGATATTTATTTTACCGGAAATATGGTGCCCTGCAGGTTGTACCTCAACAAAGGCGATTTTAAATTTGAAGATATAACGGTCAGAGCAGGTGCTGAAGGATCGGGCAGGTGGGCAAGGGGGGCTTCGGTGATCGACATAAATAATGATGGGCTGATGGATATTTACATTTGTAATACAATTTATAAGGATTCGCTCAGAAGGCGCAATATTTTATACGTTAACCAGGGAATTGATAACAAACGAATTCCGCATTTTAAAGATATGGCGGGTGAGTATGGTTTGGATATTCATGAGCAATCGACAATGGCTGATTTTTTTGATTATGATAACGATGGCGACCTTGATATGTATCTCACAGTGAATGAAGCCTCTTCGGGTAACCAGAACAAATTTGGTAAGAGCTCAAATAATATTTTTAACGCTGATAAAGGAAGCAAAGGAAGGTTATACCAAAATAGTTGGGATGCTTCCGTTAATCACGCTGTTTTCCGGGATGTTTCCATACAGGCAGGTGTTATATTTGACGGATTTGGTCACGGCGCCACCGTGGCCGATATTAACCGTGATGGCTGGAAAGACATCTATGTAAGCAATGACTTCCTGTCGGAAAACATCTTGTATATTAACAACCGCAACGGAACTTTTACCAACCGTTCAAAAGAATATTTTAAGCATACTTCCTTCAACTCGATGGGACAGGATATTATTGATATCAACAATGACGGACTGGAAGACGTAGTGGAGCTGGACATGAACCCTATGGACAATTACCGCAAAAAAATGATGCTGCCCAACAATAACTACAATACTTTTCAGAACTTCGAGATTTTTGGCAGCCAGTATCAATACTTACGCAACACCCTGCAATTAAACCAGGGCCCGAGGATTTTGGAAAATGATTCTGTCGGGGCACCTGTATTTAGTGAAATCGCTTTCATGAGCGGCGTAGCACAAACCGACTGGAGCTGGACCCCTATGATTGTAGATTTTGATAACGACGGGTATAGAGATATGATTGTTACCAATGGATTTCCAAAAGATGTAACCGACCGTGATTTTATCGCCTACAGGAAGGAAACGATCTCCGGCGAGTCACCCCTTCAGATGCTGGACAAAATACCTGAGGTTAAACTTGCCAACTATGCCTTTAAAAACGCAGACGGCATTAGTTTTACTGATGTTACAACAAACTGGGGGATATCTGCCCGTGGCTTTTCAAATGGTGCGACATATGCAGATCTGGATAATGATGGTGATATGGACATGGTTGTTAATAATATTGGTGATGAAGCTTTTCTATATAAAAACACCCTGCGTTCAAAGAACGATACAACCGCTCATTTCTTGCAGGTAAAATGTACCGGCGATAAAATGAATATCGAAGGAATAGGGGCCTGGATAGCTATTTATTATGACGGCATAAAACAACAGGTTTATGAAAATACACCTTACAGGGGCTATCTATCCACTTACCAGAACATTGCTCATTTTGGTCTTGGCAAAACTACCCTCCTTGATTCTGTGGTGATAAAATGGCCCGGTGACAAAAAGCAAACAATAAAAAAGGTTCAGGCCGATCAACTGCTTAAAGTGAACTTTGCTGACGCTGAAGAATCCTATTCCTGGCAGCCATCAAAATTAACCGAACAACCATTGTTTAAGGAAGTAACCAAATTGGCAGGGATCAGTTATATATACAGGGATGAGGATTTTATAGATTTTAATATTCAAACTACTTTACCACACAAGTTTTCAGAATATTGCCCGGCATTGGCGGTTGGTGATGTTGACCGGAATGGCTTTGACGATATAGTTATCGCCGGAAATACCTATAATCCGCCAACAGTTTTGTTACAATATTCCAATGGGAAATTTGTGCGAAAAGATTTTTTGGCAAAAGAAGATAAAAATCTAAAAAATTCTAAAGATGAAGGGCTACTGCTATTTGATGCCAATGGTGACGGCAACCTGGATTTATACGTAGCGAGCGGCGGGTATAAATACGATCACAATAACGCTAACTACCAGGACAAACTGTATGTGAATGATGGTAAAGGAAACTTTACAAAGGCAGAGGATGCATTGCCTTTTAATTATACCAGCAAACTTTGCGTGAAGGCGATGGACTTTAATAGTGATGGCAAAACTGATCTTTTTGTATCGGGCCGTGTTGACCCCTGGAATTATCCCAAACCCGTAAGCAGTTTTATTTTTCGCAATGATTCGGATAATGGAAAAATTAAATTTACTGATGTAACCGCCGAAGTCGCCCCTGCTTTAAAAAACATCGGGATGGTTTGTGATGCGTTGTTTACGGATTTTGATAACGACAATCAAATTGATTTAATATTAGCAGGCGAATGGATGCCTGTAACCTTTTTAAAAAATGTGGGCGGAAAATTTAAAAATATCAGCGCTAATTCTGGTATAAATGACAAATCTGGTTGGTGGAATTCGATAGTTGCAGGAGACTTCCGGCATACCGGCAGAACAGATTACATTGTAGGCAATGTTGGCTTGAATACTATTTACCAGGCGAGCGATCAGTACCCCGTGTTTATCACAGCAAAAGATTTTGATAACAATGGCGGTTATGAAGCTATCCCTTCGTTTTTTCTTCGGGATCAAAAAGGGCAGTTGAAGGAGTTTCCGGCGCACGGAAGAGACGATATTGCAGACAAGTTACCTGCCTTGAAAAAAAGGTACAATAATTATACAAAATTTGCTTCAGCTACTATGGACGAAATATTTCCTCCCGAAAGCAGGCAGGGAGCAATCCGCTTAAAAGCCAGCATGCTTCAATCATGTTATATTCAAAATGATGGGGGCGGTAAATTTACAATTATACCCCTGCCTAAAGCTGCACAGATGTCTACCTTAAACGGAATGCTTGCAGATGATTTTGATGGGGATGGAAATTTAGATGTATTAATTAATGGAAATGATTTTGGCACAGATGTCTCTATAGGCCGTTATGATGCTTTAAATGGCTTATTGCTAAAAGGCAATGGAACAGGAGGATTTTCTCCACTCACCATACTGCAAAGCGGGATTTATATTCCCGGAAATGGTAAAGCCCTTGTTAAGTTATCAGGAAGCGCCGGCAATTACCTGGTGGCTGCAAGTCAGCACCAGGGCGAATTAATATTGTTTGCGCTTAATAGAAAAGTAAGAGTTGTTCAAATAACCCCTTCTGAAGTTTCATCGCTGATCAAATACAAAAATGGGAAAATAGAAAAAAGGGAATTTTATTATGGTTCATCGTTTCTGTCACAGTCGGCCAGCTTTATCGATATAAATGAGCATATGTCAGGGCTTGAAATATTTGATAATAAAGGAAGACGCAGGTTGATTCAGTTTTAAATGCTGCTTTAACAATAATAATCAAACTGACAAGCAATCCATTAGCGGATTCTTTGGACTAATAGTTCAGGTCAGGCAACGCTGCAGGTAAGGATAATGAACCGGTAACCACGTAAAACAGCTCACCCATGCATGGGACTATCCCAAAATAGAGACCCCTCATAGAAATGAGGGGCCTTAACGATTGCTTGCCATATGAAAAAGGTAAAACTCTATTGATACCAGTTTTAATTAAAATTTATACAAAGCAGCTAACAACGCTGTTGCTGTTGATTTAGATGCTGTTCCATTATTTTTAGCATAAATAGCGCTTTGACCAGACTCAATTCTTAACTCAGGAATCAGGGTAAAAGGACCAACTTTATAATTCAATGATAAGGTGTTGGCAAAAATGCTTTTAGTACCAACCGTCATTGAACCAGTTGGATTAAAACTATTAAAATAAATCATTTTTTTGTCGCCGATATATTCACTTCTTAAAGTAAGGCCAACAGTAGCCGAAGGATCAACGTTCAAATACAATGCTGCTCCTTTCCAGCTACCGCTTGTTGCGGTAATGCCAGTTTTACGGTCTTGAATTGTTCCATTAAAACCAATATTAAATTTGCTGGTAACTACCGCAGTTACCACCAGGTCATACTGGCTAAGGCTTTTAAGGCCACCTGGAATTGAGAGCGACTTTGATCCATAAGAGCCGACATAATTAAAAAAAGCCTTTATTTTTCCATTAGATGATGCACCACTGATTTGCCCCAGGAGGCTTTTAGTGGGGATAGTGGAGGTTGACTGGTCGGTATAATTGGCAATCCCCAGCATAAATCCTACCGGTCCTGCCGTAATATCCATTTTTAAGCCCGTGTGAAAGAAAGGTCCGTTGGTGAACATATAGGCCATGCTATAATTCCTGTTAAGGGGGGCATCCAATAGTTCGTACCCAACATGGGTGCCAAATTTACCCATCGTAAATTTCACTTTAGTGGAAGGAGCGTAAGTTATATACAACTGCTTTATATTGGCAAGTGTAAAGAATCCATTTTCACCCTGGTCGGAAACACCGTCATTGTATGAAAATTCTTCAGCCCTGCGGCCAAATCCCAGGTCTACAGTTGCAGTCACTTTTCCGGACATAGCACTTGCATCTGCCCTTACCGATGCCATACCAAGTTCAAATGAATTTTGTGAATTGGTAAAACTGGTAAAATTATTTATATAATCAACATTATCCGCAAAGTTGTACCGGTAATAAGCGTCTACAGACCCTGATATGGTAAGTGATTTGGTAGAATCCTGGGCAACTACACAATTTGTTATCAAAGTAGCTATAATTACCGTTGTTGCTAAAAAAAATTTCTTCATTTTAAAGATTTAATTTTAAATAATTGGGTTAATAACAGGCATTGGAACCTGGTAATTTTTTTGGCGCAACGTTAAAACGATTATTGACTAAAACTGAAGTTAAAGTCTGTAACTAACCGATATTTTATTTTGATAAAATAGTTTTTAATTAACTATAGTTAAAAAGTACACCAGGGCTAAATGAGGGTTACAAACGCCCTGGTGTAAATTAGTTGAGAACTTTTTTATATATTATCCTTTTCTTCAAGATTGCCGCCGTTCTTTACCAATAAAGTTCCCTGCAGGTACTTTTCATCATGTTGTGATGCATCCAGGCCTTCTTCTTCATCGGCAGCACTAACACGTATTGGTAAAATAAAATTGATGAATTTGAATATCAGGAATGAAACCGTAAAGCTGTACACAACTACGATTAGCATAGCTTTTAACTGTGTTAAAAAGAATGGGAAATTACCGTATGCCCAACCCACAGGACCATCTTTGATGCCATGTACCAACTGGTTTGCAAATACACCGGTCATTAACATACCAACCATACCACCTATTCCATGACAGGGAAACACATCCAATGTATCATCCAGTCTTGATTTTTGTTTGATACTTACTGCGATATTTGATATGATTGCGCCAACCGTACCAATAATGATACTTTGCGGAATTCCTACATAACCAGCCGCAGGGGTTATAGCAACCAGGCCCACTACAGCCCCGATACAAAAACCAAGAACGGAGGGTTTCTTTCCTTTCAGTACATCAAAAAACATCCAGGCCAGACCTGCCGCTGATGCCGCCGTGCTGGTAGTTCCAAAAGCATTTACAGCAAGGGGTGAAGCGCCTACAGCGGATCCAGCATTAAAACCAAACCAGCCAAACCACAACAGGCCGGTACCAATTAGTACATACGGTACATTTGCAGGAGGAATTTCGGTTCTTTCCTGGTGAGATTTACGGCGCTTTAAGACCAGGGCGCCCGCTAATGCTGCACAACCTGCCGTAATATGAACAACAGTACCACCTGCAAAATCCCATGCACCCATTAAAGCGAGGAATCCCTGGGGATGCCAGCTCCAGTGTGCTACCGGTGCATAAATCAGCAAACTAAATAAAACTATAAATAAAACATATGAAGTAAACCGTATGCGCTCAGCTACAGCCCCCACTACCAGACCGGGTGTTATAATTGCAAACATCAATTGAAATAAAGCAAAAAGCGTAAGCGGAATAGTATTAGCGAGTGGCCATGCCGCATGTGATTTAACCCCTTTGAAAAATAAAAACGTCCTTGGATCACCGATGAACCCACCAATAGAATCACCAAAACTCAAACTAAATCCTATAACGATCCATAATACGCCCACAATTCCAGCAGCAACAACGCTTTTGATCATTGTAGAAATTACATTTTTACGGTTAACCATACCGCCATAAAAAAAAGCCAAACCAGGAGTCATTAAAAAAACAAGGGCAGTTGAGATTAACACCCAGGCCATATCTGACGTGCTGTATTGGGGATCAGCGGCGCCTGGAACATAATCTGCTTCAGGCGTAATAAAGGCAGCCGCCAAGGCAAGAACAATTAATACCGTAAAAGGTATAACTGATTTAATCGTAATTTTTCTCATTCTCGATTGTTTTTGGGTTCAAAAAAAAATAAAACATTCCGTTTTATTTATATAATATGCTTGCATAGTAAAAATATACTTTTTTTCAATTAAAAGTGTAAATATTTCATATTTATATAAACATAATGTTTGTAAATCTATCTAAGCATATCCATTATACGATAAAATAATACTAATTAATTGCGTAAAATCAACACAAACTAATAGAAATATTCAATAATTAGGGAAAAAATCTAACCGGTATAATTGCTTGAAAAATAGAGGAGGAATTATATTTTCCTGATATTTTTGAAAAATATCGTATTTTTTATATAAAAATAAAAAAATGGCCCAAATTAAAAATGGCTTTTTCTAGCTATTTTGGGCAAAAAATGAGTGATTTGAAATTGAATTTTTGAACCAAAAACTTTAATTGAGTCAACAATTAAATAAAGGGCAAAAACTGAATGAACAGATGGGAAATAAAATAAAACATCGGGACATTTTCATCCCGAAATCAATTGCTGCATTAAGAATAAAAATTTGGTTTAAGTTGCGCCAAATCTATAATTTTCGCCGCTTCATTATTTGAAACCTGAAAATATTCAGGAAGGTTGTCAAATCTAACAACTTCAGCTTTATTTTTAAAGATACCTGGCAATCGCATTACCATCCGCGGTTTCCAATACGGAATGCCCCATTAAAAACTCATCCACTTTCTGGGCGCAGTCCCTGCCTTCTTTAATTGCCCAAACCACCAGCGATTGACCGCGGCGCATATCACCCGCCGTAAATATTCGTGAAATATTAGACTGGTAATTTTTTTCCGTGGCCCGTACATTGCCCCGTTCATCCAGTTCAATCTCCAGTTCATTGATCAGGCCTTCATGCTGCGGATGTAAAAATCCCATTGCCAGCAATGCTAATTCGCAAGGTATCTTTCTTTCGCTCCCTTTAATTTCTACAAACTGGGCTGCTTTATTATCCACCACTTTCCATTCCAGGTCAATCAGTATAATTGCTTTAAGGTTGCCTTTTTCATCACCGATAAATTCCTTGGTGGCTACCGCCCATTTTCTGTCACAACCCTCTTCGTGCGAAGAAGTGGTTTTGAGTAACATTGGGTAAGTGGGCCAGGGCATATAATTGCTTCTGTCGACCGGTGGTTTAGGTAACAATTCAAACTGCATAACCGAAGCTGCCTTATGCCGGTTGGAGGTTCCCACACAATCGCTTCCGGTATCACCACCACCTATTACGATTACATTCTTCCCTGTAGCGAAAATATCCTCTTCATGAAAAGGAATCCCGGTAACCCTTTTATTTTGTTGTTTTAAGAATTGCATGGCGTAATAAACACCTTTTAAATCCCGTCCGGGAATATTCAGGTTTCTTGGAACAGTACTGCCGCCGGCAAGCACAATTGCCTGGTATTCACGTAAAAGGTCGCTAATGCTGATATCTACTCCTACATTGGCATTGCACTTAAATATTACCCCCTCTTCTTCCATCAGTTTTATCCTTCGGTCAATTACCCATTTTTCCAGTTTAAAATCAGGTATGCCATACCTTAATAAACCTCCGGGTAAATCGTCTCTTTCAAAAACGGTCACGGTATGCCCCACAATATTTAATTGCGCAGCAGCAGCCAATCCGGCCGGACCGCTTCCAATTACGGCTACTTTCTTTCCCGTTCTCGAAATTTGTTTTTCGGACTGTACATATCCTTTATCAAAAGCAATTTCAATAATATGTCTTTCTATCTCCTCAATAGCAATTGCCGGCTGGTTGATCCCCAACACACAGGATGTTTCGCAGGGAGCCGGGCAGATTCTTCCGGTAAACTCAGGGAAGTTATTAGTAGACGATAGTATTTCATAGGCTTCTTTCCAGCTTTTGCGGTACACCGCGTCATTGAATTCCGGTATCACATTGCCCAAGGGGCAACCATTGTGACAAAATGGAATACCACAATCCATACACCTTGCAGCCTGCTGGTTTAATTTTTCATCGGTGTATCTCTCGATAAACTCTTTGTAATCATTAACTCTTTCGCCTGCTGGTCGTTTTGACGGAAGTTCACGGGAATATTCTAAAAAACCTGTTGGTTTGCCCATATTTTTTGCCTCCCAAGGGGATATTTTTTTGGTAAATAATGTTTTTAAATTCTGATGGGTTAAATAGGGATGGGTTTCTCCCATCTCTTTAGATGGGCTTCACCCATCTCTTTGGTATTGGACCCTTTCAGGGCTGGTTTGCTTGTTTTAAATATTTTATACACATTTCAATTGAGCAGGATCGTAATAAGATGAAAAATGTTCAGTTGTTTTACAAAACCCTGCATAAATCTACTTCTTCAACTCTTCCTCCAATACACCTGAATATTTGAGGAATTGGCTGCACCCATCTATCTCTTTTGTATTACGCCCTTTCAGGGCTGGTTTGCTTTTTTTAAATATTTTATGCGCATTTCAATTGAGCTGGATCGTAATAAGATGAAAAATGTTCAGTTGTTTTACAAAACCCCGCATATATCTACTTCTTCAACTCCTGCTTCAATACAACCGAATGTTTTTGCAGTACTTTTTTGTAATCTTTGGGAAATACTTTTATGAAGTTCTTCAACTGGTTTTCAAAATCGTCCAACACAAATTTTGCAACATTGCTATTTGTATAATTATAATGATTGCTGATCATCCTGAATAAATCATCCTTATCCTCTTCGCCGATGGGATCCAAATCCACCATTTCTTTATTGCATTGTATCGGGAAACTTCCCTTAACGTCATATACATAAGCGATACCGCCACTCATGCCTGCCGCGAAATTTCTGCCGGTGTCTCCCAGGATAATCACTTTTCCACCGGTCATATATTCGCAACCATGATCGCCTACTCCTTCTACCACGGCGGTAGCGCCCGAATTGCGCACGGCAAAACGCTCGCCTGCCTTACCCCTGATATAAGATTCGCCGGAAGTGGCCCCATAGAATGCCACATTGCCAATGATGATATTATCTTCCGGAACAAAACTTGCCTGGGCAGACGGATACACGATCAATCTGGCCCCGCTTAACCCTTTTCCAAAATAATCATTGGCATCTCCCTCCAGTTCAAGTGTAACCCCTTTGGTATTAAATGCGCCAAAACTTTGTCCCGCAGTACCGGTAAATTTAAAATGAATGGTGTCATCCGGTAACCCTTCGGCCTTGTATTTTTTAGAAATTTCGTTCGATAATATGGTACCCGTAGTTCTGTCAATATTTTTTATTGTAAAAGAAGCGGTTACTTTTTTCTGTTCATCCAATGCTGGTTTGGCGGCAGCCACCAATTTCCAGTCCAGCACCTTTTCCAGTTCATGATCCTGCCGTTCATTGTTATACAGGCCGGTATAGATGGATGCCGGTTCTTTATACAATACCGGTGACAGATCGAGCTTACTATATTTCCAATGATCGATACCGTCCCGCATCTCCAGGCAATCTACCTGGCCTACCATTTCATTAACAGTTCGAAAACCGAGTTGGGCCATGATCTCCCTTAACTCTTCTGTTAAAAACTTAAACAGGTTTACCACATAATCTGCATCGCCCGTAAAGCGTTCACGCAACCTTTTATCCTGTGTAGCTACACCAACCGGGCAGGTATTGAGGTGACACTTCCGCATCATGATACAGCCTTCTGTAACCAATGCCGCGGTTGCCACCCCCCATTCTTCGGCGCCCAGCAAAGTTGCTATCGCAATATCTTTACCCGTCTTTAATTGGCCATCCGTTTGTAAAACTACCCTGCTGCGCAATTTATTTTTTACTAAGGTCTGGTGTGCTTCCGCCAGGCCCAATTCCCATGGAAGTCCCGCGTGTTTAATCGAGCTCATCGGTGATGCCCCGGTACCTCCATCAAAACCAGCAATTAACACCACATCAGCTTTGGCCTTGGTAACACCCGCGGCAATAGTACCTACCCCGGCTTTGGAAACTAATTTCACGTTGATCCGTGCCGCCCTGTTGGCATTTTTTAAATCAAATATCAGTTGTGCAAGATCTTCTATTGAATAAATATCATGATGCGGCGGAGGTGAAATTAAGCCAACGCCGGGTGTTGCATGGCGCACCCTTCCGATCCAGTCATCTACTTTATGGCCGGGCAATTGTCCGCCTTCGCCGGGCTTAGCTCCCTGTGCCATTTTTATCTGCAATTCATCCGCCTGGGTTAAATAATAACTGGTTACCCCAAACCTTGCCGATGCTACCTGTTTGATAGCGCTCCTCATTGAATCACCGTTTGGCAGTGTTTCAAAACGCATTTCATCTTCGCCACCCTCGCCCGTATTGCTTTTACCACCCAGGCGGTTCATTGCAACGGCCAATGTGCTATGCGCTTCGTGTGAGATAGAACCAAAGCTCATTGCACCTGTGGCAAATCTTTTCCAGATAGCTTCCGCAGGTTCTACCTCATCAATTGATACAGGTGGCCGGTGATTGTTGAACTGAAACAAACTTCTTAAGGTGCAGGCCCTTTCACCCTGGTCGTTTACCAGCTTTGAATATTTTTTAAAAGTTGCATAATCATTCATCCGTGTGGAATACTGGAGCAGGTGAATGGTTTGCGGGTTAAATAGATGGAACTCGCCTTTTCGTTTCCACTGGTAAATTCCACCCACCGGCAAACGATCGATGGGTATATGTTTTTTAGGAAAAGCGAAAGCGTGTTTTGCCAGGCTTTCTTTGGCAATTTCATCCAGCCCCAATCCCTCAATACGGGAGATTGCGCCCGTAAAATATTTATCCACTACCGACCTGTTTAGACCAACAATTTCAAATATCTGGGCGCCCTGGTAAGATTGCAGGGTGGAGATACCCATCTTTGAAAACACTTTCAGCAGTCCATCATTGATTGCCTTGGTATAATTCTTTTTTAACTGATCCACATCAAGCTCTGTTTGTAATTTTCCGCTGAATTTCATTTCACGGATGCTGGACAATGCCATGTACGGATTGATAGCAGTAGCGCCAAAACCAATTAAACAGGCGAAATGGTGTACTTCCCAAACGTTACCCGCCTCCACCACCAATCCCACGCTACCCCTCAATCCCTTGCGTATCAAATGATGATGCACAGCAGCGGTAGCAAGTAAAGAAGGTATTGGGGCATGATCGGAATCAATTGACCGGTCTGTTAATATCAATACTTCAAAACCATCTTCCGCCGCATCCACCGCGTAACGGCATAGCCTGTCAAGGCCTTTTTTAAGTGAATCCGGCTGGCCATCCGCACGGTAATACATTTGCAGTGTTTTTGCCTGGAAAACACCGGTATCAATACTCCTGATCTTTTCGAGTTCGTAGTTGGACAATACCGGGTGTTTTAATGCGACGGTATGACAGCTTAACGGATCTTCTTCAAGCAGGTTTCCATTATTACCTACGAATGTTGCCAACGACATCACCAGTCTTTCCCTGATGGGATCTATCGGGGGATTGGTAACCTGGGCGAATAACTGCTTGAAATAAGAAGTTAAATGCTGCGGTTCATCGCTTAATACGGCCAGGGGAACATCCGTACCCATGGAACCGATGGGCTCCTTGCCTTCCAAAGCCATTGGCGCGATAATCTCATCCAGGTCTTCCGTTGAATAACCAAATGCTTTTTGATATTTGAATATCTGGTCACTTTCGAGGTGTGTAAACATCACCCTGGGTTCGGGTAATTCCTCTAATCTTATTTTATATTTATTTAACCATTCGCCATAAGGCTTTTGTGAACAAATGGTGCTTTTCAATTCGTCATCACTTATGATCCTGCCTTGTTCCATATCCACCACAAACATTTTCCCTGGTTGTAACCTGCCTTTTTCTTTTATAATCGCGGGGTCTACGGGCAAAGCCCCTGTTTCAGAAGCCATGATCACCCTGTCATCTGTAGTAACACAATAACGCGAAGGCCTGAGGCCATTTCTATCCAGTGTAGCGCCAATTATTTTGCCGTCTGTAAATGATATGGAAGCGGGCCCATCCCAGGGTTCCATCATAGACGCATGGTATTCATAAAATGCTTTTTTAACCGGGTCCATTAAATCATCCCCGTCCCAGGCTTCGGGTATCAGCATCATCATAACATGTGGTAGTGACCTGCCGGTTAGGGTCAGTAACTCAATCATATTATCTAAGCAGGCAGAATCGGATTGAACGCCGTTAACAACCGGCAACAGCATCTCCATTTCTTCCTTACTGAAATACGGCGATACAAAGCCCTTTTCACTTGCCTTAAGCCAGTTCAGGTTTCCCTGCAATGTATTGATCTCGCCATTATGTGCTATGTACCGGAATGGCTGGGCCAGCTTCCAGGAGGGAAAAGTATTGGTGGCAAAACGGGAGTGTACCAGGCCAAAAGCAGACACAACCCTTTTATTATTTAAATCAGGAAAATAATTACGTACCTGCCTGCTGGTTAACTGCCCCTTGTACACTACTGTTTTAAAAGAAAGGGAGGCAATATAAAATCCAATGGCATCCTTTCTTACCGTATTATCAATGGTATGGCTGGCATATTTGCGTAGTACGAATAATTTACGTTCAAAATCCATTGGATTGCTGATATGATCAGGGCAGGCTACAAAAACCTGTTCCATCACCGGTTCTACCGATAATGCGGTGGGTCCGATATCAAAAGTATTTACCGGAACACTTCGGTAAGTAATAATTTCAAGTCCCAGTTTTTCAGCAGCCCGGTTAAAAATATCCCTGCATTCTTCTCTTAACTTTATTTCTTTGGGAAAGAAAATCACCCCTACTGCATACTTACCAAAGGCGGGTAAGTGCACCCCCAGTTTGACACATTCATCAAAAAAGAATTCATGAGGCACCTGGATGAATATCCCCGCACCATCCCCTGTATTGGTTTCGCATCCACAGGCACCGCGGTGCTCCATATTTTCTAAAATGGTTAATGCATCTGAGATATGCTGATGGGATTTGTAGCCTTTAATATTAGCAACAAAACCGATACCACAGGCATCATGCTCAAATTGCGGATCGTACAAGCCCTGATTTTCTTTCATAATAGTTTGTTTTTGCCATGATTGCACAAATGCGCACAGATTTTTAATTTTCCTGCTTCTATCTAACCGCTGTGTAACCGGACAGACGCTATTATACGGCAAATTATCGAATTGGTGTAGTTCTAAATCAGTTAACCAAATACATTGTCAGTTTTACAAGTTCCGTAAAGTTAATATTATATTTATTTAAATTTTGACGCAGTTCATCAAAATCTATTTGGGAACCTCACTTGCGAAACAGGCTACCAACAGAAATATCTTTTAGGAACAGTGCCTTAGGTGTTTGAACCAATCGCCTTCATCTCCGTCATGGCCTGTCTTAACTCCGCTCCAATTAATTCTATCGGGTGAAAACGAATGACTTCATTTACTACCAGCAAAGTTTTATTATCTACACCGTTATCCTTACCTGCATTGTAGTTTTTACCAATGATATTGGTATCTGCTTTTTTCATAAATTCAGCGAGCAAAGGCTTGCATGCATGGTCAAAAAGGTAGCAGCCATATTCGGCGGTATCAGAAATTACCCTGTTCATTTCAAACAGTTTTTTACGGGCGATAGTATTGGCAATCAATGGTGTTTCGTGTAATGATTCATAGTAGGCCGATTCTTCTTTTATACCTGCTTCCACCATTGTTTCAAAAGCCAGTTCCACGCCTGCCCTTACAAAAGCCACCATTAGTAAACCATTGTCGAAAAATTCCTGTTCAGCGATTTTCATATCGCCTGCAGGTGTTTTTTCAAAAGCAGTTTCACCTGTTGCCGCACGCCAGGTTAATAAATTTTTATCATCATTTGCCCAGTCTTCCATCATTATTTTGGAGAATTCTCCGCTCATAATATCATCCTGGTGCTTTTGAAACAAAGGCCGCATAATATCTTTCAATTCCTCAGATAGCTGAAAAGCCTTAATTTTCGCAGGATTGGAAAGCCGGTCCATCATGGCAGTTATCCCACCCTGCTTTAAGGCTTCCGTAATTGTTTCCCAGCCGTATTGAACTAACCTGGAAGCATATCCTTTATCAATTCCTTTCTCCACCATTTTGTCAAAACTAAGGATTGAGCCTGTTTGCAATAACCCGCAAAGGATGGTTTGTTCACCCATCAGGTCGGATTTGACTTCAGCAACAAAAGAAGATTTCAATACCCCTGCCTTATGGCCACCTGTACCCACACAATAGGCTTTGGCATATTTGAACCCTTTTCCTTCGGGATCATTTTCGGGGTGAACCGCTATTAAAGTGGGTACACCAAAACCCCTTAGGTATTCGGCCCTTACTTCGGAGCCGGGGCATTTAGGCGCTACCATGATTACCGTAATATCTTTTCTTACCTGCATACCTTCTTCTACAATATTAAAACCATGAGAATAGGAAAGTGTGGCGCCATTTTTCATCAAAGGCATTATGGCGGTTACTACTGCGGTATGTTGTTTATCAGGAGTAAGGTTGATCACCAGGTCTGCCACAGGTATCAATGTTTCATAATTGCCAACAGCAAAATTATTTTCGGTCGCGCTTTTCCAGGACTGTCTTTTTGAATCAATTGCTTCCTGCCGCAACGCATAGGTAATATCCAGGCCCGAATCCCTGAGGTTCAAACCCTGGTTGAGCCCCTGTGCACCGCAACCCACTATTACGATCTTCTTTCCCTTGAGTTCAGTGATGCCATCTGCAAATTCACTGTTGTCCATAAATTCACATACACCCAATTGGTTCAGTTTTTCCCTAAGCGACAATGTGTTAAAATAATTAGCCATGTTTTGTTTTTTGTTTGCCCCGGTCCCTTAAGGAGAATTATCCCGGAGCGTTAACCCCATTATTGATAGAAATTTTCAGGGGAGTTAATGATTATTGTTTGTTTTTGTTTTATAAATGTTACTATGTATTTGCAGTGAGCGAAACCCAGGTATAAAGGACAGGCAAACTGCCTGGCAGCCGATACCCTGGGTCCCAAAAAATCAACGGCCCTTTTCAAATACCGGCACTCTGATCGCCATTCGGGTGACAGTTACATACTAAACACTTCTTCCTGTTGATTTAAAAACTCATTTTCTATTACCTCTTCACCTGGTGCATGTTGCTCAAATTCTTTTAGTTTTTCATGAAAGCCCCTGCTTTCTTTAATAATCGCGATCCTGGCGCTTCTCACAAATTCAATCAGACCGTAAGGCTCTAATGCTTTTACTAATTTAACGGTTTCTTCCCGGTGGCCGGTAGTTTCAAATACGGTAAAATCTTTGGTGATAGCAACCGCTCTTGCACCACATTCCCGTAATAATCTTTCTACTTTTACCTTGGCCGCTATTTCGTCGGTAGATACTTTATAAAGCGCCATCTCCTGCCATACAATTTCATCTTCGGTATTAAAATATACCTTCAATACTTCTACCTGCTTTTCAATTTGCCTGCAAACTTTCCTTACCACTTCTTCCGTTTCATCTATCAAAATGGTAAACCGGTGAATACCTTCTATTTCAGATGGTGATGTATTCATGCTATCGATATTAATTTTTCTTCTAACAAAAATAATAGCGATGCGGTTAAGCAAACCAATCTGGTTTTCGGTGTAAACTGTTATGGTGAATTCTTTTTTCATGCACTGATTTTTTAGGCAATGTTATAGTGAATGGTCAATGGGCAAAGGCAGGATCACAATTCATTTCACTCCCCAATACTTACTATGACAGTCTTATTTCCGCAACACTGCAACCCTGCGGCACCATCGGGAATACATTGTTTTCTTTGCCCACCATTACTTCCAGTAAATAAGCACCCGGGTGGTTCAGCATAACAGTCAACGCGTCTTTAACCTGGACTCTTGTTGAAATGCTTTGCCCTTCAATATGATAGCCCTTTGCCACCATCACATAATCCGGGCTGGCAATATCTACAAACGAATAGCGCTTGTCATGAAACAATTGCTGCCACTGGCGCACCATTCCGAGGAACTGGTTGTTAAGAATTAAGATCTTTACGTCAACGCCCGTTTGCATAATAGTACCCAGTTCCTGTATCGTCATTTGTATACCACCATCCCCGATAACGGCCACTACGGTACGGTGAGGAGCGCCATATTTTGCGCCAATGGCAGCCGGCAATGCAAAGCCCATTGTACCCGCCCCACCCGATGTGATATTGCTTTTAGTTTCGTTAAACCTGGCATACCTGCAGGCTACCATCTGGTGCTGGCCTACATCTGTAACGATTATCGCATCTCCCTTTGTCAGTTCATTCAGCACTTTAATAATTTCACCCATCGTTAATACTTCGCTGGTTGGGTTCAGCTCATCCTGAATAACTACTTCAACTTCCTTTTTAGTAAATTCCCTGAATTTATTTAGCCATTCCGGATGCTTTTTTTTCTCTATCAGTTGGGTTAACATCGGCAGGGTTTCTTTACAATCCCCCCAAACAGGAACGGTGGTCTTTACATTTTTATCAATCTCCGACGGGTCAATATCCAGGTGAATTACTTTCGCCTGTCGTGCATATTTATCCAGCCGACCGGTAACACGGTCATCAAATCGCATCCCTACTGCTATTAATACATCACACTCATTGGTTAATACATTGGGGCCGTAATTACCGTGCATACCTAACATCCCCACGTTCTGCGGATGATCTGTTGGTAAGGCACTCAGTCCAAGGATCGTCCAGGCCGCAGGTAATCCCCCTTTTTCTATAAAGGCTTTTAATTCATTTTCTGCTTTTCCCAATATTATTCCCTGGCCAAAAATTACAAATGGCTTTTTTGCTTCATTGATCAAACGCGCAGCCTCTTCGATATAGGTTTTACGAACAATTGGTTTGGGGCGGTAACTGCGTATATACTCACACTTGGTATACCCGTTATAACCGAATTTTTGTAACTGGGCGTTCTTGGTGATATCAATCAAAACGGGTCCGGGCCTACCGGTGCCGGCTATATGAAATGCTTTTGCCAAAACAGTGGGGATTTCTGTTGCATCAGTAACCTGGTAATTCCACTTGGTTACCGGTGTGGTTATATTAATTACGTCTACTTCCTGGAAAGCGTCTGTACCTAACAGGTGTGCGTACACCTGTCCGGTAATGCAAACCAGGGGCGTGCTATCGATCATGGCATCCGCCAGGCCGGTAACCAGGTTGGTGGCGCCAGGGCCACTGGTTGCAAACACTACGCCTACCCTGCCGGAGCTTCTTGCATAGCCCTGTGCTGCGTGTATACCTCCCTGTTCGTGTCGCACTAAAATATGTTTTATCCGGTCGTGGTAATCATACAAAGCATCATAGATCGGCATGATCGCGCCTCCCGGGTAGCCAAAGATGGTGTCTACCCCCTCTGAAACAAAAGCATCGAGCACGGCCTGTGAGCCGGAAATTTCGGTGCCTACCGCAGCTTGAAGGGGGAGCAGGGAAGCAGTCCCTTCAATATCAGGCAGCTCTGCTCCTCCCGCCCCCTGAAGGGGGAGCCGGGGCGCAGACCCTTCAATAACAGGCATCTCTTTTTTATCCAAGATTTCTAATGTTTGCATTATTTATTAATTTAGAAATTTTCTTAATTTTTATGTTCAAATCCAGAAGAATATAGGCAATATTATTCTCCTCTAAAACCCCCTCCAGGGGGCAGGCTCATTCATCCGTTACACAACCTTCGCTTGCATCCTTCACATACTTCGCATACTTAAATAATATACCCTTCGTTACCTTTAATGCGGGTTGCTTCCATGCGGCTTTCCGTTTCGCTATTTCTTCCACGGAGACTTTTAATGTCATCGATTTTGTTGCTACATTGATCTCTATGATATCATTATCTTTTACCAGTCCAATCAAACCTCCGTCAAATGCTTCCGGGGTAATATGCCCCACTACAAAACCATGGGTACCGCCGCTAAATCTTCCGTCCGTAATTAAGGCGACGCTATTACCGAGACCAGCGCCAATGATTGCTGAAGTTGGTTTCAGCATTTCGGGCATACCGGGTGCGCCTCTTGGACCTACATGCGTTATCACCACCACATCCCCCGGTTGTATTTTTCCGCTGTTGATCCCGTTAATCAACTCAAATTCCCCGTCAAAGACCCTGGCGGGGCCTTCAAACAATTCACCTTCTTTGCCGGAAATTTTCGCCACACTTCCCTTTTCAGCTAAATTGCCGTAGAGGATTTGCAGGTGTCCTGTTGCCTTGATCGGATGCGACACGGGGAAGATGATTTTTTGTGCATCAAAATCCAACTCCGGAACACCTGCCAAATTCTCTGCAACAGTTTTACCTGTTACTGTCAAGCAATCGCCATGCAGGAAACCCTGCTTTAGCAAATACTTCATCAATGCCGGCACGCCGCCGATATTGTGAAGGTCTTCCATTAAATATTTGCCGCTTGGTTTAAGATCCGCCAATACGGGAACTTTATCACTGATCATTTGAAAATCATCGGGTGTAAATACCACGTCCACACTTTTAGCCATCGCAATTATATGCAAAACGGCATTGGTGCTGCCACCCAGGGCCATGATGATAGTAACCGCATTTTCAAATGCTTTGCGGGTCATGATATCAGATGGCTTTATATCCCTTTCCATCAGGTAACGGATAGCCTTACCTGCATTTAAGCATTCCGCTTTCTTAGCGTCACTTAAGGCCGGGTTGCTCGAAGAATAGGGAAGGCTCATGCCCAATGCTTCAATTGCGCTGCTCATTGTGTTGGCAGTGTACATTCCGCCGCATGCGCCCGCACCAGGGCAACTGTGCATCACAATACCCTTAAAATCTGTTTCATCCAGGTTGCCGGCAATTTTTTGTCCGAGCGCCTCAAATGCCGATACAATATTGAGATCTTTTCCTTTATAACGGCCGGGGGCGATGGTACCACCGTACACCATAATGGAGGGACGGTTTAACCTGCCCATTGCCATTATAGAACCAGGCATATTTTTATCACAACCCGGTATTGCAATCAAAGCGTCATAATATTGCGCGCCGCAAACTGTTTCAATAGAATCCGCAATGATATCACGGCTAACGAGTGAATACCGCATACCGGGTGTTCCGTTGCTCATTCCGTCACTTACGCCAATGGTATTAAAGATCAGTCCCACCATTTCATTATCCCAAATTCCCTGTTTTACTATTTTCGCCAGTTCATTGAGGTGCATATTACAGGTGTTACCATCATACCCCATGCTCACTACGCCAACCTGTGCCTTGGCAAGATCGGCATCTGTTAAGCCGATGCCATAAAACATTGCCTGGGCGGCAGGTTGGGTTGCATCCTGCGTGATCGTTTTACTATACTTATTTAAACCCTCATCCCTTAAAGGAAAGTTGTGATGATCATCAGTATTTGCTGTTGTATCCATTAATTATAATTCTGTGATTTGTATAAAATTATTTCCATATCAATACAGCTCTTCAACTATCAGGGTTTTCGTAAGTTCATCCTTTGGGTTCGGCGGAAGAGGCTTCTTTTCTATTACTTTATCTTTATATGCTTCCTGAACCCGTTTTCCTACACTGTCATTCCAGTTCTTTTTAAAAGGAATATCATCAAAACTCTCCCATCCTATAATTTCTGCCGCAGTGCCACAAAAAAAAGCAGCATCCGCATCTTTCAATTCATCCGTAGTGACCAATTTTTCTCCCAAGGGTATATCCAGTTCTTTACATATTTCAAATACCGTTTCACGGGTAATGCCAGGCAGTATATGGCCGGGGGATGGAGTAAATAATTGCCCTGCTTTTTCATAAAACATATTGGCGCCGGGACCTTCAGCAACATAGCCATTCATGTCGGTTAACAATGCTTCATCATACCCTTTTGCTTTCGCCTCCTGGCTTGCCAGGATAGAATTTACATAATGGCCCGCCGCTTTTGCCTGTATCATAAATGCTTTGGGGTTGGGCCGTTGAAAGGAAGAAGTCATTACCCTTAATAATTTTTCGCCCAAAAATGGTTGCATTTCCCAGGCCTGGATGGTAATATAAGATTCCGCATTTTGGGCGAAACTCATATTAGCGGGCGCAAATACCACCGGTCTTATATATGCATCCTCCAGCTTGTTTCTTTCCAATATTTCATAGGTTGCTGCAGTCAATTCTTCTACTGTCCAACGATAAGGAAGATTAACTGCTATAGCGGAATTATACAGGCGCTCAAAATGTTCCCGGGCCTTAAAAATTTTTGTATCACCATTGATGGTTTTATAGGAACGAATGCCTTCAAAAACACTATAGCCATAATGTAACGACTGGCTATAGAGATCCATTTTTGCGTCTGCAGCTTTTATGTATTCTCCATTTAAATAAAGAATAGTGTTTTCGTTATAATAATTAGCCATATTTATTTTTGAGACTTTTTTGATGTATTGTATATGGTTTTGCTTTTCCCAATACCCATTTAGCTTATCTACGCTATATACTTTATTTACCTTATATACTTTATTTACTTTATCATTTACCTAACCCCGTCAAATAATCGTCGACTTCCGCAACTCTATATTCTCCTGGTTAATATCTCCCGAAATCCGGCCGCTTACATAATCACAGATCAATTCACCTACAGTAGAGGTAAAATAAAAGTTGATGGGATCAATATCTTTCGTTACAAATAAATGAGCGATTGTCCAGGCAACTGCTTCTCTTACCAGTACGGCTTCTTCTTTAAGATTAAAGTAATCCAGCATCATCGCCGCGGATAAAATTGAGCCCAGCGGGTTTGCAATATCTTTTCCGGCTGCCTGTGAAAAAGATCCATGAATGGGCTCAAACAGAGCGTTTGAAAAACCAACAGAAGCAGAAGGAAGTAATCCCAGCGAGCCACTGATCACACTTGCCTCATCGCTCAGTATATCGCCAAATAAATTTTCTGTCAGTATTACATCAAACTGTTTTGGATTAAGAATGAGCTGCATTGCAGCATTATCCACAAATAAAAAACTGAGTTGCACATCCGGGTATTGGGGAGCCATTTGCTGTACCCATTTTCTCCAAAGCCGGGATGTTTCCAACACATTTGCTTTATCTACCAGGGTTAGTTTCTTTTTACGCTGTTGTGCTGCCTGGAATGCCAGGTGTGCAATGCGCTCTACTTCTTCTTTGGTGTAAACACAACCATCATAAGCCCAGCTTTGGTCCTCATTCGTTTTCTTTTCACCAAAATAAATCCCTCCCGTCAATTCGCGGTAGATGATAAGATCTACCTGTTCCAAAACCTTGCTTTTCAGTGGCGATAAATGATATAAAGAACTATAGGCAGTAACCGGGCGAATATTGGCAAATAACTGCAACGACTTTCTCAGTTTAAGCAGCCCCTGTTCGGGCCTAACTTTAGCTGAGGGATCATTATCATATTTAGGATGTCCGATTGCGCCAAATAAGATGGCATCGCTTTTTAAGCACACATCAATGGTTTCATCGGGTAAAGGAGTACCTGTTTCATCAATAGCAATAGCCCCTGCCAGGCAATAAGCGTAATTAAACTGGTGACCAAATTTTTCAGCAACGGTATCCAATACTTTAATAGATTGCTGCGTTACTTCGGGCCCGATGCCATCCCCAAAAATTACGGCTATGTTTTTAATCATTTAATGTTATTTATGCGGATGTTTTCGATAGTACGTTAATTATTGTTAGTGTTAAATTAAGAACAAAATGACGGATCGATTGGTGAATAGTGAATAACCAACAGTGAAATATCGACCATCCCATTGCCAATTCGCACTTAATTTAACACTATCGGCTCATTGATAACTATTCATTATTACTAAACCACCACTACTTTACAATGGGCCTGTGCCAATGCATTCAGGTCATCTTCCATCACTTCTTTCTTTTTATCAGCTACCATTAAAAAGCCCTGGTACAACACATCAATGTCATTCCGGTCGAACTGGTAACCGAGTTTGTGAAAACGATGGGCCAATGCGCTTCTTCCACTACGGGCCGTTAGTACAATCCTGGAAGCTTCTGCCCCCACTTCTACCGGATCAATTATTTCATACGTCAATGCATTTTTTAAAAATCCATCCTGGTGAATGCCGGAAGAATGAGAAAAAGCATTGGTTCCCACGATCGCTTTATTGCATTGCACGGGCATGCGCATGGTTTCCGCCACCAACAGGCTCACCGGGTTTAACAAGCGGCTATTTACCGACGTATAAAAATCAAGCTCTTTATGCTGCTTAATGATCATCACCACTTCCTCGAGGGAAGTGTTGCCCGCTCTTTCACCCAGGCCATTGATGGTGCATTCTATCTGCCTGGCGCCATTGATCACACCTGCAATAGAATTAGCCGTTGCCATTCCAAGATCATTGTGACAATGACAGGATAAAATCGCCTTATCCAGGTTGGGAACATTATTTACCAGGAAAGCTATTTTTTCGCCATACTGGTGAGGAAGACAGTACCCGGTAGTATCCGGGATATTTACTACAGTGGCGCCGGCCTTTATTACAGCTTCCACCACGGTGGCTAAATATTCATTATCAGTACGGCCGGCATCTTCCGCATAAAACTCTACATCATCCACAAAGTTCTTTGCCCATTTTACGCATTGTATGGCCCTTTTCAGTATATCTTTTCTTGTAGAATTAAATTTTGCTTTAATATGCAGATCCGAAGTACCGATACCTGTGTGAATGCGTGGCCGCCTGGCATATTTTAAGGCTTCGGCGGCTACTTCGATGTCTTTTTGTACGGCCCTGGTTAACCCGCAAACGCTGGCATTGCTGATGATCTTTGAAATTTCATTTACGGAGCTAAAATCGCCCGGTGACGAAATGGGGAACCCGGCTTCTATGATATCTACACCCAGTTCTTCCAGTTTTAACGCCAGTTCAACCTTTTCACTGGTATTGAGCTTACAGCCCGGAACCTGCTCTCCATCCCTGAGCGTGGTGTCAAAAATCTGTATCTTGTTAGCTGACATAGAAATAGTACATTTAGATAAAACAGGTTAATTATAATGTTGAATGGGGTCTCTAATTTTTTCAATTAACCTTTGAGTTACGAATATAACGGTATATAACCGCTTTACATTACTAAATTGTTACTATTATTACGTTATATAAACCCCCCATTTTTGGCTAAAACACTGCACCAGTAAGGAATTAAACGAAACTATATTACGATGCCCAACAGGAGTACAGACCCTTTATTTCAACTTATCAAATCGCTTGAAAAAAGTGAAAAGCGCAATTTTAAGTTATATGCCACCCGGAATTCCTCTTCGGAAGAGCTGAAAAGCGTGCAATTGTTTGATGCGCTCGACAAGATGGATGATTATGATGAATCTGTTTTGCTGAAAAAAAATGAGCGCATCAAAAAGCAGCAGCTCAGTAACCTGAAAGCACATTTATATAAACAAATTCTCAGCAGCCTGCGATTGATCAATGATGAAAGTATCGACATTGCGTTACATGAGCAAATGGACTATGCCCGTATTTTGTACAACAAAGGGTTGTATTACCAGAGCCTGAAAATATTAGACAGGCTGAAGGATCAGGCAAAAATACATAACCAGTTTACTTACCTGCAACAGGTGCTGTTTTTTGAAAAAAAGATAGAAGCGCTGTATATTACCCGAAGTATGCAGGACAGGGCCGATCATTTAAGTATGGAATCGGATCAGGTAAGTAATAGCCTGGCCCTGGTATCGCAGCTTTCTAATTTATCATTGCAGTTGTATAGCTGGTATATTAAAAACGGGCATAGCAGGAATGAAGAAGAGACAGTGGCCGTTCAGCAATTCTTCACGACCAGGTTGGGTAATAAAACTTCGGAATGCAAAAGTTTTTACGAGCGGCTGTATCTGTACCAGAGTTATTGCTGGAACGCTTTTATCCGGCAGGATTTTTTGCAATACTACCGGTATACGCAAAAGTGGGTAGACCTTTTTAACGAAGCGCCCTTTATGCTTGAAATTGAAACAGCCCATTATATTAAAGGCATGCACAACCTGATGGGGTCACATTTTGACCTCGGTAACCACAAAAAACTAATTGAAACCATTGCTATATTTGACCGTTTCTGTAAAAGCGACCTGGTTCAAAACAATGTAAATAACCGTATACAATGTTTTGTGTACAGTACCATCTCGATATTTAATAAGCATTTTTTAGAAGGCAGTTTTACGGAAGGGTTGGCGTTGATCCCGGATATTGAAGAAAAAATAAAGGCTTACGAAATATACCTCGACAGGCACCGTATACTTGTTTTTTATTATAAGATAGCCTGCCTGTATTTTGGCAGCGGCAATTATGAAAATGCAATTGACTATTTAAATAAGATCATCAACTGGAAGGTTGACCTGCGGACCGACCTGCAATGCTACAGCCGGCTGTTGCACCTGATAGCGCATTTTGAACTGGGTAACGAAGATATACTTGACCACCTGATAAAATCAGTGTACCGCTTTATGGCAAGGATGCAGAACCTTAGCGTGGTGGAAGAGGCTATCTTTAAATTCATACGCAGTTCCTTTCATGTATCCGTTAGGGATATTAAGCCTGAGCTGGAAAAATTGTTGGAAAAATTAAGGTCGCTCCAAAACAACCGTTTTGAAACAAGGGCATTTATGTACCTGGATATTATTTCTTGGCTGGAAAGTAAAATGGAAAATATACCGGTACAGGAAGTGATGAAGCGAAAGTTTGAGGGCAAGCGCGACCGGCATTCGGCTATGCCTCCATCTTCCCCGGATACTATGCGATTGGCCGCTGGTTAAATTCATTGTACTACTCCCGATTGACAAAACCGGATAGGTCAATTCCCTTACAATGAATAGATAGCCCGGGTACCAACCAACAATCCAATTAAATAATATGGTTACAATCAAATCCATCGAAATATATAAATCCCCTATCCCGCTGAAGGAACCCTTCAAAATTTCTTTGGGCATATTAACCCATGCTGAAAATGTGATTGTGAGAATTAACAGCAGTAACGGGATGACCGGTTATGGTGAGTGCAGTCCATTTATGATGATCAACGGGGAAAGCATGGATACCTGCTTTGTGGTGGCACAGTATTTAGCGAAAATTTTAAAAGGGAAGAACCCGCTGGATATTCCATCCTGCACCCTTGCCATGGATAGTGTGATTTATGCCAACAGCAGCATCAAAAGCGCCTTTGATATAGCATTGTATGATATTGCCGCACAGCATGCCGGGATACCCTTGTATGCTTTTTTGGGAGGCAACAAAAACAAAAAGATCATCACCGATTATACGGTAAGTATTGATGCCCCGCAAAAAATGGCGGAAGATGCCGCGAAAATAAAAGCGAATGGTTTCCAGGTAATTAAGGTTAAGTTGGGGCAACCCGAAAAAGACGTGGAGCGCATCAGGCTGATCAGGGCAGCGGTGGGCATTGAAATACCGGTACGCATAGACGCTAACCAGGGATGGGATGTACCCACAGCGATCAGTATACTAAACCAGTTGGCCCCCTATAATATCCAGCATTGCGAAGAACCCATACCCCGGTGGAATTATATGGAACTGGCCGGTATCCGCAAACAAAGCCCCATTAAAATAATGGCGGATGAATCCTGCTGCGACCACCATGATGCAAAGCGCCTCTTAGACCTGGAGGCTTGTGACTATTTCAATGTAAAGCTGGGCAAATCATCCGGAATTTCTAAAGCACTAAAAATCCTTCAAATGGCCGAAGCCAATGGAATAAAAATACAAATAGGCGGCTTTTTAGAATCCCGGCTGGCATTTACCGCGGCGGCGCATTTGGCGCTTGCCAGCGAGACGATTATTTATTACGACTTTGATACACCACTAATGTTTATGGAGGATCACGTGACGGGTGGTATTTCTTATGACAGTAAAGGAGTAGTAACGGTGCCGGATACCCCGGGTTTAGGGGCGGGTGTTGATGAAACGTATTTAAAGGGGTTAGTAAAAGCTTCCAGCTTCTAAGAAGCGGTATCATACAGGAAAATTTAATGGGTTGCATGTCCAGGGGCAAAATCAAACAAGGTTGCTGTAAACACCCCCCGCTCCCGTTTTTTAAAAACAGCCTTCCAGTTGCCATTGTAGCGGATCAGGGAAGGAACCAGGTAGTTCCCAAAATGGGTCATCTGCACTTCCATCTTTACTTTAAAATCGTATACACCCGCATCATAACTTAAGGAGTAATTTCTTGCAACCACTTCAAAGGTTTTATCATTGAACCAGGTGGTCATTTCATCCACCACGGCCCTGCCTTCCTGGCCGGATTTTACTTTTTGTGTAAATATATAGCAACTGGTTTTATTGTAATCATCCATGTCGATACTCATGTCGTAGATATCCGACATATCATCATCATAAATGGCGGTTTTACCGGAAATAAACGGAAGGCCTTTTATCCTTTTCCCGGGATTAAAAAACAGCATCTTTAATTGCTCTTTGTGTTTTTCTATCCCGCTTTTACCTTCCAGGCTAAACTGGCTGCCGGCAACTATATTATTTTCGCCGCAAATAGTTCCGGTAGCAAAAAAGAGAGAGGCGTACATTTGGGCGGTATAATAATTGTATTGATGATCCCCCACATAATAATCACCGGCTACCTGCTCTTCCAATACTTCCATCCTCCTGCAATTATGTTCTACTACCTGTTTTGTTTTACTGAAACAGGAAGCCTGCGATGACCCGTTTTTCCTCAGCATCCTTACATCATTGATGGCTGTATATCCTAACACATGCAGGTTAAGGAAAGCTTTGTAAAATGTGGTGTCGTTTTTTATTCGGTCAATAAAGCCGGGAACATTCAGTTTATTATTTAGTACCACTTCGCTGAGTGTAATAATTTTTTTTCCAACCATAATGGCTGTATCATTATTGTTTTGCGCGGATATATGACCACAAAAAATGATATAAATAAAAAAAGGTACGATCGGCTTAATCATACCTGCAAATTATTACAATTATATTAAACGCTGTTGAGGGGTACACGGTATAATGAAGGATGCTTGTTTTCCGTAACGCGGGTGAAGGAAGTTATTTTGGAAAAACCATTCTGTAATCCACACTTATCTTACCCTTGCTGATGTCAGATAACTTTCTTTTTAATAAAGTTCGTTTTAATGGTTTTATGTAGTCGATAAATAATTTCCCTTCTATATGATCGTATTCGTGTAATACTACCCTTGCAGTGATCCCGTTAAAGGTTTGGGTATGGGATTGAAAATTTTCATCCATAAAATGGAGGGTAACCTGTTCGCCCCTAAATACATCTTCCCTGATCTTGGGTATGCTCAGGCAGCCTTCATTGTAACTCCATTCCTCGCCTTCTACCTTGGTAATATGCGCATTGATAAAAGTCCCCTTAAACCCAGGGCCATCCGGGTAAAGGTCCTGTTCATCTTCTTCGAGGTTAGCAAATACCTGGGTACTATCAATCATAAACAGGCGGATTTCTTTATTCACCTGCGGGGCTGCCAATCCAACTCCATTACTGTTGTACATGGTCTCCCACATATCGGCGATGAGTTTTTCGAGTCCCGGGTAATCAGGGTTTATATCCTTGCATACTTTTCTTAATACGGGTGAGCCGTAGGCTACTATTGGTAAAATCATAACTATTTTTTGGAAAACTTTATTGCTGTTTCTATACCCCTATCCCGGCTGTGCTGGCGAACAAAAGCATTAAAGGGGTTTTACCAGTTTTTGATGAATCCCTGTGACGTTTGTTTGAGATGATCCGGAATGCAATTATTTTTATTTAAATAAACTACTTAAGGCAGGTTCCTGCCAAACTTTCGCTTTTGCGCACAAATTTACAGATTTCCTATGGATTGCTTTGCAAGTACTCCTGTAAAATGATCGTGGCGGCAATTATATCCACATTACCCTTGATCCGCCTGTCTTTTTTCTTCATGCCCATTTGCAGCATGGCATCTTTCGCCATTTTGGAGGTATATCGTTCATCCACTGTTTTCAATGGTATTCCGGGAAACTCCTTTTGTAATTTCTTAATCGCTTCTTCCACCAACGGGGTGCCATGGGTATCGGTTTCATCCCAGTTTTTGGGGAGCCCGATAACAATCAATTCTACCAACTCGGCAGAGAAATATTTTTTCAGGTAAGGGATCAATTCTTTTGAATCGATGGTAGCCAGCCCGGTAGCAATGATCTGTAAGGGGTCTGTTACCGCCAGTCCTGTTCTTTTTCCACCGTAGTCGATCGCTAATATCCGGGCCATGGGCAAATGTATGAATAATGTTATAGGATCAGGCCGCGGCCTGGTCCTACAACGGCCTGATCCTACAATAAAAAAATATCTAATAGTACAAATACAGCGAAAACCACGGATGCAATACCATTGGCGGTCATAAATGCGATGTTTACCTTTGTAAGATCATTGGGCTTTACGATCGTATGCTGATAAATCAGCATGGCAATAAATACAGCGATCCCCATCCAGTATAACCAACCAAAATGTCCATAAATTCCGCCATATACCACACAGGCTGCGGATAATAAATGTAATAATTCTGACACCCTTAATGCCTTTGACTTACCCAGTACAGCCGGTATAGAATGCAGGTTTTGTGATTTGTCAAAAGCTTCATCCTGTAATGCATAAATGATATCAAAACCACTTACCCAAAATAATACAGTGAAAGAAAATAAAACGGGCAATACATCAAACCTGGCGGCAACAGCCAGGTAAGCGCCGATTGGGGCAAGGCTTAATCCAACCCCCAGTACAAGGTGACAGAGCGCTGTAAAGCGTTTGGTATAGCTATAAAATAAAATAACGAATAAGGCTACCGGCGATAAATAAAAACAGATCCGGTTTATAAAAAAAGTGGCCGCTACAAATAATATGCAATTGATGATCACAAAACGCAAAGCGTTTTCTTTAGAAATAATACCTGCCGGAATTTCCCTGATGGCCGTCCTGGGATTTTTTGCATCAAAGCTCCTGTCGAGGTAACGGTTAAATGCCATGGCGGCGCTGCGGGCAAATATCATACAGAGGATCACCAGTAAAAATTTAATCCCCAGCTCCTTCCAGCTAATAACAACTTTATTTCCCGAAACAAACCCGATAGTTTCCACCAGGTTCAACTGGTGACTCAATTGCGTAGTTGCCAAAGAAAAACCAATCAATGCAAATGGCATTGCGAAAATAGTATGGGAGAATTTTACCAGGCTTAAATATTTTTTTATATTACTCATTTATCAATTTTAATATCCAGCCCTCCCCGCTGTTACCGGGGTTCGCGGGCTGTAACTTGTTTTAACCCCCCGTCAACAGTCGCGGGAAAATAGCATTCTATTTGAAGACTTCCCCTCCAGGGGTCGGGGGCAACTCCTTCTTAGCCAATCGGGGCGCCTTCCTCGTCCTAACCAGTTCCCACAATACAACCCCCACCGCAGTAGCAATATTCAAAGAATGCTTCATGCCATATTGCGGTATCTCGATACAACCGCCGCATTGCTGAATGGTGTTTTGCTCTACACCGGTCACTTCATTTCCAAAGATCACCGCTGTTTTATCACCGGCTGCAAAATGTAAATCATTCAACATCATACTCCCCTCCGCCTGTTCTACTGCATATACTGTATATCCCAGTCTGTGTAATTCCTGTATGGCCAAATCCGTTTTTTCAAAATGTTTCCAGGCTACACTATCCTCGGCCCCCAATGCAGTTTTCTTAATTTCCTTGTGAGGGGGGATGCAGGTATATCCGCAAATGTAAATAGCTTCTAATAAAAATGCATCGGCCGTTCTGAACACACTGCCTACATTATAGGCGCTCCGGATATTTTCGAGCACCACGATCAACGGTATTTTTTCAGCTTGCCTGAACTCCTCCACCGACTTCCGGTTTAGCTCATCCATGTCCAGTTTTCTAATCATTGCACCTTAACTTATTTGCGGCAAAAGTAATTCACAACTTTCACAAACAAATCGCAAACCATCATAAAGACCTTATTTTTGCCCAAATAAATTAGCAAATTTGAGATATGAAACTGTGAAAATTAGGGCAGCCCTTATTTTCATATTATCGAATTTTCAAATTTTCACATTAAGCTTATGGCCAAGTCAACCGGGGAAACCCCACTCATGCAGCAGCACAATGCTATCAAGGCCCGGTACCCTGATGCTATCCTGCTGTTCCGGGTGGGCGACTTTTATGAAACCTTCGGCCAGGATGCTGTAAATGCTTCCGGCGTTTTGGGTATTACCCTTACCAAAAGAAATAATGGTGATGCCAATTCCTCTCAACTGGCAGGCTTTCCGCACCACGCGCTGGAAACCTATCTGCACAAATTAGTAAAAGCCGGTTACCGGGTGGCTATCTGCGATCAGTTAGAAGATCCCAAACAGGCAAAAGGGATTGTAAAAAGGGGGGTCACCGAATTAGTTACACCCGGCGTGGCTACCAATGACAAATTGCTGGATCATAACAGCAATAATTTTTTGGCCGCCCTTCATTTTGAAGAATCTAAATCTGATAGCTACCGGATCGGTATCGCTTTTTTAGACATCAGTACGGGTGAATTTTTTATCGCCGAAGGTGACCGGGAATATGCGGATAAATTATTGCAGAGCCTGAAACCTGCTGAAGTTGTTTTTCAACGCAACCGCCAGAAGCTTTTTAAAGAATATTTTGGCAGTAAATTTTTTACCTACGCCCTGGATGAATGGATCTTTGCGGAAGCCTATGCTACCGAAAGTTTATTAAAACACTTTGGTACCCATAGCCTCAAAGGTTTTGGCATAGACAGTTTGAGGGTGGGTATAATTGCAGCAGGCGCTATCCTGCATTATTTAAAAGATACCGAGCATCCCAACCTGGGTCATATCACTTCCATTCAAAGAATTGACAGGGAGGAACATTTATGGATGGACCGGTTTACCATCCGGAACTTAGAATTGTTTGGCGGCGCCGATGGCAGCAATACCTTGCTGAAAGTATTGGACAATACGGCATCGCCCATGGGTGCACGCTTATTAAAACGCTGGATGGTATTACCATTGAACGATATTATTAAAATTAAGGAACGCTTAGACACCGTTGAATTTTTGATTAAGGAGGTGGATGCAAGAAATAAGATCGCCCAGCATATTAAACAGGCCGGCGATGTGGAAAGATTGGTGAGCAAAGTGCCGTTGAAAAAAGTAAACCCGAGAGAGGTTTTGCAGATTGCCAGGGGCTTATTACAAACAGATGCCATTAAAACCATCTGCGCCACCACCAGCAATGAATATTTAAAAAGATTAGGCGATTCGCTGAATCCCTGTAAATATATTTTCGATAAAATTATAAAAGAGATCAACGAAACCCCTCCTGCACTGGCTTCAAAGGGGGGGGTCATCGCAAACGGAATAAATGAGGAACTGGATGAGCTAAGGAAAATTTCAAGCGGGGGAAAAGAGTACCTGGTTGAACTGCAACAAAAAGAAGCGTTGGCAACAGGTATATCTTCTTTAAAAATAAGTTTTAATAACGTGTTTGGCTATTACCTGGAAGTAACCAATTTACACAAAAGCAAGGTACCGGAAACCTGGATCCGCAAACAAACATTGGCCAACGCAGAACGTTACATTACGCCCGAATTAAAAGTATATGAAGAAAAAATAACCGGTGCAGAGGATAAGATACTGCTGATAGAACTGCAACTTTTTGAAAAATTAATGAATGAGTTGCAGGATTTTATCGCACCCATGCAGGTAAACGGGCACGTGATGGCGGTGCTGGATTGTATCACCTGTTTTGCCAATAACGCACTACAGTACAATTATAAAAAACCGGCCCTACAGGAGGGCAATATCCTGGATATAAAAGATAGTCGCCACCCGGTGATTGAAAGAAATTTACCGGTGGGGGAAAGTTATATAGCCAATGATATTTACCTGGACCCCGCTACCCAGCAGATCATTATTTTAACGGGCCCCAACATGAGTGGAAAGAGTGCGATCCTGCGGCAAACCGCCCTCATCACTTTAATGGCGCATATGGGTAGTTTTGTACCATCCAGTGATGCCAAAATCCCGCTCACTGATAAAATATTTACCAGGGTTGGCGCAAGTGATAATTTAAGTGGCGGTGAAAGTACCTTCATGGTAGAAATGAACGAAACGGCGAGTATCATCAACAACATTACCTCACGGAGTTTGATACTGCTGGACGAAATTGGCCGGGGAACCTCTACTTACGACGGTATCTCCATTGCCTGGAGTATCGTGGAATATCTGCACAAATCAGCCAGCACCCCTAAAACATTATTTGCTACCCATTATCACGAATTGAATGAACTGGAGAATAAATTGCCCGGGGTGAAAAACTATCATGTCACCAATAAGGAAGCAGGCAATAAAATTATTTTCCTGCGTAAACTGGCACCCGGCGGCAGTGTACACAGTTTTGGCATACATGTGGCTCGAATGGCGGGAATGCCCCCCGGCTTAATAGAACGGGCAAACGAAATTTTATTACAATTAGAGGAAAGCAGGGATAACCGGGAAGACGGAAAGGCGGCAAACCTAAATGAAAACATTAAAAAGCTAAGTGCCCCTAAAATACAACTCAGCATTTTTGACGCACACTCCGCCACTTTTGAAGAAATCCGCGCACTACTGGATGCGGTGGATATCAACAGGCTGACACCGGTAGAAGCACTACTTAAATTACAGGAAGTGAAGGCGAAGGTGAAATAAAAATTCAGGTTCTCAGTGATGGATCAACTGATCACAATTATCAAAACCAAAAATAATTTTTACCGGCTGTTTAAATTAAATGCTGATGCAACCAATACCAGTTTTAATGTTGTCATAACCAGCGGGGCCACCCGGTTTTCAAAAGCCCCCCAATCCGCGAAGTCTTGTTAAAAAATATTAACAATTGCAGCAGAATGGCCATTTAAAGCATCATTAATATACCTTTACCCATAGCTATGTTCAATAAAAGACTACTACTATTTATATTCCTGGTTATTCTTTTAAGGAATGGTTTTGCCCAGACACCCTGTACCGCTTTAGGACAAAATCCGGGTACGGCATTCCCCGTATGTGGCATAGATACTTTCAGCATAGCCTCGGTTCCAATTTGCGGCGACCGGCAGGTACCAGGCCCATGCACAGCAGTACCGCTTACTGATAAAAATCCATACTGGTATAAATTCACCTGTTTTACTGCAGGCACCTTGGGTTTTTTAATTACGCCAAATACCATAACCGATGACTACGACTGGCAAATATTTGATATAACCAACCACAATCCCGATGATGTTTACACCAATGCCAGTCTTTTTGTCGCCTGCAACTGGTCGGGCGATGGTGGTTTAACAGGCGCCAGCAGTCTCGGCACGTCTTTATCGAGGTGCGATGGAACAGGGGTTCCCCGGTTTAGCAGTATGCCCACACTTATCCAGGGTCATGAATACATCCTGCTGGTGAGTCATTTCAGCAATTCGCAAAGCGGGTATTACTTATCGTTTGGGGGTGGTACCGCAAATATTACAGACCCTGTAAACCCAATTTTAAAACAGGCGAGGGCAGCCTGTGACGGCACCAGCATTTCCGTCAAACTCAATAAGAAAATGAAATGCAGCAGTCTTGCGGCCAATGGCAGCGATTTTAGTATTTCGCCCGCCATCGCCCCCATTATCAGCGCTACGGGCATTGGTTGCAGCGCCGGGTTTGACATGGATTCAGTAGTGATCAAACTGGGTGGCATTTTACCGCCCGGTAATTACACGATCCGTATTGAAACCGGAACCGACGGTAATAATTTGCTGGATAACTGCAACCGCAGCATACCTTCCGGACAATCTCTGCCGGTTACGGTATTCCCTTTAATTCCGACACCCATGGACAGCCTTTCGAAAACAGGTTGTGCCCCCGATGTGCTGAACCTTGTTTTTAAAGACCCGATCTTTTGCAATTCGATCGCGGCAGATGGCAGCGATTTTGTGGTGACGGGTACTTCGGCGGTAGCTGTATCCGGGGCATCAGGTATTTGTAATGCCGCCGGGTTTACCAGTATTATACAGGTACGGTTATCCGCGCCTATCCACCGTGCGGGTGCCTTCCAGGTTAGGCTGCAAACCGGGTCTGATGGCAATACGGTCATTAATGAATGCGGGGTGCAGACCGTGGCAGGATCTTTCAAAAGCTTTACTACAACTGATACCGTTTCCGCCCTTTTTAGTTCCGCTATCCGCTTCGGTTGCATTGCAGACACGGTAAACTATGTGCATGACGGACGAAACGGCGTGAATAGCTGGAAATGGAGTTTTGAGCATACCATCAGCAGTGGTGCTATGGACACTTCCATTACATACCGAACCTTTGGCACAAAATCAGCCACCTTAATTGTATCCAATGGCAATTGCAGTGATACCTCCACTTCAACAGTTTTATTAAACAATAATGTCACAGCATCCTTTCTATCAACGGCGGTTGTTTGCCCGGGTGATCCGGCAGCGTTTACTGACACCAGTACCGGCCCGGTGATTTCATGGGCCTGGAATTTTGGTAACGGCAACCAGAGTACGCTGCAGGCTCCCCCGCCACAATTTTTCCTTTCTACAAATGTGATAAGGGATGTTCCCGTGCAGTTAATTGTGAAAAATGATATCGGTTGTGCAGATACTGCCACCAATACTATTCGCGTAGTAGGCAACTGTTATATTGCCATCCCCAAAGGATTTTCTCCCAATAACGACGGGCTCAATGATTTTCTTTATCCAACCAATGCCTACAAAGCAAGGGACCTTATATTCAGGGTATACAACCGCGTGGGACAGTTGCTGTTTCAAACAAAGGACTGGACTAACAAATGGAATGGCACATTCAAAGGAAACCCCCAGGATCCCGGCACCTATGTCTGGATCTTAAATTATACCAATATTGATACGGGTAAACGGTTTGAATTAAAGGGGAGTACGGTGCTGATCCGTTGATATTTTTCTTCACCGGTTAATTGATTTTTTTCCCGGCGGATGGTCCTGAATTCAACTTCATTGGCGACGCTCCATTCATCTTTGGAAATCCTGTTGAACTTTTCTCACCATTTATATTCAGATCATCCAAATGGATGTTTTATCTATAAAAATTGCCCCCTTATGCTTAATGACCGTTACTAATTCCGTAAGTTTGGCCCATCAATATATTAAATGGAAAATCATACCGTGCATTACAGCGAATACCTCCAACTGGATAAAATCCTGGATGCCCAGCATCCTGAAAGTTTTAAACACGGCAGGCAGCCAGCTCATGATGAAATGCTTTTTATTATCATTCACCAGGCATATGAATTATGGTTCAAACAAATTCAGTTTGAAATAGATTCTGTATTGGAAATTATGAGCAGGCCTTCATTGAATGATAACTCCGCTGAATTGCAAACCATCGTACACCGTCTTACAAGGGTCACCACTATTTTGAAGGTACTGGTGCAGCAAATAGATATCATAGAAACCATGACACCCATGGACTTCCTCGATTTCAGGGATATGCTCCGGCCTGCATCCGGTTTTCAAAGCTGGCAGTTTAAACAATTGGAAGCAAAGCTTGGGTTAAAATTTCAAAACCGGCACAGGCAGGATTATTACACTTCCCAGTTAAAAGAAAAGGAAGTAGGTATCATTAAAGAAACGGAAAAGGAAGATTCAGTTATCGATCTGCTCAACACCTGGCTCGAGCGAATGCCCTTTATAAACGACAACGCATACTGGACAACTTATCACCCCATTTCAGGCAACTATCAATCGCCCATTTTCTGGAACGATTATGAATATATTTATGTGAACAGTTTGGCCGAAGCGGAAAAAACCAATGAGGTATTTTTTAAACAAATTTTCAATGATAATTCGGTTAACAGCGGCCGGCTGCTTAGCCCAAAAGCCTGCCGCTCCGCATTGTTCATCCTGTTGTATCGCGGGTATCCCATGCTGGAACTTCCCTTCCGGTTATTAGACACATTACTTGAAACAGATAACCAGTTGGGTAACTGGCGTTATCGCCATATCAATATGGTACAGCGGATGATCGGCACCCGCATCGGCACCGGTGGCAGCAGTGGCGCCGGCTATTTGAAAGCCGCAATGGACAAACATTATATTTTTAAAGAAATAGCCCAGCTCAACAGCTTTTTAATTGACAGGAGGGAATTACCCGTGTTGCCAAAAGAATTAACGGATAAACTGGGGTACAATTAAAAACTGAATTACCATTTATCATCATTGTCCTTCTTTCAAAATTTTCTGCTTAAACCACCTTCCCAAAATATCTACATTGTAATGAATATGATGCCTTAAGCCAAAGCTAAATGAACAGGCATTGTTGTAAATCCGGCATATCCGCGCCAATTGAAACGGTAAAAAATAAAAGCATTATGTTAAAAAGCCTGATGTTTATCCTCTTACTGATTAGTTTATTTTCTTCCCCAACCTATTCTCAAAAAAGATATGGTTATGCTGTGTTATACCTCAGGTGCGGCAATACTGATCCTCAAAGAAACAGGGTATACTTTAGCCCGGTTATTGAACTGAATACTTTAAATTTTACCAGGTATACGGTAGGGATGGATCCGGCATTTTCTAAATACTCCGTCCGCTATTATAATTATGCGATTGCCCGGTGGTTTGAAATTTTTATGAAAGAAAAACATAAAATTGAAATGAATGATCCCCAAAAATACGAGCGCAATGCAACCTGTGTGGTTTTTGACAATAGCAAAGGTTATTGCAATGATGATAAAACGAGCATCGATTGTTTTTACACTGACCAAAAAAAATTAATCCTGCACAAAAATAATGCGATCAGTGAATGCAAATTATTCGCTCATAGCAATGATATTTGTGAAGTGATCAGTTTATAAAACACCGGTTACCGTCCACTTACAGGGGAATCGTTTCACACAGTAATATGTCCCTCCACACTATCATCCATAGTTTTACCGATAATAGCGCCTGCCATTATCTTGACCAGGCTTACCATTTTATTGTGTTTTGTATCCCAATAATAGGCATCACCCGGTTCTACTTTTATTATAGTGAGTTCGGGATCGTTGGGGCCTTCAGTAAACCAGGTTTTTACCCATCCTGTCCATAATTCCTTAGCCTTTTGCTCATCTTTGAGAATGGTGGCTTTACCAGATATGCTCAGGTATTCTGAACTGTTTTTATTTGCATAAAATAATTGAACGCGATTGTCCGCCTCCAACTCCGCATTTTTATTACTGGACGCCTGGCTGAAAAACCATAGTATACCATCATCATCTACATCCTGCGTACTCATTGGCCTTGCTGACAGCGTATCTGCATCCGCATGGCTTGCAAACATGCAAATATCAGCCGATTTTACGAGCTCCTTTAATTTATCAATGCCTTCTTTATCAGATAAGTTTTTGTAATCTCCCATAATATAATTTTTTAGCTGAATAATTTTTTATCATTATCACAGCTTCAATATTTATGCCTGCACCCTGATGATTTTTTGTGGAGGAATTTAGAAATAGAAGATTACATTAATTATACACAGCACCAATTTACAGGTATCATGATAACAGATTGTGGAAAAAAATTTTGCGGTTGTACATTTTTGTCTACATAAATTCTTTTAACCTGGTGACTACTTCGTCTATTTCTGTTGTTGAATTATGTTTACAGAAACTAAAACGAACCGTAACCTGGTTGGGGTTATTATTGATCGCATTGATCACATGGCTTCCCTGTTCCACCCCGGAGGTGCAGGCGCTACCCCCACTGGCGCAAATATTATTGATATCAAGGTTAAATAACAGCATCTCGGATTTTTCGGATTTTGGAAAACTCGCACTTAAAACTGTGTATAAACTTTTTCCAAAAATATCCCCGTTAAAACTTACGCCGGGTATATGCTTCTTTAATTGCTGATGCATGTAATATTTTAAATCCCCTATAAATGCGCTGTCTTCGGCAAACCCTGCGGTGGCTATTTCCAATGCCTTTGCAAACCCTACAATACCATATATATTTTCAGTACCCGCCCTCATGTTCCGCTCCTGGCCGCCGCCATGTATAAATGGTTTGATACGTACATTTTCATTGATGTACAAAATACCTACCCCTTTGGGACCATGAAATTTATGCGCTGCGGCGGTAATAAAATGTACGGGCGTATTTCTTAAATCGAGCGGAAAATGGCCAACCGTCTGTACCGTATCACTATGAAAAACCGCCTTGTACAATTTGCATAAATTACCCACCGCGTGTAAATCCAGTATATTCCCAATCTCATTATTGGCGTGCATCAGGGTTACCAGTGTTTTATCTTTCGCGGCAGCTAATAACTTTTCTAAATCTTCAAGGTCAACATGCCCATCCGGCAAAAGCTTTACATAACTTACACTGACGCGGTCGGCATTATTCAAATACTCCACAATATGTGATACCGCATGATGCTCAATGGAAGATGTAATAATATGTTTGCAGCCGAGATCCCTAACCGCCGACAGGATTGCGGTGTTGTCGCCTTCCGTACCCCCGCTTGTAAAAAAAATTTCCGCGGGATGCGCATTTAAAATTTTAGCCACGCTTTTTCTTGCCTGCTCAATGGCCATTCTTGTTTCCCTTCCATAAGAATAAATGGAAGAAGGATTACCAAATTTTTCCGTAAGGTAAGGCATCATTGCTTCAAGTACCTGCGGGTCAAGTGAAGTGGTAGCTGCGTTGTCGAAGTAAATTCTGTTCATAGCCCCAACCCTTAAAAGGGCTTTTATGGTTTTATAGTTTTTATTAGCATGGAAGATCCCCTGGCCTGAAAATAAATTTGAGGTGCTTATCCAAAAAATGTTGCTTCGGGATATAAGTGCCTACATTACCTCGCTGATATCTTTCATTAATCGCCTCGCGATATTTTCGGCGGTGGTTTCAAAATTGCTTTCCGCATAAATACGGATGATTGGTTCGGTATTGCTGGTGCGTAAATGCACCCAGTCTGAATCGAATTCTATTTTCAAACCGTCTTCCATATTAATGGGTTGGTTTTTGTACTTATCTTTTATCTTTTGAAACACTGATTTTACATCAACACCAAGTTCCAGTTTGATCTTATTTTTACTGATAAAATAATCCGGAAAAGAATTGCGTAACTGCTTGGCGGTCTTTTTTGTTTTTGCAAGATGTGTCAAAAAAAGGGCTATTCCAATGAGCGCATCCCTTCCATAGTGCAGATCAGGAAGAATAATGCCGCCGTTACCTTCGCCCCCGATGACTGCGTTTACTTCCTTCATTTTATTCACTACGTTCACTTCTCCCACCGCGCTCGAAAAATATTCGCCTCCATGTTTTAGCGTAATATCCTTTAGCGCACGGGTAGATGACATATTGGAAACCGTATTGCCTTTGCGGTTGCTTAACACATAATCCGCTACGGCTACGAGGGTATATTCTTCCCCAAACATGGTCCCGTCTTCACATACAAAACAAAGCCTGTCCACATCAGGGTCAACCGCTATACCCAGGCTGGCATTCTGCTTCACCACCTCACTGCTCAGACCGGTTAAATGCTCGGGCAAGGGCTCGGGGTTGTGAGCGAATTTACCGTTTACTTCTCCGTTTAATAATTCAATATCTTTTACACCCAGGGCTTTTAATAATTCAGGTACTGCAATGGCACCGGTGCTGTTTACCGCATCCACTACTATTTTAAATTTCGCCTTCTTTATAACAGCAACATCTACCAGTTCGTGATTGATGATGGCATCAATATGTTTTTGTAAAAACGTATCATCCGTAATTGAAGTCCCTAATTTATCAACAGTAGCGAACACAAAATCTTCCCTTGCTGCAATATCCAGTACCTTTTCACCTTCTTCGCTACTAATGAATTCCCCCCTGCTGTTTAATAATTTTAACGCGTTCCATTCTTTTGGGTTATGACTTGCCGTTAGTATGATACCACCACCGGCGTTTTCAAACACCACGGCCATCTCCACGGTGGGAGTAGTGCTGTAATCCAGGTCGATCACGTGTATGCCTAACGCGTTTAAAGTGCTGATCACCAGTTCTTTTACCATCGCACCGCTGATCCTTCCATCCCTGCCCACGATGATCTTTTTATTTGCGCCGTCATTTATTAACAGGGTGCCAAATGCGGCTGTAAACTTTACAATATCAATTGGTGTAAAATTATCCCCGGTTTTGCCACCTATCGTGCCCCTAATGCCGGATATGCTTTTTATCAATGCCATTCACGTCAGGTAATGTTGAATGGCAAAGATAACAAAATGAATATGGTTTAACGGGCGATTGGGAGGTATTTTGGAGGATAAGAAAATGAATGGGCAATGGTGAATGGGCAAAAAGTCGAGATTACCCCTCTTTACCATTTAAAAAATTAACTGCGCGGCTTTTTAGGGTCTGATCCAAAAAAGATCATTCCATCTTAAACGACTCTAAAAATTTAGTGGTAAAATTCCCGCTCCTGAAATCTTCGTTCTTCATCAATTGCAAATGAAAAGGAATGGTGGTATGGATGCCTTCAATGATGTATTCGCTTAATGCACGGTGCATGGTATCAATGGCTTCTTCGCGGGTTTGCGCTACGGTAATTAATTTGCCGATCATGCTGTCGTAATAGGGCGGGATGACATAGCCTGCATATACATGACTGTCTACCCGCACGCCATGCCCGCCCGGTGTATGCAATACCGTTATCTTGCCCGGACTTGGCCTGAAATCATTGTACGGATCTTCGGCATTGATACGGCATTCGATGGCATGCATCTGCGGGTAATAATTTTTGCCGCTTACCTTATGACCGGCAGCTATTTTAATTTGCTCTTTAATGAGATCGTAATTCACCACTTCTTCCGTAACGCAATGTTCTACCTGTATGCGGGTATTCATTTCCATAAAGTAAAAGTTACGGTGCTTATCTACCAAAAACTCAATGGTCCCAACACTTTCATAGCTGATGGCACTGGCCGCTTTTATGGCGGCCTCTCCCATTTGCTCCCTTAACTCTGCCGTCATAAATGGCGAAGGAGATTCTTCTACAAGCTTTTGGTGTCGGCGCTGTATAGAACAATCGCGTTCGCTTAAATGACACACATTGCCAAACTGGTCGCCGGCAATTTGTATTTCAATGTGGCGGGGTTCTTCCACAAATTTCTCCATGTAAATACCATCGTTTTTAAAAGAAGCCGCGGCTTCTGTTTTGGCATTTTCGTACGCTTTTTCAAGCTCACTCTCCTGCCATACCACCCTCATGCCTTTACCACCTCCACCGGCGGTGGCCTTTAGAATCACTGGATAGCCAACTGCATTGGCCGCCAGGTCTTTTGCCTGCTCCACACTTTCCAGTAACCCGCCACTGCCTGGCACCACGGGTACCCCGGCTTTGATCATGGTTTCCTTGGCGGTTATTTTATCGCCCATGGCATTGATCATATCGGGTGTGGGCCCAATAAATTTAATGCCATGATCGGTACAGATCTGAGCAAACTTGGCATTTTCGGCCAAAAATCCATATCCCGGATGGATGGCATCCGCATTAGTAATTTCTGCCGCCGCCATAATATGCGGTATGTTGAGGTAGGATTCCACGCTGCTGGGCTTTCCGATACACACGGCTTCGTCTGCAAACTTTACGTGCAAACTATCTTTATCGGCGGTAGAATACACAGCCACCGTTTTAATACCCATCTCTTTGCAGGTGCGTATCACCCGTAAGGCAATTTCTCCGCGGTTGGCAATTAATATTTTTTTGAACATGGTGTTTAATGTGCTAATTTGCTAATTTGCTAATTTGCTAATTATGGAACGAACAGTTTTTGTAAGAATCAGTTAAGTAGCAAATGCAGGTAGCAGTTTTAAAAAATAAAGAAACTGAGAAAGTAGCTGAATGGTGTTTTTCTTTTTGCAGTTCCTAAAATAGCATTTATGATTTTTTGTAACTGTGTTAGTTTATTTGCAACAATCACTGAATCGGGGTAACCACTTGCAAACTCACATAAGGCAAGCCAGTATTGGGTTTCATCTGCTTCCTTGGCAGCTATTTTTATTTTATGAATAAAATCAGCTTTGCTTTCTGCATTTTGAGCTTCCATCGCATTTGCGCCAACTGACGTTCCTGCACGAACCAATTGTTTGCTAATGGCGTATTTATGCATTTGGTCCAATAAATCACAGTAGGTAAGTACCAATAAAGAAAACTCAAAACTTAATTTTAAGAGAGGATTTTTTTCAATCATTTCTTTCTGCATAGCCAGTGAGTTTTTATGAACATTTAGTAGTCCTGTATTCACATTAGCAAATTAGCTAATTAGCACATTAGCTAATTAACTAGGGTCCACCAAAAACAAAGGCTGGTCATATTCCACGGGGCTGGAGTCTTCAACTAACACCTTTACGATCTTTCCTTTTATTTCACTTTCAATTTCGTTAAAAAGCTTCATGGCTTCGATAATACAGACTACTTTACCCGGGGTAACTTCATCGCCCACATTTACCATGATGGGTTTCCCTGGTCCAGACTGGCGATAAAATGTACCAATCATGGGGCTTTTTATGGTAATGTAATTATCCGCTTTAGGAGATTCAACAATTGTTGGGGGCTGAGCTGCAGGCGTATTTTGCGGAGGTGGAGGGGGACTTGAATAACTGGGGGCAGACTGGCCCCCGGCAAAGATATGCTGAACAGGGTCTTTTTTTTGTTTAACGGTTATTTTAACACCTTCTTCTTCAATTGTAATTTCACCAATATTCGTTTTATTAATGAGTTTTACCAGCTCCTGAATTTGCTTGATGTCCATATTAAGATATTAAACGGTTTTTGTATTAAGAATCGGGCGGCTAAGGTAGGTAATGATTTATTAATATTGCAAGTTTTTAAAAAAGAAGCAATAACGAAAATCGGAGAAAAATGATTAAATAAGAGACAAAATCAATAAAAAACGGGCAAAAATCATTCAAAACAGGTAAAAATTAAAAAAGGGCCCTTTTAAAAAATGCGCCCTTTTTTATTTAAATTTTATAAGGTTGAATGAGTAAAATTTGCCGGGTCATTTAAACCGATTACGCTCGCTGTTACCCGAAAAGATATCGCTGTTTAAAAAATATCTTATTCCCCAAACAATTTTTAAAGATACTAAAGCGAATTATTCCTTCACGCGTTCTACATACTCCCCGGTTTTTGTATTTACCCTGATCAGGTCCCCTTCATCTACAAAGAGCGGCACGTTCACGGTGGCACCCGTTTCTACCGTGGCGGGTTTTAATGTTTTTGTGGCGGTATCCCCTCTCATCCCGGGTTCGCTGTAAGTAACTAATAATACTATTTTATCGGGCAGTTCCACTCCCATTGGCAGGTCGGTATCGCCATTAATTAATACGGAAACTTCCTGGCCGTCTTTTAAAAACCGGGGTGCATCTACCATTGTTTCAGGAACGGTGATCTGTTCAAAAGTTTCAATGTCCATAAAACTATATCCTGTATCGTCTTTATATAAGTACTGGTATGGTCTCTTCTCTACGCGAACCGGAAAGATCGTTTCTCCACTGTTCCAGGTAAGTTCAATCGTTCGGGTATTATCTACCCCCTTTAATTTTGCCCATATTTTTGCACCTGCCCGGGCTGTTTTATTTTGTCCGAATTCGATAACGGTGTATAAACTACCATCCACTTTGATGATAAGCCCTGAACGCATGTCTGCTGTAGTTGCCATGATTATATTTGTGTTTATTGTTTATCGGTTGTTGTTTACAGTTGGTATTGTAAACCCAGACCCAATGCCCGCAATGTTTTGGATTGCAAAATTATTGGGGTGCAAAAGTAGGAATAGTAAAGCTAAATAGAAAATTTGAAGCATAATCGGCTTTTTAAGGCGAATCTACCATCCAATTGATACCGCATCTCTTTAATCAGGTAAGAGAACAAAAGGTGCCAGACCTGCCGAGAGGTTTCAAGGTATTCCTGGCTGTTGCAGGTGGACAAGCTGGCGCAAAATTCGGATCGTATTCTCCATCAATTTTAACATGCAGGTTCATCATAAAAATTTAGCTTTGAAAAAATTTACAGCTTGAAAAATATATTATTTTTATTACTCCTGGCCGCCACTACTCTTCAGCTCACCGCACAGAAAGACACCACGGATAATTATGTAAAAAAGTTTCTATCCATTCCCGCAATTAAATTAAATATTGTACCTGACAGTTTAGAATATACCAATGAACATTTAAAAAAAGGCAACCCCTTTGTACTGGTTTTTTTTAACCCTGATTGCGACCATTGCCAAAAAGAAACAAAGGAACTGCTTGCTTATAAAGAAGAGTTGAAAGCCATTCAAATTTTAATGGTATCGTCTGCACCCTATTCGGAAATAAAAGATTTCTATAAAAGTTTTGGATTATCGTCCATGCCCAATATTAAGCTGGGCCACGATGCAAAATATAAGTTATCCGCTATCTATAAACTCAGTACTTTCCCTTCTATTTTTGTGTACGATCAGAACGGAAACCTTGCGAAAGCTTTTACAGGGAATATCGGGGTGCCCGCTATACTGGATGCGGTTAAATAAGCATTGAATATTGACAGGAATGCCTTCGCTTTTTGTTTATCATGCCATTATATGATTCTGCTCATGAAGACCATACATTCTGTTCATTCTTTTCATAAAATGGCATTAATGCCCTTAACTTTGCATCTCAAATAAAATTCCTTAAAATAATTTAAATTTTTTATCATGAAAATTACTGTAGTAGGCGCCGGTGCTGTTGGAGCAACCTGTGCTGACAATATTGCCCGCAAAGAATTGTGTGACGAATTGGTATTATTGGATATTAAGGAAGGTATTGCTGAAGGCAAGGCCATTGATATGATGCAGACAGCCGCATTACTGGGTTTTGACACCAGGATTAGTGGCAGTACGAACGATTATACAAAGACCGCAGGTACAGATGTAGCAGTAATTACTTCCGGTATTCCACGTAAGCCTGGTATGACAAGGGAAGATCTGATAGGCATTAATGCAGGAATCGTAAAGGGGGTTACAGAAAACATTTTGAAATATTCCCCGGATGCTATCGTGATTATAGTAAGCAACCCAATGGATACCATGACTTATCTTTCACTACAGTCGAGCGGTTTGGCCAAGAACAGGATCATTGGAATGGGCGGCATTTTAGACAGCAGCCGTTTTAAATATTATTTATCTACCGCCATTGGTTGTGCATCTACCGATTTGCAGGCTGTGGTAGTTGGAGGTCATGGCGATACTACTATGATCCCGTTAACCAGGTTAGCTACCTACCAGGGTTCACCGGTAAGTAATTACTTAGATGCGGAAACCCTGAAAAAAGTTGCAGCGGATACCATGGTGGGCGGAGCTACTTTAACCGGACTGTTAGGCACATCTGCCTGGTATGCACCCGGTGCTGCTGTGGCGGCATTGGTGGAAAGCATTGTAAGGGATGAGAAAAAATTATTTACCTGCAGTGTAAGTCTTGATGGCGAATACGGGCAAAAAGATATTTGTATAGGCGTTCCTGTGATCATCGGAAGAAATGGCGTGGAAAAAATAATCGATTATAAATTAGATGAAGCAGAACAGGCAGCATTTAGCAAGAGTGCAGATGCGGTAAGGAATATGAATACTGTTCTTGAAACACTGAATGCATAATTTTTGTTGAAACCGGCATTTCGATGATGATTGAACTTTAGTGGCGTTCGCCAAATGGCGCTTCAGTATCGGTTTTTCAATCGACTGTGCCCACAATATATTTTACAGGGCGCCGTTGGCGCCCTGTTCTATTACGAGCATGTTTTTTATCGCGATAAAGAAAATACCATGCGTATATGTTGTAATCATCCTAATCAATGCTGATGACCGGGCGCTTGCCAGGGGCATATTTAACTTACCCCATTCACCACCATTTCCTTATTTATTTTTTGCACTAAGCCCTGTAATACTTTACCCGGACCTACCTCGGTAAATTTGGTAGCGCCCTTTTCGATCATCGCCTGCACGCTTTGTGTCCACCTCACTGCGCCGGTCAACTGATCAATCAGGTTCTTTTTTATTTCTGTTGTATCTGTAACAGCTTTTGCCAGTACATTCTGGTAAATGGGGCAGGATGGCTGGTAAAAAGTGGTTATCTCGATGGTTGCTGCAAGTTCTTCTTTGGCGGGCAGCATAAGGGGTGAATGGAATGCCCCGCCCACCGGTAATACCATGGCCCGCTTAGCTCCGGCCGCTTTCATTCGTTCGCAGGCGATTTCAATTCCTTTTATGGTGCCGCTGATCACCAATTGCCCGGGACAATTATAATTTGCAGGCACTACGACTTCGCCGGTTTCGCTTTGCACTGCTGCGCACAATTCTTCTACTTTTTCATCTGTCAAAGCCAGTACTACTGCCATTGTGGAAGGATGTTGTTCACAGGCTTTTTGCATCGCATTGGCCCTTATAAATACCAATCGCAACGCATCTTCAAAACTCAATACCCTGTTGGCCACCAATGCAGAAAATTCTCCAAGCGAATGGCCCGCCACCATATCAGGCTTTGCATCCTGTAATGTTTTAAATGCCGCAACGGAATGTAAGAATATGGCAGGCTGGGTTACACTGGTTTGTTTCAGATCCTCGTCACTGCCCGTAAACATAATATCAGAAATACGGAAACCCAAAATATCATTGGCCTGCTCAAATAAATTCTTTACGAATGGGTTCGACTCATATAATTTTTTCGCCATCCCGCTAAACTGTGAACCCTGCCCGGGAAAGATAAATGCATCCGCCATAAATGAAAATTTGATTCAAAAATAGTTTTAAATTTGAACAATAAAATTTATTATGGAGCTGTCAGATCAAATATTCAAACCCGAGCGGTACACTTACCAGGATTACCTGCTATGGAAAGGCGATTGGGAACTGGTGAACGGTTACCCCTATGCAATGGCACCTTCACCCGTTAGGACCCATCAATGGTTTTCAAACAAATTCATGCAAAAAGCCAGTAACAAAATTGATGAATTTGCTTCTGGCTGCAATTGTGGGGCTTATGCTGAACTTGATTGGATCATTGACGAACATTCAATAGTAAGACCGGACTGTATGATCGTATGCGGCAATTTCACGGAAGATTTTTTAACTTTTCCACCAACTGTTATTGTTGAAATTTCATCAAAAAAAACACAACTCAGGGACAGGAATACCAAATATAATTTATACGAATTACAGGGAGTTAAATATTACCTTATATCCGACACAGAAAAAAGATCAGTGGAAGTTTTTGAGCTGTTGAACGGAAAATATGTGCCAAAAAATGACACAAAATTCCAGCTAACTCCTGAATGTATTATTGAATTTGATGTATTCAGCCTCTGGCAATTAATGTAATTTAGCGCTGATGAGTTTTACAAATTCACTCCTTGTTTCATTCTTTTCAAATTCGCCCCAAAATGCCGAAGTGGTAGTTACAGAGTTTTGTTTTTGCACCCCCCGCATCATCATACATAAATGCGATGCTTCAATAACCACGGCTACGCCTAATGGGTTCAAAGTTTCTTTTATTGAATTGAGTATCTGGTGGGTTAATCTTTCCTGCACCTGTAAACGTCTGCTGTACACATCCACTACCCGGGCGATCTTGCTTAAACCCGTAATCCAGCCGTTAGGGATATACGCAACGTGGGCCTTACCATAAAAAGGCAGCATGTGATGCTCGCACATACTGTATAACTCTATATCTTTAACAATGATCATCTCGCTTACTTCTTCATGAAATTTTGCTGAATTCAAAATAGCGTTGGCATCCTGCTGGTACCCCTGGGTTAAAAACTGCATAGCCCTGGCAACCCTTTCCGGTGTTTTTAGCAGGCCCTCCCTTAAAGGGTCTTCCCCTAATAAACCCAGGGCTTCCTTGTAATTTTTTAATAGCCCTTCTGTTACTTCCTGGTCGTATTGCTCAATTTTTTTGTAAGCCATTGTATTTTTTTTCGATTTAATTAACGGGATATTCTACAAAATTTCTTTCGGTTTCATACAGCCGGATTTGCAGGTCAAACTTCTCATCTATTTTTTCTCTTAGAATATTATAGATTACGATGGCTATATTTTCGGCACTGGGATTGAGGAGTTTAAACTCAATCGTATCTTCATTCAGATTTTTATGATCAAAACGTTCCAATACATGTTCCTGCACCAGGTCGCTCAACAATTTCATATCATACACATAACCGGTAGCTTCATCAGGCACCCCCGTAACTTTTACTACCAGTTCATAATTGTGTCCGTGATAATGCGGATTATTACATTTGCCAAAAATTCGGGCATTGGTAACCTCATCCCATGCCGGGTTATTTAACCGGTGGGCTGCATTAAAATGTTCCTTGCGGAATACCGCTACTCTATTATTCATAACCGAATGTATTACAAATGAAAATTGAAATAGTTAAAACAGTAGCATCAACATTTAAACTCAAAATCGCGGGAAATAGTTCAGAACGTTTTTTGCTGAAGGCTATAACAGAAGTTTGCTGTTCAAACGCATCAACTCTTGAATCCAATAACGCTCAAAGTTACTATTTGTTTACAGTAACAACAGAAAAACAAAGACAGCTGGAAAATCAATGACCGTAGTATTCCACAAAAATGCGGGGAGTTTCATATAACTTAAGACAATGTAACTGCACCCAATGGGGCAAATGTGGCACCAACTGCTCCCAGATAGCAATTACAAGGTTTTCTATAGAGCATATTTTACCTTCCATAAAATCAACATCCATATTCAGGTTTTTATGATCGAGTTTTTCGATCACCTGCTCTTTTACAATACTGCTCAGCTTCTTAACATCAAACACAAAGCCGGTATCTGGATTGGGATCGCCCTTTAAAGTAACGTACAGCTCAAAATTATGTCCATGCCAGTTTTCATTTGCACACTTCCCGAATACCTCCTCATTTTTCTCCCTGTTCCAATTCGGATTAAAAAGCCGGTGGGCTGCATTAAAATGTTCTATACGGGTGATGTAAACCATGGCTATCCTGAAAATTTTCGCAAAGGTAAACCCAAAATCCCAAAATATGGAGCGTAAATACGAAATTTGCCGGATGCGAATTTTAGTGATAGCAGCTACAAAAGCAGAAATTGATCCTTTAATATCAGGCAATAATGGAGTTGAAGTGCAGATTACAGGAGTAGGCGTTCCGTCAACCTTGTACCATTTACAAAAAAATCTACAGCAAAATGCAACTGATTTGGTGATACAGGCTGGTATCGCAGGTAGTTTTACTGATGATATTGAGTTAGGCGAAGTGGTATTGGTAAAGCAGGATACTTTTGCTGATATTGGAATGGAAGAAAAAGAAAACTTCAGGAGTATTTTTAAATCGGGATTCGCTGATAAAGATGCATTCCCATTTAGCGATGGATGGTTGGTTAATCCGAACAATATTTTTACCCATTCATTGTTACCCGCTGTAAAAGCCATCACCGTAAACAAAGTAAGCGATAGTTTTTTACAAAAACAACAGGCGATTATTAATTTTGCGCCGGAGATAGAAAGCATGGAGGGGGCTGCCCTGCACTATGTTTGCCTGCAGGAAAATATTCCATTTTTACAAATAAGAAGTATCTCTAACCTAATTGGTGAAAGGGACAAAAGCAAATGGAAGTTAAAAGAAGCCATTGCTAATTTGAATAAAGAACTCTTTAAGGTAATTGAGGAAGTGCTAAGCGTGAATGGCGAATGGTGAATGGGCAAAAGGCGGGGTTTCAACCATTACCAATCGACAATCAATTTTAATCACATACTGCAATCATCAAACTTTCAATCACACACTTTCAACCATCAACTTTTAACATTCAACAACTAAGCTATAAACATGCGGTTAACCCTTGGCTTCTCGCCCTGCCCCAACGACACTTTTATTTTTGATGCACTGGTGAATAATAAAATTGATACGGAAGGGATTGATTTTGATGTGGCGCTGGAAGACGTGCAAACATTAAATGAATGGGCATTGGAAGGTAGATTAGCAATCACAAAACTTAGCTATGCCGTGCTGCCCTTAGTGCTGGATAAGTATATAGTATTGAACAGTGGCAGCGCTTTGGGAAAAGGGGTAGGCCCTTTGTTAATTGCCAATTCCGATACAGGCACGAAGCAGGTGGAAGATTGTATTGTTGCAATACCAGGAGAAAATACAACGGCAAACCTGCTTTTTTCAATGGCCTATCCCCATTCGAAAAACAAGCGCTTTCTGCGTTATGATGAAATTGAAAACTTTGTGCTGGCAAATAAAGGGCTGGGTGTAATTATCCATGAAAACCGTTTTACCTACGAAGGAAAAGGCCTTAAAAAAATTATTGATCTTGGTGATTTTTGGGAGAAGGAAACCGGCAATGCTATCCCATTGGGGGGCATTGTTATCAAAAGGGAATTAAATATTGACCTGCAACAAAAAACAGACAGGCTTATTAAAAAAAGTATTGAATACGCATTTACAAATTACCCTGTGCTGAATGAATATACCCGCATCCATGCACAGGAAATGAGCGACGCGGTAATGAGGCAGCACATTGACCTGTATGTTAATGAGTTTTCTTTGGAACTGGGCGATTCGGGGAAAGATGCCATTCGTAATTTGCTGGCCATTCACCAGGCGACTTCAGGTGTAAATACTGAAAAACCGGATAATATATTTTTACTGCATTAAAAAAAGTCAGGCGTAATACAGCTTATACTGTCAATCAACGAATTCTATTTTAAAAAATAAATTTTTTTTCATTATTTTTCTAACCAATAAAAGCACTACTGGCATCCTTCGCTCAGAAAACCTTTAATTGAGATTAACAAAGCCATGATTTTGCTAAAGAAATCCATTAAAGGGAATGCGGAACCTGAACTTATCGCCCGCAATCATTTGTTCAGAACCAACACCGGTGGCCATTAGTGCGTAATTTATACTTTAGTTTTTCAAGCAGATAAAAGACTATGGATTTCAAGTCAATAATTCCCGACAAATCAATATCACTCTTTGTAAAAAATATCCTGGTTTTTGAAGAGCAGGACGCAAAACAAAAGACCATTCTCCCTTTTTTTGCAGACGGCTACCCCGGACTAATATTCCAGGAAACAGTGAACGGGCTTTTAATAAATCCCCATAATAAGTTGATGCCTGCTATGTTTTTGTATGGACAAACATTAGCCCCGATTGAATTAGTAATGTCGGGAGCCTACAAACTAATAATATTTCAACTTTATCCGTTTGTTCTCAAAAGTTTTTTTTACGTATCGCCAAAAGACCTTAACGACAATTGCTATAACCTGGATCAATTAAACAATAATATCGGTATAGATACCATCAAAAAATTGAGTCGGGCCAGAAACTTTACAGAAAGAACTGAAATAATTACCATTTTTCTTCATTCAATATTTCAAGAAAAACAGCAAGAGCTTGACTTTACAATTTCTAAAGCCATTCAAAAAATCATCAATAAGAAAGGGCAACTAATTATAGGAGACCTTTACGATGAACTTCACTTAACTGAAAGAACTTTTGAACGCAGATTCTTAAATACAGTTGGTGTTACTGCAAAACAATTTTCCAAAATTATTCAATTCCAGCAATCGCTTGAACAACTTACCTTAAAAGATTTTACTAAACTCTCAGACATTGTTTATGCTAATGGATTTGCCGACCAGTCGCACTTCATAAAAGTATTCAAAGCATTTACAGGAAAAACACCATTAGCTTTTAAATCACAAAAATAGATTTTGTCGGTTTTGATCTATTTATCGGTTTAACGCGATGCTAATTTTGCTTCATACTTTTAAATATCAAAAAATATGAGCAACAGGATTTTAGTTTTAGGAGGTACAGGAAAAACGGGCAAACGAGTTGCCGAAAGATTACAAAACCTTCAAATCCCCATTCGTTTAGGATCAAGAAATGAAAATCCGCCTTTCAATTGGGACGAACCAGGTAACTGGCAAAACGTACTTAAAGGAATCGAAAGTGTTTACATAACCTTTCAACCTGATTTGGCGGTACCCAACTCCTTTAAACAAATTAAATTATTTGCAGACACTGCTAAAGCTAATGGCGTAAATAAATTAGTGTTACTATCCGGCAGGGGCGAAAAAGAATCCAGGGCTTGTGAACAAATAATTATTCAATCCGGGATGGATTGGACAATTATCAGGGCAAGCTGGTTTATGCAGAACTTTAGTGAAAGTTTTTTGCTTGATTCAATTTTAACAAACGAAGTGGTACTACCAGTAACCAACGCTTTAGAACCATTTGTTGATACAGATGATATTGCCGAAGTGGCAGTATCCGTATTGGCAGACAACAAACATTCGCATAAAATCTACGAACTTACCGGCCCAGAATTATTATCATTTGAGTCTGCTACATCCTTAATTGCAAAAGAGTTAAACAGGGAGATTCCTTATGCCGAAATAAGTATTGATGAGTATGTGACTGCGCTCAAATCTTACCAATTGCCCGACGATTTTGTAGGGTTGATACAATATTTATTTTCTGAAGTTTTGGATGGAAGAAATGAATCAGTGAGTACTGACATAGAAAAAATATTAGGCACAAAACCTACCAGCTTTAAAGAATATGTAACTAAAACTGCTAAAACCGGCATATGGAAAGTTCAATAAACTTGACCCTTATTCAACTATCTCAAGTGATAGCCATACTACTTACTGGTTTATTAGCCGGGCTCTTTTATGGATACGACTGTTCTGTAATAAGAGGATTAGAAAAACTACAGGATGATGTATACCTGCAATCCTTTCAACATATCAATAAAGCTATTCAAAATCCATATTTCTTTATCAGTTTTATCGGTAGTTTATTGGTGCTTCCTGTTGCCACCTGGTTGAGCTATGGCAAATATAATCCGCTAACATTTTATCTTTTACTGTCAGCTACATTGCTATATGCTATAACCGTTTTTGGTGTAACTGTTTTTGGTAATATTCCATTAAATGAACTATTAGAAAAGTTTGACATTTCAACTGCTACTCAAAAAGATATTGTATTTATGCGACAAATGTTTGAGAATAGCTGGAATAAATATCATACCATCAGAACCATCGCAGCAATCTTAACATTTTGCCTGACAATTATTGCAGTTATTAAACAAAAAATTTAGATGAAGAGGTACAGAATAATATTTTTAGTTTTTACCCTTATTATTTTTTGTGCTGCCTGCAGCAAGAAATTTTATGAAAGTAATGGAGCAACAATATACAATTCTGGTAAAAATATGCAGGGTGAAGTAATGCTTGACAAATCGGCATCAAGAATAAAATTTGTTAATAGTTGCAAGGGTTGTCATGGAAAAAAAGGTGACGCAATGAATAAGGTTTCCATAAAGTTCAGTTATTTGAGTAATTCCAATAATTTTACCATTCCTTATACTGACAGTCTATTTTTTCGCTTCCTTGACCACGACTTAAAAAGCAATGGAACCAAAGCTAATATTGGGGTAATTTGGAAAATGGCCGATAAAGATAAAAAAGACCTTTTAACATATTTGAAAACTTTATAGGTAGCCAGAACGACAACTGCGACCAACATAGCAACTTAAAAATGAAGTGCTCCCATTTAAACTTTTTCAAAACGAAAAAACTGCGGCTGCAAAACTGACTTTCATTGATTGAAGAAAAACAATACCTTCAAAAATGAAGGTTCCAAACAATTTTTCTTTTTGGCCCGTGATCAATTAACCTGAAATTATATAAAGGTTTTGGACGCTGAATTTTAGACAGGTACTTGAGTCATTTCTTTAGCGCCTTCCCATACACTTCAAGGCATCGTTTTCTTGCTTCTTCGTGAACAACAATTGGTTGGGGATAAGTAAATTCCTGGAATTCCGGCACCCATTTTTTGATATATTCCAATTGCGGATCAAACTTTTGGGTTTGCAAATAAGGGTTGAATATCCTGAAATACGGAGCGGCGTCACAACCACTGCCGGCCGCCCATTGCCAGCCACCGTTGTTGGCAGCCAGGTCAAAGTCTAATAATTTTTGGGCAAAATACGCTTCCCCCAATCGCCAGTCAAGTAATAAATGTTTGGTTAAAAAAGATGCAACGATCATGCGTACCCGGTTGTGCATAAAACCTGTCTCATTTAATTCCCGCATACCGGCATCAACAATCGGGTACCCTGTTTGCCCATTGCACCAGCGTTCAAATTCACCGTCATCTTTTCTCCATTCAATAGTATCATATTCCGGCTTAAATGCTTTGCCATGGCCCACTTGCGGGAAATGCCATAATATCATGTGATAAAAATCCCTCCAAATCAATTCATTCAAAAAGGTTTCCGAAAGGCCGCTGCTTTTCAATGCAAGTTCCCTTATGCTGATAGTACCAAAACGCAAATGCACCCCCAGTTTTGAAGTTCCTTTTATTGCCGGAAAATTTCTTTGGCCGGCATATTTTTTTACCAATTCTTCATGTAAGGATTTGGAGGGGAAAGGCTTGTCTGCTTCCGTAAAACCCATTGAGAATAAAGAAGGGATTTCCTTTACCGGTTGCTGAAAAAAAATTTCAACATATTTTTCGGTAGGGTAAGCCTTTAAATGATAACCGGTTAATACAGCTTTCCATTTGCGGCTGTAAGGTGTAAAAACTGTGTAAGGTTTACCATCGTCCTTCAAAACTTCATTCTTTTCGAGCACAACCTGGTCTTTAAAAGTAGAGAACAATATGTTATTGCCAACTAAAAAATTGCAGATGATCTTTTCTCTTTCCAGTGCATAGGGTTCATAATCGTGATTGGTAAAAACCTGCCCGATCGAATATTTTAATACTAATGTCTTAAATATATCCAAAGGGTTTCCGTAAAATACTTCCAATGTGGAACCCGTGGCCACCAGCTTTTGTTGCATTTCCGTTAAAGCGGCATGTATAAATTCCACCCGCCGGTCTGCCTTATCCTCCAGTTTATCCAGGATATTTGTATCAAAAATAAAAATGGGAATTACCGGAATGCCGGATTGTAATGCATGGTATAAAGCCGCATTATCGTGCAAACGGAGATCACGACGCAACCAAATGATGTTTACTTTTTGCATGTTTTACTGTTACCTCAAACGCTTAAATACGCGCTTAACCAAAATTTTAAATCTTTAGAGTACTCCCTGTTGTTGATTCGAATAATCGCTTTGCTTCGGGATCGCGAAAAAATTTGCGGTATATTTAATTGGTTAAACAGCTCAACTATAAAATGGTTTGAATGAGCCCTGTAAATATTTCTTGAGTTACCATATTCCGATAGGAAATATCGCCAATGCGCTGCACCCACCTGATGTTATAGATGCTGTTTGTTAAAAACACTTCATCAGCGGTTAATAAGTCAACAACGGTTAATTCTTTCTCAATGAATTCCCTGTTCTCCCGGAGCAGATTTTTTATTAACATTTTTCTCATGATACCTGCCACGCAACCCTCATTTAATGACGGCGTATACACCAGGTTATCTTTTATGCAAAAGATATTGGCGATAGTGGTGTCACATATCCTTCCGTTAGTATTCAAAATAATGGCATCATTCCATTTTTCTTTCTTTGCGGCTAAGGCAGCCAGTACGTAGGGCAGGTAGTTATTGTGTTTGAGATTGCTGAGTATATCGCAACTTTTTTTTGCGGCTTCATAAATGCCCAGTACCAGGCCATTGCTGTTCCATTCTTCATTGCTTTCTGCAAGGGGCCATGTTTGAATGATATAAGCAGGTACATGGCTCTTTACATCATATAAACCACCATTTCCCCGTACAATATTCAGCCTGATCCTTGCGGCAGTTTCCTGGTCATTTTTCTTAGCCAATGAATAAATTTCCTCCTTCATCCTTTCCACTGTAAAATGCTTGGGAATATCAAACTGTAATACATTCAACCCTTTCCACAAACGCGAAAAATGTTCGTCTTCACAAATCAGTTTAGCTTGTCGCATCTTCATGGTTTCAAACAAACCATCACCGTATCTCAACCCACGGCTATCAGCGCCAATTACCGGACTTCCCTCTTTATATATTTTTCCGTTATAATTGAAGTAGTTCATGCAGCAAAGTTAGGCAGGTAAAATTCAATACATCGTTAACGGTCACAAAATGGTGTACCCTAAAATATAAGCTTTGGTTAGCCTATAAAAGGCTATAATTACCGACAAACAATTTGCGAAGGTTTTCAACCCCGCGAGAAGGGATGCGGGAATGTAGTATCAGGTCAGCAAAGGCAGGTAGTACCCTACACCCCCGCTGAATTAAACGGCCGTGGCAAGAAAAAACGGGTAAAAAAAAGTCCACCTTTGGTGGAACATAATCTTATATTAACTGGCGGGAATGGCTTATATAATTTTCTGTAAATTATATGTCTTCATTTAATATATTATTTTTTACAGCATACATTATCAAACCTGCGGTACTTTTTGCGCCGGTTTTTACCTTTAATTTATCACGAATGGCTTCAACAGTTCGCGGGCTAAGGTCTACCATGTCAGCGATTTCTTTGGTGGTTTTTTCTTCACACATCAACTTCAGGATCAACATTTCTTTATCATTTAAGTGTGCTTCCTGCGGGGCAAATTTTTGAGACACCACGTTGTTACGTTGCTTTAGATTGATAAGCAATGCCTGGTTGGTAAGAGAATTAAAATAATATTCCTGTTCAAAACATGTTTTAATAGCTTCATAAATAATTTCACTGTCGCTGGTTTTACTTAAATAACTGTTAGCGCCCAGTTCCATCAATTTGGTGATCATACTATGATCGTCCATCATGGTAAGCATTATCACTTTTATGTTCGGCCAGTTCTTTTTTATTTCCGGTAATGCTCCAATGCCATCCATCACCGGCATTTGAATATCGAGTAAAATTACATCGGGGTGTATCATTTTAAGCATATTCAATAAATGCATGCCGTTATCTGCTTCTGCAATAATTTTAATATCCTTTTTGGTACTTAGGGCCGTCTTTACGCCGGCCCGGTATAAAACATGGTCATCTGCAATCAATACTTTTATAGGGTCCGAACTTGATTTAATAACTGACATAAGAAAATTTTGGTTAATTCAGAGGAAATTCACTAAGATATATTCTGCAAGTTCGGCTATTTTAACTAATGTTTAATAGGATAACTACTTATTGTTTGGTATGGGGAAAATACGACTTAACGCTGGATTTGTACGCAAAGCTGCTTTACTCCGGGTTTTACAAGAGTATTCATTTATTTATGCTTTAACAAACAAAGCGAAATTTAAAGCGATATTTTAACAGGCTATTTTTTTTGTGTTTAAGGTATAAAGCCATGATTATATTATTGACAGCCCCCGGCGGGGGTTTACCTGTTAACAAAAAATGTAAATTAAACATAAAGGGTACGGATTAATAGTGTACGGATTGAAACTATGATGTAAATCTCAATAAACTAATTATAAATAACAAGAGGAAAACCACTGAATTTCCGGTATTTTTTCTTTATCCTACTTTGAAGATTTTGTGATAGTATTGTAAACAGGATGAAAATAACTTTTTACGATGCAATATTTTTTTTTCAATGGGGATGCATGCTAGCATCTTTTATATTTTCAGTAAGACTTATGGGAAATAAGAAAATTCCCAAGTACATGAATAAATTCTATTGGTACTCTTTAGTTGCAGCATTGCTAGGTCTATATAATTTCTTATATAAACATTTCAACATAACAAGTGAAAATGTATATGATGTTCTTCACAGCTCACTTTTACTTTTTCATTTTATCTTTTTAAGCCATTTTATATACCAGGTTGTGCCAAATAAAAAAATCTCCAAATATATAATGCTGGTATTTTTTTTATTTTTGATGGTAATATTATTCTGTCTACTTACCAATGACTTCTCCAAAAACAATTCTAATGCATTTGCTTTTACGAATTTAGGTTTGGTCTTATTATGTTGCCTTTATTATTTGCAACTTTTTGAAGAAATGCCCACTATCAATTTATTAAAGGAGCCATCTTTCTGGATAATCAGCGGGATATTTTTTTCTATGTGCGCCACAATACCTGTTAGTTCATTGAGAGGATATTTATTTTCTAACATTCCATATCAACTTTATTTATCAATGGGAGGTATAGGATCATTCGCCTATGGTGTGATGCATTTATTCTTTGTAAAAGCCTATCTATGTTCAATCAATCAACCCAAAGCATAATTATTTTTACAGTATCTGTAGTCATGTTGATGATGCTGTTCTGTACATTTATAGTTACCATCATTTACAGGTACCAACAAAAGCAAAATACCTATTTTAAAGAACTGGAAGAACTTAAAGTAACCCATGAAAATGCCCTGTTAAAGGCCCAGCTTGAGATGCAGGAGTATACTTTTCAAAATATATCCAGGGAAATTCATGATAATATTGGTCAAAAACTATCACTCGTTAAGCTTTATTTAAATACGATCTCCTATTCAAAAACGAGTACCCCTGCAATCCAGGTAAACGATTCGGTGGGTATAATATCAGAAGTTATTAATGACCTCAGCGATATAGCCCGCAGCATGAGTTCGGAGATAATTTTGAACAACGGGCTGGTGAAAGGAATGGAGTTTGAAGTGGCCCAATTACAAAAATCAGGTATATATGAAATAGATTTAACCGTTACGGGCAATACTATATTTTTTGACTTCAAAAAAGAATTAATAGTTTTCAGAATCATACAGGAATCATTGCATAATATTATGAAGCATGCTGAAGCCTCCAAAATAAATATTTGCCTGCACTATAATACCAACTCTTTAAATTTAATAATAAAAGATAATGGTAAGGGCTTTGTTAAAGAGGCTAAAAAGGAAGGTACCGGCTTGATAAATATACGGAGAAGGACCTCCTTACTTGAAGGGGAGTTTTCAATAGCAAGCAGTAATGAAGGCACGCAACTCAGTATTACCATACCCATTAACCAACAAGAGAATGCTTAAAACTATTATACTGGCTGATGACCATGTATTGCTAAGAAATGCCCTCGCAACAATCATTAATACCTTTCCGGGCTTTAATGTAATAAATATGGCAGCGGATGGTACCGAACTGATAGAAGTTATAGAAGGGGGGGATATACCGGATATTGCGATACTTGACCTTAATATGCCAAAAATGGATGGGTTTGACACCGCCAAATGGTTATACAAAACCCATCCGGGGATAAAAATTCTAATATTAACCATGTACGATTCCGAGATCGCCCTGATCCGTTTATTACAGGTGGGTGTCAGGGGTTTCCTGAAAAAGGATATTCATCCAGATGAACTGAAAAATGCCTTGCTGTCTGTTGCCCGGGATGGTTTTTATTACTCTCACCAAATTACCGGGAAATTAAGCACCCTCTTTAAAAAAAATAACGGCAACCGTACTTCTATTGAAAAAGCCATATTGAGCGAGCTGGAAATAAGTTTTTTAAAAATGGCCGCCACAGAATTAACCTACAAAGAAATTGCCGTATCAATGAAACTTACACCAAGAATTATTGATAATTTCCGGGATGCTTTATTTGATAAATTAAATGTAAAAAGCAGGGTAGGCCTGGCAATTTATGCAGTTAAAAATGGGGTAGTAACATTCTGAAAAACCGGTAATGGTTCCTATACAGAACTGAAGAAGCGTTTAAAAAAATTCCTTAATCTCATTTTATACTCCTTCTCGCATTACGGGGCTATAAAATGGTGCCCGGTTAAATGTGCATCCAATCCATCCGGCCTTTGTATAAAAATCACTCAATCAGTTTATTGCGCATGCCATACATTAAAAGTCCGCCGATGGTTTTGGCATTCACCTTGGTTTTCATATTCTGCCGGATGGTTTCTATCGTACGAGGGCTCAAAAATATTACTTTTGAAATTTCTTCCGTGGTTTTATCTTCAGCAAGTAATTGCAAAATTTTAATTTCCTTTTCATTGAAATGGATGGCAATACTGGTACCATAGTGCTGGCGAACATTCTTTTTTTGCATCAGTTTTCCCATCACGGCTTTATTAACCAGGTCGTTAAAATAAAAATCCTCGTTCATGCAGGTAAGGATGGCCTGGTAAATTTCATCGGGATCGGTTGTTTTGGTGAGGTATGCATTTGCCCCCATCTCCATCATTTTACTGATCATCTGGTGATCGTCGTACATGGTGAGTACAATTATTTTAATGTCGTCAAATTCTTTACGGATCAATTCAATTCCATTGATCCCATCAATTTCGGGCATCCTGATATCCATCAGCAATACATCGGGTTTTTTAATGGCAATTTTATGCATCATATCCTTGCCATCTTCCGCCTCCCATATCATTTTTAAATTTTCTTTGCCGGACAAGGCCATTTTTATGCCGTCCCGGAATATTTTATGGTCATCTGCGATGGCAATTTTAATAAGGTAGTTGGTTGTCATGGAATTAAACATTGGAGTTGGGTTCTTTAACTGAATAAAAAAATGTAATAAATATTTTTAAACCGTTTGAAATAAATGTGTTGTAAATTTAAACCAAAAAAATTACAATTATGATTTAATCAATCTGCACTTATAGACAAACGCCTTTTTATACACCATATTGCTGCTGTGCCCGTATTATTACCTGTTTTATTATAGTCATTTTACCTGATATCATTGAAAAAATACGTGCAACAATTTAAATTTCTTATCACAAAAAAGAGCAATATTTTCTTTAATAGTAAAAAACAGTATATCTTCATTGGAGTAAGTTAAGCCGTCCAGGTTAATTATGTGTTCAAATCCATAAAAACAAATAAGGGTAAATGATCCGGCGTCCGTGATTGGTACCTTTTACCGCTTTCCACTATTGGCCAGCAATAAAAAACAATTTCCTCAATTCTTTACTCATTCTAATAGATAACATGATTATTTATTCCGGCTTCCAATAAACTGGTAAGAATCCCCCCCGGCCCTTGACATTATAGTAAATATACGATGGTAAATATACCGCAGGAATGAATAGTAATTTTACTGGAATACTTCGTACAATTACCCCAGTTTAATGAGTTTTTATACGTTTCATTTTCTTTAAAAGCCTTGCAGACAAATGATTCCAGGTAAATAACGGATCTAAAAAGTGTTTATACCCCTTTGTCCGGGATAAAATATTATCGCAAGTTTACATCGAAACTATTAATTAAACCTCTAAAAAAATTAATCATGGGAGCTCAATGGACATTATTTGCTGATTTTATTATCAGTCTATTTTAGAAAATGTACAAGTAAGTAATTTTTATTTTATAAATTCGTTAATAATTAATTAAAAACGAATTTATAAATTCTTTACCTACCTATATTATCTATTTATTTGAATCAATGCCTTTTATCTTTTGCATATACTTCCTAAAAAAAAGTGATTCAAAGGATTTAAAGGTTTTTTTTGTTTACACAATATTGTTGTTTACTTCCATTATTGCCGTAATTACATTTCGATACATTTTTAAATCATATCAATCTTATATTCTATTCTACCGATTTTTTATAATAGCAGAATTTACATTAATCTCTAATTTTTTTTTCCACAATATCATACAGTTTAGATTAAAACAAACTATACGATTTTTAATCATACCGTTTTCTCTATTTTCATTATATGACTATATGTCTTCTATAAATCAGGAATTCAGCTACTATCCATTAGTTCTTGAGTGCCTATTATTTCCGATAATTATAATATTATTTTTCTATGAAAAGATGAAGTACAGCAATAGATTTCCTATTTATCTTTCTTCAAGTTTTTGGATTGCTGTAGGGTTCTTGATTTTTTCAACGGGCAATTTTTTTCTATTTCTGTTTTCAAAAATGTTGTTACAAAATTCAGATAACAAAAATTTATACAATAACATATATGGATTTTTTACTATTCTTAAAAATATTCTATTGTGTGTGGGTGTTATAGTTTCCAGAAATTCAGCAATTAAAAATGAGGAATCAAATATAAATATAAACCTGGAACTTGAAGCATTCAACCCATTTAACAAATAATAAGAACCTGTAAAACCCCAAATGATTTTTTTACAAGTACCTACTTCGACTTCTACCAGTTTTACTCTAATACTGTTGTTTGGTACCCTTGCGATGGTTAGTCTTACGCTTGGTATTGTATTTTTTGTTATTCTTCACCAGCGTAAGGTTATCCGGTTTAATAATCAATTAAAAAAATTGGAGGATGAAAAACAGCAGATTTTATTAAATGCCTCCATTAAATACCAGGAAGAAGAAAGGAACCGTATAGCTGCAGATCTGCATGATGATGTGGGCCCATTATTAGCTACCGCCCGCCTTTACCTTAATGAAAACCTGATCAACCAGGAGCCAGCCTCCCAATTGCAATCGATATTCAGCGCCAAACAGATTATTGATGATGCGATCCTGCTGATCCGTAACATCAGTCATAGCATGATGCCGCCAACCCTCAAAAATTTTGGCCTCGAAAGCGCACTGAGTGACCTTTTCCAGAAAATAAACGGCAGTGGCACTTTAAATGCCAGTGTCCGTTTTCATGATTATCGCACCCGGCTAAAATTAGAACAGGAATTACTAATATTCAGGATTATCCAGGAACTCATTAACAATATTATCAAACACAGCAATGCAGGCTTTATACACCTTACACAAAATGCCAATGCCTCCCACAGTTACCTGAGACTCCACCATGATGGCCACGGCATTGTACAAACGGAATTTGACCGGCTCAACCAGGTTTCTCACGGCCTGGGTTTGAAAAATATTGCCAGCAGGATAAAAGTACTGAACGGCCGTATATTTTTTGAAATAGATCCCAGTCATACCTACTACAAGGTTACTTTAGAAATCCCCAAAGACGCTACCTTTTAACTAAGTGCCGGTTTTATTAATTTAAAGCATATTCACCTAATAACAAGGTTGTTTGGTTTGATATTTGTTATCATGCACTACTAATACCACTTACCAAAACCAATAACTTTGCTTAGATTTGCACGACCCCCTTTCTATGAATTTAATTAAAGTAGCCATCGCCGATGATCATAAAATCTTTAGAAAAGGAGTTGTCCATTCTATGCGGGCATATACCAATATTAAATTTGTAATGGAGGCTGATAATGGACAAGAATTGTTAGCGAAAATACCTGAAGCCGATCCGGATATAATTCTTTGTGATCTGCGGATGCCTGTAAAGGACGGTATTGACACCACCAAGCAAATCACTAAAGAGTTTCCAAATATAAGGGTGATCATATTAACGATGTACGAAGACGAGCGCTTTGTTGGTCATTTAATGGACTGCGGGGCCGCAGGCTACTTATTAAAAAGTACTGAACCATCGGAAATAAAAAGAGCCATTATGGATGTGATGAGTACCGGGTTTTATCTGAACCCTTTTGTCAATAAAGTACTTATAAAAAAGAATTACAGTAAGCAAAAATTCAATCCCAGCCTAAACTCCGAAATTGTGATCAGCGAAAGGGAAAAAGAAGTGCTTACGCTCGTTTGTATGGAATTCACTGCCTCAGAAATTGCGCTCAAAATGAATATCAGCGCCCGTACGGTAGAAGCCATCAAAGACCGCCTTATGGAACGCTTTGGGGTAAAAAACTCGGTAGGCCTTGTATTCTTCGCAATGAAAAACCAGCTAATAGATTAGGAATTAGAAGGAAGGAGGTTTTGCAATTGGAAGGTTGACAGATCATTACAGGTTCAATCGGCCATTAACCAATTACTAATATCAAAAAAGTCCGAATAAGGTAGCATCTATCTTTGAAATAATCTGCCCCAGGTGTTCTTCATTTTCTGCAAACTTATTGGTATCTGCATCAATTATTAAAAGAGGGCCTTCTTTGTAATTTTCAATAAAATGGTTGTAGTAATCATTTAATTTTTTAAGATAATCCAGCCGGATATTTTCTTCGTATTCCCTTCCGCGTTTTTGTATTTGTGCAACCAGTGTAGGAACCGAAGCTTTTAAATAGATCAACAGGTCGGGAGGCTTAACCATTGTTTTCAAGGTTTCAAAAAACTGGTAATAATTGTCGAAGTCCCTCTTGCCCATCAAGCCCATATCATGCAGGTTAGGAGCAAATATATTGGCATCTTCATAGATTGTCCGGTCTTGTATAACGGTTTCGGTGCCACGCTGAATTTCAAGCAGTTGTTTTAAACGGCTGTTTAAAAAGAATATCTGGAGGTTAAAACTCCACCTTGGCATATCGTCATAAAAATCATTCAGGTATGGATTATGATCCACGTCTTCAAATTGCGGGATCCATTTATAATGCTTGCTCAGCATTTCTGTTAAAGTAGTTTTGCCTGCGCCAATATTACCGGCTACCGCGATATGCTTTGGTTTTTTAGTTTTTGCCATGCCCATCCACTAAAGGATAATATTTAAAATTTAAAATAGAATGCCGTTGAATACTGAAACTAAGCAAACATAATATTATTCCGGTTATAAAAAACTGATTAAAACGCGATAGCCATTTAGGGTAGCCAGCGCCGGAAAGAATTTCTTAATTGAAAGTCTATTGCGGTTTGCTACTGCTGTTTATCGCCGGCTAATAATTCAAACCAATTGCTTCCCTTACCAGGTGCATCGTTGCTTTTGCACTTGTTCTGGCCTTTTCCGCCCCCTTTTCCATTGTATCCTTTAAATATCTTTCATCTTTTAATATGACGGCTATTTTGCTACGGATCGGGGAAATAAAATTTACCATATCCTCCGCCAGTTGCTTTTTCATATCACCGTACCGGATACTGGCATTGTTGTAATCATCTTCATACTTCCCTATCACTTCGTTGCCGCTGACTAATTTCATCAATCCAAAAATATTTTCAATATAATCTGGTTTGGGCATGTCGGTTGCTGTGGGGCCGCTGTCTGTTTTGGCTTTCATTACTTTTTTCCTGATCAGCTCATCTTCATCTGCTAAAAACAAGGTGGCCATCTGGTTTTCACTCTTACTCATTTTACCTGCGCCATCCAAACCCGGAACTTTTACCAATAGCTGGTTATAGTTAAATGCCTGGGGCTCCGGAAAAACTTCCCCGTAACGATGATTAAACCGGTTAGCAAAATTCCGTGCCATTTCCAAATGTTGTTCCTGGTCTTTTCCAACCGGAACATACCTGGCGCGGTGCAAAATAATATCCGCCGCCTGTAATACCGGGTAGGTAAGTAAACCGGCATTTATATTCCCGGGATGTTGCCTGATCTTATCTTTAAATGTAACCGTTTTTTCCAACTCGCCTACATACGCAAGCATATTGAGGTAGAGATACAGTTCAGGTGTTTCAAACACCTGGCTCTGGCAATATAATGCAACTTTATCAGGATCCAGCCCGCAGGCAATATTTTCTGCCAATACCCTGTGAACATTCCCTTTAAGCAGCCTGGTATCCGGGTGCGTGGTAAGGGAATGAAGGTCTGCAACCATAAAATAACAATCAAAATCATCCTGCATTTTTATATAGTTCCGGATTGCCCCGAAATAATTGCCGAGATGCAAATGACCGGTAGGCCTGATGCCACTCATTACTATTTCTTTTTTTTCCGTCATAAGGATGGCGAAGATAACAAAACTCAATTGTCTATATTCAATAGCTGGTATAATAATTACCCTCCCATTGTAAAAAATTGATCTTTAGCCAGCCAGGAGGCCGCAGCCTGCTATCATATCATCATTTTTTTGACCACTCAAATTACCAGGCAAACCTTTTATACTAATATTGAGGGTGCATTTAAAACTGTCGCAGTAGCCAGTGGTTTGTGAGGACACAAACCACGGTCCAGCCTCGGTTGGTGTCCACCAACCGAAATCAGGAGCGACAATTTTAAATACACCCAATATTGATTGCATCTAATTTGAATCCATTATTTTTGTCTGATGGAAGTGAATGATGCATTGGTAGAAAAATTGGCGACCCTTGCCAGGCTCCAGTTTGATGATGCAGAAAAGACCGGCATTAAAAATGACCTGCAACGGATGATACAATTTGTTGAAAAACTGAATGAACTGGACACTTCGGGTGTGGCCCCGCTGCTACATATGAGCGACAATATAAATGTGCTTAGAGAGGATGAAGTAAAAGGAAGCGTAAACAGGGAGGATGGGTTAAAGAATGCTCCATTGCACGATGAGGAATTTTTTAAAGTGCCGAAAGTGATTAAAAAACTGATAAGTTGAAATATTGATAAGTAAGCATCTGTCTCTACCTTCAACCAATTAAATTATCAGCCTGTCATCTTATCAAACCAAACAATTAACCAAACTCAGCTATGCAAAAAATTATCCATTTGGAAAATATCTCTAAAAGTTATTACCTCGGTAAACAGGAACTGCAGGTGCTTAAGGGTATTAACCTGGATATATTTAAAAATGAATACGTAGCCCTGATGGGGCCAAGCGGGTCAGGTAAATCAACACTGATGAATATTTTAGGTTGCCTGGATACCCCCACCGGCGGAAAATACATACTGAACGGAAAGGATGTGAGCAGGATGCCGGATAATGACCTTGCCGAGGTTCGTAATAAAGAAATTGGTTTTGTATTTCAGCAATTCAATTTATTACCCAGGTTGACTGCATTGGAAAATGTAGCATTGCCCCTGATTTATAGCGGCATTGCCAAAACCGAAAGAATTGAAAGGGCAATGGAAGTATTGGACAAGGTAAAATTAGATGACCGTAGCAAGCATAAACCAAACGAACTCAGTGGCGGTCAGTGCCAGCGCGTTGCTATCGCAAGAGCTTTGATAAACAACCCATCGATTATATTAGCGGATGAACCTACCGGTAATCTTGATTCTAAAACCTCGCATGAGATTATGGATATTTTAGGCAAAATTCATATTGATGGCAATACTGTGATATTGGTGACCCATGAAGAAGACATATCCGGGTTTGCCCACCGGGTAGTAAGGTTAAGGGATGGGATCATTGAAAGTGATAAGTTAAACGCCCATCCTTCCATCATCGCACAACTTGTATAGGCAGGTGCCGATGGAATGCCGCCCGCAAGGTTACAAATGAAATTAACGGAGCCTTTAAAAGATAAGTAATCCTGCATTTCTTTGGAACAACAGGTTCATTTTTATTTTTAAACTAATGCCCTTTTTTTTTGTTGCCTATACATAACCAATAAATTATGGCGCTAAAAATATATACAAAGACCGGCGACTTCGGCAAAACCAGTTTAATTGGTGGCACTAAAGTTCCCAAAAGTCATTTGCGTATCGAGAGTTATGGCACGGTTGACGAATTAAATTCGTATATCGGCCTTGTAAGCGACCTTGCTCCGGATGACCACATTAAATTACTGCTGAAAGAAATACAGGATCGTCTGTTTACAGTTGGTTCGTCATTAGCCTGTGACCCCGACAAAGAACCCCTGATGAAAATTCCCGACCTTGAAGAAGCCGATATTAAATTACTTGAAAATGAAATAGATACCATGAACGGCGCTCTTTTGCCCATGAAACATTTTATCTTACCGGGCGGACATCCGGCTGTTTCTACTGCTCATATAGCCCGTTGCATATGCAGGCGTGCCGAAAGGATCTGTGTTAACCTCCAGGAGCATGATTTATTTGTAGACCCGCTGGTGATTAAATATATCAATCGTTTAAGCGATTACCTTTTTGTTTTAGCCAGGTATCTCGGTCATTTACTGGGAGTGGCGGAAATTGCGTGGAAACCACGCATTAATTAGCTGATTTGCTAATGTGCTAATTTGCTACTTAAATAGAATTCCTAAATCATGTCATTTAAAGATACATCTCAGCAGCAAATCATTAGCACATTATCGAATTAGCAGATTAGCTAATTATTCTCCCATCCTTCATATGCAATATCCTGTCACTCATTTGCGCTAATTCTTCATTGTGGGTCACAATGAGGAAGGTTTGATCGAATTTATCCCTCAAATCAATAAATAACCGGTGCAATTCCTTTGCATTGGTACTGTCCAGATTACCCGTTGGCTCATCCGCCATTATGATTGATGGGGTATTAATTAACGCCCTGGCTACAGCAACTCTTTGCTGTTCACCACCTGAAAGTTGCTGCGGTTTATTCTCCAGGCGGTTAGAAAGACCCAAAGATGTTAACAAATTAACAGCTTTTTCAGTAATCTCCTTTTTTTTGTCACCTGCGATCCAACCTGGAATACATACATTTTCGAGGGCGGTAAACTCCGGAAGTAAATGGTGAAACTGAAAAACAAAGCCAACATTTTTATTCCTGAAAGCAGATAATTTTCTTCCGCCAAGTTCTTCAATTCGCTGGCCTTTTAAAGAAACCGAGCCCTGATCCGCTTTGTCCAAAGTGCCAAGAATATGCAGCAACGTGCTTTTCCCGGCACCGGAGGAGCCAACTATGCTAACAATTTCACCTTTGGCAATATGTATATCAACGCCCCTTAATACAGGAAGTGTTCCATAACTTTTAATAATATTCGTAGCCGTAAGCATCTGGCTAAAGTAATTAATTATTAAGAATTAATACCGTATCCGGCTTATTATTTGGTGGTTATTTTAACTTGAAAAAAGCCAATGTTCAAAAACACATTTGTTTAATTCCACCAAACTTTTACATTTGCAAAAATTAAATACATAAGAAGATGTTTTGGACACTAGAATTGGCCTCCCATTTAGAAGATGCCCCCTGGCCGGCAACAAAAGATGAACTAATAGATTATGCTATCAGAAGTGGCGCGCCTATTGAAGTAATTGAAAACCTGCAGGAACTTGACGATGAGGGTGAAGTATATGAAGGGCTGGAAGATATATGGCCGGACTATCCAAGCCAGGAAGATTTCTTTTTTAATGAAGATGAGTACTAGAGTTGGGTACCTGCATTTAAATATCTCAACATCTGCGGGATGCCCTGGCCGACAGAACTGAAGGAAAAATATCAAGGATCAGATCAATAAAAGCCACCAATTTTTAAGTTGGTGGCTTTGGTATTATTTGTATTTGCACTATTTATTATTTTTTGCCAAATCTTACTTTAAAGTAAATCAGGAGGAGAGATAAGAAACAAATAATTCCATTGCAAATTATTACCGGCAACAAACCCTTACCTATTCCATATATCAACCAGATAACCGTACTTAAAAAAACGATTGTCATCATCGATAAATTCAGGTCTCCCACACTTTTGGTTTTCCAGGTTTGATACACCTGCGGCATAAATGTAATGCTGCTTAAAACGGAGCCCGAAAGCCCCACTACTTCAATCCAATCCATTATAACTATTTTAAGCGGGTGGTTAGGGAAATGTGAATGGTGAATTAGAAAATGGTCAATGGTGCATGGTCAATGGTGAATCTTGAATCACGTTTACTGAGTTTTTTTGTTTGCCCGATCTCAATTTATGGTCATTGGTAACGGGTTGAATGGAATGCGATAAGAAGTTCATCGGGTGGATGGTAAATTGATGTCGCAGTTTCATCCCGTATCAGCTTACTAAAACTATTTTTCCATTTGCTCAATTACAGGCATAGTTACACCGGTAAAGGAAAATCCCCCGTCATGAAAAAGATTTTGCATGGTAACCATTCTCGTAAGGTCACTGAATAAGGTAACACAATAATTTGCGCAATCTTCTGAACTGGCATTGCCTAAAGGGCTCATTTTTTCGGCATAGGCGATAAACCCTTCAAAACCTTTTACCCCGCTACCCGCCGTTGTTCTTGTAGGCGATTGCGATATCGTATTTACCCTTACATGCTTTTTTACGGCATAGTGATAGCCAAAACTTCGGGATACGCTTTCCAGCAATGCTTTCGCATCAGCCATTTCGTTATAGTCGGGAAATACACGCTGGGCGGCTATGTAGGTAAGCGCTACCACACTGCCCCATTCATTGATCGCATCCAGCTTCATGGCTGTGGCCAGCACCCTGTGCAGGCTCATGGCTGAAATATCCAGTGTTTTTGCATTAAAATCATAATCAATCTCCGTATAGTGCTTACCCTTGCGTACATTCAGGCTCATCCCGATAGAATGTAAAATAAAATCTACCCCACCGCCAAAATGTTCCTTTGCTTTGGTAATAAGGTTTACAACGTCTTCATTATTGCTGACATCGCAGGGAATTACCGGCGCATTCACCAATCCTGCCAATTTGTTTATTTCCCCCATACGCATTGCTACAGGTGCATTGGTCAATAATAGTTCGGCCCCTTCTTCATGACAGCGTAATGCCGTTTTCCAGGCGATTGATTTTTCATCCAGCGCTCCGAATATGATCCCTTTCTTTCCTTTTAGTAAATTGTATGGCATATTTGTTTTTATTTTGATTGGTAAAAATAGTTCTCTTATTTTTTAAAGAAGAAATCTTTAATGCATATCCTGTTTTACTACCCGGCACTAAGGCCCCACCATCTCCCTGGCATTCTCTAAAGCAGCGGCGGTAGGTTTTTCACCACTAAGCATCTGCGCAATGGTGGTTATGCGCTCATCATTGTTCAACAGGCGTATAGAAGTAGTCACCTTATCTCCACGGATGGCTTTGTAAACAAAATAATGCGCAGTTGCTTTTGCCGCAATCTGTGGCTGGTGGGTAATTGAAATCAATTGATGCGAGCGGGACAGGTCTTTCATGATAAGCCCCACCTGTTTGGCTGCTTCGCCACTGATTCCCGTATCAATTTCATCAAATATCAGTGTGGGCAATTGTAATTTTTGTGCAACCAAAGATTTTATGCACAGCATTATACGGCTTAGCTCCCCGCCGCTCGCTACTTTATTTAATGTTTCAAAACGATCAGTTTTATTGGCATCAAACAAAAAATCGATAACATCACTCCCGTTACTATTTAATTCATCCCCCTGAACTATTACCTTTATTTGCGCATTGGGCATCCCTACCTGCATCAACAGGCTGTTTACCTGGTCTGTTAATGGTTTTACTGATCTGTGCCTGTTGATCGAAATTTCGCCTGCTAATTGTTTACAATCAATCAATAACTGCTGTACGGCAATATCTTTTTGCGCAATTGCTTCCGTGATGTTTAAAATCCCAATAAGTTTTTCCTGCAGTGTGTCTTTAATAGCCAGCAGTTCATTGGTAGTATTTACCCCATGTTTTTTTAATAACCTGTATCCCAAAGATATTTTATCAGTCAAAACCTCTATCCTTTCCGGGTCGTATTGCACCCCTTCATTTATTTTTTCCAGTTCATCGCCGATATCCTGTAATTCTGCCTGTGCGCTGAGTAACCGCTTATTAAGTTCCTGCACCGCCGGATGGTATTCCTGCAGGGAATGCAGTTTGTTACCCAGCGATTTTAATTGCTGAACAATGGGTAACTCACTTTCTTTCAATTCAAAATAAATACTACTCAATTGCTGTTTAATATTTTCAGCATTGCTTAACAGCCTGATCTCGGTATCCAGTTCTTCCAGTTCATTTGCTTTAAAGCTTGCTTCTTCCAGCTCATCAAACAGAAACTGGTTATAATCCAGCGCTGCATTGGCTGTTTGTTGTGCCAACTCAAGCGCCACAAGCTGTTTTTTCGCTTTTGTATATTCACTAAAAACAGTTCTGTAGTCAGTTAACATTTCACTGTTACCAGCAAGGGCATCTACCACTTCTCTTTGAAAATCATTGTCGCCCAATTCCAGTGTATCAAACTGCTGGTGCAGATCTACCAGCATTGAACTCAACTCCTTTAGCTGGCCTAAGTTAACTGGTGTATCATTAATAAACGCTCTTGATTTCCCGTTTACCGCAATTTCCCTTCTTACCACCAACTCGTCTTCCAGGTCAAGGTCGTTGGCCTTTAAAAACCCCCTTACCTGTTTATTATTTTTTGCTTTGAAATAGCCTTCGACCACAGATTTTTTTTCCTTATTCATTAAAGTATTACCTTCCGCCCGCTCACCCAATATCAGGCTAAGCGCCCCCATTAAAATACTTTTACCGGCCCCGGTTTCACCCGTAATGATATTGAGGCCCGATGAAAAATCAATTACAATCTCATCGATGATCGCATAATTCTGTATATGAAGTTTGTGAAGCATATCAGTCGGCAAATTAGTTGTTTTTTATCACTGATTACGCAGATTTCGTTTGAAGGCCCGTAATATTGGCTTCAGATTACCTGGTATATTTTCAATTGCCACCTGCAGCAATTAAAAGCAATAAGTTTCTGCCCCGGACGGAACTGGTGTCATTTACTACATTTCCGCCAGGATGGCTATATGCTCCCGGACGGAATTTTTGTGATGATAACAGTCAAATATATTGGGCCAGCCAAACCAGGACCCTGGGCTGATTTATTTTACAAATTAAACATAAACGCTTTTAAACTGGGATCTTTACTTATCATTTACGGCCTTGTTTGGCTGGTATTTTATTGGGCTTATGGACTAACCAACCATGGGCTTATTTACTTGAAATTATTTTATCGATCCTCACAGTTTTGTATTTGCCGGTTGGCACAATACTGTCCATATCTTCCTGATTGTTTTCCTGTTTACAAAACAACAATCAGGCTTAGAAAAACATTGATCGCTTTCGGTAAGGATTGTAGAACAAAAGACAGGTAAACAACATTACCCGCTTAAAATGACCCGTGCATTGCAGTTTATCAAATGTGATAGTAATTCAACATTAATCGACCAGGAAAGCATCCATTGCCCTGGTAGGTTTCCCGTTGTTGTCCCATGCGCTTAGTGCATATTTACTCCAGACCCTCGCTCCAACATTTTATTTTTTGAGGCTTTCATACTGATTACGAAATTACTAATTGATCAATCGTCTTTTATTCATCGTTTATTGCTTAGCGTTAGTACTCACTTTAACTGAACCCCCTTTTATATTTTCAGCATTGGCCGAAATAGTGATTTCCCCCGGCATCTCCCCGGTTTTTAATAATATGGTGGCGATACCTGCTTCAGCTTTTATGGGGTTTATACCTATTAATGCTGCATTTCCCTTAACACTAAACTTTATCAAATGCTCTGCCCCCGGAACCAATGTACCGTTTGCATCTACTATCCGGGCATAAACAAGTAGGAGGTCGGGCTCGCCGGTCTGAAGGTACCTTCCACTATAATCAATGCTTAATTTAATACCGGCGAGGAGGGAAGGGGTTTTCCGCTCTGTTCTCACTGTTTCTTTTGCATTATTATACCCTATTGCCGTTAATGTTCCAGGTTCAAATTTAACCGGTTGAAATGTGAAAGGGGGATGAAGCAATTTATTGGATAGCTTGTCTCTATCCGGCCACTGGCGCGCTATTGTTTTACCATTTAGCAAAAGTTCTACTTCATCACAATTACTAAACACTTTTATTTCAGCAGAAGCCGGATTGTTCCAATAGCTGGCAATAAAAATCATTGGGTTACCGAATTCAGACTTAACATTTTGGCGCTTACGGTACTGGCTTTGATAAAAATAATACGAGAATTTTGGCAGGCGGTTAATGTCTGAAATGCCTGATGATTCTATATCCGCGGCATAACCACGCTTATAATCAAATATAAGCCAGTTTGCATCACCTGTTGCAGGTCCGTTAAGATTGTCGTTATGAGATTCCTGGTAATTCAGTGCCTGTTGTAGCAGCCCTTTTTCACCCGTTCCGCGCAATTGACGGGAAGTCCGTTCCACTTCCTTTAAATCTTTATACTCTTTTTGATTAAACCCGGCATTCTGCGCATAGTACTCCCAATCGCCATATTCCGCAATTAACAATGGCTTTTTAGTATATTTTTTCCAATAATCCGGTGCTTTGGCATGTTGCCGGGCGGGAATAAATACATCATAAATATCTTCCGTCCAACCACAGGAATATACCTCCCCAAAAGGTAATTCTTTGTGCACAATTTCATGAGATTTTAACTTGTATTCCTTACTCATCCTGGTTTCATTGAGCGATGCTTCCCACAAAATAATGGATGCATGGTTTCTATCCCGGTGGATCATATCCCTGATATTTTGCAAACTATTTACCTGAAATGCTTCCTTACCAAAAAATTGCCAGCCGGGAATAGCGTTCATCACCAGGATACCTAACTCATCACAGGCATTTAAAAATGCAGGGGAGGGAGGATAATGGGAGCATCGGACAAAATTAAAACCCGCTTCCTTAATTTTATAAGCATCGCGGTATTGCGCATTATCAGGAAGCGCATAACCAATGTAAGGATATTCCTGGTGCCGGTTAGTTCCGCGGAGCATCAACTTTTTCCCATTCAGGATAAAACTACCTGTTTCAAACCGGAAGGTTTTAACGCCGGTTTTTATAATTTCCTGGTCAATGACTTTACCATCTTTTATAACCTGGATGGTAAGATTGTATAAGTATGGATTTTCTGGAGACCATAGTTTGGGTCTTTGGATGATCAACTGCTGGTTAAAAGCCACATAGTTTTTATCGGTGATTGCCTGAACCTCCGATAAAGTTGCAGCAATTTCATTTCCTTTTTGATCTGTTAAAATTAATTTTACCCGGACTTTATGCAACTGGTTGTAATCGTTCTTTACCTCTGTTTGAACAATGAGTTTTGCCTCAATATCGCTTACCGCTTCATAATGTAAAAGCACACCTCCACCGGCCTCCCTGTTTGCCTCAATTGCATCAGCAATATGCAGCTTATCTTTAATAATGAACCATGCATTGCGATAAATTCCTCCATAGTAATTAAAATCCAGTTCTTTGATTGGTTTTGCAGGCGGGATGTCTGCATTGTCCTGGTTGTTTAATTTAATGATTAACTTATTATCCAATCCAAATTTTACCTTACCGGTAATGTCAATATAGAACGGCAGGTATCCTCCGACATGCTTAAATACATGCTGGCCATTTAAATAAACATCTGCTTCATGCATTGCTGCATCAAATTGCAGCGCAATATGTTTTCCTTTATCTAAAGCAGCAACCCGGAAGTCTTTTTGATAATAGCAGGTGCCCTGCCACTGCTCCTCTTTCTTTTCTACGGGCTCAATTCTTGGAGTGTGCGGCAATGAAATCTTCTCCCATACAATTGTATTACCGGAGAACGATTGTATAGCGTTAAGGGTATCTACATCTTTTACAAACATCCAATTTTTGTTAAAACTGATTTTATGCTGCCCGGGCGGGTTTTGTGCTTGTAAGCCTGTAATAAAAAAGGAAAGGGATAATTGTACGAGAAAGCGGTTTGACATAATTTGAAAATATTGTTGATAAATTTGAAACGCCTGAAAACCCGGGCCATATAATATTTCGTAAGCGTTTATTGCGATAGGTTATAAAACCTCGTCTTTTTTACAAACCTTTGCAAATATAGCCAGGGATTAAGTGCTGAACTTAAAAAATATTGAAGAAAGTATAATCCCTAAAATGAATTTCCAATCAGAATTATTAAGTTTTTATTTTTAAGCATAATTATCTTTTTCCAGAAGGTAGATTACAAATAATAGAATATTTATGATTAGAGTTACTATTAAATATTAAAAATGACTATTTGAGATAGTCTATTGATAGGGTTTTCTAAAGTGATTATTTTAATATGGTCTCATGCGGAGTATGGAATCGGACCTAAGCATGCTGCTAACTTACAAAAGGTTGGCACCTTTACAATAATCTTGAACCGCACTGTTAAAATTTCTTGTGAAAGAATAAAAACAGTAATTGGATTTTAACCAGCACCCATGAAAAAAAGAATTTTCCTTATTACTATTACCCTGCTTATTTTTTATGTTTATGCCAATGCACAAATTTCAATTTGCTGCTGGAACCTTGAGAACTTTGGCAAATCTAAAAGCGATGAAGTGATAGCATTTATAGCCAATACAATAAAAGGATTTGATGTGATTTGCATCCTTGAAGTAGTTGCCGGAGATGGTGGAGCGCCCGCGGTGGCAAAACTAACTGACCTGTTAAACAGGAAAGGCGCCCTTTGGGAATATACCATTAGCGACCCAACAGTTAGCAGTTCCTATAAAACGGAGCGGTATGCATATATCTGGAAAACAAGTAAGGTGAAAAAAAAGGGCAATGCCTGGTTAGAAAAAAAATACAATTTGCTGATTGACAGGGAGCCCTATTTTATTGATTTCGATAGTAATGGCGGACCGTTTACCCTGGTTGCGTTTCATGCAATAACAAAATCGAAACAGCCGGAAACTGAAATTAAATATTTCAGGTTTCTTCCGTTGGAATACCCCCGTAAAAACTTAATCTTCGCCGGTGATTATAATTGCCCCCAATCACATACCGTATTTAACCCGCTTAAAAAAATGGGGTACAAGCCGATCTTTAAAGGGCAAAGAACTTCTTTAAAACAGGAATGTACAACCAGCGATTGCCTGGCATCTGAATTTGATAATATTTTTTATGATTCTGCTAAAATTAATTGCATACAGTCAGGCATCATCCCATTTTATGAAAGCTTCCCCAATTTAAAAGAAGCCAGGAAAGTATCAGATCATGTTCCCATATATTTTAAATTTTCACTAAAGTAATTTTACAGGATAGTTAAAAGACTGAACAATGAAATTGATTTCGTTCATGCGTTTTGGAATGCCTGAATTGTTGATAATAATCAAACCTTATTGGCATCCTTTCCAAACTGTCAAACTCATTTAACAACCATTTATTTTTTACGACTTAACTTCCCCAAAAGGCTGAAGGGTAATTTGCTGAACTATTTTTGGAGTTGTTGGAGACAGGGTTGGCTGCGCAGCAATATTTTCTTTCTGAACAGCCATGCGGCCCTTCCTGTATTTGACGAGGTTAATAATTAATACGCTTGCAAGTATGGTTAAAAGCCCAAGTACCTGCAACAGGGAAATATGTTCATTGGCTAAAAACACGCCCAGTAAAACAGCCACCACAGGGTTCACATACGCATGGGTACTAACCTGGGTTGCAGACCTTACCTGCAACAGCCACACATAAGCGCTGAAACCCGCAATGGATCCAAAAACAATTAAATAAAACAGTGACAGCCACGCATCCATGGGAATAGTATTCCAGTCCAACAGCTGAAGTTCTCCCGTCAAAATACTTCCGGGAATAAACGCAATACCCGCCACCAGCATCTGCCATGCGATATTCACCGAAACCGAACCACTGGTTGAATAATATTTTGAATAAAGCGACCCCCCTGCCCAGGCCATAGAACCAATGATGAGGATAGCCACTCCTCCCAGTACCTGCTGGTTGCCCCCGGTTGCAAACGCACTGACAATATTTTCACCGAATAATAATAGTATTCCCGCAAACCCAACAATCAGCCCGCCAATAGTGGCTTTGCTCCTGAAATTTTCAGCCCATTTAGGTTTATCGAGCAATATAAACCAAACCGGCCCTGAAGAAATCATAATTGCCACCATGGCGCTGGGTAAATATTGTTCCACCCATATTACTGCACCCGTTCCAATGAACAACATCAGCAGGCCGCTTACAGCAGCATGTTTAATATCTATTTTTACAAATACCTGTTCTCCTTTCAGGCGGGTCCATCCCAGCATTAAAATGCCTGCGATCAAAAAACGCATCGCGCCAAGCAAAAATGGCGGGAACCCACTCATCGCTTTTTGTATAAAAAAATAAGTAGAACCCCATACAATATAAACTGTTGCAAAAGCCAGTATGACCATAAACGGTGACCCGGTTTTTTTATGTAAAGCATCCATAGTGTTATTATTTTTCAGGAATAATTAATTGTTGTTGTTCTTTCACGGTTTCCAAAACTATCGTTGTTCGGGTAGAAAGTATATTCGGTATCTTACTAAATTGATTGCGCATCAGTTCCATCAGCGAAGCTGAATCGGCAGTCCTTATTTTGACTAAATAACAATCTTCACCTGCAACATTGTGTACTTCCTGCACTTCAGGGATTTTAGCCAGTGCTTTTCCCGTGGTTCCGCAACCAAGGCCCTCAGCAGCTTTCATAAAAACAAAAGCCAGTAGTTTTTGGTTGAGGGGCACAGGGTTCAAGCGGGCAGTATATTGCAGGATTACATTTTTTTGTTCCAGTTTTTTTACACGCTCCAGTACTCCGGAAGGGGCCATATTCAATTCCCTGGCAAGGTCTGCATTCGTTATACGCGCATTCTCCTGCATAAGCCTCAAAATACCGAGATCAACCTTATCCAAAATAATTTCATTTTCAACTAACATTCTGTAAAATTAAAATAATTTCGAATAATATTCAAATTATTTTATAAAATAGTTTAACTAATTCTATTTTTTATATTAAATTGAGAACTTGTTCATTACAGGCAAGCAGGAGGAATTGCCTTTACCAATGCAAAATTTTGATGTCGCAGATGTAAATGGGTGTTAATGAATGCCCGTCAAACCAGCTTGCATTTGAGACTTGCTTTAATTGCAGTCATTAATAGGGGGGAAATTCCGGCTGACGGTAATGTCAGCAAGCCAGAAGATGAATTTATCACAAAAGTTTAGTGGCATAACTTTTATACAATAATCGGTTTTATAAGCCAAAGCAATAGCAGATCCGGGCTTTATCATTAAGAAAGATATTGGGCGAGGTTTTCACTTCATACAATTTGAATTATAAAAGTACTTTTCGTAAAATCCCAACATCTTCGGCTGCTTTTTACCGGACAACAATAATTTTCTATAATAAAAAAAATACGAAGAGACAGGTGGAAAATATAGAGAGCTCTTTTAAGCGTCGGGGTTTCACGGAGTGCCTGTTATAATTTGTAGCTTATAATGTGGAAACCCCACCGGGACATCAAAAGACCTCAAAGGTTTTAAAAACCTGTGAGGTCGTTCGCGTGAAAACCCCGCGGAGACTTTTGACCAGTTTCGGGAAAACATATCGTACCCTTATTATGCAAAAACCTTGTTATAAGGTTCGTATGTTTTTATAAATAATGGTTTCAGCGTAAACCATGCCAGGGCAGGGAAGAAATGCATCGGGACCACCAGGCCGGGGAACAATTCAGGCATTTCAATATCTAAAGGCAGTTTGAAAGCGAAAGCGGGTAAAATACTGGCAAAAGAAAGTATCGCGAATACCAGGTTAAAAATGATCTCACCCTTAGTTTTAAACCATTTGTTGGATAACCAATACCCTGTTGCAATGATTAAACCGCTCACAAAACAGGTGATCACAATATTCAGCGGTTTTGCAAGGGCAGCGAAATCTGCTCCCAGCGTACCTGAATATACCTTTTGATAAATAACGGATGCGATACCCGCCAGTATTCCGGATATTGCCCCAAGTAATAAAGATTGCTTAAACATATATTTTGTTATTATGCTGGTTGTTTACATAAAGAACTGCCAACCTTTTCAGTATGAAAGTTTTCCAATCAATTATTTTCGAATGGATATTGGTTGGCGGCCGTATTGCCAGTAGTTATTTTTTAACCGGAACAGAAACATTGATTTTAATTGTCTCCCCTACTTCACCGCCGGGTGTGCCAATTTTAAAGTCATTCCTGTTTACATTGAAAGCGCCTTCAAAGATTCCACCATTGCTATTTCTTTTAAACTGGAAAGGAAGGCTTGTTTCTTTAGTGATCCCACGCAACTGCAGATCGCCTATAGCATTATAACCCACCCCTGTTTTTATAATTTTCTTTGAAGTAAATTTTATTGCAGGGTATTTCAGGGCATTGAACCACTCCTCCCCTTTTGCATGTTTATTTTGCATGCCATTACCCGTATTAATACTGTTAATGTCAATAGTAATATCAAACTTTGAAGTGGCAAGGCTTTGCTCATCGAATATGATATTTCCTGTGAAGGTTTTGAAAATGCCGCTTACGCCACTTGTTGAAAAACTGATGCTATACTTTTCAGCTATCTTCCATGCCGTGGGTAAAGTGAATGCAAAAACTGTTGCGAGTATGAACAGCGCTGCTATGGTGAAAAATGATCTTTTCATGAGTATTATTTTTTTAGTGATTTATTTATGCTTTGCAAATTTTTGACGGGTTGTAAAAAGCAGGGCCGATCATTAGTTACCGGCCCTTACCTCATAATTATTTGGCAAATTCACCATCTGCCTTAATGGTTACTTCATCACCGAGCATGGTAGCCGGATAACCGGTTGCGATACCGAAATCTGTACGTTTGATGGTACCGGTTACCTGGAAACCCGTGGTAGGGGCTTTAGACTGCGGGTTAGTAGCTGTTCCCCTGTACAGTAAATCAAGTGTCACCGGTTTGGTAACACCATGCAATGTTAAGTTACCGGTCATTTTAAATTTATTTTTACCAACATTTTTTAAACCAGTGCTGGTGAAATTAAGTGCAGGGTATTTAGCTACGTCAAAGAAATCTTCGCCTTTCAGATGATTGTCCCTCATTTCTATACCTGTATTAATGGAAGCTACATCCGCTTTCATTTCAATTACCGCATCGCTAAAATCCGGCTTTTCGGATTTGATGGTTACATCAAAATTTTTGAAGGTGCCCGATTGGTCAGAAATGCCTAAATGCGTCACCGAAAAACCAAGATAGGAATGGGCTTTGTCTGATTTCCAGGTTTCAATTGCAGTAAAAGATGAAAATACTACTACCGCTGCTAATAATAAAATGCTGATCTTTTTCATGATGTTTTTTTTGTTGTATGATTGTTTTTAAATAAATATAAAAATGTATAAAGATGAATTTTAAGTAAAACCGGGAGATGCTTCAACTTTTCCCGGGCCCGGCCAGAACATTGCAAATGATCCGTTATCCCCTGTTATTAATAGCCTATTTTATGATTTTGATACGGCAAAGCTACTCCGGCTTTATGCAGTTTCCATTGAGGTTAAGCAAGAAATTGCATTGATAAATGTCAATGCTTTTAATTGATGCATGTTAAGAAAACTGAAGAAACGGGGGTTTATTGGATGGTTGAGATGAAGTGGGTCCAGGCTGAATGGTTGGATCAATAGTCAACCCGGGTGGGATTAACACCTACGGATTCAAGGATACGGGACACGGCTTCAACTGCTTTGTCATCCATGCCGGCTATCAAAACCTTTGTAATATTTTTATTAAAGACTGGCTCATCCGCCATAGGATCGTCATTGAATATCCTTACGATCTTTGTATTAGGCAGTAGCTCCTGCAAAGCTCTAACCTGGCTGCAGGCAGGGGAAAGCTCTTCGATGGTTTCAGTACCAGGCTGAACTGCACTGACCAGTATCTTCTGATTTACCACTTCTTTTATTATCCCGGCTACCTCTTTTTGTTCGTCGAAATGGGTTGCAAGAATGATAATATCAGCCTCCCAGGCACCGTCAAAAGAACATTCCATCGCTTCCACATCACAATCATGCTCTATCTCCTTCAATTCGTTCACTAAAGTTTCGGCATTTGAAAATTCTTTATCGCAAATCAGTACATGAAAGCACCCACTGGCCAGCCGTGCTGCAATTGCCTTACCTGTAAATCCGGTTCCTATAATTACGATTGTTTGTTTAGTAAGCATAGCTATTAATATTTCAACCCCGGTTAATTTATGAATTAGTTTTTACCCATTCGGTACCAGGGTGTGGTGCCTCGCTCAGTTTTGAATAAAAAGATAAATACTCTTGTTGAGAAATACAAAATTATCTCAACAGGAGTTATTATTCATTGAGATTAGATAAGAAATACCATTGATAAATGTCAACGCATACCCTTTATAAAAATAAAGAAGATCATTTTCGGTTAGACATTTGTTTTCTTGCCCGGCTTAATGTTTCTGGCGTTAGCCCAAGGTAGGAAGCGATCATATGTTGCGGTACACGCTGAACGATATCGGGTGAGGTTTGCACTAATTTAGTATATTTCTCTTCAGTAGTTAAGTTCACCATGTAGGATAATCTTCTTTCAAAAGCTATATAGGCATTCCGCATTTGAAGGAATGAAAATTCAAGGAATTTTGGCACCTGTTTTCGCAACTCTTCCATCCCGGGATTACTGATCAGCACCAATTCAGCATCTTCCAGCGCATCAATATTGTACCGGGCGGGTTCGCCTGTTATAAAACTGTACATATCGGAAATCCACCAGCCTTCCGGGGCAAACTGTACGATCTGGTCATTACCCTTATCACTAATAGTATAGGACCGTAATAAGCCCTTCTCCACAAAGATGGAATATTTACAAACATCCCCCTCCTGGAGAATGTACTGTTTTTTACGTAATTTTTTTGGCAACAGGTAGGTTCTGAAAATGGCCTCTTCCTCCCCGGTAAGGGATATTGCTTCATTCAGTTTTTTAAAAAACACTTCATGCATACGCAACGAAATTAGGCAAACTTTCAGAAGATTGACCTAAGCGCCAACCCATACCAAATTGCTGCTGCTATTGGAGGCAGCCGCCGGGGCAAATGGCTTGCAGCCCGTCTAAAAAGGTTTATAAGCAATAAGCGTTTATTGAAGGCTGGCAAGCTCAGGCGGATTTGGTTGCTCAATTTCCCAATGTTGTCGCGGACTAACAACTAATTTACAGGCGCAGGTAAGAAGAAATGATTACCGAAAGTTTATAATAAAAAATTTACCGTTGCAATTTCAAAAACCTTTTTACGCTGTTTCACCTCCGGGCATTTACCAGGTTTTGAAACCTAATTTGCCAATGATATTTTTAGCAAGTGATATGAATATTTTTTAATCATATACTTTGATACCCTTCTCTAACCACCTGCCCCAAAATACACTGTAGGCATGTACGCTGTCAGTTAAGGTTTTGTTGATATTATACACTTTGTGGTCCTGGTTAATCCATTCAAATATACCTCCATATAAATTTTGCACATTGGTGTAACCGGCTTTTTTCAGGTTCATTGTTATAGTTTCACTGCGTTTACCGATAGAACAATATACAATGACGGGTTGTTTTTTTTGAATATCAGCAACCCTGCTAAGACTAAAATTTTTATCCCCGATATACCTCGCATTTGGTATATGGCTTACCTTATATTCTTTGTATTCTCTGGCGTCCAAAAAAAGATAATTGTTTGCTCCACTGGCGGCGTCACTAATATTGATGGTTGGCGTACTGCTGTTCAGCAACAATTTAAGCGCAAAATTAAAAGAGCTGCTTTTTACCTGCGCACAGGCCCCAATGACTGATAAACTCATACAAAACCCAATAATTGTAATTATTATAAAATCTTTTTTCATGGGCGATATTTTCAATGGTATAACAGTGCTAAGGTAGATAATTCTTTTAGCTGTCACGATAACCCTTCAATACAATATTGCAGCAACAAGCAAACTATTTGCAAATGCTGAAAACAACAAAAATATATTTCTTTTGTAAAGGCCCCTATTAAATAAAGGAATTTAAGAGAAGGATAGTTGTGCACAGTTTCATTGCATATGCATTGCAATTCAAACCGTTCAGGGACAGCGTGGCGTAAAAGTTACCAGGCAAGTCATATACAAACAACATTTTTTTTGGAATTCATTTGTCAGTTTGATAAATTTTAACTTACTTTGAATTACAAAGTACTTTTAATTTAAGTTTGGAGATTAAGCTTTATAAAATTTATGACTATTTCTTCCACACCAGGCGGACTTCATTGTCGGGTAAGGCAAAACAGAAGGTCCCGGTATTTCGCTATTTTTAAGCCTATAGTTCTGGCGCCCGGGTTTTTGCCCTCGGGGTTCGTAAAAATTACTGGTGAGCGGGTCGCCGTGCTAAAGTTTGAACATCCAATGAGCCGTTACCCGGGCGCGCTACACCGCACCGGTTACCGTGATAAGCTTACCGGCACCTGGCAAGTGACAGCAGATATCGCCTTACTGATTGGATGTATTCTTCCCTTAATAAACAAAGGGTTCTGATAAACTGATTTACTTTTTTGCGGAATATTTTCCTGATTTTTCACTATAACAATTCAACTCAAGCAATATGAGAGCAGAGATCAAAAACAACTTAGACAATCCGGGACAACTTGAAAGAATGTACCGGGACAACAGAACGACTTTCAAACGAGAGTTCAATATTATTTATCCTGAGATCCAGGAAACAGCAACGGCCCAGATCTGGAAGGCACGTTTAAACTTTGAGAATGAAGAAATTTCCTGGGGCACCAATAAGGAACTGACTTTTGTACTGGTGGCTGCTTTCATTGCAGGATTGATAGCAAAAATCCCAGACTTTGCGGGAATTAAGCCTGACTACTTTTATCCCCGGAATATTGCCTTTGTCGTTTTTCCATTACTGACGGCATACTTCGCCTGGAAGCATAAAATTCAAATGAAAAGTATGCTCATTGTTTCAGCAGCCTTCCTCGTTTCGGTAATCTACATTAATCTGCTGCCGGATGATACCAAAAGCGACACCTTAATTTTAGCTTGTATCCACCTGCCATTGTTTTTATGGGCTGCTTTAGGTTTTACGTTTGTTGGCGACAAACTGAACAACAACAAAAGACGATTAGATTTTCTACGATATAATGCCGACCTGGTGGTGATGACAACAATCATAGGTATTGCAGGCGCACTGCTAACCGTCATTACATTCGGGTTATTTCAACTGATTGATATTAAAATTGAAGAATTTTATTCCCGGTACGTTGGAATCTGGGCCCTTGCATCCGCTCCGATCGTAGCAACTTATCTTGTTCGGACAAATCCACAACTGGTAAATAAGGTTTCGCCGGTAATTGCAAAAGTATTTACCCCGTTGGTACTTGTGACACTTATCGTTTACCTTGTTGCTTTGGTCTTCACCGGCAAAGATCCCTATAACGACAGAGAATTTCTTTTGATCTTTAATTTACTGTTAATTGGGGTAATGGCAATTATCCTTTTCTCAGTAGCTGAAACCCAGAGAAATGCAGATAGTAAAATTGGAACAATCCTATTGTTTGGACTATCAATCGTGACAGTGATCGTAAATGGCATAGCACTATCTGCGATCTTGTTCAGGATTTCTGAATGGGGAATTACGCCAAACAGACTTGCGGTATTAGGTGGAAACGTTCTGATGCTGACCAACCTTCTTATGGTAACTTACAGACTTTTTAAAACAATAAAAGACAACAGTGAAATTGAGAAAGTCGAAAATAGCATTGCTTCCTTTTTACCAATTTATTGTATATGGACAATCTTTGTGACTTTTATTGTGCCGGTGCTTTTCAACTTCAAATGACAAAAAGATAAATAAAAACGGCATACAACTACAGGATCGCAGCGGTTATTGGGGTTCATCCAGGTATAAATTGAAAGGGCAAACCGTTTTTCAATGTTGCCCCAATTATTGCCGGGTGCCAAACGGCAGTCTTTTTAGTTTTAGTAATTGCGCACAACTGCTTTGTTCGCCTGGGTATGAGTTGGTGTTGTGTTAGCGTAAATTGATAATTCATGTTTAACTTAACACAACGTCAGTCAAAATAAGTTAATGCAGCCGTTGGACTTCGCCTTGCAGGCTTACAAAGTATAAAACGGTTAATATCCTTTCCTGAGCATATCAGCATATTCATCCGGCAAGGGACTGTCTTCTATCGCTTTCGCGGCTTTTTCAACATCATAGCCGAAGCGGATAAATTCAACCTGCACGCTATCCTTATTTGTAGTACTGCCGGCTTCATTGATCGTTAGTATTACGTAACAGCCCTGTGGATTACCATCTTTGGGCTTACCTACCGAACCGATGTTGATGGCATGACGGTAATATGTATTTTCATCCGGCGCTGTTGGTAATATCCTGTGATAGGGTTTATGGGTATGGCCAAAACACATGATAGCGGCATCAGCCTGTTCCATTATCCGCAACAAACTTTTCTCTTCCCTGTCTTCAAATAAGTATTCGTTTATCTTTCTCGGACTTCCATGAACCAGCAACAGGGTCAGCATATCGTTGTTTAATTGAAACTCAATCCTGATATGGGCAGGCAAGGTTCGCAGGTAATTTCTTTCTTCCGGTTTCACTAATGAGTTGGTATAAGCGATGGAAATTTTGCCCATATCTTTTTCCGGCTCTGTTTTGTAGGCGCAACCGCACTCGTCACTCATTAAACCAATGCCCTGGTCGTAATTGCCGGCAATAGTTGGAATACCCCTGCGCCTTATTTCATTGATCACTTCATTGGGCCAGATATTATACCCTACCAGATCACCGAGGCAATAGACCGCATCGGGCTTTTGTTCCTCCATACTTTTTAAGCAGGCTTCCAATGCGGGTAAATTGGCGTGGATGTCGGAAAATAATGCAATTCTCATGGTGATAAAATTAAGGGGTTAATGATGGGGGATAATATTTTTTGCGTAGCCGGAAAGCTACATTCACCAAAGCAATCAACGCAGGCACTTCCACCAATGGTCCGATCACGCCTGCAAAAGCCTGGCCGCTGTTGATACCAAATACACCAATAGCGACTGCTATGGCCAATTCAAAATTGTTACCTGCCGCTGTGAAGGCGATGGCTGCATTGGTGGAATAATCGGCCCCCATTTTTTTCCCGATGAAAAAACTTACCAGGAACATGAAGATAAAATAGATCACCAGGGGAATGGCAATCCTGATTACATCAAGCGGTATTTGTACAATCAGTTCACCTTTTAAACTAAACATAATAACAATGGTAAAAAGCAATGCGATAAGCGTAATGGGTGAAACAAAAGGAATAAACTTTGCCTGGTACCAATCCTCCCCTTTCAGTTTTAACAAAAAATACCTCGTTAAGAAACCCGCTACAAACGGGATACCGAGATAAATGGCCACACTCTCTGCAATTTGCCCAATGGTGATATCCACCACTGAACCCGTAATACCAAACAGCGGGGGAAGCACTGTGATAAATACCCAGGCATAAACACTGTATAACAATACCTGGAATATGCTATTTAAAGCAACAAGACCGGCAGCATATTCCCGACTGCCTTCGGCCAGTTCGTTCCACACAATGACCATCGCTATGCAACGGGCAAGGCCAATGAGAATCAAGCCTGCCATATATTCGGGATAGCCGTGTAAAAAAACAATTGCAAGGAAGAACATAAGAACCGGGCCAATGACCCAATTAAGCAACAAGGAAGCGCCCAGCACTTTCGTGTTTTTAAAAACCTGCTTTAGCTGATCATACTTCACTTTGGCAAATGGCGGGTACATCATCAGTATCAACCCAACAGCCAACGGGATATTGGTTGTACCGGATGAAAATGAATTGATGAAGGCGGAGGAGGAAGGGAAGATATAGCCGATAGCTACCCCAACGGCCATCGCTGTGAAAATCCATAGCGTTAAATACCTGTCTAAGAAACCAAGTTTTTTTCTTTCGTGTGCAGGGGCACAGTTATTTGCACTCATACTTATTTATTGCTATATTGCTATATTGCGATTAATAGAAACAAAAAAAATCAACAGCACCCATCCTTCACTTTAAAGCTGATAAAAAAAGCTTCCAACTCTTTCTTCACCTGCAGCCAAACCTTTTCATCAATACAATAACTAACACTTGTTCCTTCTACACAGCCTTTTATTATCCCGATGCTTTTTAATTCCTTTAAATGTTGTGAAATGGTGGCCTGGGCCAAACCCATCTGCTGTACGATGTCGCCGCATATGCAGGCCTCAGATTTAACCAGGTGCTGGATAATGGCAATACGGGCAGGATGCGCCAGCGCTTTTAGCATATTAGCCAACTTATTCTGCCTGGCCGTGAATATCGATGATTTTGTAATCCCCATTTAATCGCAATATTACGATATTTATTTTTACCGCAAAATATTTAATGAATTTTTACTGCGGCCGGAGGGTATCGTTTCAATCCCTGCTTTTCTTTAAAAGAGACTGGCCCGTTGCCTGAGGAGAGAAAAATAATTGTGTAAAAAAAACAGCTCCAGGCAACCAAATAGTAAAACCCCTCGTTTATCAATATGCTAACTACTTTTTTAACTCATAATATGGTAACCCTGTACTGCCTTAGGTTTACCATATCCCTTAAATTTTTTTATGAAAAAGAATATTATTTTTTTAGCGACATTCGCTTTAATCGGAATGCTTATTATCTCCTGCAAACACGACCCCTTAATAGTAATACCACCCCGTACAGATATACATTTAGATTCTACTGCCCTGCTGGGCAAATACCTGGTTGACAAAGACGGCAGAACATTATATTATTTTTCTAACGATGCAAACGGGCAATCCAACTGTACGGGAGGGTGTTTAACAGCCTGGCCAATATATTATGCAGACAGCGCCACCACTACTTTTAGCAGCCAGTTATCCGCCGCCGATTTTAAAACAATCTTGCATCCTACGGGGGTAAAGCAAACAACCTATAAAGGCTGGCCTTTATACTATTACGCACCTACCGGCGGAGTTGCAGAACTGGCTGGAGAAACCAAAGGAGAAGGTGTTGGGAATATTTGGTTTGTTGCAAAAACCAACTATTCCATCATGCTGGCGAATTTTCAACTAACCGGCGCAAATGGCATTAATTATCTCAATACATATGCTCCTGGAAATGGCCGTACCAATTACTTCTGCGATGAGAAAGGAAATACATTATATTCTTATACAAGGGACAGTGCATATAAAAATAAATTTACCACGGCAACTTTTAGTAACAATTCGGTTTGGCCAATTTACGAAACAGAAAATATAACGGTGCCTTCCACATTAGATAAGTCGTTGTTTGTAGTGACTACTTTTAATGGCAGAAAACAATTAACGTATAAAGGCTGGCCATTGTATTATTACGGTCCGGATAATTTTGTAAGGGGAGTAAATAAAGGGATCACTATTCCCGCATCACAGCCACCGGGTGCAGTTTGGCCGATTGTATTTAAAGATGTTGCGCTCGCGCCGAGACTTTAAAACTACAATACAATCCAATAATGGTTAGTAACATTTCCTGAAGTTTTACAAGAAGTTTCAATTTAATGAGATTGAGACCCCTGCAGTTTTTAAGTACAGTATTTTATTTGGCTGTTAATCAAAAGACTTTGAGTAAAAACAGGTTCCCCAGGCATTCCCATTCAACATAATTATGTCCAATGCGCGCCAGGTAAGGGTGCCAATGGAGCTATTTAGGTTCAGAACGCTGGTATTCTGCCAGGCCCGGAAAAGTCAGGGTTTATTTTCTCGTGTTATCTAACCCTGTATGATAATACTTGTTTTACTACCTAACCAAAATCATATTTTTACGTTGTTATCCGTTCTACATTTGTATTATGGAAGAAGTTTTTAAAATTAATCCATTACTCATAAGAAAATATAATCAACAGTTATCCGAATATGCAAGTTACCCTACCATACCATATTGGGATAACAGTATTGCCCCAATTTCATGGGCAGGCATTTTTCGGCAGGAATTTAATAATTATAACCATACTAATGGTATTTGTATTTATATACATTTACCTTTTTGTGAATCGTTATGTACCTGCTGCGATTGTAATAAAATAATAACAACCGACCATGCAATTGAAGAAGAATACCTGCTTGCACTTGAAAAAGAGTGGAAATTGTACCGGAACCTCATGCAGCAAACGCCGGTTATCAGGCAAATTCATTTAGGTGGCGGCACCCCTACTTTTTTTTCTCCTAAAAACCTGCGCCGGTTAATATCCATTATTTTGAAAAACAGCATTGTGCACCCGGTATATGAGTTTAGTATTGAAGCGCATCCTTTTAACACAACGCGGAAACACCTGGAAATACTTTATTCGTCAGGATTTCGCCGGATAAGTTATGGCATACAGGATAATGATCCGGAAGTTCAGCGGGCCATCAGCCGGGTGCAATCATTTGACCAGGTAAAAAATGTCACCATAATGGCCAGGGAAACCGGCTTTACGTCTGTAAATTTCGACCTGCTGTACGGCTTGCCCAAACAAACCATTGAAAGTATTGAAAAAACAATTGAACAGGTAGTAACATTACTGCCCGACAGGGTTGGTTTTAGTAGTTATAACCCTTTTCCGATAGCCGGTAAAGTCCAGGGATTACCTGGTGAAAATGATCTGCCCGCTGCCGAAAAAAAAACCAACCTCTACTTAAAAGGTAAGGAAATGCTGATGGAAAATGGCTATTTCGACCTCGGTATGGATCACTTTGTTTTAACCCACGACAGCCTGTACAAGGCCTGGCAAAAGGGAAAACTTCATCGGAATTTTATGGGATACACCACCCAAAACACCGGTATTTTATTAGGTTTGGGTGTTTCGGGCATCAGTGATACCGGAAACGCCTATGCGCAAAATACAAAAACGCTTGCGGATTATTATACTTCACTCAGCAATAACCAACTTGCGGTTAAAAGAGGTTATATTTTAAATGAGGAGGATAAGCTATTGGGTAAAAACATCCTGGATATCAGTTGCAAAGGAAAAACCACATTTACCGAAACACAGGCAGCTTTATTGGAGCAGTACAGTTTTCCTCACTTAGCGCTATTTGCTAAAGACGGCCTAGTAAAGTATGATAAAACATACCTCGAAGTTACCCAACAAGGTCATTTTTTTACCAGGAATATCTGCTCCGCCCTTGATATACATTTACAAAGGAACAAAAACGTTTCTGACAATGCGACTTTTAGCAAGGCTATCCAGGATCCGGGTTGCCCTATTCCACTTTATATTTAGTCATCCATTTTACAAAGTTTTAATTTTTTCGTGCTTTCCAAATACGGCTGACCCGGCAATAACTGGCAATTCCTTATCAACGCGTTTTTAAAGTTTACAGCTCCCCTGCCAATCATTACATCAACGGCGACAGTACAGGATATTGATGCCAGTATTGAACTGCATCAAAAAAGTATAAGCAGTTTTGAATATTAAGCAGCACTGAAAATAAACCTTGAAAAGCGCCAAAAAATACCATCAAAATAATATCGGTGCCCTTTTGTTCAATCGCATAACCGCAGGTCAATGATGCCACTTTAATGTTGCGCCTTTTACTTTAGCTTAATAAAACACCAATTCATGATAAAAATCATTATTTCCCTTGATCTGTCTCATAAATAACCTTATACAACGGGAATAGCTTTGTAGTATAAATAAAGGTTAATAAAAAGCCATATTGATAAACTTAAAAAATAAATTCATGAAAACGTTCCGTTTAAATACTATCACAATATGTTCATTTATTGCAACATTTTTCTTAAGTGGATTAAACACCAGTTTCGCCCAAGCGAAGTACCATGCAGAAACCCTTGCTTTGTCGATTACCGGCACATCTTCTCTTCATGACTGGGAAATGACCTCCGGTAAAGGCCAGGTAGATGCAATGATTTTGGTTGCTAACGATAAGGTTACTTTTTCAAGATTAAGTTTCACTGTACCTGCTGAAAGTTTAAAAAGCGGTCATGGCGCGATGGATAAAAATACTTACAAAGCGCTTGATACAAAGAAGAACGCAAACATCAGTTTTGTGCTGGTATCCGGTAATGTAACACCAACCGGCGCAAATACCTACCTGCTAAAAGGCATCGGAAAATTAACCATTTCCGGAACCACATTACAAACAGACCTGGTAGCAACACTGAAGTATAACCCGGCTGATAAAAGTTTCACCTGTTCCGGAATAAAAAAGTTTAAAATGTCCGAATACGGTGTTAAGCCCCCAACTGTTATGATGGGCGCTATCAAAACAGGTGACGCCATTTCAATTTCATACAACCTTACTATAAAAAGCTAAAACCGGCTGCGAAAATAAGCGCCAACCCAACAACCAATTACTTAAAAAAATCTAAAAAAATCAAAATGAAAAAAATCTTTTCCTACACAACACTATTGATAATTATGGTTTGTGGTGCGCTGCCCCTTGTTTCATCTGCACAAAGCAATGACAAAGAATATTACGGGAGGCCCTCGTACTGGAGACCCTACGACCAGCGCGGCATTAATGTTTTCGAAACATCCAAAAAAGCGGATACATTAGTTTATGATGGACCAAGGGTTCGCTTTGGAGCCGGTTTTACACAACAGTTTCAAAACCTGAAGCATGAAAATAAAACTGCTTTAAATAATTCAACAACAAACCGGTTATATCCGCTTCAATCAGGTTTTATGACAGCGCAGGCTAACCTGTTTATGGATGTTCAGTTAGCTGATGGTATCCATTTAAATGTTACCAGTTATTTATCTTCCCGTCACCACAATGAAACATGGGTCAAAGGCGGGTATATTCAATTTGATAAGCTTCCTTTTAAAGGTGAATTCTGGACCAAGCTGATGGAAATTGCGACAATCAAAGTAGGCCATATGGAGATCAACTATGGTGACGCCCATTTACGTCGTTCTGATGGCGGGCAATCACTGTATAACCCGTTTATGGACAACTTGATTGTGGATGATTTTGCTACAGAGATCGGTGGTGAAGTAATATTGCAGAAAAATGGCTTCTT
>JACMLJ010000006.1 GCA_014379625.1 Ferruginibacter sp. | reverse complement strand
GCATTTCCACATTACCCGACATGCTAACAAGATAACCACTACTGGTACCACCTGCAGAGGCAGGAATATTAAATGGTAGTGTCTGTTCCTGGTTCAGGCTCGTACTGAGTACCTGTATACTCAATAAGTCACTATTTTGGATAACCGGCTCTTTCGACTGAATATTTTTAATACTATCCAGGTTATTTTGGAAGTAAATAAAAGTTTCCTTCGTCGTTTTTTTTGAAGTAGTACAGGAAAAAAATAAGCAGGTACAGGAAATTATTAAACAATAGTTTAATAACAAACTCAATCTATTTTTATTTGGCATAAGTTTATTATAATGGATTTTTTCTAGACGAATTAAATAAATTTAATATTAGTATCCAATAATACCCTGCAAGTAATAATATTTTTTCTGAAACCCAACATATTTACATCTATATTCCAAAATTAGTTAGCAATTTTTACAATTAAGAATAAACGCAGAAAATACAACGAGATTGCTCAAGTTAGAAATATTGTTGCTACGTAATAAAAATATAAATTAATGACTGGCGTCATATCAACAAAAATAACTATACCTTTTTAGTAGAAAAAGTATAGTTAAATAAACTGAATCATTTGTAATTCAGGTGTTTAATTATAAAATTCGCGTGATTTTATCAAGGCATTCCTATGATGCTTAAACCGCGTACTGGTATTTCTCAGCGATCGTAAAAGGTTGCTTCGGAGCAGGCAATATTTCTACGTTTGTTTTATCTATTTCGGCCAACATCATATAACCTAGGGAGGGTAATACTATAACGACCGTATTGTTAATAACGGACACCTTATTTGCTTTCTTATCTTCCAATGGAACCCCAATTACCCGTACCATGCCATCTAAATCAAATGGAATCTTCTCCAATTTCACATTAGCATACTCATTCATAATTTGTTTCATAATCGCAATCTCTTCATCTTGTATTACCGCTGGCTTACCCAACCAATAGACAAAATTGACAATGCTATCAGACATGCGGATATTAAGTAAGTGAGCATCCGTAATTTGAACAAAAACATAGGAGTTAAACAGTGGTTCCAATACTACCTTTTTTCTACCATTCCATTGACGTTTCAAGGGACAATAATTTTCAATGTTCTTACGGGACAACAAATTTGCCACCTTTTTTTCACAGCCTGGCTTGGTGTATAAAGCGTACCATTTTTTTGTTGAATTACTCATAATAGTTATTATTTAAATCAATGTTGCCAAATTCCTTTCTTCAATTCTTCAATTCACCCAATTCAAATATTTTTATGTTGCCCGAAATCTTAATAACGTACTGAAATAACTTATACAGTAAGCTATTCCCTCGTTCAGACAGCTTTCCTGATAATTTATATTTTGATTCAATTAATCGAGCGACTCAAATAATCAAAAAAAAATTTTACTTAGTACAATAGCATATAATCATTAATAGCAAAGGAAAATAGAAACAAGTCTTTTCTTTAATTTAGAGGTATTTCGACTGATGATATTGGATCAGTGGTTTCCAGCCTAAGATAATGGTACTTTAAGGGGCAAAAAGTTTAAAAAGTCATTTGATTTTTTAAACAATTAGTACCGTTGAGAAAACAAATATATAAATGTTATTCAGAAAAACAAAAAAATACAACCTGATTTAATTTTAATACAATCATGCATAATGATCAGTTGATTTTATTAATGATTATTGCCTATTTTGATATGAACTATTTAATATATCTATGGATTTGTGAAGGTTTAACTAAACAAAACGGGTTAATTTTAGAAAACGCGCTTTACCCCGTCTATACTTCGTTTCTCTGGCTGGTTAATGTGCTACCTGCTCTGATACATTACTAATAATACCAGCGAATTTTGTTAGTTATCAATTATCCGGTTTACAGGAGAGCACTGATTTGTAACAATACCACACCATCTAACCTGAAAAAAATCCTGGAAAATTAATACCCATCAACCGAACAAGTATTGGTCGGAAAATATACCGTGCAGGGAAACATACAACTAATGGCAAATAAAAAAAAACATGGATCAGTAAAATCTACATGATGCTACATTTTTTAAATTTGAAAAAACCCAGGTAAATGAAGTAAGCGCTGCTTCTTTATGTTTTTGCAGAAAATTGAATTTAATGAAAAAGCCCTGTTGAAATCAATCAACAAGGCTTTCGTCGGGATGGCAGGATTCGAACCTGCGACCTCCTGGTCCCAAACCAGGCGCGATACCGGGCTACGCTACATCCCGAATTAAATACTATCTACCATTTATACCCTTTTGTAAAATTGAATCATCTGGAATGGGTAATACATTAATAAGATCTTCTTTGCGGAGAGAGTGGGATTCGAACCCACGGTACAGTGTTACCCGTACGACGATTTAGCAAACCGTTCCTTTCGGCCACTCAGGCATCTCTCCTACCTGCGCCACTTTATTAATGGGCTGCAAAAATACAATTCAACAACCGAATACCCAAAACAAAATAAGGAATATGAAGAAATAGTTGCCAAAAGCTTACCAGGCCCATATTTAAGTACACTACCATGATAAGATTAAATACCGTTGCAAGGGGGAAAGTCTATTTTTAATGATCCGGTGTATATTTCTACTGCTCCGGTCGGATTGGCGACTGCATTCGAAACCTGTAATTAAAAATCCAAACCCTGTTATGGATTTGGAAAAATATATCTTTCGTAGTGATAGTTGTTTTACATTGCGGCAAGCTGAACTTTCTGTTGCAATTCCAAAACACTTTCCTTAAATAAGGTATCGGTATCCATCAGGTCTTTTACGGTTTGGCAACTATGAATTACGGTGGTATGATCCCTTCCCCCAAAATGTTCACCAATTGTTTTGAGCGAATTTTTTGTAAATGCTTTGGATAAAAACATGGTTATCTGCCGGGCCTGTACTATTTCACGCTTCCTTGTTTTTTGAAGCAGTTTATCATAAGAAACATCAAAGTACTCGCAAACCATTTTTTGAATGGTGTCGATGGTAATCTCCTTGCTGGATGATTTTACAAAATTTCTTAATACTTTTTTTGCCAACTCTATATCGATTTCCCTCTTGTTAAGCGAAGATTGTGCCAATAATGATATTAAAGCGCCTTCCAATTCACGTACATTGCTGTTGATATTATAAGCAATATATTTCACTACTTCCCGTGGCATTTCCAACCCGTCGTTCTTCATTTTCTTCTCTAATATCTCAATCTTTGTTTCATAATCAGGCACCTGAAGATCGGCGCTTAAGCCCCATCGGAAACGGCTTAACAGGCGTTCCTGTACACCTTCCAGGTCTTTGGGTGGTTTGTCGCTGGTTAGTATCAGTTGCTTGCCGCTTTGGTGCAGGTGATTGAAGATGGAAAAGAAGGCATCCTGTGATTTTTCGGCGCGGTTAAAAAACTGCACGTCATCAATAATCAGCACATCTATCAATTGATAAAAATGGATAAAATCATTGATGGCGCCATTGCGTCCATGGTCGATAAACTGGTTGATAAATTTTTCTGAACTTACATACAATACCACTTTATTATTGTGGATGCGTTTTACTTCGTTACCAATAGCCTGTGCCAGGTGTGTTTTACCTAAACCAACCCCGCCATAAACCACCAAAGGATTAAAGGAAGTAGTGCCTGGTTTTTCCGCAACTGTTTTTCCCGCTCTCCTCGCCACCCTGTTACAATCCCCTTCAATAAAACTATCAAATGTATACGCATGGTTCAATTGCGGATCGATCTGCATTTTTTTGAGACCGGGGATCACAAAAGGATTTTTTACAGGGTTATTTATGACTAAGGGAAAATCCATTTCGTTATTTGAATATGATTTAAAACCATGACCCGGAACATCCATTGTCAACGGTTTGTTTTTACTGTTGCCACTATCCACCATTATCCTGTATTCCAAACGGGCATCCTTACCTAATTCTCTTTTTAAGGTTTTAGCCAGCAAACTAATATAATGTTCTTCCAGGTATTCAAAAAAGAACTGGCTGGGAACCTGTATCGTCAAAACCTTTTCTTTTAATGCAACTGGTTTGATAGGTTCAAACCATGTTTTATAATGCTGCCATTCAACGATGTCTTTGATTATCTCTAAACAATTAGCCCACACTTTATCAAAAACTTTATCCATTATACCTTAAGCAATTTAAATATTGAGTTAATATTATTCCTGAATTTTAGCAAAATCTACCACCGGGATTCAATCAAAATTTTTTTGAGAAAGACAACGAATATCAAAATAATTTGTTGAATAAACAATTTTTTATTCCCTTGTTTTTTTACCTGCAATCACAGTATGGAACTTTGATGAATTATTATATTTTATTTTCAAAAAATAAAATATACCCCATTGCCATACAATGCACTCCCAGCCTAACTTATTCGCCAAAATTCCCTGTGCCTGTCTATTCTTTTGTCATTCGGGCAGTTATTATCATTCATGGCTATACCTGCTTATTCCTGCAACAATAGTTCCCGCCTGGCTATCCAAAATCAAATCGCTCATCTTTTCCTGATGATCGCCACCGGGGTTTTACCCAATGTTCGTTCATTCCGGTTGTCTTTGCCCGGGGGTTCTTTATTGCCCCCCGCAATCCTTTCATCTATGTTTTTATTTCCGCGGCTATACATGGTTTCAACAACCGTTCCACATTGTAAAGTGATGATGGTTTCCGGCAAACCGGGCAATCCCTGTATTGCTTCAAACGTATGCTGATAAATAGTATTGCCATCTGAAGAAAAAAAATGAATGCAGTTAAAGGTATGGGAATGCTGGTTGCGGGCATGAAAAAAACTGAGGTTTAATCGGCGAAAGTTAGCCATTTTTTTTAAACCAGACAGAAATGGAGGGGTAAATATTTTTGTCAGCAAATAAGATTACTTTCGCATGATAAACTATAAAAAATGAACTACGAATTAACCGGCAAATTAGTCGCTAAATATGATACCGTGCAAAAATCAGCCACTTTTAAAACAAGGGAATTCGCTGTGGAAAAAACGGATGACATTGGTGGAAGGACCATTACAAATTATGTGAAGTTTCAGTCAGTACAGGAGAAGACTTCTATCATTGACAAAATAAATATCGGCGATGAGATCAAAGTACATTTCAATATCAAGGGTACCAAATGGGAGAAAGAAGGCAAAATAAGCTACTTCACCAACTTAGATGCCTGGAGAATAGAACCCCTGTCGCAAACCGGAGTTGACAAGTCCACAACTGATACAGAATATATGGAACCGCTGGATACTTTTTCAGCTACATCCCCTGATGCAATTGATGATCTTCCTTTTTAACCCTTTGGCCCTTCAACAGGTATCGTAAAATTCATTTTCAATAGCGCCTTCTATTCATAAGAAAAGGGTATTATTAAATTTAAAAAGGGGCCTTTGAAGAGAATCATTCTTCAAAATCCCCTTTCTGATCAGGGGTATGCAACAAAAAATTTCTTTACAACTTCTTCCACATGAATGGGCTGACGAAGCCATTGTAAAAAAAGCAATTGCCAATGCTACCGGCAAAAAAGAAGCTGATATCCACGGCTTCCTGATTCAAAAAAAATCAATGGACGCAAGGGGCAGAACCATCCGGATGAATATAACGGTGAACGCTTTTATTGATGAACCTTTTCAACAAAGAACAATACCCCCGTTTAATTTTAAAAATGTAAGCAAAGCACCAAAAAGAGTGATCATCATAGGAGCAGGTCCGGCAGGGTTGTTTGCGGCCCTGCAATTACTTGAACTTGGGATCAAGCCCATCATTTTAGAAAGAGGAAAAGATGTACGGGCAAGACGAAGGGACCTGGCAATACTCAACAAAACCGGCAAAGTAAACCCAGATAGTAACTATTGTTTTGGAGAAGGCGGGGCCGGTACCTATAGCGATGGCAAGCTTTACACCCGGAGCAACAAGCGGGGTGATATTAGCAGGATATTAAACCTGTTTGTACATTTTGGCGCTGCAGAAAATATCCTGTACGAGGCACACCCTCATATTGGCACCAATAAATTGCCGCATATCATTACTGCCATGAGAACGCTGCTAATTGCTTGTGGCGCTGAATTTATTTTTGAAAAAAAAGTGACCAACCTGGTAGTCGATGCTGATGAAATTACCGCTGTCACCACTGCCGACGGCGATCTGTTTAAAGGGGATGCCATAGTACTGGCAACCGGTCATTCGGCAAGGGATATTTTTGAATTACTGCACCATAAAAAAATTTTGATTGAAGCCCGTCCCTTTGCCCTGGGTGTAAGGGTGGAGCATCCGCAAAGCCTGATCGACCAGGTACAATACCATTGCATTTCAAGAAGTGAATTTTTACCCCCCGCTTCTTACAGCCTGGTTCAACAGGTAAACGGGCGGGGCGTATTTTCATTTTGCATGTGCCCGGGCGGTATTATCGCTCCTGCCGCAACGGCAGCAGGCGAACTGGTTGTTAACGGCTGGAGCCCTTCAAAAAGAAACAATCCTTTTGCAAACAGTGGTATGGTAGTGCCCGTAGAAATAGCCGATGCGGAAAGAGAAAGTAAAAAATTAAAAAATAATACAAGCCATGCTAATGATGGGCCTCTTCAGTTAATGCGGTTTCAGCAAATGGTGGAACGGCAATGTTTTGAAGCAGGCGGCGGCGATTTAAAAGCGCCTGCACAACGTATGGTTGATTTTTCCAACGGCAGAGTGTCTACTAACTTACCCCCTTGTTCTTACCAGCCCGGATTGGTATCGGCCCAATTGAGTGAAGTACTGCCTGGTTTCGTATATGCATCACTGGCAAAGGGTTTTGTTGAATTTGGCAAAAAGATGAAAGGTTATTATAGTAATGATGCGATTGTAGTGGCAACTGAAAGCCGCACTTCTTCCCCAGTTCGTATTCCGAGAGATTATCAAACTTTAACCCATCCTCAATTAAAAAACCTTTACCCCTGTGGCGAAGGCGCGGGATATGCGGGCGGCATTGTAAGCGCTGCGATGGACGGGGAAAGGATCGCGAAGCAGATCGCACAGGTGTTAATTTGAAAATGTGAAAATTCGAATATGTGAAACTGAAGCTTCCTGATCAAATAGTACCAGGCAATTTGAATAAATTTTCACATTGAGCAATTTTCACATTGAGCAATTTTTCAGATTATTTTCACTAATCTTACATCCAAATTAGTAACCGATGAATATTTTAGAACTGCACAACCTGAAAAAATATTTTGCCACGCAAAAGGCCGTGGATGATATTAGCTTTGATATTGGGCAGGGTAGTATTTTTGGATTGCTTGGTCCCAATGGTGCGGGTAAAACAACATTGCTACGCATGATCACCGGGATATTTTACCCCGACAGCGGCTATATCATTTTTAACGGCAAAAAATATGACCCGGTAAATGATGTGAGTTATATTGGTTATATGCCCGAAGAAAGGGGCTTATATAAAAAAATGAAGATAGGCGAACAGGCCATTTACCTGGCGCAGTTAAAAGGATTGAGCAAGGCGGATGCAACGCAAAAAATTAAAGACTGGTTTGTGAAATTTGAAATGCAGAGCTGGTGGAATAAAAAAGTTGAAGACCTGAGTAAGGGCATGAGCCAGAAATTACAATTTGTTACTACCGTATTGCATGAACCTAAATTAATTATACTTGATGAACCTTTCAGCGGCTTAGATCCGGTAAATGCCAATTTAATAAAAGATGAAATTTTTAACCTCGCTAAAAAAGGAAGTACCATCATCTTCAGCACGCACCGGATGGAACAGGTGGAAGAAATTTGTGACCATATTGTTTTGATCAATAAGGGAGAAAAAATTTTAGATGGCACGGTAACAGGTATTAAAAATAAGTTTAAGGAAAATTTGTACCGGTTGGATGTGGCTACCCTTCCCGAAAATTTAATGACCTATATCTTTGAAGTGATCCGGCACCAGCCCGGGCAGTTATTAATAAAATTGCAGCACGGGAGCACCACCAACGATGTGTTGAAATATTTTATCAGCCAAAACATAGCTATTCATTCCTTCAACGAAGTATTGCCATCTTTAAACGATATCTTCATTAAGCTGGTAGAAGGCACGCCGGGAGCAAGGCAATTCCAGGCGGTAAGCTGAAGGGGAACCGGGTAGATAAAGTGAATAAAGTATAGTACTAAATAAAGTATATAAAGTAAATGAGGTATATAAGGTTTATAAAGTAATTTATCATCGCTGGATTTTTATTAGCGGTAAAACAGTACTACTATTTTTTTAAACTGCATTTCTAACCCGGTCAATTGAAACATGTACTTTATGAATGCTATTTTGCAAAAACCGGGTTGTTTTTAACCGGCGAATTTTAATTTTCTGGATAAACAAACAATATTCATCAACGCATTATATTAACTGCACAATGTAATTTATATGAATAAGATCTGGCTCATTTTTAACAGGGAATATATTACCAGGGTACGCAATAAAACATTTCTGCTCTCTACATTTTTGTTGCCTATTGTGATGCTCCTGTTCATATTTGGCAGTGCGTATTTTGCGATTTCATCCAAAGACAACTTAAAAAAAATTGCCGTGGTAAATGACCCGGGTATCTATAAATTGAATTTAAAAAGCGATTCGGCCCGTATTCTTTTTGACTTCACCAGCAATGTAGACAGCGCAAATTTCGAAAGCAAAGGGTACGATGCGGTCTTGAATTTAAACAACGATTCTGTAACAAAAAAATTTACCGTTCACTCAAAAAAACAATTGGGGATGGATGGGACAGAAATAATAGAAAACAGGCTGGACCAGGCTTTTGAAAAAACACAGTTACAAAAAAAGGGCATCCATAAAGAAACATTAGACAGCATCAATAAAGAATCAATGGGCGCTTACTCCATTGAAAACCGGCTGACTTCTGAAAAAGGAAAATCAGCACAGGTGAATGCCGCCGTTAATTATGGCGTAGGATTTGGCAGCGGTATCCTTATTTATATTACCATGTTTATTTTTGGCGCAATGGTGATGAGGGGGGTAATGGAAGAAAAAACAAACCGCATTGCCGAAGTAATGATAAGCAGCGTAAAACCCTTTCAACTAATGATGGGCAAGATCATTGGAATAGCAGCGGTAGGATTGACACAGCTTTTTTTATGGGTTGTTTTAATCACGATATTATTCACCGCAGCGGCTGCTTTGCTCCCGACGGAAATAATACAACATGCAGGTGAAGCCAATACATCAATGCCCGGCGGAATGGGAAACAATAGCGCTGCAGCCGCGGGAATGGCGGGCTTTATGAAAAATATGAGCACCGTGAACTGGTCAATGATCATCAGTTGTTTTACATTTTATTTTTTAGGCGGATATCTTTTTTATGCTTCTTTATTCGCGGCTATAGGTAGTGTGATCAACGAAGATCCGCAGGAAGCGCAATCCCTGATGCTGCCGATTACCATGCCGATCATTTTTGCTTTTATCATCCTGTCGAGCAATTTAAATACACCAGACAGTAAAGTAATGGTGTGGGCAAGCATCATTCCTTTTACATCTCCAATTGTGATGATGGGAAGGATACCGAGTGGGGTACCCGCCTGGCAACTGGCAGTTTCCATGATATTATTAATCGCCGGGTTTATCTGTACTACCTGGCTCGCCGGCAAGATCTACCGGACCGGCATTTTGATGTATGGCAAAAAAGCCACCTGGAAAGAAATGTTTAAATGGGCATTCAGAAAATCATGATTTTATAGACACCGGAATGCCGGTTCCTAAAAGTAGCTTCCGGACTTCACTCGCAGAGAATTTATAAATAACCCCGGATACGGAAAGAAATGCGGCGAGAAGGCATCCTGCAAATAAACCCATCACTGCGTAAACTGCGGCGGGTGATTTACTAACGTTAAATGGAGCAGTAGGCTTATCTAAAACTGAAATAATGGGCGTTAGTTTTTGTAAACGCCAAAGCGCTTCTTCCTGGTTATTCAATGATATATCCCTTTGGCGTATATAGCGCTGCTTATCGGCGTTGATCCTTTCTTTTGGTATTTCATATTCCAGTTTATCCGGCGCAAAAAGAGTGGTGTTCTGCATCCGGACCGCCCTTTTGTCAACACTGCTCACGATAGCATCTAATGAGTCAATTTTTCTTACGGTGAAATTATAATCGGCGGTTGCTTTTTTTATTTTCAGATCAATATAAAACTGTGATACCTTATCAATCAGCACAGTAGCAATGGGTGAAATAAAACTACTATTGGAATGACTAAAATATATTTCAAATACCCCGTTCTTACTCATTTTGGCTGCAACACAGGGCTGTAAAAATTCGGCGCCAGCAATGGCCAGGGAAATACTGTCCAATGGTAGTTTGATATCCTTTTCCATAAATGATGTATGGCTATTATGATCATCGATCAACAATTCTGCGATGGTTTTATTTTCAAAGTCCGGCAACCTGGCAGATGCCACCCACTCCCTCACATACCTGCTTAACGTTAATTCAATAATATTGATCGTTGCTTCATTGCTGAAACTGGCAGGCGCATCCGTCAATCCAAGTATCCCGCTTAAAGTGCTTGAGGAAAGAGCATTTTCTGTGGAAGTGGTTAGTGGAAAAATAGTAGCTTTTGCCGTGTAAACGGGCCTTTTGCTTTTTGCATAAAAGAAAAGCAGCAGGGCGGCGATGATCCCGGCGCAGAGGATCAGGATTCGGAACCGAGCAAGTCTTTTTAATATTTCTCTTATGAATTCAGTCGTATTCACCGGTGAGGTTATTAAAGTTTTAGAATTAAGTAGGCCAGCAGCAACGGGATAGCAGTTGTAAGGCCTTGCGTCAACGCATTGGTTATCTCTTTTCCCTCGGGCCGTTCGGGAATGGTGATGGTACTACCTTCCTCAATTTTTGGGTAAAAATGCGCAAAGAAAAGGTTTTTGGTGCGCTTGCTCCTTCCGTTGGCATAGGTTACGAATACCCTTTTACGCCATGGCCTTATCCCAAATCCCCCTGCTTTATCAATGTAGTACGACAAATTGGTATGGTCTTTATCAAAAGTAATTTTGATGGGGGATTGCACCCTGCCCTGCACCGATACAAATGGATTTATCTCGGGGATATAGATCAAATCATTATCCTGCAAAATAATATCATGTTTTGAATCTTTGTACTTCATGGCCCTGAACAGGTCAATACTAACAGGCTGGTCTAAACGAAGTAAAGCGCTGTCGGCAATGGATTTATCGGGAGGATTGTTCCCTGGTTTATTAAAAATTTTCTCCCTTGTCAATTCGGTTGTATTCCGGTATAAAATAGCGCCACCCAGGTTAGCATTCTCCATTATCCCGCCCGCTCTTTCTATATAAGAGGACAGCCTTTCATATTTACTTAAGCGGGGATACAACCCTCCATATTTTACCAGGCCAAGTATCTGCACATTCTGCTGCAACTGAAAGTTTGGATTCTTTCTTACAAAAACCTGGTCGTAGGGTTTCAGTAATATTTTCGCGGAAGCAGTATCTAATTCAAGGTTATTTTGAATAGCGTATGATTTTACAATTGTACGGGTTGGTTTTAAACCCTGCAGGGCAGAATCAATATCTACAATGCTTGAAATTTCCAACCTTCCATATTCAGCAGATGGTTTTAAACCGCCCGATAAATAGATCAGGTCCTGGAGGGTCATACCCCCATATTTTTTCAATTCTCCCTCTTTGCGAACCTCTCCATAAACTGATACGGTTTGCTGTTCACCAAATTCACTGTTCGAAAATAACTGAATAATATCATTTGCCTGCAGGGCCACATTGTTAATGCTTCCGGAATTATCTTTATCGAGGTCATCCAGGCTCACTTCCAGTTTGTCGGATTTAATATTGGTAGAATCGCCTGCACCCCTGAAAATGTATGCCCTCGGCAGGTAAGTATTTTTTGTTACGCCCCCGGCCCGGTTGATTACATCAAAAAGCCGGTCATTTTTTCTTAACTCATAAATGCCGGGGTAAGCCACGGCCCCTTTTAATTCCAACTTATTGATAATGCCGGGCCTGATCGCCTCAGCCTTTATAATATCCCCGTCGTTTAATAAAAAATCCTGGCCCGCCAGCTTTAATATTACCGTAGCATTTACATCGCGTATTTTTTGTGTTTCATTTTCCGTTCTTATCACTTTTATGCCAGAGGTAAAAGCATCTGCGGTGAAGCCCCCCGAATACCCGATCAGGGCTTTTACACCTTCTTCTTTTTTGAGCTGGTAATACATCGGCCGTTTAAACTGCCCGGTGGCCAGCACTTTTTTTTCTACAAATGTTACCAGCACAAAATCATTGTTCTGCAAATATATTTTCTTACCCAAATCGCCGGAAGTTAAATATTTATACACATCCAGCACTTCTATCAAATTACCGCCCCTTTTCACCTGTATGGCCCGAAGGTTCCCGTATTCTGTAATCCCCCCGGCCAATCCTATTACATTGAAAGCGTTTGAAAAAGCAGATACGGTAATAGGCCCGGGGCTGATTACTTCTCCACCCGCATTGATATTGATGGTCCTGGGCTGTCCGAGTGTTACCTGGATATTGGTTCCTTCCGGAACCCGGCTCCTGAACCTTGAGTATATTAAAGAGCGGGCAACTTCAAAACTGAGGCCCTGGACTGTTATTTTTCCCAAACCGGCAGGAAAAATTGCGCCATCCCTGGCTACAATATAATCTTCCTGGTACTCTCCGCCGCCCCACAAAGAAACAACGATATGATCGCCTACACCAATTGGGTAATCCAGGGGTGGGGTAGAAAGTTCGGAGACATCATTCATCGCCACATTTTGAAAAATATTGGCCCCATAGGTTTGGTCGGGGCTAAAGGCGCTCTTTTTAATATTGTCCCCCTGTGTACTATCCTTGTCTATAGATTTATTTTGAAGGCGCCTGGCAATTTCGGGGTTCTCCTTATTTTTATCGTTTCCGGTGGTTTTTTTTTGGTTATTATCTTTAAAATAACTGTCAAAGCCCGATTTGGTCATTTGGGTGGGGTCGATACCATTCGGCAGCATTTCATTGATCTGCTGCTGTGTGGGTGCAGGTTGCTGGCAATAGGAAGATAAAGAAAGCAATGTTATAAAAAATAAAAACACCACCCTCATTGTACTATAAAACAGGTAAATACGTTGCATCTAACTATTGGTTGATTTACAAATATTTGGATTTCAATATAAAAATAATTCATTTTAGCGGATGTTGCAGTGCAGCTTCAAAATCAATCCATAATTTCTTCAGTATATCTGCGGCAGGTTCCACCGTATTGATTAATGCCGAAACCTGCCCTATCTCCAGTTCGCCCTCGTCCAGGTCACCTTCAAACATTCCTTTTTTGGCCCTGCCCTTACCCAGTAATGCCTCGAGCTGCAGGGAGGTGGCACAATTTTTCTGCGCTTCTTCCAGGTCATTATAAAACCTGTTTTTAATCAGCCGCACCGGTGTAAGTTGTTTTAATGAAAGCATCGTGTCTCCCTCTTTTGCATGGATCACGGCGGTCTTAAAATTTGCATGGGCCGATGCTTCCGTACTGGCAACAAAACGGCTACCGATCTGTACACCTTCAGCTCCCAATACCATTGCGCTCAACATCTGCCTTCCTGTAGCGATGCCCCCTGCCGCAATTACAGGAATGGTAACCGAACTGCAAACCGCAGGCACCAGTACCATCGTGGTGGTTTCTTCTCTTCCATTATGCCCTCCCGCTTCAAAACCTTCAGCTACTACCGCATCACAGCCTGCTTCATGGGCTTTTACAGCAAACTTACTGCTGCTTACCACATGCACTACTGTAATACCATGCTGCTTTAATAACGAAGTAAATGTTTTGGGATTGCCTGCTGATGTAAAAACGATGGGGACTTTCTCTTCAATAATTATTTGAATATGCTGATCGGCACCAGGATATAAAAGCGGTACATTCACTCCAAAAGGCCTGTCAGTAGCCGCTTTGCATTTTACAATATGTTCTCTCAATACTTCCGGATACATGCTGCCACTGCCAATCAGGCCTAAACCTCCTGCATTACTAACCGCACTTGCAAGCCTCCAGCCACTAGTCCAAACCATACCTGCCTGTATAACAGGATAGTCAATTTTAAAAAGCCGGGTAACCCTGTTGGTGAATGGCATCATGGGGGAGGGGGAATCAGTGAGCAGTAAGTAGTGAGTAGTAAGTAGTGAGGAAGGAGTAAGGAGTTAATAATAGTTTATACTCATTTGTCTCTCCTTGTTCATTACCGTCTCCCGTTATCCTAAATCAATATCCGTGTTATCTCCAATATTCAGCGACCTTGTTTCTCCCTTGATACCGGTATCACTGCCAATTAATGAATCATCCAGCACCACATCATATAATTTGGAGAAAGAGCCGATGATCGATTCTTTAACAATGGTATAATTAAGGATGGTATTTTCGCCAATTGAAACATTGGGGCCTATCACAGAATTTTTTATATCGCAGCCCTCAGCAATACTTACCGGGGGTATAATGATGGTATTCTCAAATTTTTCCATCCCAACTACCTTGCCACCAAATTTTTTAAGCAGGGTTGCATTGGATTTAAGGAGGGTTTCTTTTTTCCCGCAATCAAACCATGACTGCACTTTTACAGATTTGAACCTGGCGCCCGATTGGATCATGCACTCCAACGCGTCTGTTAAACTCAATTCACCGTTTGAGCGCCCTATTTTTTCCATGATCTTTTTTAAACAAATAAAAAGATCGTGGGTTTCAATTACTTTATAAATTCCTACCAGGGCCATATTGCTTTTAGGAATGGCGGGCTTTTCCACAACCCGCGTTATAAATCCATCTTCTTCAATTTCGGCCACACCAAAATTGCGGGGGTCATCCACTTTTTTTACAGCAAGCATCGAAATGGGTGAATCGATCATTGCTCTTACATCATATTCCGCGATCGTGTCGCCCAGTACGATCAGCACTTCATCTTCCCCTACAATTTCTTTTGCCAGGTCAATGGCATGCCCGGTGCCATACCTTTCATTCTGGTATACAAAATGACAAGTTAAATTCGGGTAATTTTCTTTTACATAGTCCTGGATTTTTTCTCCCAGGTACCCTACTATAAAAACAAATTCATTGATCCCCGCCTCATGCAACTGGTCGACAATGATGCTTAAGATAGTTTTTCCGGCTAAAGGAATCAGGGCCTTTGGTTGTGTATATGTATGTGGACGCAGTTTAGTACCTGCTCCAGCTACGGGTATTATCGCCTTCATATTTCAAACTTAATCCGCAAACCGCGGATATTTTGTTTACAATAAGATGTTGCTTTTTTAAACTTTTGTGAAAGTAGTTCATTTTGTGTAAACGGTACATGTTACAATATCAATTTATTCGGGTTCATCCTGATAAGTAAACACAGGTTTGTATATTTGCACTCTTAATAAAGATTCATGCAAAGAGATACCTTGGTTTTTGATATCATCAGGAAAGAATTAGAACGCCAGCGCCACGGCCTTGAGTTAATTGCTTCGGAAAATTTTACTTCTTTACCCGTAATGCAGGCATCGGGTTGTGTAATGACCAATAAATATGCGGAAGGCTATCCCGGAAAAAGGTATTATGCAGGCTGCGAATTTGTGGACCAGACTGAACAACTGGCGATTGACCGCGTCAAGCAAATTTTTAATTGTGATTATGCCAATGTGCAGCCCCATAGCGGAGCCCAGGCCAATGCTGCCGTTACTTTAGCGGTACTGCAACCCGGTGATAAAATTTTAGGCCTCGACCTTAGTATGGGCGGCCATCTTACCCACGGCTCACCGGTAAATTACTCCGGTAAACTTTATGAGGCGCATTTTTATGGGGTAGTAAAAGAAACCGGGTTGATTGATTATGAAACATTAGAAGAACAGGCAAGAACCTACCGGCCAAAACTGATCTTTTGTGGCGCTTCTGCCTATAGCCGCGACTGGGACTATGCCCGGATAAGAAAAGTGGCGGATGAAGTGGGCGCTTTTGTACAATGTGATATGGCGCATCCGGCCGCCATGATAGCAAAGGGTTTATTAAGTTCCCCGTTTGAACACTGCCATTTTGTAACGTCTACAACGCACAAAACCCTGCGCGGACCAAGGGGTGGCATTATCCTAATGAAAAAGGATTTTGAGAATCCTTTTGGGTTAAAAGATGTAAAAGGGAATTTACGAATGATGAGTAATCTTATGGACATGGCTGTATTTCCCGGGATACAGGGTGGCCCGTTACAGCATATTATTGCGGCGAAAGCAATTGCATTTGGCGAAATACTTACAGAAGAATTTACCGGTTATGCCAAACAGGTGGTTACCAATGCACAGGCAATGGCAAAAGCATTTGTAGATAAAGGATATCAATTGATCAGCAATGGTACCGATAATCATTTAATGCTGATCGATCTGCGCAACAAAAACATCAGTGGTAAAAAAGCGGAACAGGCGCTGGTACAGGCAGATATTACCCTCAATAAAAATATGGTTCCCTTTGATGATAAAAGCGCTTTTGTTACCTCGGGTATCCGTGTGGGGACGGCCGCCATCACCACCCGTGGAATGATGGCAGAAGACATGCAGTTTGTAGTAAATGCCGTTGACAATGTACTGATGAATGCCGATGATGCCAATGTTATCCGTACGGTACGTAAACAGGTAAATGATTTTATGAACCAGTTTGATTTGTACCCGGAACTTTGATAGTGAAGGGTGAATAGGCAAAAATGGCGGGGGAAAAATACAATGGGCAAATTTCGATGAACAATAGACAATGGGCGATATTTCACTGTTGACCATTCAATGTCATTTAGTGAAGGATTAATACTTCGTCCCTATGGGACGATATATGGGTAGAAAGAATTAATGATGATTCAATTCGTCCCATAGGGACGATATGTAAAATCGGTTTTTAGATATTGGTATTGGCTACGATTGTAAGAAGGGGAGTTAATCACATATCGCTCCTAAGGAACGAAAATGCATAACCTTTTTCATTGCTACCGATATACCTTTCCTACGGAACGAAAAAGGAAAAATAGCTTAACTAAACGACATTGATTCACCATTCACCAATTCACCATTGACCATTCACCATTCACCAATTCACCATTACAACTAACACCATAATACAATCTCATGATACAACGTATTCAATCAGTCTGGCTATTGATAGCATCCGTGCTTACCTTTATTACACTAAAATTTTCTTTTTACAGCGGCACCTACCTGCCGGATAACCAATATCACCAGCTAAACGGAACAGGCAATATTTTATTGATGAGCACCACCATCCTATTAGGCGGGTTAACTTTAATCACTATATTTTTATTTAAAAAAAGGATCATCCAGTTGCGGCTATGCATTGCCGGTATTGCGCTCGACCTGCTCCTGGTATTTTTATATTTGCGGGAAATCCCCGATTTCTCCAAAGGCGAATTCGCCATTACCGCCGCCTCGCATATCATCATCGTCCTGGCCCTGATCTTTGCTGCAAGGGGAATTAATAAAGATGAAAAACTGATCAGGGATAGCAACAGGTTGAGGTGATCTCATGGGTATATCCGGCTTATGCATTGGTAAGGTTACCAGCAAACTTATTTTTGGGTTGTAGGTGCAGTTCATTTGCATCGATTAACATATACGCCTTTGGCTGATTGCCGAAGTATTTTTCTTATACACTTCAAACGTTTGCGGCAAAAGAAGACATTCGTTTTCATTACATTTGATTTTACTTCTTTAAACGATTGCTATGAGCATACCTAAACCAACCATGAGTTTTTGGCAGATCATCAACATGAATGTTGGTTTCTTTGGTATTCAATATAGTTTTGGCCTGCAACAAAGCGCTGTTAATCCTATTTATGATTTCCTGGGCGCAAGCCCCGACCAGATCCCTTTATTAAACCTGGCCGGCCCTGTTACCGGATTATTGATCCAGCCACTGATTGGAGCCATGAGTGATAAAACCTGGCACCCCAGGTTTGGAAGGCGCAAACCTTATTTTTTTATCGGCGCATTATTTTGCAGTATCTGTTTATTCATTTACCCTTTCAGCAGTTCTTTATGGATGGCGGTGGGTTTGTTATGGGTATTGGATGCAGCAAATAATACAGCTATGGAACCGTACCGCGCATTTATTGCCGATAAATTACCTAAGGATCAAATGCCTATGGGCTTTCTTACGCAGAGCTTTTTTACCGGTCTGGGAATTACACTGGCAAATGTTTCCCTGTTTATTTTTCAAAAATATATGCCTGAGAAACCGGGCAGTCTTCCCTACTGGGTATTTGGTTCCTTTTTCCTTGGGTCGTTCTGTTCTATAGCTTCCGTATTATGGTCAATCAGCAAAACCCCCGAAATACCACCCACAGCCGAGGAACTGGCTGCATTAAGAGCAGAGAAAGGCGGCATCTTAAAACCTGTTGTAGAGATTGGGCATGCCATTAAATATATGCCCAGGGTGATGTGGAACCTGGCGCTGGTATATTTATTTCAGTGGTACGCCTTATTTTGTTACTGGCAAAATGCGTCCAAGAGCATTGCCCTTTCAGTGTGGAATACCACCCCCGCTAATAAAGGGTTATATGGTGAAGCGGTAGGATGGACCGGGTTGGTAAACGGATGGTATAATGTAGTTACCTTTCTTTCTGCGTTTGCACTGGTTGGACTTGCAAAAAAGTACAGTGCGAAAATGGTCCATTTATCCTGCCTGGTATTAGCCGGTGTGGGTTTATTGATTTTTCCGCATATTGAAAACAAGTATTTGCTGTTTGCCCCGATGACCGGTTTTGGAATAGCCTGGGCGAGTATGATGGGAGTACCTTACCTGATGGTGGTGGCGGATATCCCAAAAGAAAAGTATGGGGTGTACATGGGCATCATCAATATGATGATCGTAATTCCCATGATCCTTCAAAATTTAAGTTTTGGCTATATCCTAAAACATTTTTTAAACAACGATCCACGCAATGCGATCAGTTTTGCCGGGGCGTTTTTGTTGATTGCCGCCGCGGCTACCATACTCATCAAAGTGAACAAGGCCAAAGATGATGTGCTGATATCACTGAGTGGGGGACATTAATTTTGAATAAATATCTCAAGCATGAAAATACTCTGCATAGGCGAAGCTTTAATTGACATGATCTGCACCGACAAAGGAAAATCCCTTTCGGAAGGCAATAATTTTTTAAAAAAAACCGGCGGCGCCCCCACCAATGTCGCGGCCGCTATCGGGGCATTGGGTGGAACGGTAGAGTTGGCTGCCAAAGTAGGCGCCGATCCTTTTGGCAAACAGTTGGTAGAGGAGATGCGGCAATTTGGTGTATCTACCAGGTGGATGCTCCAGGATAGTAATTTTTTCACCACATTTGCTTTTGTATCGTTGATGGAAGACGGGGAAAGGGATTTCTATTTTAACCGGGGCGCCGATGGCCAGCTAAGCCGGGATGAAGTGGAGCAAATTGACCTGGACGAAATTTCAATCATTCATTTTGGTTCGGCTACCGCTTTTTTGCCCGGCCCTTTGCAGGCAGCCTACCAGCATTTATTACATAAAGCAATAGAGCAAAATATTTTTATCAGCTTTGATCCAAATTACAGACAACTATTGTTTAAAAATAATGACCAGGCATTTATTGATCAGTCGTGGAATTTTTTAGCCTGCTGCCACTTTTTTAAACTAAGTGATGAGGAAGCCATGCTTATCACCGGAAGCGCTACTTTGCAGGGAGCTGCAAAAATTTTGCTGGAAAAAACTTCGGCCACTTTCGCAATCACTTTAGGAAAAGAGGGAACCATGCTGGGTTTTGATAATACAACAGCTATTATCCCCAGCATACCCGTAAACCCGGTAGATACCACCGGCGCAGGTGATGCTTTTGTAGGCGCTGTATTATACCAGCTTTGCGATAAAACACTGGCGGAAATAAAATCATTGTCGGCCACGCAGTGGACCGGCATCATGCTCAATGGGAACAAAGCCGGCGCACGTACCTGCGAATACATGGGCGCAATGGATGCATTCCGGCATTTAAGTAACCAGATATTTAATTAAAAGGAAATTCAGTGTACAATCCGCGGCTACATCAACTCATCAACGAAGTGCTCCACCGGAATAATATTGATATTGGGGGTGACGACAATTTATTTTATACAAGATTTGTAGCAAACGCTACTGCCATACATTTTTTGTACAGTGAATTATATGGAACGCATCCCCGGCATACCGAAATTTTCAGCCAGTTGATCGATACCATTGCAGCGGCCTATATAAAACGGCCGCTTGCCCTAAAACAAAAAGACCAGGACAAAGAACTCATGGGCAATTGGATTTTAAGCAATGAAATAACCGGGATGAGTTTATACGTGGACCGTTTTTGCGGCGACCTGGGCAGGCTGGCAAAAAAGTTATGGTATTTTAAAAAACTGGGGGTTAATTTATTACACCTGATGCCGGTGATGGAAAGCCCGGAGGGTGAAAGCGATGGGGGCTATGCTGTAGCTGATTTCAGGAAGGTGGATAAACGCTTTGGCAGCCTGGCGGACCTGCAAAAGCTACAGGAAAAAATGAGCGGTGAAAATATCTACCTGATGATGGATATCGTACTCAATCATACTTCGCACCACCACGAATGGGCGGTAAAAGCAAAGGAAGGAAATAAAAAATACCAGGATTATTTCTATATGTATGGTGACCGGAACATACCAGATGAATTTGATAAGACAATGCCGGAAATTTTTCCCGAAAGTTCACCGGGTAATTTCACCTGGTCAACGGAATGCAAAAAATGGGTGATGACAATTTTTCATCATTACCAGTGGGATCTCAACTACTCCAATCCCGTTGTATTTATTGAAATGCTCGATACCATTTTCTTTTATGCCAACCTCGGGATAGATATTTTGCGGATAGATGCGCCTGCATTTATATGGAAGCAACCGGGCACCACCTGCCAGAATTTACCACAGGCGCACGTGATATTAAGACTGATCAAACAATGTGTGCAGGTGGCTACCCCGGGGATGGCCTTACTCGGAGAAGCGATAGTAGCGCCTAAAGAGATCATGAAATATTTTGGTACCGGGTTGTATACCGCAAAGGAGTGCGATTTCGCTTACAACGCAACACAAATGGCATTGCAGTGGGATGCGCTTGCCACAGGTGATACCAGGGTGATGCTGGCCGCACAGCATGAAATATTACAGAAGCCTTACGGTGCTTCGTGGATAACCTATACCCGTGGCCATGATGATATTGGATTGGGATATGATGATTATATGATCCGGAACGCAGGATTTGATCCTTATGAACACAGGAAATTCTTAAAAGAATATTATGCCGGCATTCACCCGGGTTCGCCTGCAAAGGGTGCATTGTTTTCGGTAAACCCAAAAACACAGGATGCCAGGATCAGTGGTTCACTGGCTTCACTTTGCGGACTGGAAAAAACCATCCTCGGGAATGACCCTGAAGGAGTAGATATTTCAGTTAAAAAAATTTTGCTGATGCAGGCGCAAAGTTTTTTTATTGGTGGAATACCCATGTTGTTTTATGGCGACGAAGCCGGGTATACCAATGACTATTCTTATTTAGATGAGCCGGGTAAAAGTTATGATAACCGGTGGATGCACCGCCCGGTGATAGATTGGGTAAAGAATGAAAAGATTGAGATGGAAGGAACCATCGAACACCGTATCTTTTCCGGCACAAAACGGTTGATCAGTATTAGAAAAAAACTTGGGGTAGCGGGAGATTTTAAAAATCTTACCTGGATGAGCCCGCATAATATTCATGTAGCCGGTTACCTGCGTACATTAGATGAGCAGAAGCTGTATTGCATATTTAATTTCAGCGCACAAACCTCGTTCTTAACCTGGGCTGCATTTAAACAGCATGGCCCTTCGCCGGAGCGATTATACGATCATTGGGATAGCCGGTTCTATACAATCGGATTTGACCATGAGTATTTTATAATGCCGCCCTATAGTTTTAATATCCTGGAAGTGAAATAAATAATAATGGTACTGCTCTCAACTGGTAAAGAAATTTTTTATTGCAGGAATGGGAAGGTATTTTCCAGAATACCAAATTTGCAGATAGTTTAAACTATTTTTTATATGGTCAATTAAAACTCACCACCAGCTCGCAGCCATTACCCGGTGAAGTTATTACATTCACCAGGCCATTAAATAAAGATGCCCTTGTTTTTATATTGAGCAGGCCAACACCCGGTGTTTTTTTCAATTTGTCGAAACCAATTCCATTGTCTTTTATTTTCAATAAAATTTTTCCGCCCTCATGGGCCAGTGAAATATGAACGATTGAAGCTTTTGAATATTTAAGGATATTGTTGAACTGCTCCTGTACCATACGGTAAATACCCAGTTTTAATTTATCGGAAGTGGAGTTTTCATTAAATCTTTTCAGATCAGCTATAACTTTTATTGAACCTGTTTTAGTTAGGGTGGCAATAATATTGTCCAAGGCCTCAGCCATTTCGGAATCATCGAGCGAGGGAGGGATCAATGAATGCGATAAAGATCTTATTTCTGCTATTGCCGAGGTAATGAGAATTTCCGTTTCATCAAGAAACTGGTTGGGTTGAGGGATATCTCTTTTAGCGAGACCTAAATATAGCCTGGAACTCGCGAGTATCTGGTTTACGTTGTCGTGCAGTTCGGCGCCTATTCCCTGGCGTTCTTTTTCCTGGGCAGTAATCACTGCCTCGGTAATTTCCTGCTGCTTTTTTATATGCTCGTTTTCCAATTTTTCTTCCAGTAAAATTTTTTCGGTAACATTATTGGCCAGTGCAAGTATCACGGCATGCCCCTTGTATTCAATTCTATGTGAAGTGATATCCATAAACATATACTCCCCTGCCTTATTGATATGCTTTCCTATGGCGGTAACCTTAAAAAAGACATCTGCTTTGGCCTTTTGCGCCAGTTCCTTTATCTCCTGCAATTCTTCGGGAACCTGAATTTCCAGTACCGTTTTCTTTAAAAATTCTTCTTTTGTATAATTGTATTGTTCAATCGAAGAATCATTTACTTCTAGGATACTAAAATCATCCAGGTTCCAAATTAAGATACAGGCTGGGTTATTATTGAATAAATAACGGTAACGCTCTTCGGATGACTTTACAATAGCTTCCGCTTCTTTTCTTGCGGTGATATTCTGCGTGGCGCCAATAACGCGGGTGGGTTTGCCTTCTTCGTCGCGGATAATATAGCCCAGGTCGGTGATATATGCATATTTACCATTTTCTTTACGCACCCTGCATTCAACTTCAAAAATAAACTGGTGAGGGTTCGTTAAAATAGTATCTACTTTCTTTAAAGTTTGCACTACGTCGTCTGGGTGGATGCGTTCAACAAAAAACTGTACTGTTGGATCTAGCTCTTTTAGGGAACCTTCAAAAATTTTATTCCAGCTTTCAACATTTCTATACACATCCCCGGTTATTATATTCCAGTCCCATACCATGTCATTGGTGGCTTTGCTTACCAGGTTATACCGCTCAATACTTTCCTGTAAGGCTTCTGTATTTTTTTTTCTTTCAATGCTGTAGCGAATGGTTTTTGCCAGCAGTTTTTCATCAAAATCCCCCTTAATCAGGTAATCCTGGGCGCCAAGTGTAATGGCATCCAGCGCAATCCTTGTATCTGTAAGCCCCGATAAAATAACCACGGGGCTTTTTCCTGCATGGTTAATCAGGGTATGAAAGGTTTGAATACCTGAACTGTCGGGGAGTGAAAGGTCTAATAAAATAATATCTATGGGTTCTTCTTTTAAACGGTCAAGCGCATTATCTAACCTGACCGCCGAAAAGAGATTTTTTACGTTAATATCTGATGCCTTCAATAATTCTGATAGTAAAAACTGATCGCCGGTATTGTCTTCTATCATCAAAATATTAATGGCGGTATCAAGCAGCATGGTTAATTGTTTTTGGGCAGGTGTACAAACAAAACGAAAAAAGTGAATTTTTTTTGAAACCCTTCAAAAAATTTCCCCCAACAGGTGGTTTTGATCCAAACCATAAACGGTGTTTTTTATAAATCCCCCGCTCACCCTTTACTGAAACCACTAATGTAACTATTATCGCGTGTATCAATTTTAATATTGGATTTATTTTACCATAGATCAACAGTTCCTTTTTATTCAGAAGGGGCCAGTCAATATCCGGAAATATTAAGTAAGGGCTTGTTACCCTGGTATACACCACAGCTTTATTTGGAAATTGAATGCCGGATTCACCACTTATTGCCTTCAGTGAGTTGTATGTTGTCTTACCCCCATTCAGGCAATTCTTAGCTAAATAATTATCACCTGCAATATTTTCCGCCGCTAAAATCACAATAGGGATCATTTAATTTATATAATGTTCAAGATAACGACGTTAACTATCATTCGTTATATTTTTAAGGATTTGTAAAGATATACTTCCTTCCTTTACCGAATAAGCCTATACCCGGTTTTGCCAAACGCCGTCAGATGTCTTTTTTATAATTCCCTTACTTATTTTACTTTTTACTGATTTGAATTTCAGCCATTGGTTACCAGCGATGATTCTCTACGCCCCTTTAGTGGCGCCGTTGAAAATTGCACCGGCATTTTTTGTACGGAACCGGATGGTGATGCTCAATAATGAGTCAGGATATTTTGAAATTTGCCTGAGCGGGGTTATGGTAAATTACTGTATTTCAAGCATTTAATTGAAAAACTGTTAGCTGTAATAAAAACAGAAGGGATGTCTTTTTAAAAGGTAAATTTTGCATTTGACGGGCTCACGGTTCTTTTCTGTGGAGCGAAAAACCATGCGTATTGAATGCACTGGATTCCGGCTTCAAATAAAGATCAGTGTTAGTAGCATAAATTAACTAATTTTATACGGCGAACTACAGGTAAAAAGCTGTATTTAAAATGCCCTGCGGTTAATGGATACACGTCCGGATCAGGTACGAGCCGACCATTTGAAAATGCGACCGGACCGGATCGATAGATGTGCAAATTCTTTATCTATCGGTATAAGGCTTCATTTATCAGGTGATTGCCACAGAATATTTTAACTATTGATCAATTTTAGATGCTGGCCTATGTTTCTACCCAAATTTGTTGGGATAACTTTCATGATAAAATATTAATAATGAGTACGTTACCGAAGTTACTTACCCTGTTTTTTAATAATAGCTGCGTATTTTAACAAGCAATAATACCGTTTATGAAAAATTTTTTATTAATTGATGACCACGAGATAGTACGTTCAGGTGTAAAAAATGTGTTGCAGGAGCTATTCAAACCATGTGATATTTATGAGGCAAGTGATGAAAAATCTGCATTAAGTCAACTAAAGCTGCGCAAATATGATCTTGTGATAATGGACGTTCAAATGCCCGGCACAGACACAGCCGGTTTAATGGAATACATAAAAACCAGGTATGCTGATATCAGGGTACTTATGTTTTCAATGAGTTCGGAGAATGTATATGCCAAAAGATTTTTGAAAGCAGGTGCAATGGGTTTTGTGTCAAAAAACTCCGGACTCACAGAATTAAAAAAGGCCGTGGAACTGGTTTTAAATGACCGCAAATATATCAGTGAAGCCCTCGCAGAGCAATTGGCCGCAGAGATTGGTTCACAACAACCCAATAACCCCTTTGATAAATTGAGTGCCAGGGAATTTGAAGTTGCCAATTTATTAATGACCGGGAAATCCGGTAGTGATATTTCTGAGTTGCTCTCCATCAATTCTTCAACCGTAGGTACACATAAGGCCCGGTTGTTTGAAAAACTGGGTGTAACTAATCTCCCCGAATTGATTGAAATAGCAAGAATATATAAATTGAATTTTGCATAGCGTGAATGCATGCCTGCCGGAATGCCTAGCGGACAGGTTTAACGGACGTTGTTGAACTAATGCCTATTGCCTGTTGCCTGTTCACCATTGCCCATTCACCAAACTCAACATTTCCTTCATGTTTGCCATAGAAGTAAGCAATACAAATAGTTTTGATAAGATCGTATTAAAGGATACCCTGGCAAAAACATTTGTGGATATTATTCCTTCCTGCGGCGCAACCCTTCATTCATTTACGGTTTTGCACAATGAGTATTTATTAAATGTGATTGACCATTATGACAGCGCTGAAGATTTTACCCTGAATGTCAGCTCCAAAGGTTTTAAGAGTTGTAAATTGTCCCCTTTCGCCTGCAGGCTAAATAATGCTGCCTACCATTTTGGTGAAAAGGAATATTCCATCCAAAAATTTTTATTGAACGCAAATGCACTGCATGGTTTATTATATGATGCGCAGTTTGCCATAATGGACCATTATGCGGATGAAGCGAGTGCGGGTGTGGCGTTAAAATATGCTTACACGGGCAATGATAAAGGCTATCCGTTTCACTATGATTGCGTAGTGGCTTATCATTTAAAAAAAGAGAATGAGCTTAGCATTGTTACTGAAATCATTAATAAAGATAAAGGGCTGATTCCCATACAGGATGGATGGCATCCTTATTTTACTTTTGGAGGAAAAATAGATGAAGTTCAACTTGAATTTCAGTCCAAAGAAAAACTGGTATATAACGAGGCGCTGATTCCAACCGGTGAACTGGTTCCCTACGAGGAATTTACTTCCTTAAAAAAAATAGGAGATACCCTGTTTGATAATTGTTTTACCCTGAACTTCGCAGAATGCCAGCCCCTTTGCGTGCTAAGGGACACAAAGCAAAAACTGCAAATAGAAATACGCCCGGATAAACATTACCCTTACCTGCAAATTTATACTCCTCCGCACCGAAATAGTATTGCCATTGAAAACCTGAGTGCCGCGCCGGATGCATTCAACAATAAAATGGGTTTAATAATATTACAGCCCGGGGAAAATATTATTTTTTCAACTACTTATAAAATCACCTCATTAATTTAACAGGAATGAATACTATTGCAAGATCAGTTTTAAAAAGTTTTACTGAAAATTTCACCTCCCGCCCTGCCTTATTTTTTTCACCCGGGCGTATCAACCTTATTGGTGAGCACGTAGACTATAACGATGGGTTTGTAATGCCCGCTGCGATCAATAAGGGCGTGTATTATGCCATAGCGGAAAACCAAACGGATGATATTCATTTTTACGCGGTTGATTTTGACGAACGTTTTTCAGTACATATCCATGATATCGAAAGCAATGATAGCTGGAGAAATTATGTACTGAGTGTGGTGAACGAATTTTTATTGCTTGGAAAGAATATCCATGGTTTCAATTGTGTTTTTGGAGGTGATATTCCCCGGGGTTCAGGAATGAGTTCTTCTGCGGCGGTAGAAGGAGGACTGGCATTCGCATTGAATGAAATGTTTACTACAGGGCTTACCCGGGTAGAACTCGCCCTGCTGTGCCAGCGTGCCGAACACAATTATCCCAATGTGCAGTGCGGCATAATGGACCAGTTTGCCAATATGATGGGAAAAAAAGACCATGTGATCCTGCTGGACTGCCAAAGTATGCAGCACCAGTATTTCCCATTGGTTTTAGCCGGGTATAAAATTGTTTTGATCAATACAAAAGTGCACCATTCACTGGCATCGGGTGAATACAATATACGCCGGCAGCGCTGCGAAGAAGGACTGAAAATACTAAAAGCCCGGCTTCCTGTTCAGTCATTCAGGGATATTAAGTCGGTAACTGAACTGGATACAGAAAAGCATAACATGTCACCTAAAGTATATAATTGCTGCCGGTTTGTAGTTGAAGAAATCGCCCGTACCAAAAAAGCCTCAGCCTTATTGCAACAGAATGATATAGCCGGATTTGGGAAATTAATGTTCGAAACGCATGAAGGGCTGAGTGAGCTATATGAAGTGAGTTGTGATGAATTGGATTTTTTGGTGCAGCGGGCTAGAAAATATCCTGCAGTAATTGGCGCAAGATTGATGGGGGGCGGCTTTGGCGGCTGTACCATCAATATTGTAGCAGAGGATGGAGTGGCTAATTTTATTGAGGATACCTGCATGGAATACCAGCAGCAATTTGAAATCGTACCGGAAGCGTATATCGTGGAAACCGCCGATGGAACCAAAACATTAGCCGTTACACTTTAATATATATTTTCTTTTTATCCAGTATCCACGCAAAAAACCACATCAGGGTAATAAAACAAATTGCGTAAATCAGTGAACCTGCTTTGGGCTCCCCCGGCAGAATGGGTTTACACACAAACTGGTAAAACCAACTGAAAGCAGAAAAGTGAACCGGTTTGCCATCGGCACCAATGCCACCAGGTATCCTTATCAGCGAGAGCAGCCTTGGCAACGCTCCGCTCAATACAAAAATAAACAACGCATTTTTACCAAATACATCAAAGAACCTGCTCCACCAGCCTTTCCAGCCCCTGAATTCAATGATGCAGATCATCACTGCCAAAATAAGCATCGCCAGCCCGGTAGTGAACACGGTATAACTGCTGGTCCATATTTTTTTGTTGATCGGGAAAACCATATCCCAGCAATAGCCGGTAAATAGTAATAAACAAGCTGCCACAAACAGGCCATTCACCATTTCCGGCGTTTTCCCCTTTTGTAAAATATAACTGCCCGCAAGCCATCCAAATATCACCTGTACGATAGCGGCGAATATACTCATGAGGCCCTCGGGGTCAAAGGGTACACCCTCACCGCGGTAGATATGCGCTTCTCCTGCAATTGCCAGGTCTGTTTTTGTTCCAAACCAACCCGCAAGGCTAAAAGGATCTGCAGGATTGGCGGCAACACATAAAAACCAATAGCCTAATAATAAAAAAGCACTCACCACAAAAGCGCCCCTTTGTTTAAAATAATGCGCTATCACCGAAGCGAAAAAATAACAAAGTGCAATGCGTTGTAATACACCAAAGATACGGACGCCTAAAATTTTTCCTTCGGCGGTAGTATAGGCCCAGGGTTTGCCCACTAACTCATCGTTATCCCATTTAATAAAAGGGAACCAGTTCAATAATAATCCAATCAGCAATATCAGTAACGTCCGCTTAATGATCTTTTTCCAGAATATCCCTTCGCCCGCTGCTTCTAATTTGGGCAATACAAAAGCCATTGCATTGCCAACTGCAAATAAAAAAAAAGGGAAGACGAGATCGGTGGGTGTAATACCATGCCAGGGGGCGTGTTCAAGTGGCGCATAAATATGGCTCCAGCTACCCGGGTTATTCACCAATATCATCAGCGCCACAGTGGCGCCACGAAATACATCAAGCGAGTAGAAGCGTTGATTCATTGCCGGCTGTTTTATTAAATTGGCAAATTAGGGAAATTTATATGACAGGTGCAGAAACTATTTTCAGCGGGGCGACCTGTTTTCAATATGCTGAAATAAAAAGCCACTGTACTAAGAGTATTTTAGCATTGCAAAAATCATTTCACCACACAAAAAAACGTAAACGCCAGCAAGTTAAAACATTCGGCTTTGCCAGACAAGACTTTATGGCGGCATAGATCGGCAGTACAAAGAACTTTTACCTGGTATACTTCTTTATTGGCACTACCCATGGTATGAGCTTCGGCCGGGATCATTAACTGCCAATTTTGTATAAAGCACCATCAATTCGTTTTTATTGATGAAATTTGCACCCTATGATGGCAACAGTTTATAAAAGTACCGGTAGCTGGTATATTGTACAGGATGAAAGCGGCAAAATATTTAATGCCCGTATAAAAGGAAAATTTAAAATAGAAAATATCACTTCCACCAATCCCATCGCAGTAGGCGATATAGTGCTTGCCGACATGGAGAACGAATTGGAAAATACCCTCACGATAACGGATATCGCCACACGTAAAAATTACATTACCCGCTCATCGCCCCACAACAGGAACCAGCATCATATTATCGCCTCTAATTTAGACCAGTCTTTATTATTCGCTACCTTAAAGGATCCAAAAACCTCGCTCGGTTTTATTGACCGTTTTTTAATTACTTCAGAAGCCTACCATGTTCCTTCCATCATCGTGTTTAATAAATCCGACCTGTACAAACAGAAAGAGCAGGATAAATTTCAGGAGGTAAAAGAAATCTATGAAGCCATTGGTTACAAGGTGCAGTCCATGAGTATCGAAAAAAACCAAGGGGTGGAAGAAGTGAAAAGCCTGCTCAAAGATAAAACCACTTTATTGAGCGGTCATTCCGGTGTGGGAAAATCATCTTTTATAAATATTGTTTTTCCTGATCTGAGACTAAAAACGCAGGATGTAAGCGGGTGGAGTGGTAAAGGATTGCATACCACCACTTTTGCGGAAATGTTTAACCTGTCTTTTGGCGGAAGGGTGATTGATACGCCGGGTATCAGGGAATTGGGTTTGGTTGATATTACTAAGCAGGAACTTTCCCATTACTTCCCAGAAATGAGGGTACTCATCAACCATTGCCAGTTCAATAACTGTATGCATATTAATGAACCCGATTGTGCGGTGAAAGAAGCCGTTAACCTGGGCACGGTTCATCCTGACCGTTATTATAGTTATTTAAACATCCTGGATAGTATTGAAAAGAAGCCTTATTAATGTTTAATAGGCCCTGCGTTCAAGGAAATGTGCTATTTCCAATACCGCGTTATTTTCCTTTAGTAAGTTTTTTACATGCCGGGGAAAAACAGAAACACCATTAAACATATTGTAATGAAGGGTAATCACCTGGTTTTTATATTTAAAATCCCAGCCCAAACTACCTGCTTCGTCGTTTGAATGATTGATAAAATTAATCTTTAGTTCAGTGCTCAAAGTTTCTGCGATCGCGTAAAATTTGGAGATCCCGCAGTTGTCGTCAATCACAGCCAGCGTATTGCCGTGTTTGGTTTTTAAATGATAACACATAAGGTAGTTGGGTAGTTGGGTTGTTGGTTTAGGATTAAGGGTATCGCCGATTTCCAATGCTAATAACTATTATTTGTAATTTTTATTATACTACGATAAATAATTTTTTGCAATTTTTTTAAAGTGGGGGGTGCTTAATATTAATAAAAAAAGCAGCTGATATGTACCCGGCATTTGCGTGGAGTAAACTGTAAGGGCATATGAATTTTTGAAAAAACCAACACTTGCTAATGGCAGCTTGCTGCCAAAGTGAGGGAGGAAATTATCTGCAGGCAAGCTTCTTAATGGCTAATAACTCTTTCTACCTCCTTTATACTTCGGTTGTTTAACATTTTCGCCTGCCGCAATTTTTTGATCAGTGGTTAACTCCCCGGGCTGGGGGCTACCGGGACAGCCATATTTCTCTTTCTTTTGAAAAATAAAACATCCGCTCAGGAGCGAAATACAACCAAAAGCAATAATAAATTTTTTCATAATTAAAGATACTCTTTTTTCAAACTTATAACTTCAGATTACGGCTGCTCAGTTTTCTTCTTCCTCTTTAAACCATCCACTATACATCACATAGTTGTTGGCAATCCTGTTTATTTCGCCGTTAATGAGTTCCCGGCTGATATCTTTTACCTTTTTTGCAGGTACGCCTGCATAAATACTGCCGGGTTCAATCACCGTATTCTCCAGCACCACGGCGCCCGCGGCTATGATGCAGTTAGCGCCAACTTTTACACTATCCATCACAATGGCGCCCATACCCACCAGTACATTATCCGCTATAACGCATCCATGTACTATTGCATTGTGCCCGATACTAACATTATTTCCAATGATGGCTTTGCTTTTTTCGTAAGTACAGTGTATTACCGCCCCGTCCTGGATATTTACTTTATTGCCAATGCGGATGCTGTTTACATCACCGCGGATGACCGCATTAAACCACACACTGCAGTCATCACCCATTACTACATCCCCTGCGATAGTGGCATTGGGGGCTATAAAACAATTGGCGCCCATGGTTGGCAATATACCTTTTACCGGAAGGATGTAAGACATGATTTTTCAGTTTTATTTTTTGAATGTAAATTCACCGTAGCCGAAATATCCGGACTATCTTTTTTCTCAAACCTGCTATTAATGCCAGCTATTAATTATTCTTAACCGTTTAATGGGTTAGTTGATTTTAAGATTTACTACGAATATCAAACTTTCCAGGCGAAATTTGCAAGTTATGACTCAACGCCAATTATTTTTCCAACATGTAGGTCAAACCTCCCGGGCACCGTTAGCCCTCGAAATTGTGAAAGCTGCTGGTAGCACCCTGTGGGACACTGATGGAAAAACCTACATCGATCTCATTGCAGGAATCAGTGTTTGCAACGTAGGTCATTGCCATCCAAAAGTTATTGAAGCCATCAAAAAGCAGGCAGAAGAATTTATGCACATCATGGTGTATGGCGAACTTGTGGAAAGTCCGCAGGTTGCCTATGCAAAAAAACTAACGGATCATTTACCCGGTTCCCTAAGCTCGGTTTTTTATACCGCAAGTGGCAGCGAAGCTACGGAGGGGGCTATGAAACTATCCAAGCGTTTTACCGGGCGAACACAGATTGTATCTTTTAAAAACAGCTACCATGGCAGTACACAGGGCGCATTGAGCATTCTGGGGGATGAGTATTGGCGGAATGCTTTTCGCCCGCTATTGCCCGATACGTTGCTGCTCAATTATAATGCTTTCAATGACCTGGAGAAAATAACAGAAAAGACAGCCTGCGTAATCGCTGAAACAGTACAGGCAGAAGCGGGTGTACTTGTACCCCTGAACGGATGGCTAACAGCTTTGCGTAAACGCTGCACCGAAACAGGCACACTGCTGGTATTAGATGAGATACAATGCGGCTTTGGACGCAATGGTACTTTATGGGCATTTGAGCAATTTGATATAATCCCGGATATTCTTTTGCTGGGCAAGGCCCTCGGCGGCGGCATGCCCATGGGCGCCTTTATTGCCGGCAAAAAAATGATGGATTCGCTTAGCCATAACCCTGTTTTGGGACATATCAATACCTTTGGCGGCCACCCGGTTTGCTGCGCCGCCGGTCTTGCGGCTTTCAATGTTTTAATCGATGAAAAATTAATAGCTGGCGTAAGGGAAAAGGAAGCGTTATTTCTATCGATGCTGGTACATCCCAAAATAAAATCAGTGCATAGTTGCGGGTTGATGATTGCCGTGGAGTTTGACAGTTATGAACAAAACAAAATAATCATTGACGCTTTGATAGCACTTGGCGTATTTACTGACTGGTTTTTATTTGCCCCCGGTTCTTTACGCATTGTGCCCCCGCTGGTAATCAGCGATGATGAAATAAGAACTGCCTGCGGGCATATTATTGATGTGCTGAATTTGTGACTGCCGCCGGATGAACGCCCGGCACCCGAAATATCCGGGCCAATATCAATGTTTGAACACAACTATTCAGCTTTATCTTAAAAGCTGTCTTTAGCGTATTTAATCCTGCGCTTACGCTTAATAGCCGTTCTATTGTTTATTATTTACCTTATCAGGTAAATATTTTTTGCAGGTATCAGTTAAATCAATTTACTTTGTGTTTCAAAGTACTTTTTATGAGTGAACAACAACAACCGCTGGATGACCTTCAACACATTAAACGAATGATGGAACGAAGCAGCCGTTTTATCAGTTTAAGCGGGTTTAGTGGTATCGCAGCCGGATTATGTGCACTGGCAGGGGCTTTTGTTGCTAATAAAAAAATACACTGTTGGGTAAAGGGAGATTGTACGATGGAAGCTTTGATTGATATGGGCGGCATAGTATTACTGAATGATTTACTCTGGATTGCTACCGTCACTTTTATCAGCGCATTTATTTCTGCCTTCTTTTTTACCTGGCTTCGAAGCAAAAAAAATAACATACCGATGTGGGGCTCAGCTACCATTCGCTTATTTTGGAATACCGCTATTCCACTGATGGCTGGTGCGATTTTCCTTATACGCATGATACAATTGGGCGAATATGAACTTGTAGCGCCCGGTTGCTTAATATTTTATGGCCTGGCATTGGTGAATGCCAGTAAGTATACATTGGGCGAAATACGATTTTTAGGGTATGGCCAGCTTACGCTGGGAATTATGAATCTTTGGAGCATTGGTTATGGCCTCTGGTTTTGGGCAATGGGCTTTGGAATATTACATATCATTTATGGTATCATGATGTGGTACAAATACGAAAGGCAAATTAGCACATCAGCAAAATAGCACATCATCATGAACCCAATCAAAGACTTAAATAAAATTTTTGACAGCCGTATCCGCCTGGGCATCATGAGTGCACTGATGGTAAATGCGGAGGTAAGCTTCAATGAATTGAAAGAGTTATTGGACATAACAGATGGAAATCTTGCGAGTCACCTGAAAACACTGGAAGAATCGGACACCATCAAAGTACAGAAGGGATTTGTTGGCCGGAAAACCAACACCACTTATTCGGTAACGAAGGCAGGGGATAAAGCCTTTAAAGCTCATATCGCCGCTTTGGAAGAGATGATCAGGTCAACTAAGTAATTTTTTTGTATTTACACTTTGAAAAACAAAGCACTTTTAAAATATGGCACTTATTAAATCAATATTGCTAAGTTTTTCCCATTGGGTGCTGACTGCTTTGCTGAATGCCCTATTAAGTGGCGGCTGGCTGTCATTTTTTTCAACTGAATGTAATCCATGGCCGGGGGCATACCTGCTGGTTTTTATTTGCACGCTTGTCTTTTCGATACCAGGCATTTTTATTTTCTGGATTGTACTGCTTGTAAATTGGGATGAAGATCTATTGTTTCGCTCGTTGCTGAAAACAGGTTGTATTGTTGCTGCCCTGACTTCACTGCTATTGTTCGTTCTTCCGGTTGATAGCATTAAAGGCCAGCAACTTTTTTTATCCTGCTGCATGCTTGTAGCATCCGGCGCATCCATCATGATACACCATAGCATTATTAAATCTATCACTCCCTGTAAAAAAAATATTCAGCTCATTAAAAAGATAAACTAATGAAAAACGCATCCGTAAAGGTTCTCCTCGTAACAGCAGGCGCTGTTTTATTTAATATTATTTTCTGGCATGAAAAGCTTGGTGTCAACTCAGTTCTATTCGATGTATTTATTCTATGGTCCGTTTTCTACCTGTACCCTTCCGCATTTGCCAATCGGCCGATGAAATGGTTGTTGGCAGCACATATCATTACATTGGCTGCGGTGATCATTCAAAATACGTTTTTAAGTAAACTGGCATTTAGCGCTACACTGTTACTGGTGGTGGTATTTTCGCAATACCTGCACCGGTCTGTGTGGTATGCCGCCGCTTCTGCTGTTATGAATTACCTGCTGGTAATCCCCTCTTTTTTTACCAGTATTAAATTGCTTAAGGGTATTCCGTTTAATTTTTATGGAATAAAAAAATCCCTGCGTTTCCTGGTGATCCCTTTACTATTGCTGGTGTTATTTTTCCTGCTGTATAATTTTGCCAACACCATTTTTAAAAGCCTCATGAATGATGTAAGCCTGGCGTTACAGCATTTTTTCAACCGGTTTTTCACCTGGTTTAGCTGGCAGCGTTTGGGTTTTTTATTGCTCGGGTTATTGGTAACGGGCGGGTTATTATTAAAAAGCAGCGTCACTTATTTTTCAGAAGCTGATGCCAGGAAAGTAAATGAATTGCTGAGGAAAAAGAATGACCTGGTAAAGTGGAAAAAGACCAGTTGGTTTGATTTGCTCTCTTTACTGATGGGCAGGTTTGCCAACGGGGTAATGGCTTTACGAAACGAAAACAAGACCGCCGTCACCAGTTTGTTTTTATTGAATGGGCTGTTGCTTTGCATTAACTGCGTTGATATTACCTATGTGTGGTTTGGATTTAGCTACAACAGTGATATCAACCTGAGCGAATATGTACATGAAGGAACCGGGCTGCTGATATTTTCTATCTTGCTTGCGATGCTGTTATTGCTCTTTTTCTTTCGTGGCAACCTTAATTTTTACAGGCAAAACAAATGGTTACGATCAGGCGCTTACGCGTGGTTACTGCAAAATGCGGTGCTGGTGATATCCGTATTGTTTAGGGACTATTATTATATTGAACATTACGGGCTGGCCTATAAACGGATTGGCGTATTAATATTTCTGATTTTAGTACTGGCTGGTTTAATGACCGTTTTTATTAAGATACAGCAACGCAAAACAGCTTACTACCTGTTGAGGGTAAATGCCTGGTTCGCTATTGTGGTGCTGGTGGCTGCGTCCTGCATACACTGGGATGAAACCATTGCCAGATATAACCTGGCAAGAAAAGATACGATTACCCTGGACGTAAAATTTCTACTGTCGCTATCTGATAAGGTATTACCGGAACTGGAGAAAAATGCCGATGTGCTGGACAGGACCAGTAAACCAGGTGAGCATGAAGAGGGCGAATATCTTTACCGGTCATCGCTAACGCCCAGGCAGGTTTTCGAAAACCGGAAGAAAGAATTTTCTGCTGCACACAAAACATATACCTGGCTATCCTGGAATATGGCAGATAGCTATGTTAAAAAGGAACTCATGGAAATAGCAATAAAACATACTTCAACTATAATTAATTGAAAACGAAAATTGATGGCCAGGCAAAATCCTAATCACCAAATTACCCGCGCTGCCCGGGCTTTAGGTAACAAAAACAAGGCAGCCGTTACCCGTTTGCTTTTATTAAATGGCCCGCTGCTTTATATCACTTACGGATGGTTTAGATTTACTTTCAATCATCTCAACCCGTGCGAATATGTACAGGTTATAAACCATCCCTTGAAACCATGACAGCGAACAGGAACATACCATATTACCTGGCAGCCATTGCAATTTTCATCCTGCTCAAAATGACTTATACCACTGCCAGCAATAATACCCTGGCCTTTTTACTAAAACCGACCGACAAACTAATTGGGATCGCAACAAATTCTACTTCACGAAAGCTACAATCTACAGAATGGAAAAACCACCGCCTGTAACATTGATAGCCCGGAATATGACGGATGTTTAAGAGGCAGGCAGGGGTGGCACTGAATCGACATTAATGTACTGAATCCCATTTTAAAAACAATTATAAAAAAATAACGGCGGCCTTATTTTCTATTGTTAAAAATCTAAACATGGCACAGCCCTGGTTTAGAAGAGCGGGATGACTATATTTCCCGATAGATACAATGGGATATACAGTAACTTTATTGACCATCTTTTTTATGGTACGTGTAACAATGGCCGTTATAGGAATGGCCATTTCCCCTCAGGCTATAAGTATGAAATATTTGCGAATGGCACCTGCACCACTTTTTAGTGGAAATGAACGGCGGAAAAAACAAATGAAAAGAATGCCCAGAATAATGACATTTAAATATTCATCAACACCGTTTTATGAAATTGCTCAACTCCTTTGGACACGCCTGGCACGGCATACAGTACTGTTTTAGAACGCAATTGAACTTCAGGGTGCATTTAATGGTATTGTTAATAGTTACGATTGCCGGATTTATTTTAACAATCAGTAATACCGAATGGCTTTTTATCATTGGTTGTTCAATGCTGGTAATGGCGCTTGAACTGGTAAATACCGCGATTGAGTATTTGTGTGATACGATTACAAAAGATATCCATCCTGCCATTAAAATTATTAAGGATGTTTCAGCCGGGGCTGTATTGCTGGCAGCAGCGGGAAGTGTAGTAACTGGTATTATAATTTTTTTTCCTAAAATAATAGGCTGCTTAAAATTATAGCATGATAAAATTATCAGACTTTCAAAAATTACTGGCTCTATTTATTGCGTTCATAACGGCCATGATTATTTGCAGGATGCTGTATTCCGGCAGCATTCGCTTTATTTTTCTTTTATGGAATTTATTTTTAGCATGGATACCTTACCAGCTAAGTTCATACCTGTCCTGGAAAAGAGCCGCCAACAAATGGAAGGCCGGGGTTTTATTGGCAGGGTGGTTACTGTTTTTTCCCAATGCATTGTACATCATTACCGACCTGGTCCATCTTGAAACAAAGACAAATGTCCCCATTTGGTATGATGCTGTTTTGTTATTTGCTTCAGCAATCGTTGGGCTGCTCATGGCTTTTGCTTCCCTGTATAAAGTTGAGAAGTTCTTTTTGAAAAAGATTGGGATCCCGGCTACTAATAAATTAATCGTGTTATGTTTATTTATGGGTTCTTTTGGTGTGTACCTTGGCAGGTTCCTGCGCTGGAATAGCTGGGATATTATTACAAATCCAATGGAGCTGAGTAAAGAAATAGCCCTGCGTTTTTTCTTTCCTGTTGATTATTACCGTACATGGGCCATAACGCTGCTGTTTACCGGGTTATTCAGCTTATTGTATTTTATGGTTAAAATACTAACTGCAACTGCAATCACTTTTAACAAGAGCGCTGATACCCCAAAAACCAATAGTGGCCGCTGAGTTTGGCAGGTGCCATCTATTCAAAATTAAGCCTGCCAGTCACCGGAAAGTAATAGCAGTGTCATTTTAAAACTGCCGTTAAAAAACCAGGCGTTGTTGATGAAAAGTAAAACTATTTCTTAAACCAATAATTATTGCTCACTTTTGCAGGGCAATCAACATCACTATTTCACGGCCTCCCACAAAAGGACGGTAAAAAAAATCATTATACACGTGACAGGCGTATTCAAATCCAATAATCCTTACAATACTTTTTTGTTATTGATTTACGGGTTGCTGCTTAAGATGCCTATGTTTATCCACCCGGTGGTACCCGTAACCCGGCAAACAGACGGCTTTCTTTTTAAAGGCTTGTTATTTCAACTGTCGGCTGTTGGGAAAACCCTGCCGTTAATTTACCCGCTCATTACATTTTTATTGTTATTTACCCAGGCTATTTACTTTAATGGGATGGTGAATGATCAGCGGTTGATGCAAAAATCCAATTACCTCAGCGCCATGTCATATTTGCTAATCACCTCCCTTTTTGCAGATTGGAATGTATTATCAGCGCCGCTTATTATTAATACTCTATTAATCTGGGTGTGGTCGAAGATGAGCAGGTTGCACAACGACCAGCATGCAAAAACCTCCCTTTTTAATATTGGGATCGCGATAGGCCTGTCTTCTTTTTTTTATTTTCCCGCTATTGCCTTTGCAGCGCTTATTGCTGTTGGATTATTGTTAAGCAGGGTATTCAAAGTTTCTGAATGGGTAGTGGCCCTGCTGGGTATTATCGTTCCTTATTATTTTTTGCTGGCATGGATATTTTTAGCCGATAAATGGCGTGGTTATCATTTACCAGGTGTAGCTATCAGGCTACCCCATTTTGACAGGTCCTGGTGGGCACTTGTGTCAATCAGCCTGGTTTCAATTATGATTATTGCAGGGTTGTTTTATGTGCAGAAAAATTTTAGGCGCCAGTTGGTACATGCACGCAAAAGCTGGAACATTATTTTCTTTTATATGCTGATTGCTTTGTTTATTCCCTTTATCAACGACGCTCATTCCTTTGTTTACTGGATATTAAGTGCCATACCTATCGCTGCAATAATGGGAGCGGGCTTTTTATATCCTGCAAATAAATGGTTTCCACTTGCTTTGCATTGGACCATGGTAGCATTTGTAATAGCATTCAGTTACTTCGCACGATAATTAGAATGGTATTTGTATTTTTGCAATGCAATTGTCTTAAGATTTGAATATTTAATAATCACACCGATATGAAATTTGGCGTTGTAGTATTTCCCGGCAGTAACTGCGACAGGGATATAATAGAAGCCCTCCGAACAGATTTGAAACAGGAGGTAATGGAACTTTGGCACAAAGACCGGGACCTGGGCATGTTTTCCTCAGAAGATTGCATTGTATTACCGGGTGGTTTTAGCTATGGCGATTACCTCCGTTGTGGCGCCATTGCCAAGTTCAGTCCGATGATGCAGTCCGTGATTGAATTTGCCGGTAAAGGGGGTAAGGTTTTAGGTATTTGCAACGGTTTCCAGATTTTATGTGAGTGCGGTTTATTGCCCGGGGTACTGTTACGCAATATCCATCAGCAATTTGTTTGTAAAAATGTATTCATAAAAGAAGCTGCCGCTGTTAGCTGCGAAGCTTTAAAAATCCCAGTTGCCCATGGTGAAGGCAGGTATTTTGCCGATGACAAAACCCTGGAAGACCTGGAAATGCACCGGCAAATAATTTACCGGTATTGTGATGAGAAATGTACCGTTAATGCAGAAAGTAACCCAAATGGCGCCCTTCACAATATCGCAGGCATTTGTAACAAGGAAAGAAATGTATATGGTATGATGCCACACCCGGAGAGGGCCTGCAGCAATGAGCTTGGCAATGAGGATGGTAAAAAAGTATTCAGGCATTTGTTTCAGCTAAACTAATGTTAAATGAGCCCAATGTAACTTATGCGACAATGCGGTAAATCCCTGGTTTGTACCTTTGCCCAAAATAATACATGAATATGAAAAAATTAGCTTTTGCATTTGTAATGGTGCTCATATTTGGCGCTACAAATGCGCAGCAAAAAATTAGCTGGGCATATACAGCAAAGAAGTTAGCCAATAATACATACGAAATACATATTACCGCCACACCACCACCCGGATGGCATATCTATTCTCAGCTTACTCCCGAAGGCGGGCCCGTGCCTACTACGTTTAAATTTAATAATAATGCATTGGTGGTTTTAGAGGGCAAAGTGGGCGAAAAAGGGAAACTGATCAGTTATTTTGACAAAAATTTTAAAGTGAATGTAAAATATTTTGAAGGCAGGGCGGATTTTGTTCAAATGGTAACTGTAAAAGGAAAAATAAAAACAAATATTAGCGGCGAAGTAGAATCTATGATCTGTAATGACAGGATCTGCATGCCACCAACTACTGAAAAATTTAATGTGTCGCTGAATTAAATCGTTACTTTCAATAATGATAAAACATAAGCTGTTTTTAATTATATCCTTATTTTTTTTATCGCTTATTTCAACTGCACAGGATCAGCAACCTGTGCAGTTTAGTTTTGATAAGCAAAACAATGGTAACGGTGAATTTGTTTTAATAATCAAAGCAATGCCGGCCAGAGGGGTACGGCTTTTTTCTATTCAAAAAATACCTGGGGACCTCGCAGTTAACACAAGTTTTATTTTTGACTCAACCAGCAAAAAATATGTAAAGGATAGCGTTGCTGAAACCGGCATCCCCCAAACCGCTCCGGAACCCGCACTCAATAATACGGTTATCCGGTTTTATACTGATGCTGTGCAATGGCAGCAGAAAATAAAATTAGCAGCAGGTGATAGTATCCGTATTAAAGGCAGCATCAATTACTATTATAAAAAAGGCGAAAGTATAGATTCCGGCGAAGAGAAGTTGTCGATGCAGTTTCAATTTAAACGGGAAGAACCGAAAGAAATGGTGGCCAACAGTTCGGGTAGTTTGCAGGCAAAGTCGATGTGGGCATTGTTACTGGCAGGGATTTTCGCCGGGCTAATAGGCTTTTTAACGCCCTGCGTTTATGCGTTGGTACCTATCACCATCAGCTTTTTTACAAAAAGAAGCAAGACAAAAGCGCAGGGTAAAAAGAACGCGCTGCTGTATGCTATATCAATCATCCTTATCTATACCCTGGTGGGGGCTTTGGTAGCTACCGTGCTCCCTAAAAACGCATTGAATAATTTATCAACCAACTGGATCTTCAATGTTTTTCTTTTCCTGCTCTTTATTATTTTTGGCGCATCCTTTTTGGGCGCATTTGAAATTAACCTGCCTGCGTCCTGGTCAAATACAATTGATAGTAAAGCTGGGGTGGGGAGCTATTCAGGTATTTTCTTTATGGCTTTAACCCTGGTGATCGTATCTTTTAGTTGCACAGGAAATTTCGTCGCGTCACTTCTGGGGCTTTCTACCGCTGCAGGAAAAATCGCACCCGTAATTGGGATGTTTGGATTTGGTTTCGGGCTTGCCCTGCCCTTCGCCGTCTTTGCTTTTTTTCCCTCTTTGCTGAGTTCATTGGGCAAAAGTGGCGGCTGGCAAAATGCGTTGAAAGTGGTTTTGGGCTTTTTAGAGCTGGCACTGGCGCTTAAATTTTTGAGTAATGCGGATCTTGATAAAGGCTGGAGGATATTGGACAGGGAGGTATTTATTGTATTGTGGATCGTCATCTTCGTATTATTGGGAATGTATTTACTGGGTAAAATCCGGTTTAAAAATGATAGCGAAAGTCCGAGAAATGATTTTGGATTACCGTTTGTTTCTGTGTCAAGGTTGTTCCTGGCGATCCTGTCTTTATCTTTTGCAGTTTACCTGGTACCCGGGCTTTGGGGCGCCCCGCTAAAAGCAGTATCAGCCTTTGTTCCGCCAATGGGCACCCAGGATTTTAATGTGATTGGAAACAGGAATAACGCTGAATTGTCTATCTCCCCGGAAAATAAAGTTAGTTTGGCGAACCCACCCCGGAAATATGTTGCCGATCTCAAAAAATATGAACCGGGTGCGGCTATCAATAATGGCCTGGTTATTTATTACGATTATGATGAGGCATTGGCTGCTTCAAAAGCGCTCAATAAACCTTTGATGATTGATTTTACCGGTATTCAATGTGTCAATTGCCGTGAGTTTGAATCAAAAATATGGATAGATCCTGAAGTGGGCAGGCTTATGAAAAATGATTTTGTGGTTGCTTCCTTGTTCAGCGATTATAATGCAGAGTTACCGGATGAAGAAAAAAGGTTCTCACCGTTGCTTAATGCTAAAATTGAAACCATCGGCGATAAGTATGAAGACCTGCAACAACAATTGATAAAAGCTTCGGGTCAGCCTAATTATGTGTTTGTAAACGGCGAGGGTAAACTGCTCATAGAAGGGGGATACGGCTATGATGCCACTAAAGGCGCAAATGAATTTATTGCTCATTTGGCAAAGGTAAAAGAGTTGTACAACAAGAGCTTACTTAACCCCTAAACTAACCGGAGGGATTAAACTAAAGGGAGAGCTTGTATTTTAAATATGCTAATTGGCTAATGTGCTAATGAAAAAACGCCCAATTCCACTGGTAAATAATCTACCAAAAAACTGATAACTTGTTTGTGGTTTTTATCGCGCTGACACTAAATTATCCGCATCGATGGATACCACTAAATGAGGAGCCTGAATTTCAAATGGGAAAATTTGAAAATGACTCAATGCCAGGTAAGGCACTAATGCAAAAAAGTTAGAACTTATTGTCAGTTTTTTCACCTTTTCGTGCATTCTTCGATGGCCCTCCCTCCCTGGCGGACGAGATGCACTATAAAAAAGCCCTCCACCGGGGAGGGCTTTAGAAATAATTATTAAATGGGTTTATAGCATATTATAACGCGATTTGTTTTTCTGTCATCATCTTGCGCATATTGATCAAACCGTATCTCATACGGCCCAAAGCTGTATTGATGCTGCATTTGGTAAGATCAGCGATCTCTTTAAAGCTTAAATCGGCATAATGTCGAAGGATGATCACTTCACGCTGGTCATCGGGGAGCATATCAATCATTTTTCTAACTCTTTCATGACTTTGGGATTGCATCATGCGGGTTTCTGCGCTTGGCTCAGAAAAATTCAGGACTTCAAAAATATCCCGGTCATCACTGGTTTTGATACTCGGGCTACGCTTGATCTTCCTGAAATGATCTACACACATATTGTGCGCAATACGCAGGGCCCAGGGTAAAAATTTACCTTCATCTTTGTATCGACCGCCTTTTAGCGTGTCAATAATACGGATAAACACATCCTGGAAAAGGTCTTCCGCCATGTACTTGTCTTTTACAAGCAAATAAATTGAAGTGTAAATCCTGTCCTTGTAGCGGGTCACTAAGGTTGCAAGGGCGTTGGTGTTGCCATCCATGTATAGATGCACCAATTGTTGATCGGTTAAATTAATAAGGCATTTCATAAACTTCTACAGTTTTTGTTGGTTTAGGACTTTTGTTTGGAACCAATAATGAGAATTTAGCGTAGAAGTCTAATGGAGATAGGCATCGTGGCTTTTCACTTTACTGGATATTGGACTGTGAAAATATGATTAATTTCTAAACCGCCAAATTATTTTTTAACTTTCTTTTTTGACGGTTACTACATTAAATGTAATCTTTCCCATTAACGAAATAATACAAGAACCGGATTTTAAGAAGAATTTCACTTTTATTTCGGAAGGAAAATGCAAGGCGTTACTTTTGCAAAAGAAAATAATGGCAACAAAAATAATCAATAAAAAGAAGCAAATAATTCCGGCTGTAAGTGCTGACGGGATTTTTATAAAAGGGGCAAGAACGCACAATTTAAAAAACGTAACGGTTACCATACCACGAAATAAGCTGGTAGTGGTTACCGGTGTGTCAGGATCGGGTAAATCCTCATTAACCATTGATACCTTATTTGCGGAAGGACAGCGCCGGTACGCGGAAAGTTTAAGTAGTTATGCCAGGCAGTTTATGCAACGTATGAATAAGCCGGATGTGGATTTCATAAAAGGTTTATGCCCTGCAATAGCCATTGAGCAAAAAGTGACCACCCGCACGCCAAGAAGTACCGTTGGCAGTATGACCGAAATATATGACTATCTCCGGCTCTTATTTGCCCGCGCGGGAAAAACAATTTCGCCGGTGAGCGGAAGAGAAGTAAAGAAGGATGATGTGGAGGATGTAGTAAAAGCGATTGATCGTTTATCTGCGGGAGATAAAGTATTGATCCTGGTGGCTTTTAAGCAGCATGTTAACCGGGATGTAAAGGAAGAACTGAATATCTTAATTCAAAAAGGGTTTTCGCGCCTGTACAGCAATAATGAAATTTTGCGGATTGAAGAAGTATTGGGGGATGATACAGTTGCTAAAAAAATTGGAAACCCAAAGCAAAAGGCTTTGACTTATCTTTTAATAGACCGCCTGGTGGTAAAGGATTTTGATGAGGATGACAAGCACCGTATCAGTGATTCTGTAGGCACCGCATTTTATGAGGGTGAGGGTGAGCTGATGATAGAGATCAATGGCGATCGCCTGATTGCATTCAGTAATAAATTTGAATTGGATGATATCCGTTTTGAAGAGCCGGTACCCAACTTATTTTCGTTCAACAATCCGTTTGGCGCCTGTCCCACTTGTGAGGGCTTTAGCCAGGTGCTGGGTATTGACGCTGACCTGGTAATTCCCAATAAACAGTTAAGCGTATACGAAGGAGCTGTTGCACCCTGGAAAGGTGAAAAGCTGGGACAGTGGAAGGAACAATTTATAAGGGCCGCGAAGCATGTTGATTTTCCGGTACATAAACCAATTATTGATCTTACAGAGGAGCAGGTACAGATTTTATGGGAAGGTAATGCACAAGCCAACGGGATCAATGACTTTTTTAAAGAAGTAGAGCAAAATTTATACAAGGTTCAGTACAGGGTTTTATTGAGCCGGTACAGGGGTCGCACCCTTTGCCCCGATTGCAAAGGCTACCGGTTGCGAAAAGAAGCGCTGTACGTAAAAGTTGCTGATAAACATATCGGGCAATTATGCACGATGCCGGTTAAGTACCTGAAAGTATGGTTTGATGAATTACATTTAAGCGAATACCAGCAGCAGGTGTCCAAAAGAATTTTAACCGAAATTCATCACCGTATTAAAACATTGATGGATGTGGGATTGGGGTACCTTACCTTAAACCGCCTGGCCAATTCTTTAAGCGGGGGCGAAAGTCAGCGCATACAACTTACCCGCAGCCTTGGCAGCAATCTCACTAATTCATTATACATTTTAGATGAACCTTCTATTGGTTTGCACAGCAGGGATACCGTGCGTTTGATCAGTGTATTAAAAGAGTTAAGGGATCTTGGCAATACTGTAGTGGTGGTGGAACATGATGAAATGATGATGAGGGAGGCGGATTATATTATTGATATGGGCCCCCTGGCCAGTCACCTGGGCGGAGAAGTAGTGGCTGCCGGAAATTATGACGAATTGATTGCCGATGAAAAAAGTCTGACTGGGAAATATTTAAAAGGAACACTAAAAATAGAAGCGCCTAAACTCCTGCGAAAATGGAACAGGAGTATTATGGTAGAAGGCGCGAGACAAAATAATCTTAAAAATATTTCAGTAGAATTTCCATTAAATGTGTTTTGCGTAGTAAGTGGTGTAAGCGGAAGCGGTAAAACTACCCTCGTGAAGCAAATATTATACCCGGCCCTCCAAAAGCTAAAAGGTGAAGGGGTTGAAAAGGCAGGTATACATAGGTCTGTTAAGGGAGATTTGGATTCGCTTGCTCAAATAGAAATGGTGGACCAGAACCCAATTGGGAAATCTTCACGGAGCAACCCGGTTACTTATATTAAAGCGTATGATGAAATCAGGGAGCTGTACAGTAAGCAGCCGCTGAGCAAAATGCGGGGATTTCAGCCAAAGCATTTTTCTTTTAATGTGGATGGTGGAAGATGCGATGCCTGTAAAGGAGAAGGAGAGCAGGTAGTAGAAATGCAATTCCTGGCAGATGTTCATTTAACCTGCGAAGTATGCGGGGGTAAAAGATTTAAAGAAGAAGTGCTGGAAGTGGAATATAAAGGCAACAGTATCCATGATGTGTTGGAAATGAGCGTGGATGATGCCGTCTTATTTTTTTCAGATGAACCCGATGTGGCAAAAAAGATCCGGCCCTTAAGTGATGTGGGGCTGGGTTATGTAAAACTTGGGCAGTCGAGCAATACCTTATCGGGCGGAGAGGCGCAAAGGGTAAAGCTGGCTTCTTTCCTCGGCAAGGGGAAATCGCAGGGCAATATCCTTTTCATTTTTGATGAACCCACTACCGGACTTCATTTTCATGATATAAAAAAATTACTGACCTCCTTTAATGCGCTGATAGAACAGGGGCATACCATACTGGTTATTGAACACAATACAGATGTTATCCGGAGCGCCGATTGGGTGATCGACCTGGGCCCCGAAGCGGGCGATGGTGGCGGTAACCTGGTATTTGCAGGGAAACCAAACGATTTAAAAAAATGTAAGGAAAGTTATACCGGAAGGTTTTTGTAACCCGGTCGACCGCCCGGATACGGCGGGGCAAACCAAAACAATAATGGAAAAGCAAAGGGACCTGTTGGAGATAGGCGGTTTAGGTGAGCCCATAAAAAAGAACTTCCCTCGTTAAAAGAGTACAGCCATAGTTTTGATAAAGGCTTTTTTTGAGCAAAAACAAAATGAAAGCAATTTCCAAATACCGGCAATGGTTAAACGATTAAAAAATTGCTGTTTATTTGCCCGCGTAGATATTTTTAAAAGCGAGATACACACCGTTCGTCCAGCCAAAACCATCCTGTGATGGATACTCACCACCTCCCGCTTCTTTGGTAATGTCTTCCACATTATACTTCTCCATCAATTTACCGGTTGCGGCATAAACTTTCTCATTTAATGATAACCATCTTTTCACAATCTCTTTCGCTGTTTCATCTTTGCCATAATTTTTTAAACCCACCACGCTTGTCCATTGGAGTGGCGCCCAGCCATTGGGGGCATCCCATTGCTGGCCTGTATGCTGAGTAGTAGTTACAATTCCTCCATCTTTTAACAAGTGCATTTTTGTTATGTTTTCTACACCGCCTGCCTGTGCAGGCGTGGCAATTTTTACAAACAATGGAAACAAACCCGCTGCTGTAATATCATTGAGCTGATTTTTTGAAACCGCACTATAATCATAAAAGAATTTCGTTTTACTGTTCCAGCAATATTTCAAAATGGCGGCCTTTCTTTTATTCGCTTTTTGCAAATACAAAGCCGCGGAATTTTTAAAGTCGCTTAATTTTTTCGCTTTGGAAATATTTATCTCAAGGGCATATAACAAACAATTGAGGTCAACGGGGATAATATCGGTTGTTTGTATGGTTTCAATTGTTTTGCCGTCAGCAAACCAGCGGCTGCTGAAATCCCAGCCGCTTTCGGCGCCGGAACGCAGATTTAAGTTTACCGCAGCTTTTTTATTGTCCAGTACCTTTTGTAATGCCTCCGGCGAAGTTACCCTGATCCGCATAGCTAATTCCTGTGCAACAGCTTCTGCCACATCATAATCTTCTTTATAACTTTCCGGTCTTGGACTGGTATTTTCATCGCAATAACGATTTAACAGCGTGCCATCATCCAGCTTTACCAAATGCTTTAGTGCGGTGCCGGTTTTTATTTTATCAGCTCCATCCATCCAGTAAGCATATTCTTTCTCCATGGCGGGGAGGTAGGTTTTATAAACGGACACACCTTTTATACCGGCCAGTAGTTCAACCATCATACTAAAATACGGTGGCTGGCTCCTGCTTAAATAATAGCTGCGGTTACCATTGGGAATATGCCCGTAAGTATTGATGAGGTACGCAAAATTTTTAATCATGTTTTCAATCATGGCTGTCTCACCACTTTCTTTTAAGCCCAGCATAGTGAAGTAACTGTCCCAATAATACACTTCCCTGAACCTGCCGCCCGGTACAATATAAGGATTGGGCAGGGGCAATAAAGAACTTCCTGCCGCCGGCTTTTCATCAGCATCCCTTCTTAAAACACCCCAAAGGTTTTTAATATGTATGGATACATCCTTTTCCTGCTGGATATAATTAAACTGTGGTGGCGCCGCGGGTAATTCAAAATTATCGGTTACAAACTTTTTAAGATCCATACCAGGACCTTTCTTTATGCCATAGTCGTACATGATATCTTTTACCTTTCGCTTTGGGATACAATCCACAAATGTTTTTCCATCCGGGAATATTTTTTGTAGCTGAACATCCCGGAACAACTGTCCAAATATTTTATCAGGAGGAGCAGGTTGCTGGGCATTGCTTATTTGTATACCGATCAATACAAGTAATGGAATCAGTATTATTTTTATCATCATAAATTTTATTTGTTAGCTAAAGCTAAACATTTGCATAACTACAAAATTAATAAAGAAAAAAGATGAAGAACTTTCTAAAACCATTGCAGTAGTAGGAAAGAGGCACATGACGCTGTAAGTGCCTGTGGGGCTAACGCAACCCCGGGCCATTACAGGTCACTCGCTATTCCGCCCCATCCGTACGCGCCCTTTGCACGGCAAAATTACCCACATTCTTTCCAACCACCAGTCCCACTGTGCAATCGCTTTTATAATGGATACCCCCATACATTCTTGACAAAGATGCTTCTGATGCCATGTCATTATAGGCTTTTGCGCGTTCTGGAATAATATGCCCTAATACTTCCGCTGCCGCACCACTGAATGTAGAGTGTCCCGATATATATGCCGGGAAATTTGGAATACCAGTGAGCGTTTTAATATTAGGATTTAACTGTGTAGGCCGTGGGTTGAAATAAAAATATTTGGTATCCCAGCATACAATGGCGGCATCACCGAGTGCCATGTTTACCAATGCCATATTTCTCGCCCACCTTACTTCGCTGAAATTTTTGGTGATGAAGTCTTCTGCGGCAATCGCATCCCAATGCCCGGGTGGGGTATAAGTACCTACACCATCCGCCCAAAAATGCACGATCCTTGTTCTTTCGCGGGTGGGGTTTTTTATCAGTTGGTAAATCTCTTCTGTCTCATCCTTCATTTGCTGACTGTTAACCGGTGGTGGTGGCGCAGGCCGTAAAGCAATACAGGTAAGCGAATCAAACAAAAAAGCTTTTACTTTTCCAAAAACCGGTAACATGGGTGGCCGCCTGGGTAACTCGAGGCTGTACCAGGGTGTTTCGCCACGAGCTAAGCAATCTGTTTCCAGTTTGGTCCATGCTGCCTGGTTTCCCGCTGCGGCGCCAGCCCTGTCCCCGCGGGCACGGGTTACAAATTTTTGTGCCACCAGTTTACCCAGCGCCTCACCTGCTTCTATATCACTGCGTACATTGGCGCCCGATATAATGCGTGCCCTTTTATGTTCTTCTGCCTTTTGCTGAATAAAATCCTGGTCACCTGGAAAAAGCAATTTCAGCATCTCAACCGCTACGCCCGCCACCACCCCGTCTTCGGAGGGATAGGAGGGCAGATCGCTTTGAGGGATCAGTACATTAACAGTAGCATCCACTTTATATGGCGCAGCCCTGTTGTACAGTTTTTTATAATGCCATGCGGCTACGAGCGCGTCGTATTGAGCAGCGCTTACATACGCGTAAGCCCTTGCCGCATAAGGTGGATTGGAAAAAGGAAACTGCGGATATGCCAACGGGTTATTAGCATTTGGAAAGGGATAGGTGCCATCATCATTCTGGTAAGGCGGCAAATTATGTTTGGCCACCAGTTCCCTTAAAATTTCGTTCCAACGCAATACCGCCCCTGCGCTCCAGTATTTTACCATAGTTTTTTCTTCATTGGTAAGATTTGCCTGGAAGGATTTTATTTCGTTTACCTGGGCAATATAATCGGGGGTATTGGTAGCGATGGGGGCAGCTACAGTAAATTCTGTGGGGCCGGTAAGCAAAACCGGTTTCCATGTACCGGCATTCAGATCGATGTTTGCAGGGCTGAGGGCGGGTGTATTATCTGTTCGGCCAACGATGTCTTTACTACACCCAACAAAAATAATTGCTATCGCCGCAATAAATAACCCGGTGAGAATAATTGTCTTTTTCATATCAATTTGTTTTAGCAGGCTGATCAGATGATTTTGTTTTGCGGGTGAAATCGAGTACATAAAAAACGGAACCGTACACTGTAGCAGACTGCCCCATATTTCTTCCGGCTACCGTGGTATTGCCGCCGGCTACCAGTGATACTTCATGTTTTTTCGGTAATACCACATACTTTAAATTTACCCCGACCGTGGTAGCATTCATTTTGTTACCGGGAAAAGGCATATTGTTCCGGGTAATATCAAAGCCGCCAAATGTTGTCCAGTTATTTACTATCGCTTCTGCGATAAGGCGTTCATTCCGGAAACCCGTTCTGAAATTAAAATTGCCGCCATTAGGAATTTCCACCTCGTTGGTGAGATGCAATTGAGTAGTGTAATAGGAAGTACGGTCTATTTTAATATTATCCCGGAGTACATAGGTAGCGGATCCGGTAACAAAAAAACTACCTGCCTGGTAATCCGCCATTACCCTTGCCGATGCTGTTTTACTATGCAGGCCAATTGATAAAGGAAGGAAATCTGCCACATAATCAGTTAATGGAAAAGAAACGCCGGCAATACCATAGAGGGAGAAAACGCCCCCCATCATTTCTTTTTCAACTGGCATCCACTTTACAAAAAGGCTTAGGTCCTGCAGGCCCTGCATACTATGGAGGGTACCCGCGGTTGCCCTTGTTTTTACATACGGCACGCTAAAAAGAACATTCAGTTTTGAGCTGATTCCGTAATTACCCATCAGGCCGAACATTTGCGTTGAAACAGTTCCAAGGTTTTGATTATCCCTTTTTAAGGAACCTTCCCAGTAGTTTTTCCAACTGCTGTAACTATACATTGGCCCAATACAAAACCGGTTCTTACCCATCATGATGGCATCCATATCTGTTTGCGCCCTTGCTATTTGATTAAAAAAAAGCAGGCAGGTCCCGAGGTAAATTAATTTGTTTGCAAAAAATTTCTTTTTCATAATATTTTTTTGAATAGCAGTTTTTAAACTGCCGGGTTTTGAAGCGTTTGAAAATAGCAACCATCCTTATTTATTTTTCCAATTTTAATTTCCCAACTATCAACCCACCTACTTTCCTTCCGTATATAGTACTAATAAGGCAGGTTGGATGAAAATGTATTCCGCCATAAAATCTTGCCATATTATTCTCATCCGAAGCCTGGCGAAAGGAGGTGAATGAGCGGTTAGGGATACCAAATTCAAGCTCGCTGGTATCTGTATAGCTGAAATTATCTCCGTACATTTTAGTGAGTGCTTCGGCGGCGGCGGAAGATACCGTACTATGTCCGCAGGTATACTCCGGAAAGGGAGGTGTTTGTAAATAAGGTCTCCATTCCGGGTCAATGTATTTATTGATCACCGTTTCGGGCCTTGCCATATTACTCCTGAATTTTTCGTCCCAGCAATGGATAAATGCATCAAACATACAAATGGAAGTAAGTGTATAAGCTGCAACCGTTTTGGCAAAATCGGCTTTTGATTTTTTCGATGCAATGCCAACTATATTCATCCAATGGCCGGGGGGAGAAAACTTTTTGGTGATAAACTGAACATGACCGCTTACATGCAATTCGTTGGGCAGGTCGTTCCAAAACATGGCAATATGTTTTTGTTCATTGGTGAGGCTGTCAATGGCATTTTTAGATTCTATCACCTGTTTATAATACGGACCATCCTTATCCTCCATATTAAAAGGTACCGGTCTCGGGGGTTTGTATTGTGAAGCGCTGTCCAGTACAATGGTTCTTATCTCATTCCAATGCGGCTCGATGGCGCTTGCATACATTGGTGGTGTGGGTACCCACCGACCGGGTGAATCTATTACTGTGTACCTCGGGGCGCTTCTTGTCTGCAGGTAGTTATCCTTTTTACTCCATGCTAAGATCGCTTTCGCAATGGTATCCGAAAAAGCCAGCGAATTGGCAAACATCTCTTCGGGCATTCCCTCTTCCTTTACCAAATTTTTTAAACTGTCCACGTAATCCTTCATGCTGCCCTCCGGAAAAGTAACGGCTTCACCCACTTTACAAAAAGCCAGCAGGGATGCAAACTCCACATCAACGGGCTTGATGCTATCTAATGAAGGCATAGAAGGGAGTCCTTTAATTTGCCCGGCCAGGGATTGATACTTTTCGGGCCATGCTGCTGCAATACATTCATAGGCCGCGATATTGGCATAGGTATAATTGCGGCAGGCTACAATAGGTGAAAAATTATTAAACTTTACAACTTCGTTCAATTCCTTTACCGTTTTGCAATAAGAGAATGGGTCCGCGAAATAAGTCTTCTGTAAAGGCTTATTTTGATTACAGCTATAAGCCAATAAAAACGCAACTATTACGATCAATAGTTTTTTCATAAATAAATAAAAACGGGTAAGAGAATGATTTGCCCCATTGCAGTACAATCATGAACTGCAATATGTCTGCATTGGCGGAATTACTTATCCCCGGTATTACCGGACATAAATTTTTACAGCATGAAAATTAAATCATGAATGGATGGAGGAAATATCCGGCGGTTGTTCAATTGATTTTGTAAATAACTTATTTACAAATAAGTGGTTCTGGATATAATAATTTAAAGCGGGCTGTTTTAAGTTGAAAGCAATGGTTGATGATTGCTGCTCTTCAAATTCACTGATTGTTTTCTGAAAGGGTTTTGAATCGGAAGAAGATTTCTTTTTGTTATTTGATTGCTGAAAATCCGAAGCCATTTTAGAAAAATCTGCCTTTGCAGACTGGATTTTCATTTTAGCCGTATTCGGAATGCAAAGCATTTCAAGCGAATCATTGTAAATACGGCATTTTACATACTTATAAATGATACCATCTATATTCACCTCTCCATCAATCCGGTGAAAAACAACTGAATTGGTATAGTAGGGTAAATTGGTTGGCTGTTTTATAGAAATTAACCGGCTATCTGAATAATCATTTTCATCAAATGCCAGTTCCATTTTCTCATTCTCATGGTTTTCCAAAAAAATCGCAACTACTCTATACCCAAAAAGATTAAAGGAAAAAATTCCCAAAAGTAATATAGCAGCAAGTTGTTTCATTAATTCTACTTGCAAAATACTTTATTTTTTAAGTAATTCAAATAAAATATCGGGCATACAAAAAATAAACTGGCTGCAAACGTTTGCAATTTTACATTTTATGTAGTGTGTGCAAGAAAACTATGAAATTCTTTACAGATCATGCATTTATTAAGCTGAAACTCCATTTTAACCACCACACCAAAGCATAGCTAAAGAATCAGTTTGCTTCACTTCACAGTAAAAGTTTTTTTCGCCGGCCCGATACCTTTTAAGGTCAGGCTTTTCCATTGCTTCGGCAGGGTTGATTTTATTTGCGTGATCCCCGCAGGTGTTATCTCCAGGCCGCCAAAACCGTTTAACACGGCCTGTAAAATACCCCCCGCCCCGGTAGCGAAATATGGATTGGTGCCCCCCTTTGTTTCAGCGATCACATTAAATGGCGGAAGCAAATTGGGTACATACGCATCTTTAAAAAAGTGATACGCTTTTTCATTGTCGCCTACCCTTGAATACAAAAGGGCAAAAATAGCCTGTGTCATAGCCGGTGTCCCCTCATCGGGCACCCTTACGGAATAATAATCCAGGTCCTTTTTTATTTGTTTTGGATCGGTGATCTCTTTTAAAGGATAGGCCAGTAAATTAACATCGGCCTGCTTAATACCTTCGCCTTTATAAGTTGAATGCTCATTGGTGGTGCCATCAGGTAATTTTAAAATAGGGATATTATTGGCTACAATCATCCAATCAGGATTGGCGGAAATGCCCAGTATTTTCGCAGCCTCCGTAGCGTACTTTAAATTGGCTTTTGCGGCGGCATTAGTGAACGCGTTATTATCAACATTCTCTGCCCACTCATCGGCGGCCACCACATTTTTAATATCGTATTTTCCTGGGCCGTTTCTTTCCACCCTGCTGGCCCAAAAGTCGGCTGTGCTTTGTAAAATGGGCCAGCCCTTTTCCCTTAACCAGTTTATATCCTGTGTTACTGAATAATAGTTCCAGGCGGCTTGACCAACACATGCGGTGATATGATGTTCAAACGGTCCGCTCAACGCCCATACCGGTGTTTCTTCTACTCCCGTTTCTGCGCTTTCCCAGGGATACATCGCGCCTTTATAGCCTTTGCCAAATGCATTGCGTCTGGCTGCTTCCAGGCGTTGAAAACGGTATTCGATCATTCCCTTAGCCAGTTCCGGATGCATTTGTAAAATTGCAGGGAACATCCACAATTCGGTATCCCAGAAAACATGACCATTGTATCCCAACCCGCTCAATCCCATGGGCGAAGGGCTGTTGGTTGATCCCTCCCTAACAAATGAATAAAGATGATACAACATACTGTGCACATCCTGCTGGCTTTGCGCATCTCCCTCTATCATAATATCACTGGTCCATAATTCATCCCATGCTTTATCGTGCATTGCTATCAGCGGCTCACGGCCCTGTAGTTTTGCGAAAATAGTAAGGCGTTCCGCTTCGTTTAAGGGATCGTCGTGATGCGCAGATGTAATGGAGGAGCCCACGATAGAATAACGGTAAGATTCGCCTGCCCTTAATTTTTTTGCAAACTTCATGAGGTGCTGGTTGTTATCCCACATTTCGTGAATTACCCTTGGTTCGCTACCATGTGCTTCGCTAAAGATAAACGCATTGGATGCACACATTAATAATTTACCCGTAGGACTTTTTGCCGTAGAGGTCAACAGGCTGATGGTGGTATGCGGCCGGTCAATTTCGTTATAATAGTTTTGCACGTCTTTTAATGCATCCGGCGCTTCCATAATACTCGCACCGCCCAGGTTACAATCTTTTTTGGCGACAATGGTTATATCCATCAAAACAGAATAAGGCAACTGGCGCAATGAATAATAGGTATAACTAACAGTGGCTATATCCTTATAATCAAAAGAGGTGCTGAATTTAGCATGCTGCATATCCAGTGATTGCCTCATATTGCTGACATCACTATTGGCTAAGCGTCTGCCATCAATTTCCATATACATATTCAGTAAATTGAAACTGCGGATGAAATTGCTTACCCTGCCGCGGCCATACAAATCATAAGCCCCGGCAAGCACCACGTCCTTTACTTTAAATGCTTTTGGGCTGCTTACTATCCCTAACATACCGTTGGCAACGGTAATGCCGTAATAATTAGCAGGATCAATTTTGGTGGCGGTGATTTTCCAGGGGTCCTGTGCATGGATGGCTGCACTGATCAGGACCAGGTGACAAAAAATGGCTAAGCGTTGCATAAAAAAGATTTGATAAAATATAGTCGGTGAATTTAACTTTATTTGTCAATATTTTGATTGCTATAATAAAATTTTATTGATTTATGAAAATGTGGATGAAAGTTTTGGCGGTGTTGTTAATTGCCCTGTATATTTTAATTGGCTACACGATACCCGACAGTTTATTCATTAACAGGATAACTAATTTAAAAACAAGCAGCAATGCTCTTAAACGTGTTTTGGCTGAAACGAAATATATTGAAGGCTGGTGGCCAAAAGCCGGTAACAAAAATAACCCCGGCCCCGGCAATAATTTAATGTTTAAAAAGTATTCATTCCTATTTAAAAAACTAATTGATAACAGTATTGCGGTACTGATCATTGACCGCGGAGATACTCTAAAAGGCAAGATCGGCATCAGCAAAATAACTACTGATACAACAACTATTAGCTGGAGCTGCACCCTGCAAACAAAACACAATTCTTTTACAAATATTTATTACTACTACAAGGCGCAAAAACTCAGCAAAATAATAGATGAGCTTTTGGTACAAATAAAACAATTTGTTGAAAATACCCGTTTGCTGTATGGATATGCAATCCATGTTGAAAATTTAACGGATAATATTGTAACCGTATGCAATCAAATTGCCGCCAAAGATGATCTTTACCACCAGTTGCAGATGAGTTTCAACAAAATGAATGCCTATATCAGCAAAAACAAACTGGCTGTTACCGGCAATTATATGGTAAATCTAAGGCGCCTGCAAAACGACAGCATCAGTATTATGACCGGCATACCTACCAACACCTATGCCCTCCCGGAAGGCAATATCAATTACATGCAAATGCCATTGGGCGGAAATATGGTAACGGCCATGCATAAAGGCATATACACAAACCGGGAAATGGTATATGCAGCAATGGAACAGTTTATCAGCGACAACGAACTTAGCAGGGCATCGCTGCCATTCGAAAAACTGGTAAACAACCAAATCCCTGATTCAGACAGTTCTGCTGTTGAATTAAAACTGTACTACCCTGTTTTTTAATATTGAAGCAGCAATAGTTTTGCATTATTCCTTGCAAATAAAACACCTTTCTTTTTATTGCCCAGCCGTATTAACTTAATATCCCTTAGTTCCCCGCTAATGGAATTCAGCATTGGTGTATTCAATATTTTTTCGGTTGAATAAATATACAATGCAGGCATCAATGCATCATAGTTACCTTCGTAAGGCATTGCGCCAAAAAAGTTTCCTGCATACAAAACAGCAGCGCTGTAATTGACGGTTAATGGTGCGAAGCAAAACACAGGCGCCAACTGCATCGGCAACGGCAATGCTTTTGCATCAAAGCCGCCTTTTTGATTGTTGATAAAAACCATGCTTTCAAAAGTTTGCGCTTTCAAAGGAACTGCTCCATCCAGTTTATTTTTCCATATCTCCTGCACTGTTTTTCCCGCAAAATCCCTGTAGTACAAAAACTCCTTTTTCAACAAAGGCAATTGGCGTTCCAATTCATCTTTTAATAAAAACGGGTACTCTTTGCCTGTAATAATATCTGTTGTGGTGAGAATGGGGTCAACCTGCCCGTTTGAATCAAAATCCTGCAGGTATAATTTTACCGGGGCTGTTGGCGCAGCTTTTAATTTAGCATTTAATCCATAGTTACCTGCAATAATGTCATCATAACCATCCTTGTTTATATCGGTGGTTTGTACAGTTTGCCACCACCCGGTCAACGCTTTTTTATCTGCATAATTTATATTAAAGCCTTTGCCGGAATTAATGCAGTATGTTACCGGCATCCATTCCCCTGCCAGTATCAGATCCGGTTTTTTATCCTTATTGAGGTCGGTGAATGATGCCCCGGTTACCATTCCAATATGCCGCAATGCCTTACCCCATTGCAATGTATCCAATGAAAAATTTCCCTTCCCGTCATTGATCAGCAGAAAAGATTGCGGTACCAGGCCATACAATTTCGCTACACCCCTGCCGCCAATAAATAAATCCTGGTCGCCATCACTGTCAATATCCGCCGCGCATACCACAGACTTGTTGCCGTAAAATGCCGGTAAAGTTTTACTTTCCGTGAAATCACTTTTGCCATTGTTGATATACAGGTGATCCAGCAGGGATGCTACTTGTCCTTCCTGCTCGTTGCCGCCACTTACCACGTACAGGTCCATATCGCCATCATTGTCTGTATCAATAAACAAGGCAGCTACCTGTTCGGTGGTAGTGTCAGTTGGCACCGGGTGCTTTGCTTTAATGAACCTGCTGCCAGGCGTTTGTAAATACAATTGACCACTATTGTTGCTTGCACCACACACAAAAAAATCATCCAGGCCATCACCGTTTACATCAGCTACTGCAAGCTTAGGACCTTGTGTACTTATCTTATGGGGAATAAAATACTGAACATTAAAATCAACAAACCCATTTTCTTTATGGGTATAATCAATGCCTGCTGCGATGGTGATGTCTGTAAAAAATTCCTTTGAAGATGGAAAATATTTTTCAGATTCAAAAAAACCGGTTGCATTTTTATATAAAGCAGTAAAAGCCTGGTTGATTTTAAGATCTCTTACAAGCTGGTATTTAAGATCAGGCCATACCAATAACATGCTGTCTATATTTTTCAAAGTATCAATACCAAAATGCAGGATAGGTTGCGAGGATGACTGAAAGCCCCTGTTGCTATATAATTGCTGGTACTGCATGCCAGCTTTTGTAAAGAGGTACAGTTTAGCGCCTAATCCGTAAGTGTTATTGGGCATGCCTTTGAAACTTACAGAGAGGTAATTTTTATTAACGATATTATTTTTATAAATAAATGCCGGTTCATTGATATTATTTACCACCAGGTCCAGGGCGCCATCATTGTTTAAATCGGCATAGGCAGCGCCATTTGAAAACCCCGGTCTTTCTATTCCCCAATTTTTACTTTGGTCTGTAAATATCTCATTTTTATTTCCTTCAAAAATAAAATTGGATGATCTTCCGCCAGGCATATTCCTGAGCACTTCCACATCTATTTGCCTGTTATCATTGAGCTGGTATTTTATGTCTGCATCTGAAATGAATTTTATGTAGTCCAGGTCTGCCGGGCGTTTTATAATACCGGCAGTTATAAATAAATCTTTTATACCGTCATTATTAAAATCGGCCAGCAATGGGCTCCAGCTCCAGTCTGTAGCTGCCACGCCGGCTGCAAAAGCCAGTTCGCTAAACTTTGCTCCGTTGCCCATATTCTTTTGCAGGCAATTATGAGAGTATTGGTTTTGAAACCCGTTGCGCCTGATTTTGAAATCATAGATATCAGACTGGTCATCGCTGGCATAGGTTTTCAATACTTCTTCGGTATACGGCAGCATATCGCAGGTGAAAATATCCAACTGGCCATCGTTGTTGTAATCTGCAATATCGTTGCCCATGCTAAACCTGCTGTAGTGGCCAAATACTTCCGCACCCGATTCAGTGAATGTGCCGTTTTTATTATTCACATAGTAATAATCATTTTCATGAAAATCATTGCCCACGTATATATCATCCCATCCATCATTATTGATATCCGCTATTGAAAGGCCCAGCCCATAGCCCAATGCGCTGCTATAAATACCAGCCCGGAGGGATACGTTTTCAAAATGGCCGTTAACATTTTTATATAACCGGTCGCCTGATAACTCATTGGGAATTTTCCGGACTGTAGTATCGCCGTAAGTTTCTAAGGAATGCATAGACTGGTTCAATAAATAACAATCGAGCAAACCATCTTTATCATAATCAAAAAAAGCAGCCTGTGTACTAAAACCCCGGAAATCCAGTCCATACTTTGATGATTCATCCACAAACCGGTTGTTACCTTTATTGATAAATAGCTGGTTATGTCCTTCTAAAGTAAGCTTACCCACTACTGCACAAACATATATATCCAGTAAGCCGTCCGCATTTATATCCACCATTGTTACCCCGGTGCACCAATCGCTGATACCGTTTACGCCAGCTTTTTCAGTAATGTCTTCAAATACAAAATTACCCTTGTTTACATACAGCTTATTGCCCCCACGGGAGTTGGCAGTAAAATAAATATCTGTCAACCCATCATTATTAATATCTCCCGCAGCCACACCGCCACCATTGTAGTAATACAGGTAATCCAAAAAATTCAGCCTCCCTGAATCGGTTAATGTATTGATGAAATGCACGTTGGTAGCGCCCGAAGGCAGCAGCGAAAAAAGCGGGTCCTTTTTTTTACAGGAGGGGGTAAAGCAAATTAACAGCAGGGAAATAAGAATTGTATTGAATGCAAACAGCATGGTATCTGACAATAAGAAACTACGATGCTTCACTATTGGATGGGTATCATTCATCAACTCATTATTTATTACCAGGTTAATTATTCCGTTTATGTTTCGCCGCACGTGGATTACTATCATTGCAACCCAGGCTTTTGCATTGTAAACATTTGCAAAGCTTCGTTGTTGCGGGCCATTATTATTGCCCGCCGTTTATTTGCCAGTTGCAGGGTTTTAACATCCCTCACTTCACCTTTTATAAACAAACCGGTTGCTGATGGCGGACTATACTTGAACCGCCCGGTTTTACTTCCTAATAAGGTAACTCCATAACTTGCATCCATTCTTCCAAGTTCTGGTTTTAACCCTGAAAAATTTCCTGCCAGGAATATATCATTGATACCATCTGCATTAATATCCTGCACCAAAATGCTGAATACGTTTGTTAGCTGGGCCTGTACTGGTAATGCCTGAAAACTGAAATTAAGATTGCCCTGGTTGATAAATAATCCTGTTTCTGTAAGGTCAACTTTCAAAACCGATGCAGTCTTTAACTGATCCGCCGAAAAAATCTGCGCAATGCTTTTCCCTGCATATTCATCATACCTCAGGAACTTCTTTTTTAAAAAGGGCATTTGTATGGAAATATCACCGCGTAAAAAATAGGGATAGGCAACACCATCGCTCTTATAATAAGTTGGTACACATTCTACCTGTCCATTTTTATCAAAATCATTTACATACAATTTAGCGGGGTGCAACGTGTCTGCTTTTAATTTGCTGTTAAGTCCCCAGTTGCCGGCCAGTATATCCATCCTGCCATCATTATTCATATCAGCTATCTGCACACAGTTCCACCAGCCATCGCTGTTTTTTATTTCCGATTGTTTCTTCAGTTTACCATCCATATATTTAAAAATCAGGATTGGCATCCAGTCGCCGGTAACTATTAATTCATGTTTGCCATCACCATCCATATCTGCCCATTGGGCATCTGTTAGCATCCCCGCATTCTTCAGTTCCGGCGCCACTTTATCTGTAACATCGATAAATTTCCCGGTACCATCATTTTGCAATAAGTAGGATGCGGGCAAAACACCGTACTGCTTAGGTGTATTCCTTCCCCCTATCATCATATCCGCATAACCATCCCCGTTATAATCGTGCATGCGCAGGCAGGAAGCGTTGGTACTTACATAGGGCATGTTTTGCAAACCCCTGTAAAATGTGCCTTTACCCTCATTGATATATATCCGCGGCACCAGCCTGGTGGAGCCGGCAAAATCGGTATTCCCACCCGATGCAATAACTATGTCGAGGTCTTTATCATTATCTATGTCGCAAAATTCAATTCCTATATCTTCATAATCCTTGTCCTGTTCGAAAGCCAATTGTAAAGCGGGGGCAAACTTTCCTTCTTTTGTTTGAAAGAATAATTTTGCCGGGTCGCCAGTTGCACCCCCAACGCAAAAGTCTTCAAGGCCATCGCCGTTCAGATCACCTGTTGCAATTTTAGGCCCTTCGGTAGAAAGCATTTTTGGGATAAGCCATTCTTTGTCAAAATCTACATAGGCGTCTTCTTTATGGGTAATATCCCCGGTAATGATGGTGCTGGTTACGTTTAAAAATGCCGGGGTTAATGCAGGCGCTGCCGACGTGAACCTTTGTAACGCTTCGCCTTGTTTTAATTTTACCATTGTATTGACCACTATATTATACAACACCTGTTTTTTAAAATCCGGCCATATAATTTCCAATGAATCAATTTGCTTATTGTTGCCTATACCAATGCACATGGAGGGGTCAACGCTGCTTTGAAAACCACGGCTCAGGTTTTGTTGCAACATTATCTTTTCGCTTTTTACAAAAGCTGTTACCCTTGCCCCAATGCCAAAAGTATTCGGTGACAAACCCTCCAATTTTAATTTGATATAGTTATTTGTAGTAAGTTTCTCTGCATTATTACGATACACAAAGCTTTCCATATTAACATTGCTCACCACCAGGTCGAGGTCGCCATCATTATCCAGGTCGGCGTATGCGGCGCCATTGCTGAACGAGGGCATTGCGAGGCCTAAATCGTAAGATTGATTGGCAAACAGCATGGATCCTTTTTCATTCACAAAACCATAATTGGGCAAGGGGGTAGATTGCATTTTGGCCAGGAATTTCTCCAGGTCAAAATGACCCTTTTTTGCCACTTCATTCCTGATATTTTCATTCCCCAGAAAATCAATATAATCCTGGTTGGTAATATCCTTGTTCATACCGTTGCTTACAAAAATATCCTTCCACCCGTCATTGTCAAAGTCAAATATTAAAGCGCCCCAGCTCCAGTCGGTAGCGTTTACCCCAGCCAGTTGGCCAATTTCAGAAAAGGTATTATCACCATTATTTAATTGCAGGCAGTTTTGTAAAAATTGACGGTGCAGGTTGCCCCGCAATTTTGTATTAAAGAAATCGTAGTCTTCAAATTTGGTCATGGTTTTTAACCTGTAATCGTCTTCAGGCAGCATATCCGTGCTGAATATATCCTGCAACCCGTCATTATTAATATCCGCCATATCGGCTCCCATGCTGCTTTGGGAAGTATGCTGCATGCTTTCATCAATTACTTCTTTAAATTTGCCGTTTTGCTGGTTGATGTACAAATAGTCTTTCTCAAAAAAATCGTTCGATATGTATAAGTCCGGCCACATATCGCCATTTACATCCCCAATGGTTACACCCAAGCCAAAACCAATCAGGCTACCATAAATGCCGGCATCCCCGCTTACATCCTCAAATATCCCTTTATTATTCTTTAATAATTTATGGCCGCCGGTTGAATCCCTTATCAAACGCTGGTCCCAATTGCGTACCTGGGCAACAGGGAAGGAACTGTTGTTGAGCAAATAACAATCTAAATCGCCATCACTATCGTAATCAAAAAATGCGGCATGGGTATGATAACCACCCCTATCCTGGAGTTTATAACCGGCTGCCTTTTCTGAAAATGTAAGGTTCCCATTATTGATGTACAGTTGGTTTACCCGCTCTTTGCCTTTTGAATCGCCTGCATTACAAACGTAGATATCCAGCAGGCCATCGCCGTTGATGTCCACCATTGTAACACCCGTACTCCAGAATTTAAATGCGTTTACCCCTGATGATTGGGTAATATCTTCAAACTTAAAATTGCCTTTGTTTAAATAGAGTTTATTTTGCTCTTTATTGCAGGAAAAAAAAATATCAGGCAACCCGTCATTATTAATGTCCCCGATAGCCACGCCTGCCCCATTGTAAAAATTCCGGTAACTAAAAATATTCATTACTGAGTCATCAATTACCCTGTTAATAAATCTTATCCCTGTTTCAGATGAAGGCATTTGAGTGAACAATGGATTAGGGGGTGCGTGGTAACCCGGGGTATTACTGCCTGTACAACCGGCTATGGCCAATAAAATTATGCTGCATAAAATAAATCGGTTCATTTGATAAATATACTGGTGTTATGTTGATTGTGAGTGGTCAATGGTCAACGGAGAACAGAGTGAATGGTCAATTGTCAATCAATGTCGTTTAGTTAAGTTGAATTACCCTGCAAGGGTAAAATTTGAATAGCTACGGGTGCAACCCGTGGATAATATAGCCGCGGATAACAACCCCTACGGGGTTGAACAAATGAAAACAGACAGCGAAATAAAATTCAACCCCTTCGGGGTTGCTATCTGGTTACTTTATTCTTCCACCGGTGAAACCGGCGGCTATTCAAATTAAAGCCCTTCAGGCTTAACTAAACGACATTGAACCTATCATTTTCTAAAACAAAGACAGCAGTTAATTTTACTTAACTGCTGTCATTATAATTATAAACAAACAAAACTTTAAAGCGGTGACATTAAAAGCCCGGGTTTTGTTTTAACCCTGTATTTTTGGTAAGGGTATTTACACCAATGGGGAAAATATTGGTTTTGTTACTTGCATCCGGGGTTGTAAATAATCTTGCATCCTGGAACTTTCCAAAACGGATCAGGTCTGTCCTTCTCCAACCTTCCCAGGCAAATTCACGCCCTCTTTCTGCAAGGATAAAATCAAGTGTTAAATTGGCGCTGGTAATGGCATTATTGTTGTTCCCAAATGCCCTTTCCCTGAGTTGGTTTACAAAACTGATATCTTTTACACCCTGCCTTAATTTTGCTTCGGTCAATAACATCATAATATCTCCTAAACGGAAGAATACAAAGTCATTGCTCATATTGTCAGAAGTAAAAGCCTCGGGAAGGTATTTTACCCCCCTTGCACCCTGGTCCCTGTTATTTCCATTAGCATCTGCAAATGCAGTTACTGTTGTTTTATATACAAAAGGCACGCCCCTGTCTTTTACAGCGCTTCCATCAGGATAGTAAGCTGCACCGGATAAGAAAGTCTGGTCACGACGTTTATCTCCTGTGGCGAATGTATTAAAGAAATCACCTGTTGTACAAAATCCATTCCATGGCGAAGCAGCCATCCTGAAAGTACCCTGGCTATTGTAATGCAGGGTCATCATCTGCATAGCCATTCCCTTACCCCATATCTTGTCGAATGGTATCTGGAAAATGATCTCCGGGTTGCCTTCATTTTTATTGCCAAAAATTTCCGTAAAAGAAGCAGAAATTCCATATTTACCCGAATTTAAAATAGCCAGGCAATCAGCTTCTGCTTCGGCCCAGCGGGGAGTGCCGGTGTATACCTGCGCGTTCATGTATAATTTAGCCCTTAAAGCCAGGGCCGCCCATTTATTCATGCGTCCATAAGTGGTATTGTCTTTTGCGGTAGCAAGGTCGGGGATTGCAGTGTTTAACTGATCTAATATCCAGTTAAATACAATTTTCCGCTGACCGTTTTGCGCATTATTTGCATCGTTAGGATCCGTGGCATTACTTGGATTGGTTGATGTTGTTGTTTCTATAATTACCGGAACATTACCAAAATCATTCATCAATATAAAGTAGTAGAAAGCCCTCAAAGCCCGTACCTCTGCTTTGGCCTGCGCCAGTGGAATAACCGAAGGAGATGTTCCGAGGGAATTGTAAGTGCCCTTTGCAAAATCCGACATTACATTATTACACGCAGCCACACCGGCGTATGATTTATCCCATATACTTTCAAAGAAAGCGCCATTAGCCGGACGGAAATTATGAAACCACAGGTCTTTCCATTTATCGCCATCACCCCAGTCATTGCCCCGAGTAGGAACGATGCATTCATCTGTACAGGCCTCATTTACCCCCCACCATTGATCGTTTCTTACAAAATCACGTAATTTACCATAAGCACCTCCTACCGCATCGCCAAATACCGCATCAATGCCGCCGGAACCACCGCCAATTGCTGAGGCGGGAATTGCACTGTAGTTTTTTTGCTCCAGCTTGGTACATCCAATCATGGCAACAACAAGTGCCGCTGTACATATTGATAGTTTTAAAATCTTTTTCATATAGATTACTTTAGTTATTTGAATTAAAAGCCTACATTAAGGCCAAAGGAAAAGGTCCTGTTTTTTGGATATACATTGATATTCTCGATACCCAGGTTTTTGCCATCCGCTGCAACTTCCGGATCAGTACCTTTATACTTTGTGATTATAAAAAGATTATTGCCTGCGGCAAATACCCTAACATTTTTAATGACAGAAATGTTGCGTACCGGAACATTATAGCCAACTGCAAGGTTATCTAACCGTAAAAAGGAACCGCTTTCTACAAAATAATCTGAAATCTGCGGCTTTTTAAATCCATGGCTCACCGCGGCTGCATACACATTATCCCCATCGGCCAAACGCCCTTCATTATCTAAATTGGTTAATGTACCATTATATATTTTACCCCCCTGGGAGCCCCTGAAGTTGATGGCGGCATCCAGGTTTTTATACCTGGGGCTTATTGAAAAACCATATGTGAATTTTGGTAAAGGATTGAAGCGTCGAAATTTGTTGATGTCTTCAGATTCTATTAGTGGATTACCCTGGGCATCTTTACCAGTAAAATGAGGAACTAACATTGTTCCCATAGGATAGCCTGGTTCAAGAAATGTAACGTTACTGAATGAAAGGCCACGCCCGTAAATACTACCCCAGCTAACCCTGTTAGGCTGGGTTAACTTAACTGTTGCGCCAAATCTATCTGAAGCTTCACCGTCAAGATTTACGATTTTATTGGTGTTAAAACTGATGTTTCCACTAACATTTAATTGAAAGGAGGTCCTTTTAATAAGCAGGGAATTTAATTGTATTTCCACCCCCCTGTTAGTGAGTTCCCCTGCATTGGCAACTAATTTATCTACTCCGTCAAATACAGCCCGATCCACTCCAAATTCATAAAGCAGGTCGGTTGTTTTGCCGGAATAGAAGTCTACACTACCGGTCAAAACATTTTTTAATAAAGCAAAATCCAACCCGGCATTCAATTGTGCTTTTCTCTCCCACCTTAAATTACTGTTGGCATTTTGCAAATTAACAATAGGTGTCACCACATTGCCGTTTACTAAAGTTGGAGATCCAAAACCAGTTAATTTTTGAGATAAACTTGGGGTAATCCCATTTTGGTTGCCTGTAATACCATACCCTACCCTGAGTTTCAAATCATCCAACACTCCTTTTGTTCCATCCATAAAACCTTCTTTTGATATCGTCCAGGCGGCGGATACAGAAGGAAAAGTGCCCCATTTATAATTTGCGCCCAGTTTTGAAGACCCATCCCTGCGGACACTTGCTGTTAAAAAATATTTTCCTTCATAATTATAATTTACCCTGCCCAGGAAAGACACAATATTATATGATTCTTTATTAGATTTAGGAAAGCCCTGGTCTACTGTGCTTCCTAAACTAAGGTTATTACTCCGCACATTATCATATCTTAAATCCCTTACTGCCACACTGAATTCATCTTTGATATTTTCAAAATATTCATAAACACCGGTAGCTTCAAAAATGTGCTTGCCCGCGGTTTTCCGATAGTTTAACCCGGCATTTCCCAGTAAATTGTCTTCATTAATATTCCCTTTTTTAGCATACCCGGTGGAAGTATTGTATGCCGTAGTAGGAGAATGGAAATCATTAACTGTATTGATTTTATTCTGGCTTCCAAATACAAATACCTTTAAACTTCTCGTTAATGAATATTCTAACCTGGCTGATCCTATAAAATTATTTTCACGGCCCCTGTTGTAAATTTGCTCTAAGAAAGCAACCGGGTTTTGAGAGGCGTATTGGTTTGGCTGAAAATATCCCCCGTAAGGATTTGTAGCGCTGCTATTATATATCGGGTTAGTGGGGTTCATGCTGTATGCAAAAAGAAATGGGTTCAGGGATTCCTGGCCCACGCCACTGACGGTGATGTTGGTAATATCGCTTCCATAATCTATAAATCTCCTGTTTGAAACATTATAGATAGCATTTAGCTGGATGTCAAGCTTATTATTAATTGCTTTTTGATTAATGGATAAACGGGCATTGATATTATCTTTCCCGGAATTTAACAAAACGCCCTCCCTATTGAAATAAGTAACCGCACCGCGGTAGTTTGATTTATCAGTACCACCGGAAACCGCCAGTGAATGATTATGTGTAAATGCCGAACGTGAAATTGCTTTCACCCAATCTGTGCTTGCACCGCCGTCTAAAAGCGGGTTATTTTTCGCAAAGTATGCCCTCACATCAGAAGGGCTCATCAGGTCTATCGTATTGGCAACTTTTTCAGTTGCCACAAAACTGTTGTATTCAAGTTTCGGCGCGCCTGATCTTCCTTTTTTGGTGGTAACCAATACTACGCCATTGGCGCCCCTGCTGCCATAAATAGCAGTTGCGGAAGCATCTTTTAAAATGTCGAACGATTCAATTTCGGTAGGCGGTATGGTATTCAGATCTATACCCTGGACACCATCCACAACAACCAGCGGATCGCTATTTCCCTGTATAGATCCTATCCCGCGGATCCTTATTGTAGCCTTACCATTTGGATCGCCACCGGCCGGGGTGATCGCAACGCCCGCCACCTTACCCTGCAAAGCTTCAATACCATTTGTAACAGAGCCCTGGTTAAAACTTGCACTGGATAATTTGGCTACTGAACCCGTAATATCTTTTCTGCGGGCTGTACCATATCCAACTACTACCACTTCATTGAGGTTGCCAACGCTTGTTTCTACATCCGCATTTACAATACTGTTACCACTTACATTTACCTCGCGGGTAACAACTCCCGCACCCGTAAGTACTAATATCCCCTCTTGCGGAACATTTTTTAATGTGTATGCACCCTGTGCATTGGTGGATGTGGCAATGATGCTGTTCTTAACTGCAACAGTAACACCAGGGAGGGGCTCGCCTTTTTTGTCCGTTACCGTGCCGGTAACTGTTTGGGTTTGGGAAAGTGCAAGGCTTGTAAGCCCAAAAATCGCCAGCAATAGCATAGCTGACTTTCTCATCATAGCAGGAAGCATAATCGTTAAGTTTTGATGTAAATAAACTGATTCAAAAATGGCAAATAAGCAAGAAACAGAACCAAGTTAACATTATTTTATCAAATAGTAGTGTAATATTAACTACCTTCTTACAAAAACCATAAAATAAAGTTATTTAAGAAAACTTTGTAAAAATACCTAATAAGAATAAATTTGCCGCAAACGTTTGCGACAATGGTTGCGAAACGGTTTGCTGTTAATATGTATTTTCGCTGTATCAACTTTCACTTGCATTATGAACAATACAACGCTTAAAGAAATATCAACGGTGCTGGGGCTAAGCATTTCTACCGTGTCGAGGGCATTAAAAAACCACCCGGATATAGCTGAAAAAACCAAACAACGGGTAACCGAATTAGCCACTACCCTTGACTATGAACCAAATGCCAATGCTATCCAGTTGCGTACCAGCAAAAGCAATGTATTTGGCCTGGTTGTTCCATTTATTTCAAACTTTTTTTATCACTCTTTTATTTCTTCCGTGGAAGAAGAAAGCAGGCGAAATAATTATTCCCTGATGATCCTGCAATCGGGTGACGACCCTTTTGTAGAAATTACCAATTTAAAACTTTGCCGTCAAAACAGGATCAGCGGTTTGTTTGCCTGTATATCCACCCAAACTACCCATGTGGAAGCTTATTTAAAATTGAAGGAACTGGATATTCCGGTGATATTTTTTGACAAAGTGCCTGATGTTGGCAACTGCAATAAAGTATGTGTTGCAGATGAAGCTTCTGCTACGATGGCTGCAACTGCTATCCTGGAAAAGAAAAAGAAAAAAGTGCTGGCCATCTTTGGAAATAATAATCTCCTGATTACCCGGAAAAGATTATCCGCTTTTACAAAAACAATTGACAATAAAATCAACCTGCTGATTCACCATGCCAATAACGCGGAAGAGGCGGAAGCGCTGACCCTTGCCAGCCTTTCACAAAATCCGGACACGGTCTTTTGTATGAGTGATGAAATTCTTACCGGGGCTATGAAAGCTATTCAAAAATCAGCATTGAAAGTACCTGGCGATATTTCGGTAATAGCGATCAGCAATGGCTTTATCCCCAAATTGTATTACCCTGAAATTACTTATGTGGAAACCAGTGGATATAAATTGGGCAAACTCGCTTTTACAAGTATGATGGCTTGCCTTGCAGGCAGTACTTTTATGCACGAACTAACTACGGAATCAATACTGGTTGAAGGGGGATCGATTTGATAAGTTCCTCACACTCATAATTCATAACTAACTCACAATGCCGTTTTTTTTGCTCCTGCAAAAATAGTTTTCCAAACCAGGTTAAAGAATGATTTGGTAATATCCCTTTCGTAGTTTACATCTTTACTATTATTACGGCTGGTGTTTTTGTTTTTAATAAGCGTGTTGGCGAGTACAGTTACCAATCCCTTTTTCTTTAATGCTGCATCATCCCCTTTTTTTAAAAGATCCATTTTTAAATCATGGTAAAGGAATAAAATATTCGCCATAGCCCTGGTGTCTGTACCATCCATGGTAAACTTCACTTCATCGATCCGGCCTTCTTTTGCCGAAGCCATCGCCAGGGGTTCAATGATGGAATTTAAGGTAACTGCATTCATGTCTGCAAGCCGGCCATTTATTTTAAATGAGCCCTTAGAAGTATTTAAAGGCAGTTGCCATTCGGTTACCATCTTGCCGGCGCCCAGGAAATTAGCAGTGGCATTTAATTTCATTAAAGCATTGGCTTTGATGCGGGCAGTTATATTGGTTACATTTTGCACGGTTGCATTGATATCGCTGAAAAAAACATTGCCGGTAAGGTTTGATTGTAAAGCCCTTTCACGGTAGGAAACCAGGCCATTGGTAATTTTTACTGTTTGTATGTAGATGGGCACGGGAAGTTTTACTAATGACTGGTGCGGGTATTTGCCGATCTTACTGCCGCTGTCCGGCGGCAAATTACGATCATTGAATATTTTTATCACGGGCTGAAAGGAAGCGTTTTCAACTACCAGTTCCCTATTGTTGATAAGCCTTGTAATATTAACGCCGGAAAGAATGATATTATTTACAGCCAGGTTGTATTGATCATTCTGATGACGGCTCTGTTTTACAAACTGCTGCTCGGTAAGCAGGGGGGTTAAAAAAAAGTTGTTGATCTTTACCAGTGAAGCGGCATTATTAATGGTAAAATCACCCACGCCTATCTTATACAGTTTATTTTTTGCGGGCATTGAAAAACCATCGGCTGATAACTCCCATTCCGCATTATTTATGATATTATTGAGGGTATTGCCTTCATTTATATTGAGCATTTTTGTGACCTTAAAAGTAGTATTGTTTAATATAAAAGGAGCGGCGCCTGGTGTAGATTTATTGGCAATGATAATTTTTGTTTTCTTAAGGTGAATGCCGGCTATCTGCGCCTGGTCAATCATATCGGTTGACAGCTCAATTGATTGATCCGCTGCCTTGGATTTACCCGTATTTTTCTTTACATAAATCGTTACAATCCCTCCGTCACAGCTAACCTGCCCTGCTTTCAGTTGTTGTTGCAGAATAAATGCATCTGTATTTAATTCATTCACCTGTATATTTTTCAGGTCAATTACGGGGTTCATATTATTTAGCAGGTATTGCCTTACCGCGGAAATATGCAGGTATCTTTTGGAAGCGTTATAATCTACTTTCTCCAGGTTGATCCTCGTGCCATTTTTTGATTCCGGCAACTGGATATTTTCAATCGTAGCCCTTACATCTTTTATAAAATAGCCGATAATGCTCTCGTAATTTTTCGTGTCATCAACCAAAAATTTATTAAGTGTAATATTGATGTTTTCAAACGTAGTTTGCGCCTTACCCGTTTTATTGGTTATCAGGAGTGTGCCATTCGTTACCTGGATGATATCTGCCTTAATACTTTTGAATTTTCCCAGTATCTTTTGATACAGTTCCAGCGTATCTCTCATTGTAAATGCTTTGGGCTTGTCCGCCCCGGTATTGATGATCTGTATGACCGGTTTGAGCAATTCAATTTTTTTAGCCGCCACATTCTGCTGCTGCAATAACCCGGGGATATCAACCCCGGTAGCCATCACTTTATTTATCCTGATATTGTATAATGCGTTGGGTAAACTATCCGTACTGTTCAGCAATGCTTTTTGAGCCGAGTCGGATTGCAATACTACATTATAAAATATGGCATTGCCATTTAATTCGTCAATTTTTGAACTGTCGTAATGAAGATAATAAAGACTGTCTGTTTTTTTTGCGATGGCATTTTCAATAGAATCCCTTATGATTTTCTTTTTGTTGTATTGCCAGTAAATATAGCCACCAATGGCACCTGCTGCAATGACTACCAATACTATCTTAAAATATTTTTTCATGTAAATAAGAAAGCTATTTATACAAATGAGGTTTTTAATTAGTGAATGAACGCCATGCTGAACATTACCCGGCCGGAGCCGATGCTCAATGCTGACTGATCTTTTTTATTTGCCGTAATAATATAGTAAATTGTCGCTGCCGACTAGTTTTACGGTAAACATTAAAATGGATAGCCCAATGCAATATGCAGTACCAGGTTTTGCTTTCGCCATTCTGCATCGCCCAATTCAAATTTACTGATCACCATTCTTTGCCCTTCGGGCAGATAAGGTTTACGAAATGGGATGCCCAAATCAGCCCTTAATAAAACTATTCCGGCATCAAACCTGATGCCCAACCCCGAGGTTACGGCGAGTTCTTTATAGAAGTCCTTTTTTAATTGACCTGCTTTGCCAAATAAGAGGGTGTCTTTCGTCCATATATTACCCATGTCTATAAAAACCACACCACTTAATTTAGCCACCAGGGGCATACGAATTTCTGAATTAAGCTGAAATTTGTAATCTCCGCCAATTATCTGGTAGAGTCGCTGTTCGTTGAGCGTAGGCAAATACGAACCGGGGCCAATCCGGCGCATTTGAAATCCGCGCAGAGAACTCGCGCCGCCTACCACATATTGTTTTGAAAAAGGTAAAATACCGGAATTGTTATATGGATGTCCGATGCCTATTAACAGCCTTGAAGCCCAGTCAAAATTATTGCGCAGTTTTCTTTTATACCGCAGGTCAATATCTGCCTTTACGTATTGCGCAAACGGGGTACCCAATAGCTCTTTCTGCCTGGGTTGCTTTGCTCCACTCAATATACCGGCGATATTCCCTGCCAGGTCAAGGCTTCCTTTAAAGTACCATTGTTTTTTCTCGAACGGGTTGGCGGTATTGTAGGTAAAAGAATAAACAGAGCCAAGTATCAGTTCGGTATATACATTCGATATTAAGGAGGGGTTTAGGGTGGTTTCCTTTGTAAAAGTGTCGGTAAGGTTGCCGGGCTTTATATAGGTTAACGCAAGAGGAGATAAAGTATGTTCCTTATTGCTACTTTCCTTCCAGGCAAATTCATACTGCAGGCGGTACACATTTTTGGTATAGAAATTTTGCTTTATGAAATACTCATAACCCAATAATAACCGGGTACGTGGCGGGTAAAGATTAGTTTCCTTTTTCTTAAGGAAGGGTACATAAAAACTAGGTAAGGTAACAGATACCTCAGTTCCCAGGCGGAAATTACTGACATTTCTAAAGGAATCCGAAAAGGAAATCTCGGCCCCCCCATAGGCTTTAACTGATAATAATTCTGCACCCTTAAATGCATTCCTGTTGCGCCAGTTTACACTTAACTGTGTTCCAAAAAACCTGCTCTCTTTTGCGAAACCGTCGATCTCTGCCTGTAAGGATTTCTTTTTTGCCGGTGTCAGGTAATAAAAAACATTCAGGCGATAAGGGTCGCTGCCTTCCTTTGCCTGTTCAAACCTGTTTTTCGCATATTTGAAGGTGCCCAGGTTAATCAGCCTGTTGAGTGTAGTGTTCTGGTCCCTGCTGCTATATATTTTACCGGGCCGGTAAGTGATCACGTTTTTAAATAGTACAGGGTTAAATTTACGCACGGTATCCCTCAGCAATAATCCATCTACATTAAAAGTTCCTGTTTTGCTGGTATCCGGTGGCGGTAGTAAGAGGGTGTAGTTAGGAAAAACCATGATCCTGTTGATGGTATATGGATGCCTCGCATGTTCGGGTATTGAATTTTTTACACTCAAAAAAATATTGACTTCATTATTACCGATCGTGCTGTCGGCATAAGCCATGATGTAGCCGGGGTTAAAATGATAATATCCCATTGTCTTTATATACAGATCGAGCCGGTCCCTTTCTGCCTGCAAATCGCTTAAACGGTATCCATTGCCTGCCTGAAGGATTCCCCTGCGTTGCTCTTCCTGCAACAGCCTCACTAAGTCGGAACCATCGTTTATCCAACTGATATTTTTTATGGTATACTGTGGAAATACATGTGCTTTATACAGTGCCGTGGTCATATACCCTTTATTAATGGTATCTCCCTTTATTACTGAATGAAAGTACCCGAGGTTCTCTAAAAAAGCCTGCATATTCGTGGCGGTAACAGCAGCATTTACTTTACTACTCAAAATGGGCGGTGCACCGAGTTTATTCCGGAAAAAAGCCCTGACCCCGTTTTCTCTTTTTGGTTGTCCTATTACAAACCACCACCAAACTTTGTAGGGCTGTCCTAATGCAAAATTGTTTGCGGCCGGCTTTGCAGCCAGTTTTAACTGCTTCCTTAATGACTTCGAAGATGCTTTTACATTTTTTTCTTTTTCCACCTGGATGGTGGCCCCCCGGTATAATCTTTCCCCGGCAGGCAGAAACCTTTTTACCCCGCAGGCGCTGGCAGTGATTACAATTATTAAACAATATAAAATCGATCTGTACATTTTTTATTGGCCGGCTTTTTTGTTTTTCCTGATAAACAATCCTTTGATTTTCTCATAATCCAGGGTGGCGATCAATCCCAGGCCCATTTCGATCACATAACCATCCAGTACCAATTCAAACTGGTTCTTAGTGTAGGAACGGGTCATGTAATTTCCATTGGCAGATAATTTATAACTAACCGTTGCATCAGGCAAAAAACGGCTGCCTTTTTGCTTAGCCGCTTTTGCGGAACCATCCTGGCTTTCGATACCAAAATTTTTACCCACGGTTACGCTTAAACGATCATTTAAAAAGTTTTTGGACACATCCACATTCAAATCTGTTTTTTGCGTTCCTTCACTGATGGTGAAATCTTTATAAGAATTGAGATTGAGGTCAACATTGATACCTGTAAAAAGGTCGGAAGCCACCTGGTCCAAGGCCGCTGATAAAAATTGACTTACGCTTTCCCCTGCAATATCAGCGAAGTCGCCGCCATTGCCTTTAAAAAAATCCGTACTCTGCTCCCCAACAAAGCGGCCTAACACCAACAAGGCAAATACCTGCTTATTGGTTGCAGCGATATCAGCCCTTAACTGCACCAGCTTATTTTCGATTGTCCTTCTTAACTGTCCGTCCATGTCGCCCGCTCCCGGTAGTTGGATATCAAAACCAATAATGGGTTTCTTTAAAGATCCCTTTAAAACTAATATAACTCGGAAAGGAATTTTTTGATTGAATGACCTGGCGATCCTGGGATCCACCGTGCCTACTTCATTGCCCAGTAAATCTTTAGCGGATGTATTGGCAATATATTCGGCCCTGATATTAATTTGTGCATCAGTAGGAAGCCCGTTAAAGAAAATCGTGCTGCCCTGCATTAAATTAAAGCGCTTTTTTAAGAACTGGTAATTCAATTCATAATAACCACTATCTAAAAGGTAATTGCCGGCAATTAAAAAATTTCCCGCGGTGTCAAATCCTGTATTTAACCGGGCATCTCCATTTACTTTAATTTCGTCACCCGTAGAGGGATCAATCACGATATTTAATACTGCCTTTTTATCTGCCCGGATATTCAGCTTATGATTTAAATATTGTGCGAAGTTTATGTTGGAATCTGCAACCGCTTTAAAAATTCCCGGCTGGGGCAATACAAAAGTATCCCTGTCAATAAACCGAACCACAGACTTTGCGGCTTCCTTATCATTATTTTTTTCCGGTAGTACTAGTGTAACATCAGTTTTTTCAGCCAGGTAAATATCACCTGCGATTGCAGGCTTTCGGGAAGTGCCGGTTACAGCGAGATTCGCATTAATACCTGCAAAACCATATACCGTGTTATTGACAGCCCTGGATGTATTGATCAAAGTAAATTCACGGGAATTAAGATTAATACCGAGCTCATAATCTGAGAGCGAATTTGAACAAATGCTACCATTCAGTATTAACGGGTTACCCAGGGAATCTTCTATTGTAAACCGGGTAAAATTGATTTCCGGGTAACTGAGAGATATCTTTTGTTTATCTAACTTATAAGTAGTTCCAAACCGGGCAAGCGAAAACTTAGTTGAATCAAAATTTATTTCTCCCTCCCATTCGGGTTGCGTTAATTTCCCTTTCAATCCAATTAACCCGTTGATGCTGCCCGAAACCCCGCTCATATTGCCTTTCGAAAAGCCCTGCAACAAGGCCGCCTTCAAACTTTTTATGTACAGCAAAGCATCAAACTGCTGCTGATCATTGTTTAAAAAAAAATTTCCACCTGCATTTACTTCGTTACCATTCCCCGACAACTGCAGTGTTACATGGATCGTATTTTCATCTGTCATTTGCGCATTTAACAACAAATCGCCAACCAGTTGTTGCACCAGTTCCAGGTTCCGGACAGAGGCTGTGCCGGTAACTACTGGAATCGCTTTTGTAAGGTCACTTAAAATAATTTTTGCGTTTAGTAAACCCGATGCCATCAGGGTATCAACTTTTAGAAGGCCCGCCAGGTCACTGATATCCAGGTTTTGTATGTCAATATCAATGGGACTGCCCGGTAGGGCCTGCTGGCTTCCCAATGATATTTTTGCGGAATCCCTGCTCAATGAAATACCAGCTACCACTATACCGTTGGGTGCATAGATAATATAATTGCCTGGTGACACCAACCAGTTTTTATAATTTATCAGGAGGCTGTCACTTAATAAAAAATGAATACCCCGGTCGCTTATCCAATAAGTACCCCTGATTAAATACCGGATATTGTTATTCCGGTCTTTTTTAATGAAACTAAATGGAACGGTATCGGTGATGGAATTCCCCGTAAAAGAAGTGTTATGGAAAAGGGTATCAACAATACCCCCATCACGCGGTATTAATTTATGCGGGAGTATATTTTCCAAAATTAACCTCACCCGGTTACCGGTTGTTTGCTTTACGGATACATCATCGATAAAAGAAAACGCAGATAAAAATAACACCGGTACAAACAATAGTATGTACAGGACAAACCCGCCCGCCTTTTTAAGAATTTTAATTTTTATCATATAAATCAGCCAGCCTAACAGTTGAACATTTTTTATCGTTGTCGGCGCCCATATTTCATTGTAAGAGACTTTAGCCCTGATACTATGAAATATCTGTGCCCGAATTCAGGCCCTGATTTTACTGCATTTACATGAATATGAAAATGAAAAAACTGCTATTATATGTAGAAGTTTTTCCCCATTAACGTTTTATCAGCGCCATCAATGGGCGCCTTTATTTTTAGGGAGGAACTACTATCGCTATTTCGTTTGCAGGGAGAATCCAAATACACTGCCTTCACCGATGGTACTTTGCGCCCAGATGGTACCCTGCTGCGCTTCAATAAATTCCCTGGATATGGCAAGTCCGAGACCTGTACCGGTTCGTTCATGCGTACCCGGTACTTTATAATAGCGGTCAAATATCTTAGGCAGGTATTTTTCATCAATCCCGTTACCGGAATCCTTAACCGTAAATTCAACTGAATTATTCTTTTGGGAAACGCTGATTTGTATAGGTGAGTTTTCCGGTGAATATTTAATTGCATTAGTGAGTAAATTGATCAGCACCCAGGATGTTTTTTCTATATCTGCCTGTATCAAAGGAAGATTTTGCGGTATGTTTATTTGTAACGCAATATTTTTTTGCCCCGCCCTCAGCCGGATGGCATTTACCGACTGGTCAACTATTACGCCCGGTTGTGCGGGTTGCAATTTCAACTGGATATTACCTGTTTCTACCTGCGCCATATTCAATAACTCACTGGTGATTTTTAACAGCCTTTCTGCATCCTCCATAATGCTTTTTACCAACCCTGCCTGTTCCGGTACCAGCTTGCCTATCCGCTCGTCTTCCAATAAACGGGCGCTCATTTTAATGGAGGAAATAGGCGTTTTTAATTCATGTGAAACCGTGGCGATAAAATTTGTTTTGGCTTCATTTAATTCATGAAACGGAGTGATATTTCTTAATACAATTACCTGTCCTACCACCAAACCATTGTTGGTCACATCCAGGATATCCTTGTTAAAATAGCTTTCCTTATTATCCGCATAAATCTTTAATTCATTGCCGGGTGTTTCCTGCAGCAATTTACGCATGAGGTCATTCCTTAATGCCACGTCTGCAGAATACTTGCCTATGATTTCAGCTTCTTTTAAACCTAATAATTTTTCGGCGACTGCATTTAAAAACAAGATATTCTTTTTTGTATCAAGGCCGATTATACCATCCCGCATCTGGTTGATGATGGTTTCAATCCGGCTTTTTTCAAATCTCAATTGTGCCAGGTTACTGCTTTGGTATTCATCTAATTTTTCGGCCATGGTATTAAACGCATTGGCAAGTTCCCCAAATTCATCATTTTGATTCAGGTGTATGCGCTTATGATAATTTCTGTTGGCAATTTCCCTGATCCCTTCATTCAATGCCCTGATGGGTGCAGATATAACGGAGGGGAAATTAATGACAAAAGTAAACGTAATGATACCCAGTACAACGAAGACAATGGTGAGCCAGAAATTCGCATCTTCTGCTGTTTTTTCCACAATCTCATTTTTACGCAGTATGGCAGCCTGGTTGATACCGTTGATGATATGAATCGAATGTCTTATTTGAGGGTAGTTGCTTGAGTCGCCCGGGTTCAATAAAAGTTCCCGGAAATCCTTTCTTAGTTCCTGTGTAGCTTCTTTTTCACCAATTTCCGTAATGTTGGATTCCTGCTTTCTTAAATTATTTTCAAGTAATCCTTCAGCGCCCTTATTAATTTGAATGTTTTCAAGCGCATCCAGCATATTATTGGAGTACACTAATGACTCATGGTTATTTTTCAACACAAGCTTTGAATCATTACTTAAGCGGTTGATATAATAAAAGGAAAGGCTGCCGAATGTTACTATTACAACAAACAGGAAGGATAAGCCGAGTACCAGTTTTGTTTTTAATTTCATAGCTATATTATGATAAAATTACGATATCAATGTCGGCCGCGGATAATTTATTGAGCAACTGGTTAAATACGGCAGTACTCAATATAATACTCAGCAAATTCAAATGCGGCTTACCAATGCAAATGGTGGTAACTTTTTTTTGCTCCGCCATTTCAAAAATACCCTTTGCAATATTGCTGTTCTTTACCCGGATGACCTCTGCACCTAATTCTGTAGCGAGCTTAAAATTATTGATTAGGTGGCGCTGCGCTGCGAGGCTTATTTTATCCCCTTCTTCGCTGGGGGTTTGCACATATAATAAAACCCATTTTGAATTATAATAGGAACTCAGCCGGGCGGTTTTACGAATTACTTTTCTGGCGATTTCATGATTGCTGCTGATACAGGCCATGAACCGTTCCGCCTTGTAATTTGTATTTTGCGGCAACTCGGTTTCTATCTTTCTTACCACCTGGCTGGCTACTTCTCTTAAAGCCAGTTCCCTTAATTGCAATATTTTTTCACTCTGGAAAAAGTTCTTTAAGGATAGCTCAATTTTATCTGGAGTGTAAATTTTCCCTTCCTTCAATCTTGTTACCAGTTCGTCAGCAGTTAAATCAATATTCACTACTTCATCTGCCTGCTGCAAAACATTGTCGGGTATCCTTTCCGCTACGTCCACACCGGTTATTTCTTTTACATCCGCATGCAAACTTTCAATGTGCTGGATATTTACCGCGCTGATCACATTGATGCCTGCATCTAAGATATCCATTACATCCTGCCAGCGTTTTTCATTTTTACTGCCTTCAATATTACTGTGCGCCAGTTCGTCTACGATCACCACTTCCGGATGCAGGTTAAGTACGGCCTGCAGGTCAAATTCATCTAACTCCTTTCCTTTGTAAAACAATTTGCGTCTTGGGATAACCGGTAGCCCCTCCAATAAGTCATGTGTTTCTTTACGGTTATGGGTTTCTATATATCCAATTTTTATGTCCACGCCATTACGCAGGAGGGTTTGTGCCTCCTGCAACATGCGGAATGTTTTACCTACGCCGGCACTCATGCCAATATATACCTTAAATTTTCCCCTTCTTGATTTCCTTATCAGGTTAAGAAAATGTTCGGCGTTCTTCTGTTGTTCGGCGGGCATGTTTGTTATATTTATTTTACTTCATTAGTAAATGATCAGATACCGGCCCCTTCAGTATATTTTTTCAACACCCTGCGGCAAGGCAGGCAACAATGAAATACAAAACATAAATATACAAACTACCGTGTTTTCAAACATACCTGCATTTTATTCAAATAAGTTGATTTCTTTCATTGTATATTAGCAGCCGGGGTATAAAATATAACGGTACTTTTGCAGTTCAGGCGGTGAAGTTTTTTGTTGAGTCAACAACCTGTACAAATACTGCCTGGTTGAAATCCCCCTGCATTAATACCATACTTACCTACTTAATACTTTTTGTATACTATTTCAGTTTATTTAATTCAATATTTAGTTTTAATACATTTACTTTAGCCGGGCCAAACAAGCCCAGCAATGGTTTATTTGTTTGCTGATCAACCAGGCTGATCAGTTTTGCTTCATCCAGTTTTCTTGCAGCGGCTATTCGTTTTACCTGGATTTTTGCGCCATATGGTGATAGATCAGGATCCAGGCCGCTACCCGAAGCGGTTACCAGTTCTGCCGGTATCTCTGCTTTTTTAACGGACGGATTATGCATTAAAAAACTATCGATCCTCTCCTGCACCTGTTTTAAATAATCGGGGTTGGTAGCACCTTTGTTGCTGCCTGCAGAACCTGCTGCATTATAATCTACCGCTGAAGGCCGGCCCCAGAAATATTTATCTTCGGTGAATTTCTGGCCAATATTGGCATAGCCCACAATTTTGCCATCTACCGTTACTGTTTCGCCCTTACCACCACCCGGCGCCAGTTTTGCAACTCCTGCAATCAACAGGGGATACAATACGGAACAAATAATGATAAAGACAACTGTCAGTTTAACGGAAGGCCAAACGTATTTTTTCATGATTGTAATTTTCAATTGTTAAATAAATAATGCTACCACCAGGTCAATTAATTTTATCCCGATGAAGGGGACGATTACACCACCCAGCCCATAGATCAGTAAATTTCTCCTGAGCAGGGCACTCGCACCAATGGGTTTATAAGCAACTCCTTTTAAAGCCAGCGGGATCAGCATAGGAATGATGAGGGCGTTAAAAATAACCGCGGATAGTATCGCACTCTCCGGGCTGTGTAGCTGCATAATATTCAGCGCCTGTAAAGCGGGAATAGAGGTGATGAACAAGGCGGGAACGATGGCAAAATATTTTGCCACGTCATTCGCTATGGAGAAAGTAGTAAGTGTTCCCCTGGTCATTAATAATTGTTTGCCTATTTCTACTATTTCTATCAGCTTGGTAGGATCATTATCGAGGTCTACCATATTGCCCGCTTCTTTAGCAGCAGCTGTACCACTATTCATTGCAACACCAACATCGGCTTGTGCAAGGGCAGGCGCGTCATTGGTACCATCGCCCATCATTGCTACTAATTTACCGCCCTGCTGTTCCTGTTTGATGTAATTCATTTTGTCTTCCGGTGTAGCTTCCGCAATAAAATCATCCACCCCGGCTTTCTCGGCGATAAATTTGGCGGTTAGGGGATTATCACCGGTTACCATCACCGTTTTTACACCCATTTTGCGCAGGCGCTCAAAACGTTCCTGGATGCCGGGCTTAATAATATCCTGCAGTTCTATTACACCAAGCACTATGTTGTTTTTGCTCACTACGAGCGGTGTACCACCGTTGCTTGAAATGCCCGTTACTTTTTCGGCTGTCTCGTTCGGAAATATATTACCATCTTTTTCCACCATTTTGCGGATAGAATCAAATGCGCCTTTACGGATTCTTGTACCATCGGTTAAGTCAATCCCGCTGCTCCTTGTTTCTGCCGTGAATTCAATAAATTTAGCTCCACTGGTATTCAGTTTAATACGATCTAATTTTGCCAGTTCGATAATTGATTTACCCTCCGGCGTTTGATCTGCCAAAGAGGATAGCGCACAGGCTTCAGTAAATGTTGCCGCCTCCACCCCATTGGCCGGATAAAAATTAGTCGCCTTCCGGTTTCCGATGGTGATGGTTCCTGTTTTATCCAATAATAAGGTATCAAGGTCCCCTGCTGTTTCCACCGCCTTACCGCTTTTAGTGATCACATTCGCACGAAGCGCCCTGTCCATACCTGCAATACCAATTGCACTCAGCAATCCTCCGATTGTGGTGGGGATCAGGCATACATACAAGGATACAAAGGCGGCAATAGTAATGGGTGTATTTGCATAATCGGCAAAAGGCTTTAATGTTACACATACGATCAGGAAGATAATGGTAAAGCTTGCCAGCAAAATGGTCAGGGCTATCTCATTCGGCGTTTTTTGCCTGGACGCGCCTTCCACCAATGCAATCATCTTGTCTAAGAAGCTTTCGCCCGGTTCGGTAGTTACCCTTACTTCTATCCGGTCTGATAATACTTTGGTACCACCTGTAACAGAACTTTTATCGCCACCGGCTTCTCTTATCACGGGTGCGCTTTCGCCGGTAATAGCGCTTTCATCAATGGTGGCAATACCTTTAGTGATCTCCCCATCCATGGGTATCATGTCACCAGCTTCGCAAAGGAAGTAATCGCCCTTTCTCAATTCGGCAGAAGGAACGATTTTCATTTCATTGACATACATTTCTCCTACCGGGAATATTTTTTTTGCTGGTGTGTCTTCCCTGGTTTTACGCAGACTATCTGCCTGCGCCTTTCCCCTGGCTTCTGCAATAGCTTCCGCGAAATTGGCAAACAAAACGGTTATAAATAAAACACCGAATATTATTAAGTTATATGCAAGTGATCCCTGTGAAGTTTCACCCCCCGCAATCCAGATACATACTCCCAGCATAATGATGGTACCAATATAAACTGTAAACATCACCGGGTTCTTTAACATTACACCCGGTTTTAGTTTTACAAAAGATTGTTTTAGTGCACCTGTCACCAGGGAGCCTTCCAACAACTTGCTATTTTTTTTCTGTTTAGACATTTTATTTTTTTTTAGCGGTGGGTCATTTTAAAATCAGTTTTATTTTATCAATTATTACATCCCTAAATATTCTGCAATGGGGCCCAATACCAATGGAGGGAAATAAGATAATGCAGTAATAATGATGATAATGGCAAATGTCAATATTCCAAAAGTGAGGGAATCTATCTTTAACGTGCCAGCTGTTTCCGGTATATATTTTTTCTTTGCAAGCATCCCTGCAATAGCAATCGGACCAATAATTGGAAGAAACCTTCCCAATATCATTGCAAAGCCGGTGGTTACATTCCAGAAAATATTATTATCCCCGAGGCCTTCAAACCCGCTGCCATTATTGGCATTGGAAGAAGTGAATTCGTAGAACATTTCAGAAAAGCCATGATTAGCCGGGTTGTTGAGCCATGCCGCGGGTTTTACCGCCCAGTCTGCATCGCCATGATTAACAAAATAATAAGCTGCAAGTGCGGTTCCGCCCTTGATCAAAAATGCGGACAACAGGGTGACCATCGCGGCAATCTTAACCTCTCTTGCTTCTACTTTATGACCCATAAATTCGGGTGTTCTCCCTACCATCAGGCCACCGATAAATACGGCTATGATGATATAGATATAATAGTTCAGGATACCCACGCCACACCCGCCATAAAACGCGTTGATCAGCATACCCAGCATCTGCATCATGCCCGATAAGGGCATCGAACTGTCATGCATTGAGTTAACAGAACCCGTGGATATGATGGTAGTAATGATGCTCCAATAACCGGAAGCCGCGGGACCAAATCTTACTTCCTTTCCTTCCATAGCGCCTGTAGCCTGCAATATGCCCAGTTTGGCAATCTCGGAGCTGCCATTCATTTCCCAGATAATGGTGGGCACAACCAGGAAAAGCATTCCCACGGTCATAATTCCAAAAATAGTGTACGCTAATTTTTTTCTTTTGATATAAAAACCTAATGCAAAAAGCATTGCCATTGGAATCAGCACCTGTGCAATTAATTCCAGCATACCTGTAAGGTAATTAGGGTTTTCAAGCGGATGCGCAGAGTTGACCCCAAACCATCCACCTCCATTTGTTCCGAGGTGTTTAATTGCGATCATGCCTGCAGAAGGGCCACGGGATACATTTACCGTATCGCCCTGTAAAGAAGTAATCGTGTCTTTACCGTCAAAACTGGCAGGCGAACCATTGAATGCAAGTAATATGGCGATCACGATACAAATCGGTAGCAGTAACCTGGTTATTGATTTAACGAAGATTGCCCAGAAGTTTCCAAGGTCGTCGGTTGTTTTATGTTTTAATCCATTGAATAAAGCAACCGCACAGGCGATACCGGTAGCCGCGCTTACAAATTGTAAAAAAGTAATTACAAATAATTGCGTCAGGTAGGTGAGGCCGCTTTCACCGGAATAATGCTGCAGGTTACAGTTTACCAAAAAGCTGATAGCAGTATTGAAACTGAGATCAGGCGTCATACTGGTATTACCGTCTGGGTTTAATGGAAGGCTTCCCTGTGTTAACAGCAGGAAAAAGGCGTAAATAAACCAGAGCGAATTGATCGCTAACATCGCCGTTAAAAATTCTTTCCAGTTCATACCCCTGCTGGTGTTGATGCCGGAAATTCGGTAAATGAACCGCTCAAAGGGGTTCATGAAATCAGTAATGGTTTTTTCTCCCGCAAATACCTTAGCGATGTATTTGCCCAGGGGGTAGGCCAACAAAATCGTTAGCAAAAAGGTAACCACTACACCGGTTAATTCTGTGTTCATTAGGTTGCTTTTTTAAAGGGTTTAAAATTTTTCTGGTTTTAGCAAAACATACAGGAGGTATATAAATACCAGGATGGAAAGAATAAAGAGTGTTACGAACATGTGATTTTAAGTTTAGTTTTTACTAACGGGGGTTGGTCAAATATTTTCAAAAAAATCAATGGATTTAATAAAAAGTGCAAAGCACAAAAGGGCGGCAATGAGTAGTGTGATAATAAGCATGGTTTAATGAATTGATTTAATAATTAATGCAAAACTGAGAACTATAAAATATACTGCCGGTATTATAATGTGTAGTTTGAGGCGGTAACCCAGCCCTTCAATGGTTGATTTTTTCATAATTATAATTTTTTTAAACACCATGCCAAATGATATACCGTAAACTGACGGCTGAAATAACTATCCCCGGAATAAGCCACGGGCAAGCCTTTACGGTATATAAATTAATTTTTAATGAATTAAGGCAAAAGAAAAACCCTTCCAAAATGGAAGGGTTTTTGTCGTTTTGGGGCAGGTAGGAACAGGCCGTGGCCTGATCCGGAAAAAATTGAAACGCAATTTTCGTTTGTAGGAACAGGCCGCGGCCTGTTCCTACATAGGCCTGTTCCTACAACGGCCTGTTCCTACGTGCAAATATCCTTCCTGAAATTATCACCCTCTTTATTATTTTCATCATTGGCCCAATTCCATATATTATTTGCGATATAATTGCTGATACGATTGTATGACCTGGAATCCCTGATAATATGATCATGAAACCTTCCCTGCCATTCAAAAAAAGGGAATCCATTTTGATTGCACCATTTTTTTACATTGCCCTTCAGATGGTTTACAATGGATGAAACCGAACCAGTCACTAAAGGTCGTAATCCCTTATGGGGCGAAATAATTTGTTGGAGAGAAGATTGTTTATTATTAATGGCTTCTTTATATGGAAGGTGAAGGATCAAATGGATGTGATTGGGCATCACCACTGTTTCTCCTAATGTAACCTCTTTATATGTATCGGGGATTGATAAAATACAATCGTTTACATAAGAACCGATTGCAGTTAACTCAATGATTGCATCTTCTTTTGTTTTGGTGATTTTTCCAAAATGAGGTATCCTGTTTTTTGTGCATATAGTAATAAAATAGTCACCCGGAGCGGAATAATCATAGCCTGGCAAACGGTATTGTTTGTGTTTTTTGTAAGGCATGACGGATTATTATCTAATGTGATCGTTTTTGTTCCGGAAAAAATTGAAACGCAATTTGCGTTCGTAGGAACAGGCCGCGGCCTGTTCCTATATAGGCCCTGTTCCTACAGCGGCCTGTTCCTACGGCGTACCCAACCCATATTCCTCAATCTTTCTATACAATGTGGTCAACCCTATATTTAATAATTTGGCGGTTTCGGTTTTATTGCCCCTGGTATGAATCAATACTCTCTGGATATGTAATTTTTCAACACTGGCGAGATCAAATGCGGATAATGTTTTTTGTTCATAACGCAATTGCTGCATTTCCAGTGGTAAGGCATCCACTGTTAATTCTTCCCCGGCAGATAATATGACTGCCCGTTCAATAACATTTTTCAATTCGCGAATATTTCCCTTCCAGTCGTGCTGCTGTAACCGTTCCGTGAAATCCCTGCTCATCGAAATAATCTTTGCATTGGTTTTTTGGGCAAATATTTTAAGAAAAGATTCAGCAAGAACAGGGATGTCGTTTTTCCTGTGTTTTAAAGAAGGAAGCGAAATGGTAAAAACATTGATCCGGTAAAAAAGGTCCTCCCGGAACTTGCCTTCATTTACCTCCTGCTGAAGGTTACGGTTGGTGGCCGCAATAATCCTTACATCGGCTTTAATAGGTTTTGTATCCCCCACTTTTATAAATTCATGAGTTTCCAGTACGCGCAACAATTTTGCCTGCAGGTCAAAATGCAATTCACCGATCTCATCTAAAAACAAGGTACCGCCGGTTGCTTCTTCTATCAAACCTTTTTTATCTTTTAAAGCACCTGTAAACGCCCCGACTTTATGACCGAATAGCTCACTTTCCAGTAAATCTTTTCCAAAGGCACTGCAATTGAGCGCCACAAAAGGACTACAGGTTCTCCCGCTGCTGTTATGAATGGCTTGGGCAAACACTTCTTTACCCGTTCCTGTTTCGCCCAACAGCAACACCGTAGCATCGGTAGGGGCTACTTTTTTTGCCATTGAGATGGCTTCCTGTATTAAAGTTGATTTGCCAAGGATGCTATCGAAGTTGTAGCGTTTGCCCACCTGCTCTTCCAATTGCCCGATCCGTTTTTGCATTTGCACTTTTTCCATAGCCCGGTTGAGCAGGGGAATAATTTTGTCATTGTCATCTCCCTTAGTAATATAATCAAAAGCGCCGTTTTTCATGGCCTGCACACCATCTCCAATATTACCGTATGCCGTAAGCAGGATGATTTCTACCAATGGATATTTTGGCTTTATCTCATTAACAAAATCTACCCCATTCCCATCCGGTAGTTTTACATCACACAATACCACCTCCACCTTTTCTTTTTCCAATAATTTAATCCCTGCCTTTATCGTGCCGGCTTCCAGCACAGTAAAACCTTCCAGCCTGATAATACGGCTTAAAAGGGAACGGAGTTTCTCTTCGTCATCTATAATCAGTATCTTATTCAATATCATTCATTAAAATGTGAGCCATCAAATTTAGTCAAATTTGTATGTAAGCTGTTGCACAGTAATTAAAATAGCCATCCTGCACGAAACCATGCTTCACATTCCCGGTAGAAAAACGGAGCGGCTTTTAAAACGGGTTACGGAATTGCCCATTTCAGCCGCATACATAATCCGCTATCGCAAACAGATATGGTCACAACTAACAGATTCAACCGGTAAAAATTTCCCTTCAGGGTTATCATTCCCGCGTTAATATTGTGGCGGGTAATTTCCAAAGCCAGGTTGGAAAAAAATATTGCAGTTCTATGAGGGGGTTATTCAATCATCGCATACATCGTTACCATACATATTATATGTCTATTTTCCTGATTCTGTCTTAATTTTACACAACAAAAGATCATAGTAATATTAAATATAATTGTATTTAGTAAAGTCCTCGTTGTACTTCGCTCCTTATTGTTTATAATTAATAACCTACTGGTTTTAAGACAGCTTTTATAAATGGCCTTCGTTTCTGATTTACTGAAAAAATAGGTTTAAAAGAAATATTGAAGTTTGATAAAAAATTAAATACCTGTTTACGAAGTATAAAAATTAGCAATGAACCAGTTAATAGATTTTTTTTCAAAAATTTTTAATTCCGCTGACTGGCCACCGCGTTGGCATTGTGGTAAATGGTCTGGTTTTCACGGCTGGCTTTATATTATCAGCGATTTGTTAATCTGGTCTGCTTATTTTACTATTCCCCTTTTAATCATCAAATATATTACCCGCAAAACCGATTCGCAGTTTATTAAGTTGTATTTCCTTTTTGCCGCTTTTATTCTTGCCTGTGGTGCTACCCATTTTTTAGATGCTCTGGCTTTTTGGTTTCCGCTTTACCGGTTAAATGCGCTGGTACGGCTAATAACAGGTATTATAAGTTGGGTAACCGTTTTTTATTGCATAAGGTATTTGCCGCTGGCTTTTACATTGCGATCACAAAAAACGCTCGAAAAAGAAATTGACCAGCGAAAAGGTGCAGAAGTGGAAATACGGAACAGTGAAGAACAGGTACAAGCCATTATAAGAAGCGCCCCTGATGCCATTGTAGTTACAGATCAAAACGGAACGATAAACAAATGGAACCCTGCAGCTGAAATTATGTTTGGATGGATGGAAGCGGAGGTAATGGGAATGGCTTTGCACAACATCATTGCTCCTGATGAATTACATGGTTTACAAACAAGGGACATGAAGAATTGTATGGCTGCTTTTGAAAGAACTATTGGCAATAAGCCGGTTATCCAATCTGCACGGTGTAAAAATGAAGAGGTCATTGAAGTAGAAATTACCCTCTCTCCTTTAAAATTTAAAGAGGCATATTTGTTTATTGCCTTTATAAGGGATGTAACGGAAAGAAGAAAGTCAGAACTCGCTTTAAAAGAAAACGAGGAACGATACCGGCTTTTAATAAGTGAAGTACATGATTACGCTATCATTATGCTTTCACCGGAAGGCATTATAAGCAGTTGGAACGAAGGCGCCCAAAGAATTAAAGGCTATGTTGAAAATGAAATAATTGGAAAACATTTCTCTGTTTTTTATACAAAGGAAGATATTGAAAATAATTTTCCTATGAAAGAACTGGCAATAGTTGAAAATGAGGGCCGTATTGAAAACGAGGGATGGAGAGTAAAAAAAGATGGAACCCTTTTTTGGGCCAACGTAATTACCACCGTTTTAAAACGTGATGGCACGATCATCGGTTTTTCTAAAATAACCCGTGATATTACAGAAAGAAAAAAAGCAGTCGAAGAGATTAAAGAATTAAATGCCTTACTTGAGCAACGAGTTATTGAAAGAACGGAGGAACTACAGCTTAGTGAAAAAAAATACCGAAAGCTTTTTGAAAACAGCCCTTTGCCCATGTGGGTGCTTGATCTACCCGGATTGAATTTTATCGATGTGAATGAGGCCGCTATCAATAATTATGGATATTCCCGCCAGGAATTTCTTTCAATGACTGCTGTTGATATTCGCCCGCAGGGTGAAAAAGAACGCTTCCTGAATTTTGATCATTCCCCGGCCCGCGGTATGCGAAACACGGGAATCTGGAAACACCTGAAAAAAGATGGTGCTGTTATTTATGCTGAAGTAAGTTCGCATGAAATGAATATTAATGAAAAAAAGGCCAGGCTGGTATTAAGCATTGATGTTACGGAAAAAGAAAAAACAGCGGAAAGACTTGACTTTGCGCTGGAAGCAGGACAGATTGGAATTTGGGAACTTGATCTTATCAATGACAGTACGGTAAGAAATTTACGGCATGACCAGTTATTTGGCTATGAAAACGCAATACCTGACTGGGGTATGAAGAATTTTATGTCACATATCCATCCGGAAGATATGGTAAGGGTGGAAGGTTCATTTAAACAAGCTATAAAGAAACAGCGGTGGGTAGCTGAAACAAGAATTGTTTGGCCCGATCAATCTGTTCACTGGGTGCTGATAACAGGAAAAGTGATCGGTGACAATAAAGAAAAGCCTTTGAAAATGATGGGGACGGTAATAGATATTACAAAACTTAAGCATGCGGAGGAGGATATTCGCCAGTTGAATAATGAATTAGAGGAAAGGGTCCAGATCAGAACAAGGGAACTTTTTTCTGCAAACAAAGAGCTGGAATCCTTTTCTTATTCCGTTTCACATGATCTGCGGGCGCCCCTGCGCGCTATTCACGGTTATTCTCAGATCCTCCAGGAAGACTATAAAACCAAACTGGATGATGAGGGGAGGCGCATACTCGACAGGGTAATGTTTAATGTAAAAAAAATGGAGCTGCTTATAGATGACCTACTTGAATTTTCAAGAGTGGGAAAAACAACTTTGAACAAAACCAATATTGATATCACTCAATTAGTCAAAGACGTTAAAGGTGAATTAGGCCAATCAAATAAATATCATCAGAATATAACAATCGGGGAATTAGGTACGGCAATTGCAGACGAATTAACGATCCGGCTCGTTTTTCAGAACTTATTACTGAATGCCACCAAGTATTCTTCTAAAAAAGAAAACCCCGCTGTTGAAGTAGGACTAACAGAAACGGATAAAGGCACTGCGTATTTTGTAAAAGACAATGGTGCAGGTTTCGATATGACTTATTATGATAAACTGTTTGGAGTATTTCAACGTTTTCACCGGCAGGAAGAATTTGAAGGAATAGGAGTAGGCCTGGCCATTGTTCAAAAAATTGTATTAAAACATGGAGGACAGGTTTGGGCCGAATCAGTCGTAAATGAGGGCGCTACCTTTTATTTTACACTTCAATAACAGCAAAGTGGATAAAAATGACAATCCCAGGATACTGAAAAAATTGTCCTGGCAGGAGCGCCACTGAGCAAATTATTAGTGTGATAAAAAAATAAACCCGTACATAACGCAGCGCAACGCAGATAGAATAGTTCTTATCTATTGGCCAATAGTGTTACTAAAGAAATTAATTATAAGTAAAGTAATAGGCAATCATGTCAAAAAAAATAAAAATATTACACCTTGAAGATATAGAGACTGATGCGGATCTTGTACACAGGGTTTTGAAAAAAGGGGGAATTGAAGCGGAATTACGGGTAGTAGATAATAAAGAAGCCTATGTGGCTGCTTTAATTGAATTTGCACCGGATGTTATCCTTTCAGATCATACCCTTCCTTCCTTTAATTCAAGAGAAGCTTTAAATATTTTCCTGCAAAGCGGTATGAAAATACCATTCATATTGGTAACCGCAACAATTTCAGAAGAATACGCAGTATCGGTAATTAAAGCCGGCGCGGATGATTATATTTTAAAAAACCATCTCGAAAGACTGCCTGAGGCGATTATCAATTCGCTTGAAAAAATAGAATCGGAAATCAGCCTGGAAAATCGAAAGGCAATGAATATTAAGGAAAAAACCAATGCGGTTTTGGTGGCACACGAACTTGAACGAAGTCAAATGGCAAATGAACTGCTCGAAAATATCAACCAGATTTTAGCTGCATCCAATCTTTATATTGACTGCGCCATCAGTGAGGAAGATAAACGGCTGATCTTTATGCAAAACAGCAAGAAGTATATTCTGATGGCTATAGATGAAATAAAAAAATTATCCCACGTGATAATGCCCCCCACTTTTGAAGTAATCGGGTTGATTGATTCATTGAATAACTGGATAACTTTTAAGCAACAACAAAATGGAATGAATCTTATTACGGAATGGAAAAATTTCAACGACCGCGTAACGAATGATAAATTACAACTCACCATTTACCGGATAGTGCAGGAACAACTCAATAACACCATCAAATATTCCAGGGCAAAAAATGTATATATATCCCTGCAGCAAACTTCAGATGCAATAGAACTGCTGATAAAGGATGATGGTGTTGGTTTTGATACTTCGAAAAATACAAAAGGGGTGGGCTTACAAAATATAAACACCAGAGCGGAGATCCATAATGGCACAATGTTGCTGGAATCCCAACCCGGTAAAGGCTGCGTTTTAAAAATAGTTTTCCCTTTGTAAATAACAGCATGATACAGGCAGCAAAAAAGCTGTGGTAAAAACCCGGGCACTAAACTGTATAAAAGCAAACTACAAATGTTTTTAGCAACAAAAATAAAATAATGAACAGACCCTTAAAAATATTGTTACTCGAAGATTCAGAGGATGATGCGGACCTTATACAACATACCCTAAAACGGGGCGGTATAAAATTTACCGCATTAATTGTGGATACTAAGGTTGATTTTATAGATGGGGTACGGAATTTTAAACCTGACCTGGTTCTTTCCGATCATTCTTTGCCAAAATTTAATTCATCTGAGGCAGTAAAAATATTTAAAAATCATTTAAAGGTCCAAATGCTTAGCGCCCCCTTTATCCTGATCACTGGTGCCATTTCAGAGGAGTCTGCTATGCAATGTATTAAAGATGGCGCCGACGATTATATTCTTAAAGACCGCCTGCAACGACTCCCTACCGCAATAAAAAATGCCCTGGAAAAATGCGGGATTGAAAATGAAAATCATAAAACAACCGCTGAGAAACTCCTTTTATTGGAAAGGTATGAATATGTAACAAAAGCAACTTCCGAAGCTATTTGGGATTGGGATATCGTAAACAATTCAATTTTTTGCGGTAAGGGTTTTGAAAAGATTTTCGGGCATACTGCTGAGCCCGGTTCAGAAAATAATAATTTAAACACTGCTTATATATGTGTTGATGATATTGAACGGGTAGTAACGGGGATGGATAATGCAATAGTTAATCAGGAGAATCAATGGTGTGATGAATACAAATACCTAAAGGCCAATGGCGATTTTGCTTTTGTGCAGGATAATGCGGTTATAATCAGGAATGAGGATGGGAAAGCCATACGGATGATTGGCGCTATCAGAGATATAACCACTAAAAAAAAAGAAGACCTGCGATTAAAGCTATTGGAATCGGTAGTTACCAATACAATTGACGGCGTGCTAATAACAGAAACAGGTTCATTGAATCCAGCTTCATTTAAAACAGTATATGTGAATGAAGCGTTTACAAAAATGACGGGGTTCACCAATGAGGATGTGATTGGAAAAACACCGTTTTTTTTACAGGGAGAAAAAACAGACCCGGGTGTAGTTGATTGTTTACGTAATGCACTGGAAGAAAATGAGCCCTGCCACTTAGACATGATCAGTTATAAAAAAAACGGTGAAGCTTTTTGGATACATTTTTCTGCTACTCCCATCTCCACTGCCCATGGTGAACTTAGTCACTGGGTATTTATACAAAGGGATATAAACGAACAAAGAAATCATATTAAGGCAATTGAAAATCAAAATCTCCAATTAAAAGAAATTGCATGGATCCAGTCGCATGTGGTACGGGCGCCATTAGCCAGGATGATGGGATTTATTAATTTAATCAATAGCAATAAGGATACTGGCGCTGAAAAAACCGGCCTTTTACAATATGTTTTGGATTCCGGGCGGGAACTTGATGCTATCATCAGGGAAATAGTTGAAAAGGCAGAAAAAGCAAATAGAATTTAATATGAGTGTAATTGTATTGATTGTTGATGATGATGAAGCTGTTCGCTTTTTTCACCGGGTAATAGTATCACAGAGTAAGTTATCCACCGAGCCATTATGTTTTAGCAATGGCAAAGGGGTAATTGAATACCTGGATCAAAATTCCAATGAAACCGACTCCTACCTAATATTGCTGGATATCAATATGCCGGTAATGAATGGCTGGGATTTACTCGATATAATAAAGGATAAAAGTTACTTTACCCAGGTTCATATTGTAATTGTAACTTCTACGATAGACAGGGATGATTATGAAAGATCAAAATTGAACAGTATGATCATTGACGTTGTTGAAAAACCCATTTCTGATGAGGAATGTAAAAAGATCATGAATTTTTCTTTGATTGCAGGCAATTTTTTAAATCTTAAGAAAATATAAACCAACTATTAAAAGTTAGCAATAAACCAGGCACACAGCAGATTACTCGTTGATATCCGGTGCCTGTATTTATAATACCCAGATATTGGGCAGATTTAAGTGCATACCTGTTTATTTTGGCTTGCGATTTTAAGCACTGCTCCTACCACATCCACCCGTTACCCTCGTAATAAAACAATTCTTATTTTATTTTTTATTAAAAGAAAACATTCCAGTGAAAAAAATCAACCCAATATTATTATATTGTAAATGAAAAGAATGACTCTTTTTAGACAGAACCGAAAGAATTATTTTGTACTCAAATCCTAAACAATGAATAAGTTATCACGCAGAAAAATCATCCGCCAACTTACATTAGGCGGAGCTGCTCTTTTTTATTCTCCTCATTCGCTATTCTCAGCCGGCTCCGGCAAAGAAAGGTTGGGGGTTGCACTGGTAGGATTGGGTTACTACAGTACTGATTTACTGGCTCCGGCCCTTCAGCAGACAAAGCATTGTTACCTCGCTGGCATAGTTACGGGTACTCCTTCCAAAGCGGAATTATGGAAGACCAAGTATAAAATCCCGGACAGGAACATCTACAATTATCAAAACTTTGACCAAATTGCCAATAACCCCGATATTGACATTGTGTATGTGGTACTTCCCCCGTCTATGCACCGGGAATATGTTATAAGGGCAGCCGGTGCAGGCAAACATATATGGTGCGAAAAACCAATGGCGATGACAGAGATGGAATGTACCCAAATGATCGATGCCTGCAAAAAGAATAAAAGGTCTCTGGCGATCGGGTACCGCCTTCATCACGAACCCCATACCATCGAATACCGGCGTATCGTACATCAACAACTCCTGGGGAAAGTGCAGAAACTCAACTGCGCTGCGGGATACTATGATAACCGCACCAATCACTGGAAGCAAAATAAGGCACTGGGAGGAGGCGTCCTGTATGATATGGGTGTATATGCCATTCAGGGAGCAAGACTTGGAACCGGTATGGAACCGCTCTCCATCTTATCTGCCAAAACCTCTACTACCCGGCCCCAGGTTTACAAAAACGGGCTTGACGAAACTACCATTGCTACCCTGGAATTCCCCGGAGGTGTGATGGCGGATATTAAAACCAGTTTTGGTGAAAATATTAATTTCCTTGATATTACTTGTGAAAAAGGATCCATTAATATGGCGCCATATTCGGGATACGCTGGCCTTAAAGGCCGTAGTCCTTTAGGCGAAATTTATTATCCTTACGAAGTACCCTGGCAACAGGCGAGGCAAATGGATGATGATGCGATGTCGATAAAACAGGGAAGGCCTATGCTGGTACCCGGTGAAGAGGGGCTGAGGGATATCCGTATTGTGGAAGCAATTTACAGGTCGGCCAGCACGGGGAAGGCTGTGAAATTATAAAATACCGTGGGCACACGAATTATAATTCCTCAAAAAAACATTGCGGGGGCTATAAATTTAAATTGTGGTTCCGGCGAGAATCCTGGTTTAAGTTAACCGTTAAAAAAATTAAACTATAAATTGGGAATTGTCATAGATGACTCCTATATTATTTATATGAATTCTAAACTTTGTTCCATGGTTCCTGAGATTAGTCCCCCTGAGACCTTTTGTTCTTGCATCAAAATCAATGTAGATAATTCCTGTTTTAACTGCTTCGATTATATTGAGCATATCCAAATCCCAGTAGGCAGTTGCAGTATTATAAATTACTTTCCTATTGACCTTGTCAACAATTCCATGAAAAAAAAAGCCGCCTTAACTTTGATGCAATTGCATTTAGAATAATGTTATTGTCCCAATAAGGCTCAATGCCTGGGTCATTAATATTTGATACAATAATTCTGTTATTTACGTTATCAACAAAAAAGCCTCTCTCTGATTTTCCACTTATTGTATGCCTAAAACTTATTTGACCATTTTCAGTTTCCCAACCAAAGGCATTTACAACTTTATTCATAATACCTCTTGGTTGTGGGTCTTTGTGGAACAAAGTTAATAAAGCATTCCCTCCATGAAATTTTATCTCCCAATCTAATAAATCAGGAGAGTCGAAATTGTTTTGTTTAACATTCAATAAGAATTCCAAAGTATTACCTGGAGCCCCTGCCCCATTAAATTGAGGGGGTATATCAACACTCCCCATATGGATTATTTCACGAATAACTTTGAAAGCATTTTTCGAAGATAATGGGACTTTAGATGACATTTAGGATACTTTTTTGCTTTTCGGCAATATTAAAAGTAGCGATTCTTTTCTTTGTCATCTTACAATATTCCTCGGAAATCTCAATTCCAATGTACTTTCTATCGTTCATAATTGCTGCTAATGCAGTGGTCCCAGAACCAATAAATGGATCCAAAATTATTTCGGCAGTTGTTGATTTTATTATCCTGTTTATCAAATCAACCGGGAATGGTGCAGGATGTGAGTTTTTCATTTCCTGTTTAAATTCCCATACATCCCCAAAAGCATTTGCCTTAGGGGCAAGTTTAAAATCAGGTTTAGCAATCAAATAAATAACTTCGTATGTTGGTAAAAAATATCCCGGATTGAAATTTATACCACCTTTTCTTCTCCATATAATTATCTGCCTTACAGGTAGATTTTTTACAATTTCACTCCTATCCTGCAACATCCCATCCTGAACTCTCCATTTGTGGTTATAAAAAATAGCACCTGTATCTTTTATAAGTCTAAACATTTCCAGCAGGCAATTATGTTGCCATGCTGAATATTCATCATGCGGCATACAATCATTATAATTTGAGTATCCATTTTGTAATGCTGCGCCAGCCCATTTGCCTGATTTAGTATTATGGCTCATCCCGTTTCCAGTAGAGTTTTTAAGATTATAAGGGGGCGAGGTAACAATTAAATCTATTGAATCAGATTCCATTGTTTTCATCACAGTTAGTGAATGACCGCATACAATCTCATTTATGTATTCTTTTTTACTTTTCATATTTGATGCTGATATTTTTTCGTTCGATGCTATCAATCTTATTAGGTTTTTTTAAGGTAAGAAATTAATTACCTAATAACTTTAGTAAAAATACTAATTTTATTAGTTAATTACAAAACATTAGCATTTTTAATTTACTATAATAATCGTTTAATTCTTAAGTATAATTGCCTTGTCATTATTTAATAATTTTTCTAAAAAATTTCAACCATGCTGAACTTCACTTTGTCCTTTGTAAATGATTGAAGAATGAATCGCTAAATTATGTTTAATGTTCAATTTTATCTATTGTATTTTATACTTGAAAAATCATTTCCGCTTTACACATAGAATTTTCAATTTTAATTTCGCCATCCCCATTTAATATACTTACTGTCTCTATATGAGAAGTTAGTTTTTCACACTTGCAAAATATTGTGGTAAGTGTTGTCATAAATAACAAGATCAACTCATTTTATTGAGTTGATCTTGTTATAACTAATTGGTAATTATTATTTGGTGGTCCCGGCGAGAATCGAACTCACATCTAAAGTTTAGGAAACTTCTATTCTATCCATTGAACTACGGGACCTTCTGTTGACTTTCAGCATATTAAATATAATAAATTGAAAATAACTGGCGCAAGTTAATAAAAAAATAGTTAGCCCTGTAAGTACGGCAGTCAATAGAGACAAACTTTCGTAAATAGATAGCTCTTTTACAACAAAAAAAACCTGTGCCCCTTACTGTTTTCCCCGCAGTATCGTAATGCCTCACGTATCTCCCTGGATATCCGCCCTGCAAAAACTGTTTTGATTTTTAACTTCCTTAATATGTGTGAATTTCAAATCGGAAAAAGAAATTCCACTATCGAACCTTATCTTTGCTTTCCTAATTGATATAAGAATATGAAGTGGCTGAACATAGTTATTAAATACCGTCTTTGGATAGGGATCGTATTATTGGCCCTGGCCATTTTCACCAATATACAAGCCGGGTTTTGGCCTTCGTTTGTACTATACCTTGCGGCCGTAGTGTTAATTGCAGGGCATTTTGTATTTGGGCCGATGCGCCTGATACAGGAATGCATGGAAACCGGCGATATGGAAGGCGCCAAAAAAGTGCTGGCATCTATCTGGTTCCCGGCTTTATTAATAAAACCAATCCGTTCGGTTTACTATACAGTAAAGGGTAACCTGGATATGGTAGACCAAAATTTTGAAGGTGCTGAAAAGAATTTAAAAAAGAGCCAGGCATTGATGGGTGATGGCGGAGGATTAATGGGTGGACAGATGAAACAGGCGGAAGGCGCCAATAAATTGCAGTTGGGAATGCTGGCGATGCAAAAAGGTGATATGAGACAGGCAGAAACCTATATCCGCGGCGCCATACGGTCGGGGTTGCCCGATAAAGAAAATGAAGCAGCCGCCTGGTTACAACTTTCTTCCATCATGATCAATAAACGGGAATTCCGGGCCGGTAAAGAATATTTCAGAAAAGCTAAAGGACTTAAACCCACAACACCACAAATTGCCGACCAGATAAAACAAATGGAGAAATATATCACAAGGATGCCCGGGTAAGGCATCAATGATCTCTACCGGTGATTTTTAAAGCGCATTTTTTTCGAAAAGCTTTTCTACTTTCCTAAACCGGTAATCAAAAATTTCCTTTAGTTGTCTTTTTACAAAAAGGATGTTGGCGATATCTCCTAAAAACCAAAAAGGCAGCTTATAGTGTACAATATCGGTCATCTCCACTCCACCTTCAATTGCCCTAAAATGGTGCTGGTGATGCCACAAAGTATAAGGGCCAAAACGCTGTTCATCCACAAAATATTTTTTTTCATCCACATGGGTTATTTCCGTCATCCAATAAACAGGGATATTTAAAACAGGGCTTACCTTATATTCAATAATCTGCCCGGGATACATTTTATTGTCATGAGGCGCAGAAATAATCGTAAAGCCCAGGTCATCAGGTGTAATCTCTTTTAGATTATCCGGACTGCTAAAAAAATCCCATGCGTCATCCAGACTTATGGATAGTTGCTGAATGGTTTTAAGGCTATACACTTTACTCATTTTATCACTTTAATCGTACTAACAATATTTGAAGGGTAAGGTTGCCCTTTTCGAAAAATAGATTTGCTGCCGGGGATATCCCGATGTATTGCTTATTGTTGAAACATGTCTGTTAGCGGTACCAACCGTGGTGCAACAACCTGCCGAACTATGGAAAAAGATGCCGGCACTTGAATTTTATACCGACTTCGGCAGTGAAGATTGCAATTGGTGTAAACCTGTAAAAAACGATATCCGCCTGCCATTTTACCCAAAAAATTGATGGATGCATTCAAAAATAATGAGGAGCCAATCCAAATTATTTACAATTCAACATTCAGCATTTGCTTCACAATTGCAGTACAATTGGTTGATACGTAACGGACGATTAAGGCAATTTTGTGATTTACAAACTATTGCAAACAGAAGAAAGACATTAAGTTTGCAACTTAATACCATCAAATGAAGATCGATCATTTACTATATGCTGCTGCTTTTGTTTCATTTATCTTTTTTATTTCACTTATGGGGAGTGGATGTGCGCAGATAGGTTCACCTACAGGCGGGCCACGGGACAGCACAGCTCCTTTGCTGGTAAGTTCCACGCCCAAATTGTTGACCACCAATTTTACTGCCAGTAAAATTACCCTTGTTTTTAATGAGTATATAGATGTGCAGGATGTGCAAAACAATGTACTGGTGTCACCGTTTCCAAAAATTAACCCAATGGTAGATTTTAAATTAAAAACCGTAACCATAAAATTAAAAGATACCCTGCTTCCCAATACCACCTATGCAATAAATTTCGGTAACGCCATCAGGGACAATAATGAAGGCAACCCGTTTACAAATTTTACCTACGTTTTTTCTACGGGCAATACAATTGATTCTTTACAATTAAGGGGCCAGGTCATCATTGCTGAAACAGGCAAAAAAGACAGTACCATCATCGCTTTATTGTACCGCAATTTAGAGGACTCCATGGTACAAAAAAGAAAGCCCGATTATATTGCCAAATCCGATAGTTCAGGAAATTTTAGGTTTACCAACCTTTCAGCAGGCCGCTATAAATTATACGCCTTAAAAGATGGTGATGGGGGCAAAACCTACAATTCAAAAGTTGAAATGTTTGCCTTTGCAGATTCAGCAGTGTTGGTAACCGACAGCAGTTCTGCTGTTACCTTATACGCTTATACAGAAGAAAAAGATATCAAAAAGGGCGGCACACCTGCTTCAGGCATCGCCAGGCCAACTTCACAGGCTGAAAAAAAACTGAGATACACCACTAATTTAATCGGCAATGAACAGGACCTGCTTTCCGGTTTTATAATATCTGTAAACAAGCCGCTAAAAACGCTGGACCCGCAAAAAATAATTTTAACCGATACCAACTATAATAAACTGGCAGCAACGGTTACACTCGACAGTACGCAAAAAAATATATCCATTCAAACAAAATGGCAGGAAGACACCCACTATCGTATCATTGTAAGTAAAGATGCAATCAGCGATTCAACCGGGCTCCAGTTAATAAAGTCCGATACCATCCGTTTTATATCGAAAAAAGAAAACGCCTATGGCAGCCTGGTAATTCGCTTTAGTAACCTTGCGGCAGCAAATCACCCCGTATTACAATTTGTAAGAGGTGAAGAAATTTATAAATCGGTGCCCATTACTACAACACAATGGAGCGATAAATTATTTGTACCGGGTGAGTATGAACTAAGGATCTTGTTTGATGCCAATAATAACGGGGTTTGGGACCCCGGTAACTACACAAAAAAATTACAACCCGAAAAAGCCATCACACTCGATAATAATTTAAACATTAAAGCCAATTGGGATAATGAACGCGACATAAGATTATAATGGATAATTTCCTGAAGTTAGTTTTACAAAGGTTTATACAAAACAGACAGTTTTTTTGGGAATTAATTATCCATTAACCCATTATCAATTATCAACTAATCCATTATCAATTAACTTTGTGCCATGATTTTTTCTTCTTCTCTTTTAGAAAATGCGGTAAACGAATTTGCCAGGTTGCCTGGCATCGGAAAAAAAACAGCTTTGCGGCTGGTACTACACCTGATCAAACAGGAGGTAACTGAGGTAACACAATTTACAGGCGCCATTGCAAGGATGAGAGAAGAAATAATGTTTTGCAACCGCTGCCACAACATTTCCGATGCCGGCCTTTGCGATATTTGCAGTAACCATTCCCGTAAGCAGGAAATGCTTTGTGTGGTGGAAAATATCCGCGATGTGATTGCAATCGAAAGCACCCAGCAGTTTAATGGTGTTTACCATGTACTGGGCGGAATCATTTCACCATTGGATGGCATTGGTCCCGAACAATTGACCATTGATTCATTGGTACAAAGAATTGCGGATGAAAATACCACAGAGATCATATTTGCTTTAAATGCAAATATCCAGGGCGATACCACCATTTATTATATCAGCAAGAAATTAAAATCATTCCCCGTAAAAATCACCACTATCGCCCGCGGAATCGCATTCGGCGGCGAGCTGGAATATGCCGATGAAATGACCCTTGCCAAAAGTATCCTCAACCGTATTGCGGTAGAAAATTATATAGTCTCCGGAAACTAAGCGGTCTTTCATCCTGCACAGGCAATAATTTTTAAGGTTAAGCAACCTTTCGGTCCTTTTTCCCGTATCCTGCCTTATATTTATAAGGCAATATATCCATGGACAATAAAAAGAAATATCTTCTCCTGTTCGTAACCGTTATAGCAATGGTTGCCGTAACCCTGGGCTATTTTTTGTATAACAAGCCCGCTATGGACGTAGAAAATACCATGGGCCAAAAAGTGGAGGCGACAGCGCTCTATGAAAAATTTACCGAAGATTCAACGGTGGCAAAAAAAAAATATTCCAACCAAATACTCGAAGTATCCGGAATGGTTACTCTGGTATCGAAAAACCTGCAACTTCAACCGGTTGTAATGCTTAAAACCAATACGGAAGGCGCTGCGGTAAATTGCACCCTTGAAGGTCCGGCTGGTGATATTAAAGCCGGCCATACGGTTGGCATCAGGGGCATATGCAATGGCATGGGTGAAGGGGATGCCGAGCTTGGCATCATGGGCGATGTGTACCTGGTAAGATGTTACCTTATAAAATAGTAACCGATATAACAATAACCATTAAGATTGAACAGGCATAAAAATATTTTACCGAAACTATAAAAAGCTGAATATGTTTTTAAACAACAGAAAAAAAAACCGGCTCGTACCTTTCATTATTATGGCATCCCTGTTAGCCGGAAGTTGCATGTACGATAAAGAAGAATTATTATACCCCGGCGTTAATACTCCTCCTACTTGCGCAACCGTACCTGCTTCCTTCAATGCGGATATATTGCCCCTGATAACCAACAACTGCGCGAGTCCGGGTTGCCATGATGCCAGCGCTTCGGGCGGAAGGATTTTCCAAAATTATAACCAGATAAGCGGGGCAAAGGACAGGATCAATATCAGGGCTGTGGTACAAAAATCCATGCCCGCTTCCGGCCCCCTGTCACCTGCGGAGATCAATAAAATAAAATGCTGGATTGAAGCTGGCGCATTAAATAATTAACAAGATAAAATACCGCACGACGATGGTTAAGACAATGAATAAAGCCATAAAATGGCTACTGGTATTGTTAACAATTGCACCCGCGCTGGCAGGTACCGCCATGGCCCAGAAATATTACACAAAAAACGGGACCATCTCTTTTTTTTCAAAAACCAGTATTGAAAATATAAGTGCCGATAATAACCAGGTGGTGAGTGTGTTAAATACACAAAATGGAGAACTCCAGTTTTCCCTGATCATCAAAAACTTTCATTTCAAAAAGGCCCTGATGGAAGAACATTTCAATGAGAACTACCTGGAAAGTGATAAGTTTCCCAAAGCCACTTTTAAAGGAAATATTACAGATCTGGCTAAAGTCAACTTCACCACGGATGGTTCCTATAATGTGAATATCGGCGGCGACCTTAGCATGCATGGGGTTAGTAAAAAAATTTCCGCTGTGGGAACAATTACGGTTAAAGCAGGCAAAATTGCAGGCAGCTCCCGATTCCTGGTAAAACCATCAGAATATGATATCAGGATCCCAAAACTGGTAAAAGACAATATCGCCGAAACAATAGAAATCACGGTATCCTGCAATTACGATCAAAAAATGTAAACCCATCACACCTAAACCAGGATTATGCAACTAAAAAATAAAATTTTACTCGGCGCATGCACACTGTTCATTTCTGCAAACACAATGGGTCAGCAAAAAGATTCAACCGACCTGATGAATACACTGGAAAAAGAGACAGGGACCACAGTTAACTACACCACCGCAACTTTTAAAACCACCCGCCTTGTCAATGGCCATACGGTTGAAAATGTGGGTAAGGGTGTATTGGATGTAAAGATATCTCATCGTTTTGGCACACTCAATAAAGGCGGTTACGAATTATTTGGTCTCGACAATGCCACCATGCGCATGGGACTCGATTATGGTATTACACCAAACCTGATGGTGGGAATTGGCAGAAGTACTTTCGAAAAAACATATGATGCATTCTTTAAAATAAAGATCCTGCGCCAGTCATCTGGCAAAAGGAATATGCCTGTCACACTTAGTTATATACCCACTGTTGCTTTAAAAACCCTGCGCTGGGCCGACCCGTCGCGTAAAAATTATTACTCCTCCCGCTTGTTTTATACACACCAGCTGCTGATTGCCCGGAAATTTTCTGCCGGTACTTCCTTACAATTAATGCCCACTTTCATCCACAGAAACCTGGCAGCTTTAAAAGCCGATCCAAACGATATACTGGCGATAGGAATTGGCGGCAGGCAAAAACTAACCAAACGTTTAAGTCTGAATGCCGAGTATTATTACCAGTTGCCCGGGCATAAAATTGACAGTAGCACCAACTCACTTTCAATAGGCATTGATATTGAAACCGGTGGCCACGTTTTCCAGTTGCATTTTACCAATTCAGTTGGCATGTCTGAGCGTACATTTATCTCCGAAAACACCGGCAAATGGGAAAAGGGGGACATCCTTTTCGGGTTCAATATTTCAAGGGTTTTTAACATAGGAAAAAGGCGATAGCATAACAGTACGCCATTTCAATCCGCCAAAGCCATTTTCAATAGCGCATCGCACAATTGCATAAACTTTCCGGCAACTGCCGTACTATTTTGTAGTACGGCTTAGTTGTTTTATTTTTGCAATCGTTTTCAGGCAGATTTGTTTATTGTTCAGCCTGTAAACCGTTTTACAAGTGAACTAATAAACGAAAGCAATTCTGCATACCTTCTCACGGATTGATTCTCGTTTAACAGTTTTCTTTTATTTTTTTTGAAGCCGGCGATAGTAACTATGGTCATCATTGTTGTGTCACTCACTTCTACCGCATACCAAATTGGATCTTATTAAATGGGGAGTCTATTTACCGTAACCCATTATGATATACTTTAACTTAAATGGAATAACATGAAAAAAACAATTCAGGAGAGCATTAAAGAGCGGATACTGATCATTGATGGCGCCATGGGTACCATGATACAACGGCATAAACTGGAAGAAGCGGATTACCGCGGTGAACGTTTTAAAAACTGGCATACCGACGTTAAAGGAAATAATGACCTGTTAAGCATCACCCGGCCCGATATCATTATCGGCATACACAAACAATACCTCGAAGCAGGAGCGGATATCATTGAAACCAATACCTTCAGCAGTACCGTTATTGCCCAGGCAGATTATGATATGCAATCGCTGGCCTATGAGCTAAATGTTGCTTCTGCAAGATGCGCAAGAATAGCTGCGGATGAATACACAGCAAAAGACCCTTCCAAACCACGATATGTTGCCGGCGCTATCGGGCCGTTAAATAAAACATTGAGCTTATCGCCCGATGTAAATAATCCCGGTTATCGCGCAGTAAGTTTTGATGACGTGGCAGCCGCCTATACCGAACAAATCAGAGGACTGGTAGACGGCGGAGTGGATGTTTTATTGATTGAAACCATTTTTGATACATTAAATGCAAAGGCTGCCATTTACGCCATCCAAAATTATTTTAGAAAAAATCCGCTCCCCGATTCGTCTGACAAATCATACAGAGGGCACAGCCTTTTGGGGGGCAGGGGGGCTTTGCCCATCATGATCAGTGGAACCATTACAGATGCCAGCGGACGCACACTAAGCGGGCAAACCTTAGAAGCATTTTATGTGTCTGTAATGCATGCTAACCCGTTGAGCGTTGGACTAAACTGTGCATTGGGCGCGGCAGAAATGCGGCCGCACATTGAAGAACTCGCACAGTTATGCAATTGCTACACCTCCGCCTATCCAAACGCAGGCCTGCCCAATGCCTTTGGTGAGTATGATGAACAACCCCATGAAACCGCCCATATTATTGAAGAATGGGCAGCCAATGGATGGCTAAATATCGTAGGGGGATGCTGTGGCACCACACCCGACCATATTAAACATATTGCGGATGAAGTGGCTAAATTTCAACCCCGGGTATTGCCTGTATTAGAAGAAGCATTATAAAAAATGAATTTCCGCGACAGTGTCTCGGAAATTGACATGAATATTTTTAATGAGTAAGATAACTGCCATACAACTTTTTAAAAACATTAAAACCCTTGTACAACAAAGCAGGCAGGAATTATATTCCATTGTCAACACTACATTAACCGAAACCTATTTTCATACAGGAAGATTAATTGTGGAATCCGAACAGCAGGGAAGTAACAGGGCCGCTTATGCGAAAGAAACATTAATTAATTTATCTGCTAAACTTACCGAAGTATTAGGCAAAGGTTTTTCGGTAGACAATTTAGAAAATATGCGTAAGTTTTATTTGGTGTACAAAGATCAGTACTTAAAATATATTCGTAAAAATCTGCCATCCGAACCAGGGGGCCGCCAATTAAAAAACGCATCAATTTCCGAGACAGTGTCTCGGAAATCTTCCTCCATTCAAAAATCCGGGACACTGTCTCGGAAATTACATCTATCCCCTTTTAAACTTCCCTGGTCGCATTATATTTTACTTACCAGTATTGAAAATTCGATAGAAAGAAAATTTTATGAAATAGAAGCGGCAGCAGAAAACTGGAGTTTAAGGGAGTTAAAAAGGCAATATGAAAGTGCTTTATTTGAACGCCTTGCCTTAAGCAGAAATAAAGCCAAAGTAAAAGAACTGAGTAAAAAAGGTCATCTTATTGAAAACCCTTCGGATGCCATAAAAGACCCCTACATACTGGAATTTTTAGACTTACAGGAAAAGGATTTTTACTCCGAAAATGACCTGGAAAAAGCCATCATTAACAAGTTGGAACATTTTTTATTAGAACTTGGCAAAGGATTTTTATTTGTAGACAGGCAGAAAAGAATAAAAATGGATGGCGATGATTACAAAATTGATTTGGTTTTTTATCACCGGCTATTAAGATCTTTTGTATTGATAGATTTAAAAATAGGCACATTAAAACACCAGGATCTAGGACAGATGCAAATGTATGTAAACTACTATGATGAAGAAATAAAAGCTGCAGATGAAAACAAAACCATCGGCATTATTCTTTGCAAAAACAAAAAAGAAAGCACCATAAAATATACGTTAGGTAAGGGCAACAAACAAATTTTTGCCAGTAAGTACAAAGTATATTTCCCTGAAAAACAAATATTAAAATTAATCAGGGAGCAATAAACAATAAAAAAATGACCTGCTGGTTGGCGGACTGCAAAAATATTTAACCAACGCGGTTCAACCGGCATAAAAAAATTATAATGAGTGAACAGATACATATCAAACCGTACTTGCGGTTAAGCGGATTAGAACCATTGGTTGTTCGGCCGGAAACAAATTTTGTAAACATTGGTGAGCGTACCAACGTTACCGGTAGTAAAAAATTCGCCCGCCTGATCAGGGAAGGTTCATACGAGCAAGCCCTGAGCGTTGCCCGGCAGCAGGTAGAAAGCGGGGCGCAGATCATTGATATTAACATGGATGATGCTTTACTGGAAGGTGTATCCGCCATGACCACATTCCTGAACCTGGTGCAGGCAGAACCTGATATCGCCCGGATCCCGATCATGATCGATTCTTCCAAATTCGAGATCATTGAAGCCGGCTTAAAATGTGTACAGGGTAAATGTATTGTGAATTCAATTTCAATGAAAGAGGGCGAAGCTAAATTTATTGACCAGGCGTTCATTTGCAAAAGTTATGGCGCATCAGTAATTGTAATGGCCTTTGATGAAGCAGGGCAGGCTGATACCAAACAACGTAAAATAGAAATTTGCCACCGTGCATATAAGATTTTAACAGAACAGGTTGGCTACGATCCCCAGGATATTATTTTTGACCCCAACATTTTCGCAATTGCCACCGGCATTGAAGAGCATAGTAATTATGCAGTGGATTTTATTGAAGCAACGAAAGAAATAAAACGACTGATGCCACTTACCAAAGTGAGCGGTGGTGTAAGTAATGTATCGTTTTCTTTCAGGGGAAATGATCATGTTCGGGAAGCCATACACAGTGTATTCCTGTATTATGCTATAAAAGCGGGTATGGATATGGGCATTGTAAATGCCGGCCAGTTAGTGGTATACGATGAAATAGAACCAACCCTCCGGGAACTTTGTGAAGATGTGATCCTGAACCGCAACAATGATAACAATGAAGCCACAGAAAAATTAATCCTCCATGCCGAAAAAGTAAAGGCAAAAGGTAAAGTGGAAATAAAGGATGAAAAATGGAGAAATGAGCCGGTTGAAAAACGGTTGTCCCATTCCCTTGTAAATGGCATTACCGATTACATCGATGCGGATACGGAAGAAGCCCGGCTTAAATATCCAAAACCATTGGATGTAATTGAAGGCCCCCTGATGGATGGTATGAACATAGTAGGTGACCTGTTTGGTGCGGGCAAAATGTTTTTGCCACAGGTGGTAAAAAGCGCCAGGGTAATGAAAAAAGCGGTAGCAGTACTCACTCCATTTATAGAACAGGAGAAAGAAGACCGGAAACAGGCCCACCTCGCAGCCGGAACCATCAATGAAGAATCTGCCGGGGCCGCAAAGATACTGCTGGCAACTGTGAAAGGTGATGTGCACGATATCGGTAAAAATATTGTTGGTGTGGTATTAGGTTGTAATGGGTATGATATTATTGATTTAGGTGTGATGGTGGCAACTGATAAAATTTTAGATGCGGCGGTAAAAAATAATGTCGACATCATCGGCCTGAGTGGCCTGATCACGCCCTCGCTGGATGAGATGGTACATGTTGCCCATGAGATGAAACGAAGGGGAATGACACAGCCTTTATTAATTGGAGGCGCCACTACCTCCCGTATGCATACTGCCGTAAAAATTGCGCAGCAATACGACAATGGGGTAATACATGTACTGGATGCGAGCCGCAGTGTAACCGTTGCAGGTAGTTTATTAAGTAAAGATCAAAAACCGGAATTTTTAACTGGCATCAAAAAAGAATATGATAAATTAAAGGAAGACTTTGCCAACAAAAAAACAATAAAGAATTACCTGGCCTTTGAAGAGGCACAAAAAAATATCGCTCCAATTGCCTGGGAAAATTTCACGCCGGTTGTTCCTTCTTTTACCGGGACAAAAATTTTCAATCATTTTGACCTTGCCGAAATAGCGGCTTACATCGATTGGCAGCCCTTCTTTATTGCCTGGGAAATGCATGGCCGGTTTCCTCAAATATTAAGTGACGAAATAATTGGAGCAGCGGCCACTCACCTGTACGGGGATGCGCAAAAATTATTACAACAAATAATCGATGAAAAATGGCTCACGGCAAGGGGCGCCATAGGTTTTTGGCAGGCGTCCAAAACGGCACCGGACACGGTTACAGTACTGACTGAAAATGGAAACATCCGGTTGGAATTTTTACGCCAGCAAATAAAGAAAACTGCAGGCCAGCCTAATTTGTCTTTGGCTGATTTCATAAAAAAAGAGGAAGGTGCGTATGACTATATTGGTGCATTTGCAGTAACCATTGAAGGGATAGAACCCTATATCAAACAGTTTGAAAAAAACCTTGATGATTATAATAAAATAATACTGCAGGCTTTGGCAGACCGCCTCGCAGAAGCCTTTGCAGAATTGCTGCATAAAAAAACAAGGCTTGAATACTGGGGTTATGCAACCGATGAACATTTAACCAATGATCAATTGATCAAAGAAGAATACCTGGGTATTCGCCCTGCACCCGGTTACCCCGCATGCCCGGATCATACGGAAAAATATAAGCTGTTTGATCTGTTGGGTGGTGAAGAAGCTACGGGCATTAGTCTTACAGAATCGTTGGCCATGTACCCGGCTTCTTCTGTTAGCGGCTGGTATTTTGCCCACCCCGAAAGTAAATATTTTGGTGTAGGAAAAATAAATGAAGATCAACTGAAAGATTACGCGGACAGAAAAGGGATGTCGCTGGCTGAGGCCAGGAGATGGCTGAGCCCTATATTGGAGTAAGGAAAATAATATTTTAATGCATTTATTACCCGTATACCATCACCCGGTGCCAAACCGGGCGAAAATTATCAAACCGCAAAGTTAATAGTTGGGCATTTTTAATTGTGTATGCTTATTTTTACAACCATAAAAAAATACTTATGCGCATCATTTCTTATAACGTCAACGGCATACGTGCCGCATTAAAAAAAGGTTTTATAGAATGGTTAAAAACAAATCCGGCGGATATTATTTGCCTGCAGGAAACAAAGGCCACCAAGGATGATGTGGATGTAAAATTACTTGAAGCGTTGGGCTTTGAGCATCATTGGTTCAGTGCCGAAAAAAAGGGATACAGCGGAGTTGCCATCTTTACAAAAATAAAACCCGATAGTGTATGCATCGGCTGTAATATTCCGGTGAGTGATGCGGAAGGAAGAGTGATACAACTGGATTTTGGCGATATCCGCCTCATCAATGCTTACTTTCCTTCCGGTACCAGTGGCGACCTGAGACAACAATTTAAATATGAATGGCTGGATGAGTTTCATGCCTACCTGGATAAATTAAAGAAAAAATATCCTAAAATAATTTTATGCGGCGATTACAATATTGCCCACCAGGAGATCGATATCCATGACCCAAAAGGAAACAAAAACAGCAGTGGCTTTTTACCGCTGGAAAGGGAATGGATGACCAAATTTTTAAAAAGCGGATGGATTGATACATTCCGGGTTTTTCACCAGGAGCCACACCGTTATAGCTGGTGGAGCCAGCGTTTTCCAACGGTTCGGTTGAATAACAAAGGATGGCGCATTGATTATATTACTGTAACAGAAATTTTAAGGCCCCAATTAGTCGGCGCGGATATATATCCCGATGTAAAACACAGTGACCATTGCCCCATATTTTTAGAAATAAAAGACTGACCAGGTTTAGGATAGGCGATTAATTTATTATTGCTGTTTTCGGTCACGGGGGCTATCTTGCTTACTATACCCAATAAACATTCTGCCATGGAAGCCTTATTTTTTATTGCGCTTTTAATTATTATCATCCTGTTATTCATCATAAAATCACGGCAAAAAGATACCGAAAACCGCACGCATCAAAGTTTTTTATCGCTAAAAAAAGAACTGGTGGAGTTAAAGGAGACTATTAAAAACCTACCAGCAAAAGAGCTACCGGTTACACAAACAGATGAAAATGTAGTACAGTGGCGGCCGTACATCCCCCCAATAATTGAACCGCAAATTTCACCTGCTCTGCCTGAACTAACACCTGTAATAGAGAAAGATGGGTTTGTTTCCTCCCCTTTTACACCCAAAAGTGAAGAACCTGTCGCGTCACCCAAAGAACCGGACCTGCCGCCGTATGTTAATCCATTGCCATCCGAAAACTGGTGGGCAAAATGGTTGCGCAATAATCCTGACCTTGAGAAATTTATTGGTGAAAACCTTATCAATAAAATTGGTATTACCGTTCTAGTATTGGGTATTGCATTTTTTGTAAAATACGCTATTGACCAAAACTGGATTAAAGAGGCCGGAAGGGTTTCTATTGGCATTGGTTGTGGTATAGCGCTTACGGGCCTTGCGCATTATTTACGCAATACTTATCGATCGTTTAGTTCGGTGTTGGCCGGTGGTGGCATTGCGGTATTCTATTTTACCATCGCATTTGCCTTTCATGAATACCAGCTTTTTTCACAAACAGCGGCATTTGTAATAATGGTGGTTATTACCCTGTTTGCGGTGATGCTTTCATTAGGCTATGATAAACTCGAGTTGGCGGTCATTGCCGCTATTGGTGGCTTTATCACACCATTTTTAATTAGTTCGGGTAGCGGTAATTATATTATTTTGTTCACCTACCTGCTCATTCTAAACATGGGCATGCTTGCGCTTGCGTGGTTTAAAAAATGGCAGGCCATCAATGTCATTGCGCTTTTTTTTACCCTCTGCATTTACGGGGGATGGCTGGTACAAAATACCCTCTTTGGTAATGGGTTCCTGCTGTATAAAAATTCAATGGTTTTCGCCACAGCTTTTTATGTATTATTTCTTGGTATGGGTATGGTCAATAATATACGCAACCAACAACCGTTTAAAGCTTTCGATTTCTCCTTGCTGATGCTGGTTACATTTAGTTATTACGCGGCAGGCGTGACCAATTTACATTACTGGAATGAAGGCGCCTACCAGGGATTATTTACAATTGCTTTAGGCATGATAAATTTTTGCCTTGCCGCTTACTTTTATACATCCAATAAAGGAGACAAGAATTTACTGTATTTGCTCATCGGCCTTACACTCACTTTTATTTCCCTTGCCGCACCTGTTCAGTTACATGGGCATACCATCACTTTATTCTGGAGTGCGGAGTTCGTTTTACTTTACTGGTTGCACCAGCGAAGCAATATCCGCATTTTTAAATATTCTTCTTTTATTATTCTGATCCTGATGCTGATCAGTTTATTAATGGATTGGAAAAAAGCGAATGATTTCAACGTCAACCATCTCATGGTAATTTATAAAAGCTTACAGGGATTTATTACCAATATTGTGGCGGTGGTGGCTTTCACTTTCTATGCTGTTCTTTTACGGAAAGAGCAAAATACAACAGTGTATGTTGCCGGAGTCAAAAACAATGTAGCTGGTACCGCTATGATAATGATTGCTGTTATCATACTTTACCTGACTGGTGTATTTGGGGCAAACCTGTATTTTTACAATGCTAAAACCCTGGATATACCCAATACCTGGCACCAGTTAATTACATATTTGTTTACAGCTTTGCTCCTCTGGATAATCAACAGGTACAGGTTGAGTGTAACTATAGTATTGCAGTTACTGCTGATTGCCGGCTGTGTTGGCATGTACCTTTTAAGTATTCCCAATGTTATCCGGTTGAGAAATGGGGTATTGCTCGATCAATATCCTGCCATACAATTTTGGGTGCATTGGCTGGCAGATATGCTATTGATTTATTTGCTTTACCGGGCGATATTGCTTTACAGGAATTACCGCTCTCTTTTTTTACCTGCACGGAACTTTGTACTCTGGCTGATCAATATTGTGCTGATCGCGTTTTTTAGTGTCGAATGTATGCATGCCTATGTTTTCCTTACCACTCCTCTTCAAAATATTAATACCGCATTACAACAATACTTAAAAGCTGGGTTAACAATTGTGTGGGCGCTTTGCTCCTTTGCAATCATGTGGCTGGGTATGAAGCACAAATACAAAACCCTCCGGATTATATCGCTTTCCCTTTTTTCCCTGGCACTGGTAAAGCTATTTTTATTTGACATCCGTAATATTTCCGAAGGAGGTAAAATAGCTGCCTTTATCATGTTGGGAATATTGTTACTGATCATTTCATTTATGTATCAAAAACTTAAAAAAATTATTATTGATGATACCACCCGGTAAAATATTGGTGACACTATGTATAGTTTGCTTATCGCCGTTGCTGGCTTTTACCCAGCATTTTAATTATAGGGCCGAATTAGATGCAGTGGACAGTACAGGTTTTTATACTATTGCCATCTCACCTCAACTCTCCGCTTATACTAAAACAGATTTTGCTGATATCCGGATCGCTGATAAAAAAAAGCAGTGGGTGCCCCATATTTTACAGCCGGCCAAAGCAATGCTGATGAAGGATTTTTTTACGGCATTCCCGATACTGCAAAATACGGTTACCGACAGCGGAAAAAATTTATTGATCATAGAAAACAGCAAAACCGGGGGTATCTATAACCTGGAACTTTTTATTAAAAATTCGTCCGTTAGCCGTACTGCGGTATTAAGTGGCAGCAATAACCTTCGAAACTGGTATATCATTGACGACGATATCGCTATCAGCAGAAGTTATGAGACCATTAATGACGAATACCTGCAGGAAATTAATTTTCCGCTGGCAAAATACCGTTATTTTAAGATCGTCATTGATAATGCGCACAATGATCCTCTGCTTGTTACAAAAGCCGGATTTTATGCACAACCTGAGTATAAAAAATCAGCCATTTACCAGGATAATCCCATACCGGTAATCATACAAAAAGATAGCAATTATTGTTCTTATATCGAGGTCAGGCAGGACGATCATTACCAGTTTGACAAAATTTCACTAAGCATAAGCGGGCCAAAATATTACAGTCGGGAGGTGGAGATTTACCTGCCGTATTCTGGAAAAAATCATAGAGCAAAAACAGGGCAGGTGATCGGGAATTTTAAATTAAAGTCTGGCTTACCCGCAATATTTGAGCTGCCCCGCACAAAGAGCGCTATGTTTTTCGTAGTAATTAAAAATGCGGATAACCCCCCGCTGAAAATAGAAAAAATAGTTACACAACAACAAACAATTTCATTGGTAACCTTCCTGGAGCAGGGTAAAAAATACGAACTCCTGCTGGGTGATTCGCTGGCTTCATTCGCTGACTATGACCTGCAGGCATTTGAAGATAGCATTACTGTACTGCGCCCTTTAAATTATGGAAAGGTTCAGGCCATAAAAAATAATGCTTTAAAAAATACCAGCGCCGGAAGAAACAGGTGGATTTGGCCATCTGTAATTATTGCGGGGATGGTGTTGAGCTTTCTAACCTACCGCCTGACCGGTGAGATCAATAAATCTAAAACATAATTATCTCCGCAATTCCGTGGGTAACTCATCATGGAATTTACCATTAACAAACTAACCCTTCTTTTTATAATAATACTGGCTGTATGATTATTTACAACGTAACAATTAAAGTAGCTTCCCCTATACAAAATGAATGGCTAAACTGGATGAAAGAAGTTTATATACCGGATATGATGAATACCGGTTGTTTTACAGGTTCCCGTATTTTGCGATTGCTTGAAACAGATGATACCGAAGGACCTACCTATGCCATACAATACTTTGCAGAAAGCAAAGCAATATACAACCGGTATATTGAAAATTTCGCAGGTACCATGCTACAAAAATCTTTTGATAAATGGGGCGATCAATTCTTTGCTTTCATGTCGGTATTACAGGTTGTTAACTAAATGTGCAAAATAAAAAGAATCTACTTTGTTAAATAAAAACTCTCCCTGCATCCGCGCCAAATCCGCATGGGCAGTGGATTTACAACTTCAATCCGCTGAAACCATTGCCAGCACAGCATTTCAGCAAGTGGTACCCAATACCCACCTTGCAATTGCAAATAGCCGGCCTGCTGAAACCCCTTATTCCTTGCGGTTTACAGCGTTTTTTTAAGCAATAAAAACAAGAGAAAAAATTTTGTTGCAATTAAAAACCGTCTATATTTGTTCCAGTAAAAAATTCAAAAAACTTAATTATGAACAAAGCAGAATTAATCGCAAAAATTGCTGATGATGCAGGCATTACAAAAACCCAGGCCAATGCAACTTTAGATTCTTTTGTAGAGGCAGTAACAAAAACATTAAAAGGTAATGGCAAAGTTACTTTAGTTGGTTTTGGTACATTCTCCGTATCTAAAAGAGCAGCACGCAACGGACGCAACCCGCAAACAGGCGCTGTTATTAAAATCAAAGCTAAAAAAGTAGCTAAATTTAAAGCCGGCAAAGAATTGTCTGGTAAACTGTAATGATTGCCTAACCACATTAAAAAAAGCAAGACGTAATGGTATGTCTTGCTTTTTTATCTTACTCAACATCACTTAAAATATACACTAAAATGGGACGCGGAGATATTAAAACAAAAAAAGGTAAAATCGCTAAGGGTTCTTTTGGAAAATCAAGACCCTCAAAGCCAGTAAAGAAAACTGTGGGTGAAATACCGGTAGTAAAAAAACCTTCATAGGTTGAGAGATTGATAAGTTGATTGGTTGTACTTATATCAACTTATCAACTTATCTACCAGTCAACTGAACAACTAAATCAAGGTGCCAGCCTTTCTATTTTCCAGGCACCTTCTTCCTGCAAAGTATATTGGAGGCGATCGTGCAAGCGGCTGGATCTTCCCTGCCAAAATTCTATCAGCAGGGGTTTTATACGATAGCCACCCCAATGCTTTGGACGTGGTATAAGTTGATCCGCAAATTTTTGCTGATATTTCAATACATTTTCTTCAATCACTTCTCTTTTTTCAATAACAGAACTTTGCGGCGATGCCCAGGCGCCTATCCGGCTTCCCTCGGGCCTTGATGCAAAGTAACTGTCACTTTCATCGCTGCTTACTTTTTCCACCGTTCCTTCAATTTTTATCTGCCGTTCCAGTTCCTTCCAAAAGAAAACCAGGCAGGCCTGTGGATTATGGGCCAGTTCATTTCCTTTGTTACTGGTATAGTTGGTAAAAAAAACAAAACCATTTTCATCATAACCTTTAAGCAAAACGATCCGGGCTGATGGTTTACCTTCCAATGTTGCTGTGGCCAGTGTACAAGCATTTACTTCATCAATGGAACTGTTAATTGCATCCTGCCACCATTGGCCAAACTGTTTAACGGCATCCTTTTCCACCCCCGTTTCAATTAAAGTTTGTAGCATATAATCCTTTCTTAAGTCAGCAATACTATTCATTATAAAAATATTTTAAATGCAAAGTTGAACTAATTGTGGAACATAAAAAAAGTATCTCTGCAATTACCGGAGATACTTTTAATTTTTTTTACAGATCAAATACCCATCGTTCTTCGCTCTTCAGGCCAAACTCGAAAACTACAAAAAACAGTGCCGGTTATAGCGGTTACCCTTATAATATTCCGTTTGAGGAGAAATTAAAGTTTTTATTTACGCAGGTGGTTTCAGCCTGGGTAAACAAATATACTAAGCGGGAAACGCGGGCTTGGAAGACCCCGATATTCATTTTTTCAGGGAATGGTCAGTTATTCTTATTCATCCCATCCCTCCCTGTTCTGCATTTGCCAGCAAACTTTCCAGTTCCGCAATACGGCTTGTTTGTTGCTGCAGCAGCAGGTTGCGGTTATTCATATCCAGCAACTGCGTTTGCATGTCTGTTAGTTTGGATTGCATATAAGCGTATGCCGGTTTAAGATTTTCGAATTGTTGTTCCGCTGTAACCGTATGATTTACCGGTTGCAGCCTTCCTGTTACCTGGTAAGAAGACCCGGCTACCTGCTGTTGCAATATGTTGATGAAACCCTTCAATTCTTTTAGCTCTTTTACCTGGCTATCCGTGCTGCTTCTGAATTCATTTGATTCAGATAACATGGTTTGCAGCATCCCGATCTCAAGATCCCTGCTATTTATTATCGCAGCATATTCCTCCAGTCTTGCCTCCAGGCTTTTATTTTCAGCCACGAGTTTTTTAAACGCTGCCAATAAATCAATACTGCCTGGGTTGGTCATTGTTAAGTTTTTAGATAGTGAACAGCGAACTCTTCTGCTCAAATAAAACTCCGGGTATCCCCGGAAACAAAAAAAGCCACCGAAACTAAACGGAAGCTTTTATTAATAAAAAAAATATCTAACCCATAACCAGGGTTCCCACTTTTTCACCAGAAACTACTTTTAATAAATTACCCGGCTTATTCATATCAAAAACTATGATCGGTAATTCATTTTCCATACACAAAGTAAAAGCAGTCATATCCATAACTTTTAAATTTTTGTTGATGCATTCAGTGAATGAAATGGTTGAATACTTTGTGGCGCCGGGATCTTTCTCAGGATCGGCGGAATAGATGCCATCCACCCGGGTACCTTTTAAAATTACTTCCGCCTGTATTTCTACGGCTCTTAATGAGCCGGCCGTATCAGTGGTAAAATATGGATTACCCGTGCCCGCGCCAAAGATCACCACCCTTCCTTTTTCAAGATGCCTGATTGCCCTGCGACGAATATACGGTTCAGCAATCTGTTCCATTTTAATTGCACTTTGCAATCTGGTATAAACCCCCGCCTTCTCTAATCCGCTTTGCAAAGCCATTCCGTTAATAACGGTCGCAAGCATCCCCATGTAATCACCCTGGGCCCTTTCTATACCCGTTTCGGCCTCGTTCATGCCACGATAAATATTACCTCCTCCAATCACAATAGCTACCTGGACACCTAATTCAATTATACTTTTTATATCCTGGGCATAGCGGGAAATTACTTTGCTGTCTAACCCAAAATTTTTATCCCCCATTAATGACTCACCGGAAAGTTTGAGCAATATCCGCTTGAATTTTGGTGCCATCTTTTAAAAAATTTTTGCGAAGATATATTTTTAAAATTGTTTCACTGCCTTTATTGGATATATCGTCGGCATTTTTTCAATCCTGTTAAGAATGCAACGCAGTGATCAGTTTACTTCCAGGGTCATTAAAAGATTTGACGGGCGCAGAAAGAAGTTCACAAAATTCTGCGGCGACCTTATAGTTATTGAGTAAGATAGGATTGGTTGTAGAAAAGCATGGAGCCTGGGCGATACAAATTGATTTTTGCGGTTCAGCAAATGGCATATCCTATGAAAGCCCGGCAACTGCAGTATTGCATTACTAATCAACAGGCATTGCTACTGTAAAACTTACTATGGTAATATTAAAAAAAGCGAAACTTTCATTTCGCTTTTTAAAAAATATATGGGTAAATTATCCTAGTGCTACCCTTTTAAATTCTATTACTTTTAGATCAGCATCCACCGTTTTCAGGTAATCAGCGACACTTTTGCTGTTATCCTTTACAAATGCCTGGGCCATTAAAGTGTTATCCTTAAAAAATTTATTCACTTTTCCCACCGCGATCTTTTCCGCCATTTCAGCCGGCTTTCCTTCCGCCTTGATTTGTTCAATAGCGATCTCTCTTTCCCTTGCTATTGTTTCAGGGGCAATAGATGTTTCATCAACAGCTAATGGGTTCATGGCAGCAATCTGCATGGCCACATCTTTTCCCGCGTCACCAGCATCCTTATTAAACCCAACCAAAACACCCATGCGGTTAGCGCCATGAATATAAGAAGCTACATAATCCGCATCTACCCTTTCAAATTTAATCGCTATTTTTTCACCAATGGCTGCTAATTTATCATTGATCAGTTCGGCCACTTTTGTTCCGTTAATTTCAACCTCATTCAACGCTTCGGCACTGTTCACATTGTTTTCAATGGCCGCATCGGTAATGCTTTGAGAAAATGCCACAAAGTCGGCGTTCTTGCTCACAAAGTCAGTTTCACAACTGATACAAACGATCATCCCTGTTTTATTGTCTGAAGTGGTTTTCGCCAGGATCACACCTTCCTTTGCCTCCCTGTCGCTCCGCTTAGCAGCTACTTTCTGTCCTTGTTTACGTAACCAGTCGATGGCCGCTTCAAAATCGCCATTGCTTTCTGTTAACGCTTTACGGCAGTCTAACATACCGGCGCCGGTTGACTGGCGTAATTTATTGATATCTGCTGCTGTTATTGTTGCACTCATAAAATTATATGTTTTATCCCAAATCCCTGACCTATCTGGGTCATATGGGTAGGCTCTAAAAAGCTTTTGACCACATGGAATGGGAATTTTTATTAAACCGGTTTTTAAAAAGAGCTAATGATTTTAAAGCCTTACTTTACAATGGTATGCAGTTCATATGCCACGGAAATGCTCACTGATTGCGTCAATCCGGCTGCCTGATAGGAACAACCGCTGGTTACAAAGGCAATTCCAACTCTGATACAATCGCGCTGTATCGCCATTGAAAGGGATTACGAGATAACTTTACCTTGGTCCACCTGGTCCACCGCTACCACCTGCCGGTCTTCTGCCACCCGCACCAGGACCTGGTACACGCCGTTTTGTTGGTGCAGCTCCCCTCGCTCTTTTATTTCTGTCATCACCGCCATCCGCTTTTTGTTCAAAACGGGCAGCTTTTGCCTCTGCACTTTCTTCGCTGTCTCCGCTGCTGTCATCATCGTCCTTTTCTGCAAGGCGTTCTGCCAGGCCGTCCGCAATTGCGGCTGCTATGTAATTCACGATGATTGCGATTGATTTGGTTGCATCATCATTTGCAGGGATCGCAAATTCCACTTTATTGGGATCACAATTGGTATCTACCATACCAAATGTAGTAATGTTCAAACGCTTTGCTTCTGCCAATGCGATATGCTCATGTCCTATATCCACTAAAAATAAAGCAGCAGGTACACGGCTGATCTGTGCGATACCGCCTAATACCTTTTCCATTTTATCCTTGTCACGGGTGAGCGTTAAACGCTCTTTTTTAGTCAGGTTATCAATGCTTCCGTCATTCAGCATTTTTTCGATGCTCTGCATTTTTTTGACACTCTTACGAACAGTGTTGAAATTTGTAAGCATCCCACCCAACCAGCGTTCTGTTACATAAGGCATGTTGATGCGCTTTGCGCAATCAGAAACGATTTCCTTGGCTTGCTTTTTAGTAGCTACAAACATTATCTTTTTACCGCTTTTCGCGATTGATTTTAGCGCGGCGGCAGTTTCCTGTAAACCCTCTACGGTTTTGTTCAGGTCAATAATGTGGATACCTTTTTTTTCAGCAAAAATATAAGGGAGCATTTTAGGGTTCCACTTTTTCTTTAAGTGACCAAAGTGAACGCCCGCTTCAAGAAGTTGCTGTTGTAAGGAAGTGTTATTTTCCATTGTATATATTTAAAATAGTTTTTTTAAATGATGTTCGGAGTTGATCGTTGGGGGTTGACTGTTGATAGTAAGCACTATCAACCTCCAACGATCAACTATCAACACTTTATTAACGTTTGCTGAACTGGAAGCTCTTTCTTGCTTTTTTACGGCCTGGTTTCTTACGCTCTACTGCACGCGGATCTCTTTTGAGCAATCCGGCTGCCTTCAATGCCGGCCGATAGTCTGCACTAACTTCGAGCAATGCACGGGCAATCCCTAATTTAGTGGCTTCTGCCTGGCCTTTAATTCCACCTCCCTGCGCATTGATAACGATATCAAATTTGTCTGCCGCCTCAACTGTTTTAAGTGGGGCTTCTACCTGGTTTTGCAGGTAAACCAATGAGAAGTAGTTTTTATAATCTTTGCCATTGATCGTTATTTTACCATCACCCTTGCTTAGGAACACACGGGTTACAGCTTCTTTACGACGACCAACGGCATTTTTTTGCTTTTCCATTATTTCAATTTGAAAATTTGAAAATTTGAAAATTTGAAAATAATATTAACAAACTTTCAATTCAATTATTGAGTGATTAAAATTTAAGTTCAACGGGTTTTTGTGCAGTATGCGGATGCGCTGCACCAACATACACATATAATTTTTTGTACATTTTACGACCCAAACGATTTTTTGGCAACATCCCTTTGATCGCTCTTTCGATAATTACTTCAGGCCTGCGCTTTAAAAGATCTTTCGCAATTTCTTCTTTACGTCCACCCGGGTAACCGCTAAAGTTGTCGTAGACTTTTTCGTCCATTTTATTACCGGTCAGTTTGATCTTATCGCAATTGGTTACAATAACAAAATCACCGCAATCAACGTGGGGGGTGTAATAGGCTTTATTCTTACCGCGAAGAATGGCCGCTATCCTGGCACACATACGCCCAACGGTTTGATTAGTACCGTCAACAACATACCAGTTGTGAATAACGGTAGCCTCGTTCGCATGTTTGGTGGTGAAATGTAGTTTACTCATTGTATTTATTTTTAAGTGATGCCTGCGCTATCCCGAAGGCTTTTTTAATGGACGGCGAAGGTAGGAGGAAGGAAGCTAACTTCCTACGAAAATAGAAACTATTTTTTAGAGCACCTTCATAAACAGTTGGTTTACAATGATAATTTTAAACAAAATTTTTTATCCTATAGATTAATCAAAGACATTTAACTGTTAAAGCTCGCAGGACATTCATAAAAACCAGCAATGAATAACATTCTATTAAACTAATTTCTGAATAGGTTCTCCCGGCTGCTTTCCTGCTAAATCAAAAACGCTTCAAAAGATGAAGCGCTTTTATTTTTAATAGAATGTGAGAAATGGTTATTGCGTAACCGGAAAACCAAAATTGTCACCCAAAGAACCTGAATCTCCAACTGTACCCGGACAATAGGGGCTTAATCTTGTTCTAAAATGAACTTTTATCTTTGTGATTTTAGAACCTGCCGGCGGAAATTTAGGGCCAACATCTCCAATTCTGAAAAATTTGGAGGGAACAATTGTCCACCCAAATAAACCATTTCCAAAATCTTTTGCTTTAAGTGTAAGATTGTCCGCAACTGTAAGCTGGCCTGTGTAATAATTACCGTCTGTAGTATTTAAAGGCTCACAATATTGCGCTACCTGAAAATAGCCAGTCGTACCATCAGGCTTTATATAATCTATATCCGTGAACACGTATACTTCTGTTGCATTTTTTAACGCTACTTTAGATGAATTCAATAAATTTTTATCCATGTAAAATGTTACGATATCATCCTGCGTATATTTTGAAGGAAATGTTCTGAATACACTCGGTGTAAATGTTAACGGGTCTACAGGAAAAGTAAAATCTTGAGTCTGCCTGCTACCATTTTTATTTTTTAACAGGAAGCCAAATGTACCCCCGATTTGGGCTGCTGTTTTATCCATGTAAATTGCGGGAGTAAGCGTATAAGTGTATTTTTTTCCGCCGATAGGAGTACACTTTGCAGCAGGGTTAGAGTTAGTCCAACCAAAACCTCCCTGGTCATTTAATGGAGAACCGCAACAACCAGGTACAAATCCCCAAATATATACGTCTTCACTCGCGTCACCTAAGGGCACCCCATTTAAATCGAAAGTAATTATAATCTGATCTTCTGCCGTAAACCTAGATGGATTTACGCTTGCTGTTTGTGCAAACGAATGAAACGATGCTGCAGTAATTGCAATAAGTACTAATATTTTTTTCATTATTAATGTTTTTAACAGTTATAAACTTTTGTCACGTTGTTTATTAGTTTTTAGAAAAATTAAGGTCGTAATAAACAAACACTTTTTTGGTACCTGTGTAAAAAGCCCTTCTATAACGTAAATCCAATTTGTTATCTGTAATTCTGTGCGCTTTGGCAAAATCTATAGTATCTGCGCGTGAGCCGCTGCTTAGTCTTATGCGTAAAGGACCACCATTTTCAATAAACGCCCAATTTCCGCTTCCCGCAAAAAATAAAGGAGCATTGCCGGGATTAGCAAAAGTATAGTTGCCTGTGGTACCTCCACCGCCGTCGGTAAATGCAACAGAAACTGTATTATAAGGGAAAAACCCGGTGATATTCAGCTTTTGTACAAATGCTGGAAATGCTTTGTCAACTGCATTTTGATCTACCTGAACGATGCTATCCAGTTTCCAGTTGCCGATTAGGTTCTTCTGCAGGCTAATAGATTCTCCGATAGCCACGTATTCAATTTTTTTGCATGAGCTTATAAATATTGTGGCAAATACAAGAATAAGGAAAGATGTCACTATTAATTTTTTCATTTCGTTAAGTTTGAATTATAAATAATGTTTTATTTAGTTTTGGATCATACCCGGGTTTACCCTTACCTCACCATCTGGTATTTTGAGTAATGCGGTTGCATCATCGAAAGCGACTCCCCTGATAGACAATTTAAGTCTGCGTAGTTCGTGGTAGTTGTCACCTTCCGTAAAAAACTCCAGGGCTCTTTCAGTACGAATAGCAGCTAGTAAAGCTGTTGCACCAGTGGTGACATTATCAGGCGAAATACCCGCTACGGCTCTAACAGCGTTGTAATCTGATCTAACGGCTACGTCTGTGAATCCGGCTTTTAAAACATTTGATTCTGCTCTTACCAAATACATTTCCGCAAGGCGTATAAGCGGTACATTCACCCCATTATCATTTAACTGGCTCCACTTTAATGAAACTGCTTTGCCATTAGGCGAAACTGCTGTGAAACTCGTTTTACGCGTACCACCCTTTGTAGAAATAGTTTGATTGATAGTATTATTCAGGGGCAAAAAAGTGTTGTTTAAATCCGAATTCCAAAAATTACCCCTTAATCTACTCGCATCACCCAACGCTATAAATATAACCCCTGTTGGGGGTAAAGTAATATTACCATTGGATTTAAAAGGAATCGTTACATCAGTGCCTAATGTAAACCCTCCGTTTGTAATTACGTCATTTGCATAAGTGTATGCGTTTTGATAATCGCCCATGTTAAAGTATACCCTGGCGAGGAGGGCTTTAGCTGCCCACTTTCCGGCACGTATTCCATTAGCAGGAGGTAATAATATTTCTGCTGATTTTAAATCCGCAATTACTGCATCGTAGGTTTCCTGAAGGGTACTTCTTTGTTTTGTTACTTGTGCTTCTGTAGCAGTAAGCGCTTTCAGTCTTAAAACAATGCCCGGATGTGCAGGAGAACTGGTATATGGCTTTGCAAAAAGACGAACCAATTCAAAATGAGCAGCCCCCCTGATAAAAAGAGCTTCACCTTTCCAGGTGGATTTTGCAATAGCCGAAGTATCATTGAAACTTTCTTCCTCAATTGCTTTTAAAACTGTATTAGCCCTGCTGATGGCTTCATAGCCAGTAAACCAGATATCACGCCCCTGCTGATTGAATGTATTGAATTGCCTGCTTACAAATTGTGCGGGTGCACCACCGGTCGCATTAGTGAGATCTAACTGATCTCCATATAATTCCGCTGTTCTCTGCGCTTCTCCACCAACAAAATTGTTATCTGTAAAACGACTATAAGAAGCAACCAATACTGACAGAACATTATTGGCAGATTTTAAAACTTCTTCACCTGGTTGTGCGTCAGTAGGGAGTTTATCAAGAATTTTTTTGCAGCTTGTTAATATAAGTGCAGAAACAGCCAGGAGAAATATGATTGATTTTTTCATTGTCATGTTATTTAAATTATATATTACAAGGTGAGATTAATTCCGATATTTACACTTTTGCCCTGGGGGGTAGGTAAATAAGGCGCATTGGAGGCACCATTAGAAGCACCATTATTAAAACGGTATCTGACAACCTCAGGATCCCATCCTGCATACTCAGTAAAAGTTAGTAAATTTTGCGCAGCAACATATAATCTTGCGTTTACAATTTTAGCCCTTTTCAAAATAGATTGGGGTAAAGAATATCCTAACGAAATTGTCCTTAATCTTAAGAAAGACACATCATAAAGGTACCTGGAAGAGTTGCTGTTATCAGCATTGCCACCTTCTATCAAAGAAACTTTTGGTACTTCTGTAATATCTCCCGGTTTTTGCCACCTGGCTAATACTTCCCGGCGCTGGTTCCAACTTCCTAAACGACCTCCCATTTGATATTTACCCCCATCATCATAAATTTTATTACCATACTGGAAACTAAACAAGAAACTCAGATCAAAGCCTTTATAGCTTAATGTATTTTCAAAGCCACCAAAAAAATCCGGATTGGGTTTGCCTACGGGTACCCTGTTTGCATTTTGTGATGCCGGTGTTAATTTAATTTTTTTACCTGTACCTTTTTCAAAAATTAATTGATCTCCAGTCTGAGCATCCACTCCGGCAAAAATGGGCAGGTAGTTGATCCCTAACGGAAATCCTGCTATTACGCGGGTATCGCCTTCACTAAGATCTAAGAAATCAGGGTCGTCAAAACCAGCAACAGTAAGTACTTTATTAGCATTGTGAGAAATGTTCAAAGAAGAAGTCCATCTAAAATCTTTGCCAGATATATTGGTGGAATTTATTACTAATTCCACACCTAAATTACGAACTTGTACATCAACGTTAGAAGCAATATTGCTAAAGCCTGTAGACCTTTGAACTGGTGTATTTAACAACAGGTCTTTACTCTTTTTGGTATAAAAACTAACACTGCCATTTATCCTGTTGCTTAACAATCCATAATCTATACCAAAATCGAACTGCTGTCCTTTCTCCCACGTTAAATCAGGATTGGAAAGTTGCGACTGTACCTGTCCGTTTATTCCCCCATAGCCGCCTGTATTGTTGTACAATTCTATAAACCTGAAATCGCCAATTTCGGCATTACCGGTAAGGCCATAGGAACTACGGAATTTTAAATAATTGACAACTTTGCTTCTCTTCAGAAAATCTTCCTCAGAAGCTATCCAGCCTGCGGAAACGGCTGGGAAGTAGCCATACCGTTTATTTGGGCCAAATCTTGGAGAGCCATCTGCCCTAATACTTACTCCAAAAAGGTATTTTTCATTCAGTCGGTAATTGGCTCTTGCAAAGTATGAGATGAATCCTGATTCGTTCCTGTTCCTATAGGCATTTACCGGTGAGCCGTTACTGATAGTTGCCGGGGCCAGCGGAGACCACGACAGTCCTGCCGTACCTTCAGTATAGTATGGATTTACAAAACCAACGCCGCCATCCCTGGGTTGAAAAGATATCTCGTGGTACCTTAAAAGATTTACAGCCATTCCGACAGTTGCATCTATTTTATTTCGAGCATTTAAAGCTTTATTAAAAGTAAAATAGTTGTTGGTATTGATATTAGTAAGATCAAAATCTCTTTCAGCGGATGCAGCAAGTTGTGTTTGGTTGTACCAACGGTTATAAGGTTGAGTGTACGAGTTTTCCCGCTGATTAAGCAGGTCTAGTCCTACCTCAGAGCGGAACGCTAAAGCCTTAGTAAATTTGTAAGTAGCATATACATTAGCAAAAGTTCTCAATTGCTGATTGACAAAGGTGTTTTGCAATTGCGCAGATGGGTTGATGGATAAATTTTGTTTCGTTTGGGTACCAAAATAACTGCCATCTGCATTATATACAGGAAAGACAGGCAAGGCCTGAGATTGTGCCCATCCGACACCTCCGTTAAATGAAGTAGGTACCTCATTGTTTCTTGTGGAGTACATACCAAATTGTACACCAAGGTCTAATTTATCTGACGCAGTGTTATCAATATTAGCTCTTCCACCAATTCTCCTGAATTTATTTCCTTCTAAAATACCCTTTTCTTCCCTGTATACACCACTAAAGAAAAAACGTGTTTTTTCATTACCACCTCTTGCTGAGAGGTTTGCCTCGTATAGAGAACCATTACGGGTGGTTTGATCTACCCAATCAGTATTCACATTTGGATTGTAAATATAGCTCAGCTGCTGTCCTGGTATCTGCTCATTCGGTCCCAATGGTAAACCCCCGTCATTTACTCTTGCTTCGTTATATAATTGATACCACTCTGCACCATTCAATAAAGGTAATTTACGGGTTACACTTGATATGCCACTAATAGCATCGACATTTATTTGGGTTTTACCGCTGCGGCCTTTTTTTGTGGTGATCAATATAACACCATTTGCTGCACGGGCTCCGTAAATTGATGCGGAAGCAGCGTCTTTTAAAACTTCTATAGATTCAATATCGTTTTGGTTGATAGTAGCGAGCGGGTTTTGATTGTTTGCTTTTGTTGCGTCCAGCCCACTCCCAAAACCAGCCTGGTTGTCACCATTGGCAAAAGGAATTCCATCAACTACATAGAGCGGATCGCCACTGCCTGAAATAGAACTGGTTCCTCTAACTCGT
>JACMLJ010000005.1 GCA_014379625.1 Ferruginibacter sp. | reverse complement strand
TTGCTTCCAATTCAGTCGCGGGCTGGGATGCATTCATTTTCAAGTCAGTAATCTCCATCCTGCCATTTACCGTTACTTTTATTTCGTCGTTTTCAGACGATACGGTTTCAATTAAATTTTGTTGAAATTCCAGGAATTTATCTTGAAAGCTTTGTATTTTTTGCTGATCCATTTTTGCCTTTTTTATAATTTAAAAATCACTCCTATTGAAGGAGAAAAATTGTTTGTATTTATTAAAACCATATTGTTGTAATTATTAGTACTAATTGGATGATTATAGTTAACGGCAAAAAAATAACTACGCTTATGCGTTATTTCATACGATAAATTTACTCCCGTAACTAAGTTTTGCTGAACATAGTATGTGGCTTTTTTATGAAAGAAAGTAATTTTATTATAGCCGAAAGTTGGTGCAATTGTTACAAGGCGCTTTTCTTTATTAAAGCACAAGTTATATGCAAGATAATATCCCCTTGTTTTATTTGAAAGGCCGCCTAATCCAAAATTAGTACCACCGCCATACTGAACAAAAAGATTTTTATAAATCCTAAACTCATAAAGTAGTCCAAGAGAATAGTTAGATAAGGATGAATTTTTTTTCTGCGGATCGGATTGTATTTTTAAAATATTAATTGGCAACCTTGAAAAACTTACCTGCCAGCGAATATTATCGTTGCGGGCATAGTTCATTATCAAGTTGACAAATTTATTCATTGTGCTGGTAGATTTTGTAATTGGAGAAATTTCTTTATTCAGTCTTGGAACAGGAACCAGGCTCACTGTGTTAGCCAATTCCCCGTCTCTAAAAATGCTATCATATTTTTCCCAATTATTCACATCTCCTTCCCTTTTTATCTTTATATTTTCATCCCTTCTCTGTATGATATCTTTATAGTCGAACGCCTTTACGTTTATTGTATCAAGAGAAGTAAATACAAAATCACGCAAATAATTATTATCATTTTCAGAAACGTGTTTAGCTTCTGTGTGCATATGTTTAATATACCACAAGTCGTTAATTAGTTGATAGGTTACATGTAACCTTGCTACAGAGATTGGTATAAAAAATATTTCTTTTATATTATATTGGGTAATGTCGGCGCCAACAAACGCATAGGAAGCGGTATCAATATATAGAGTACCTTCTGTTTCACTATTATTTTTTGAAAAAAAATCTATAACGTACACGCTTCTGTTTTCAAATATTGATTTTCCTCTTTCCGCATACTGATAATCATTTAAGCGGCTTAAATTAATATAATCCGGTTGTTTATAAACAAAGTCAAAAATACTATGATACCCGCCTACCCACCTGGGTTTGCCAGGATTTTCAAAATATTTTGATTGGGAATTTTGAATAAGGGTATCCTTATTTTGAAGCAAATTAATGCTCAGGGAATTTTTGGTGCTGGCGTAAGAAGTATAGTAGATTTGAACTATACCGTCAGACTTATAAAAATAATCACTATCGTTCACAATATTATATAACCTGACAATCCCATTCGCTATAAAAGGCTTGGTGGAATAGTTGACCGGGATTTTTGTAATAGCCCTTTCAACAATTGTTTTCCCCCTGGCAGACACTACCACTTCCGAAAGCCTGTTTTCAGCCTGTTCCATTTCAATGGAATAAACCGCGTTAACGGCATAAGGGATATTAATTTTTTTATACCCAATATAGGAAGCCGTGATACCCCGATCTTTAATTAAATTTTTATCTACCTGCAATGTAAAAATTCCTTTACTGTTGGTAATTGTTCCTTTGTATTTACCAATTTGAACAGATACGCCCGGTAATTTTTTCTTCGAATTTTTATCTATAACTTTTCCCTCAATACTTACTAACTGCGAAAAAGCTGCATTTTGAAGCAACACTAAAACCAGCAGTGTTAAATTTAACTTAGTCATTATTTAGATTTCTAATTGGTGTAAAAACCTTTGCGCCCATCGACCATTTTATAGTAATAGACTGGCCAAAAAAAATTTGCCTAAACATGATAAACTTTTTTCAGACAGTCTATTTGATTCAGGGAACTATGCTTACTCCTCAAAAACTCCGTTCATGGCAAGGCCAGCCATAGTTACTAACCCAATTGACGCACCCAAAACTAAACCAGCGCTGCCAATAATTAAACCAACGCCCACCACGCAGGCAATACCGGCAGCCAGCCAGGTCCAAAAGTTACCACCATCAGTTTCCCGCATTTCAAACTCACTCATTGCGCTAATACCCATCTTGTTTAAATCAAATGATTGTGTCATAAAATAAAAAATTTAAAAATTATAAATCTCGTCTTGAGTGTAAAATTATTTACACAGGGCATACAGTTGTTTCCCTTCCGGCTTTCACCGGTCCTATTTTACCAGCTTGTTTTGCAGAGTTTACATAGGGAGTAAAGAAGTATTTTTTCGTATTAAATTGATAGTCGAACCTTATACTTTTTTGTTTTAATCCAAAAATTCATTTCCCGCCAATTGCGTTTAATGGCTTATTGATTAATAATATAAAGGGCGGCCCCACCCACCACCATTAAAGCCAAACTCCCGGTTACAATCCCGGCAATAATTGAAATAACCCCTCCAACACCCAACCATTCCAAAAAACCACCACCATCAATTTCACTCATTTCTAAACTATTCAAAAAAGAAAGCTCCATTTTGCTAAAATCAAATGATTGTGTCATAAAATAAAGATTAATTAAAATATTAAAGATATCGTCTTGAGTATAAGTTACTTTATACAGTGCTTACAGTTTTCCCTTTCAACCTGCTCAATACTTTTTTACTAATTTTATTTTTAGCCTAAGTGCATGTCAGGCGTATAAAGGTTTCACCGTGATGCAACCGATAACCGGATGTTTTCCAAGCTACATGGAAGGCATAAAGCGGCATTTTTGCGTACCGTTAGGAATTACCTGCTGCAAGCCCGATAGCGATCGCTATTATGCCAACTCCCATTACAGCTGTTGCCGCTGCTGCTACCCCAATCAAAGCCGTAACAAATCCGCCCGCAGTTAACCAATCCCAAAAGCTACCACCATCAATTTCCTGCATTTCAAATTCAGTCATTGCTGACAATCCCATTTTGTTTAAATCAAATGTTTGCTTTTTCATTTTTTTAAATTTAGCGTTAACAAAATACCACTCTTATTTTTACAGGTTCGCGGCAGTTATATCCTGTATTCAATGGCCATTGAAATATTATTAAAGTAATTTTTTGAATATTTAGTGATTGCTTATTTGCGACAATAAAGCTACTTTTAAAGAATACATATATAGAATATTTAAACTTTTATTTTATAACTTTAGTACTTATAAATTATCAGTTATGCAATCCGACACCTTACGTTTATTTAGATTGGCCAAAAATCTAAAACAAAAAACTGTCGCAGATCTTTTAGGCATGAGCCAGCCCAATTACAGCGACCTTGAAAATGGTAAAACAAAATTAAACAACAGGTCGGCCAAAAAACTGGCGGACTATTATGGCGTAAGCAGCGATGCTTTTTTAGAAGGCACCCCCCCCACAATAAATACCGTTATGAGCAGCCATAATAAAACTGCAACCAACACGGCACAATACAGTGAAAACAATAAAGAACTACTCGATCCAATCATAACAAGAATGGAGATATTGTTAAACCTGCTGGCAGATGAAAAAGAAGAACTGGCAACAGAGCGCAGGCAACTATCCGAAGTATTTAATAAACTGTCCGGTAAATTGGGTAGTAGCCTTTGATAAAAAATGTATTTAAATTATTCATACTATTGAAGCCACCCATCAACCTTAGATCCTTCCAAATCTCCTGCTTATAAAAATTTCTTTAATTAATGTTGGGTAAATGATAATTTTGGCGAATGAAAAAAATATTATTTGTATTACCCCTTGTTTTATTTTATACAATTTTACCTGGCCAGGAAAAATGGGATCTGCGTAAAATTGTAGATTACGCGACGGCCAATAATATTACCGTAAAGCAGGCTGATGTACAGGCTTCCATATCCGGCCTTATTTATAAGCAGAGCAGGCTCAGTCAATATCCCGCCGCAAGTTTTAGTGGCAATACAAGTTATAATAATGGCCCAAGCCAGGATGCTTCATTCAACATTGTTAACCAGGGGTACTTCGGCTCAAATTTGCAACTGCAAACCAGCGCCGATATCTTCAACTGGTTTAGCAAAAAAAATACTATGCTGGCCAACCAGTGGGAGTTTGAAGCATCCAAAGCAAGTACCGATAAATTAAAGAACGATATTGCGTTAACGGTAGCCAATAATTACCTGCAAATACTACTGGCAAAAGAACAGGAAGAGATCGCCCAGGTACAATTACAACAAACAAAGGCACAGTTAAGCTATACGCGGAAATTGGTAAATGCCGGTTCACTTCCCGAACTAAATGCGGCCGAACTGGAAGCACAGGAGGCACGTGACAGCGCCAATTATATCAACGCTAAAGGCAATGTGGTTCAGGCCACACTTGTACTTAAATCCAACATGAATATGGATGCCGCGGCCCCTTTTGAAATAGTAGTTCCCCCGGTAGAATTAATACCAATTGAAAATATTGCCGATCTTCAGCCAGACGCCGTATATGCGCTGGCAACTGTAAACTTACCCCAGCAAAGGGTAAATGATTTTAAATTAAAAGCCGCCCAAAAATTTGCAGAAGCAGCAAAAGGAGATATGTATCCTTCCATTTCTGCTTTTGGCAGCCTGGGTACCGGTTTTAATAGCAGGGCAAATGAAATAATTGGTTCTCAACAGGTAATTGCCCCTATTGGCAAGGTTAGCATCAGCGGTACCGATTATTCTGTTTTCCCCAACCAGCCTTTCACAGATTACAGTTATGGTAAAACGGCTTATTTTCGCCAGATAGACCAGAATTTCAGGCAGTCGGTTGGATTGAGCCTTAGCGTTCCGATTTTTAACGGCGCCCAGTTGCGTACCACCTGGGAGCGCAGCAAATTAACTATCCGGAATGTGGAATTGCAAAAAGAAGGCGACAATCAAAAAATAAAACAGGATATTTACCAGGCCTATAATGCAGCTACGGTTGCATTGGAGAAATTCAACTCCAGTGAAAAAAGCGTAGCCGCCTCCCAGCGTACCTATGATTTTGCGCAAAAACGCTATGAAGTTGGAATGCTGAGCACTTTTGAACTGATCACCAACCAAAATAATTTGTTCAGGGCAAAACTGGAAAATGTATTGAACCAGTTTGATTATGTATTTAAAATGAAAGTGCTGGAATTCTACAGGGGACAGGGATTGAAGTTATAAACACAACCAAAAAACATCAATACAAAAAATTACAAACAGATTTAAATATGAGCAAGACTGTAAAATGGATTTTAACCGGACTGGTGATTTTAGTGGCCACACTCGGGATATTAAAAGCCGCTGGTGTATTTGGTGAAAGTGAAGGCACTAAGGTAACTGCCGAAAAAGCGCAGAAACGCACCATTATTGAAATAGTAAATGCCAGCGGTAAAATTTATCCCGAAATAGAAGTAAAAGTGAGTCCGGATATAAGCGGTGAGATAACCGAACTAACTGTGCAGGAAGGGGACAGCGTAAAAAAAGGCCAGGTAGTAGCCCGTATTTATGCAGACATCTACAGCATCCAGGCCAACCAGGCGGCCAGTGGTGTGGCGCAAAGCCAGGCGCAGGTGGCTAACTCGCAGGCTTCCTTAGACGCATTAAAAGCCCAGTTGGACCAGTCGCAAAAAACATTCAACATGCAAAAGCAGTTGTTTGATGATAAAGTTATCAGCGCTAACGAATTTAACCTCGCCGAAGCCAATTACAGGAGTGCACAGGCCAATTACAATGCCGCCAAGCAAGGTATCCGGGGCGGGATGGCAGCCGTGCAAAGCGCCCAGAGTAACCTGGCTAAAGCCAATAAAGATTTGGGCCGCACTGCGGTAATTGCGCCTATGAATGGAGTGGTTAGTTTGTTGAATGTTAAGAAAGGTGAGCGGGTAGTGGGCAGTAACCTGATGTCGGGTACCGAAATGCTGCGTATTGCTGATATGGCCAAAATTGAAATCCGCGTAGACGTGAGCGAAAGTGATATACCCAAAGTACATTTGGGGGACAGCGCAATTGTAACCGTGGATGCCTACAGCGACCGGAAATTCAAAGGTATCGTAACTCAGATTGCCAGCAGTAATAATGGCGCTGCCTCACAGGCGGCCCTTGCCAATACCAGTACGGATGTTACCAACTATAAAGTGTACGTGCGGTTATTGCCGGCAAGCTATTCCGACCTGTTAGGTAAAGGCGCCTATCCTTTCAGACCAGGAATGAGCGCAAGCGCTGATATACAAACCAAAACCCATATCAATGTATTAAGTGTGCCCATTAATGCGGTTACCACCCGCGACATGAACGATAGTATTATTTCAAAAAGTAAAATTACAGAGAAGGAGGCATTGACCAAAACCGCGGTGTCTGCTGATGACCTGGAGGTAGTGGTTTTTTTAGTAGATAAAGAAGGCCTGGTAAAAAAAGCAAAAGTAAAAACGGATATCCAGGATATTAACTATATAGAGATTACCGAAGGCCTGAAACCAGGTGATGATGTGATAACCGGCCCCTATGATGTGGTAAGCAAATTATTAAAAGTAAAAGATAAGGTGAAAGTGGTAGATAAGAAAGATTTGTTCGAGAAGAAAAAGGAGTAAAAAAACTCACCCCCTTTGGAGAGATTTTTGGCGCCAGGGCGAAAAAAACTACAAATAAATCCTTACTTTTGATTCACGGTAAGAATGCATACCTGGCGGTTTTGGCCTTCGTCTATTTTAAAATCAATATAAATAAGCAGGTTACCTTTTGAAGGGTTGAAAATAGTATTATTGACTATGGGATATGGAATAGGATTATTAAAAGACACTACCAATTACTGATGATATTGATTTCGAAAAGTTATCCTTCGAATTCTCACCAGTACCTGTGTAAGACGCCTCTTTTGGTTCGATACCGACGTAGTCGGTATTCAAAAAATGCGAAGCAAATTTTTTGAAAGAAGCAAAAGTAGCGTCGTCACAGGTACGCAGCCCGCCGGCTGAGGAGGCAAAATCGCCAAAATTAAAAGAACTATGTAAGTAGCAAAAGTCTTTGAACTTATGTTCCTTAATATTATTACTAGGTAAGTATTATTGCGATGAACCATAATTATTCTCACAAAAATCACCCATCATACCCTGATCTCTCCCTTCATATAAAAAACACAGTTCCCACTCATGGTAACCCTGTTGCCCAGGTTCTCGCACCATAGCTCACCACCTCTTTTAGATAATTGCTTTGCGTGAAGCGTATCCTTGTTTAGCTTCTCTGCCCAAAAAGGAATAAGGGTTGAATGAGCGGAACCAGTTACCGGGTCTTCGGGTATACCACAATTGGGCGCAAAAAATCTTGAAACAAAATCGCAGTTGTTGCCGGGGGCAGTTACAATAATCCCTATCGTATCTATCTGGTTTAGTAGTGAGACATCTATACTTATATTCAATACATCTTTTTCAGTGGCCAGTTCTACCACATAATCACGGCTTTTATATACACCCAAAGGATCGGTAATTCCCAAACCTTTTAAAAGCTCAGCCGGATAGTCACTCACTCTTACCGGCATCCGGGATGGAAAATTTAATTGAAATTTATCGCCATGCCGGGTTATGACCAACTCTCCGCTTTTTGAATAAAACAGGAGCTGGCTTTTTGTATACCCGAGGTATTCGTAAAGTATAAAAGCGCTGGCTAAAGTAGCATGCCCGCAGAGATCTATCTCAAGTTCCGGGGTAAACCATCTTATATGATACCCACCTCCTTTTGGAACAAAAAAAACAGTCTCCGCCAAATTATTCTCCGCGGCGATCTGTTGCATCAATACATCATCCAGCCATTTTTCCAAAGGAATTACTGCAGCGGGATTACCGCCAAAAAGTTTATTGGTAAATGCATCTGCCTGGTAAATGGTATATTCGGGCATAATTTATTCTTTATAATTGAAAATAATTTTAGCGTTTGTTGAAAAACTATAGGAAGCATGCACCTCGTACCGATCACTACCTGTTTCAATAATGATCAATGCCGTATTGGGAGGTATGGTACCCAGGTTATTGGCAAATAACTCCACAATATGTGATTGTCCGTTTTTTATTAAAGGTATAAATAACTCCTTTGCCTTTTCAGTTATCCGGTAACGGTCTAATATAACAACATTATCAAAAAATACGGTCACTGTGTCATCATCAACCACGCCGTTATCATATAAAATCAATTTTACGGTATCGGCATTTGTATAAATGGTTTCAACCAATTCCGATACCCTTTCCTGTTTTTCCGCCTCAATTGTTCTTGCATAATACTTTTTGCTATTTTCCACCACCTGGTCTTTTTCTTTAATAACAGCCGGATCCTCCCTCTGTACAACAGGCAGAAGAGTATCTGCAAAATTAAGCCTGTTATTAAAATCTATAATTCTACCAGACATAAAAAGCGTGGTATCCACTACATTGGTGATTTTTTTTAATTGCGCAAAAGAAGGGATACCTAAACTAAGCACAACAGCACCTGCTCCCCTGGCCCAGAGCAAGCCATTCAGGTATTCACTGCCTTCATTTTTGGAATAACTTAAATGATATACAGCCAGGCTATGAAAAAATGATTTCGCTATAAAACTGGTACCCCTTCCCTTTAGTTTTTGTTTTTCACCGGAGAATTTTCCGGCAAAATTCGCCTTACAAAACCCCGGGCCCTCATCATAGGTATAGCCATAACAGGAATCACCCATCTGCACAATTACCATCTTTAAATACGGGGTCCCACCACCCCTTCCAATCCAGGTTCCGGTAAGGTCCTGGCCAAATAGGGTCAACGGGAAAATGAACAATAACAAACCGGCTAATTTCATACAATCATCAAAAAAGTTTAAGATGAATATTTAAGGGTGAATTCATCATTGACCATTGCCCACCATTGCCCCTCCCTACTCCGCCATCATTTCTTTAACCACCCTTACTACATCTTCTGTGTTCGGTTTACTGAAATAATCGCCATCACTCGCATAAGAAGGGCGATGCGCCTGGCCCGTTATGGTTCTTGGTGACACATCCAGGTACTTATATCCACCCTGTTCTTCCATCACTTTATTAAACATATATGCTGCAGCGCCGCCAGGTACGTCTTCATCCACAAAAACAATGCGATTTGTCTTTTTAAGAGATTCCACGATCTGGTGATTGGTATCGAAGGGCAATAAGGTTTGAACATCTATTACTTCGCAACTGATATGCATTCTGGCCAGGGTTTCCGCTGCTTCCAATACAATTCTTAAAGTGGATCCATAGCTAACCAGGGTAATATCCGTTCCTTCTTTAATGGTTTCAGGTATACCCAATGGTACTGTATAGCTTAATAAATTAACCGGCATTTTTTCTTTCAACCGGTAGCCATTTAAACATTCTATCATCAGTGCGGGATCATTTGACTGAAGTAAGGTATTATACATACCTACTGCCTGCACCATATTGCGGGGTACACATACGTACATGCCCCTTAAGGCATTAATGATCATACCCATTGGTGATCCGCTGTGCCAGATGCCTTCCAAACGATGGCCCCTTGTACGTATGATCAGTGGGCAGCTTTGTCCGCCTGCTGTTCTAAAATGGGTGGTGGCGGCATCATCACTTAGAGGTTGCAAACCATATAGTAAATAATCGAGGTACTGAATTTCCGCAATGGGCCTCAACCCCCTTAATGCCAACCCGATCCCCTGCCCCATGATACTCAGTTCGCGTATACCCGTATCGAATATGCGCTGTTCACCATATTTTACCTGTAACCCGCTAAACCCCTGGTTTACATCACCAATAAATCCAACATCTTCACCAAAAGCCGTTACCTTGTCATTCGATTCAAAAAGTTTATCAAAGTATTTATTCAGTATTTCGTAGCCGTTTACCAATTTGGCATCTTCGGTAAAACCGGGCTTTATTTCTGCAACTTTTAATGCTGACTTTGGCCCCTCATTATACAGGAAGGAATTGTACAAGCCCGCATTGGTAGTCTTAAGTGCCTGGAAATAGGTACGTAGCCCCGATGATGAATTATCGTTTCCGGCAAAATCCAAAGCGGTAGCCAGCGCTTTCATTACTTCCCTCCGCATGGGTTCTTTATTAGCTGCTAATTCTGTGGCGATTTTCCTTATTGCTTCAGCATTCTCTACGTCCAGTGTTTCGGCGAGTTGCCGCATCAGGCCAACACCCCGGCCCACCTGTTCTTTTACCGGACTTATATAATTATCCCAGGCATTTTGCTTGCTTGTTTTAATGAACAGCTTGGCTTTTATTTCAATATCGTTCAGTTCCTGTTCTTCTGCCAGTGCGTTGGCCAATAACCATTCTTTCATTTGCTTTATACAATCCCATTCTCTTTCCCAGGCAAGGCGTTCCGGTTTTTTATATCGTTCATGGCTTCCGGAAGTAGAATGGCCCTGTGGTTGTGTAATTTCCTCAATATGAAAGATTGCGGGTGTATGCGTATCCCTGATCTTCTGAATTGCCGGTTCAAATACTTCGCACATACCGGCGTAATCCCAACCCTTCAGTTTATAAATATCAATCCCATTTGTATCATCATTTTTTTGCATTCCCCTTAAAGCGGCAGAAATGGATCCTTTGGTGGTTTGAAGTTTTTTAGGTACTGAAATGCCATATCCATCATCCCACACAAATATTGCAAGAGGTACCTGCATAACTCCGGCTGCGTTTACAGTTTCCCAAAAATGTCCTTCAGAAGTAGATGCATCCCCAATGGTACAGAAACAAACTTCATTTCCATTATCGCTTAAATCCTTATGCCGTTTAAAAACGGGGGCATTTCTAAAAAGCTTAGAGGCGAGGGCCAAACCCAAAGCCCTGGGCATCTGCCCTGCTGTGGGGGCCATATCACTGCTACTATTCTTCCTGTTCACCAGGTCAAGCCAGTTACCGTTTTCATCAACAAACTTTGTGGAAAAATGTGCATTCATCTGGCGTCCGGCGCTAAAAGGATCATGATTGATGTCCGGATCTGAAAATAACTGTGCAAAATACTGTTCCACATTGGCCAGGCCGGCAGCAAACATAAAGGTCTGGTCACGATAATAACCTGCCCTGAAATCACCTGCTTTAAAAAATTTGGCTGCAGCAACCTGTGCCACTTCTTTTCCATCTCCAAAAATGCCGAATTTTGCTTTGCCGGTCAATACCTCTTTTCGCCCCATCAGGCTTGTTTCCCTGCTTTCGCAGGCAATGCGGTAGTCTTTCAGCACTTCATTGCGGAAGTGATCAAAACTCAATTTTTCCTGCAATTCAGCATCGTCGGTATTTACTGTATCCATATAACAAAAGTAAATTAATACTTGTGATGATTGTTAAAAAAATGATACCTGTATAACAATTTGTCAGGTTTTTAAACGTTTTTGTATATTTGGTGTGATTATTGAAAAATAAACAGCATTATGAAAAAAATATTTACGCTTTTAACAATCCTTGTACTCACAATAAGTGTTAGGGCACAAAGTACACTGGTAGCATCGAACGCCGCACTTGTATCTGAGGAAACCCCAAAAACTGCCACAATTTTATTGGATGAAGTGTTGGTTTTGAAAGAAATGGAATTTAATTTTGGCAAAATCCCGCAGGGAAAACCTGTAACGCATATCTTTGAAGTAACCAATAACGGAAAAGATTCTTTGCATATAGTAAATGTTCAGGCAAGTTGCGGATGTACAACTCCTGAATGGGATAGGGAAAAGGTGCAGGCCCCGGGTGAAAAGACCAAAATTACCGTAGGATATAATGCCGCCAGCGAAGGTCCGTTTACAAAGCAAATAACCATTACTTACAATGGAACGCAGACAAAACAAATTCTCATAAAGGGGGAAGTATGGAAAACTCCAGTTACCTCTGCACCGGAAAATAAGGAATTAGGAAACTTAAAAGATTAATTAAAATAAATATTTATTACCATGAAAAAAATCTTATTATCTGTAGCCGTATTCGCTGTAAGCGCTACAGTATTTGCGCAAAAAAAAGTAGATGATATCGCAAAATTTACTACCGAAGTCATCAACCTCGGTAAAATTAAACAAGGGGTACCTACCAAGGGAATTTTTACGGTTACTAATATCAGTAACCAGGCATTGATTATTGAACAGGCTAATCCAACTTGTGGATGCACTATTTCTGATTACACCAAAGAACCTATAGCAGCGGGAAAAAGTGGTGTAATAAACGCAACCTATAATGCGGCAAATGTTGGGCATTTCGACAAACATTTAACTGTTAAATTTGCCGGAATTGATGAAATGAAAAGTATTACATTAACAGGAGACGTTGTAGCAGCGGAAGAATTTGATAAAGTGAACCCGACTGAAGTAAAAGAAGCTGTAAAAGCAGTGAAAAAGGCGAAAAAGGCGAAATAATAAATAAATCTTTACAATAAACAATCAAACCTCTGCTAACTGCAGAGGTTTTTTTATTGGAGGCAACCAGGTTGGCTAATTTTTTGTCAGGAGGTAAATAAAAATTTCTGCCAGTCAATGCCCAATAATTTCAGGATCGATTTTGTCACCCTTTATTAAATGTATATTTCAATTTGCAGTCAGGGCAACAATTTGAAAAGGCCTGCTTTATCAATTAATCCGTTGTTACATTTACAACTTGTGGTTAAGTTATATGTTTTACAACCACTTTTTTATTTACCCAATACACACCAAATAAAATGATCAATAAACAAACCACCTGTTTCCAGCCAAACACTTCACCATAAAATATGCCCCAACCAATGGCAATAAATGGGATACCATAAGTTACCGTAGTGGCAAATATACCGCCGGCTCTTTTTACCAGCATATAGAATAAAATTGTCGCCATTGCCGTACCAACAATACCCAATGCGCAGGCGGCAGCTGTAGCCACTAATAAATTATGGTTAGCTAGGGGTAAGCTAAAATACCCTGTGAAAATAAGCACCAGTAAAGCCGGTATCGCATTTAGCGAAAGCGCCACGGCAGCTATATGCAAAGAGCTGATATGTAGCAGGTGCTTTGCTACCATATTTACATTGATCCCATACAGAATAGTAGCTAATACAACAAATGAAACATATACCAGGTGCTGGCTTTCCTGTATTCGCCCCTTGCTGATCAATAATAAAAAGCTTCCTGTAAAAGCAATGATTATCCCGGTAATTTTATTTGCGGAAGTCTTGGTTTGGTAAAGTATAGCACCAGTTAGGATTACAAAAACAGGTGTAAGGCAGTTTAGGGTGCCGGCAAGTGAGCTGTCAATTCCTTCTTCCGCCATGCAAAATAAAAAAGAAGGTAATAAACTGCCTAACGCTCCTGACATAAAAACAATAAAAAGTTTATTGGAAGGTATCCGGCGAATGTATTTTATCATGGAAGGTAAAAGCACCAGTCCGGCTGAAACAATCCGCAGTGCGGCTACCTGGTATGGATTTAAATGATTATCCAGGCCGATTTTAATTAAAATAAAGCTACTACCCCAAATTAGGGAAAGTGCTATAAAAAGCAACCAATTGAGAAAGTTTTTATTCACTCTCCAAAGTTGACTTTAATAAATCAAACTAAGGGAGGGTATCAAAAATAAAATTCATAATTGTCAGGTAACCCTTTGGAATAATAATTTATACCTTTCAGAACAAAAGAAATCTCCTATATTTATTAATTAAATTCACTGTCAACTTCAGGAATCAATCTTTTAACTAATAAAAATTACAGTATGGGATTTTTTAAAGAATTTAAGGAATTTATTTTGAAGGGTAATATTCTTGATCTTGCGGTTGCGGTTGTAATTGGTACGGCATTCGGTGCCATCATCTCTTCCCTGGTTGATGATGTAATTACCCCTCTGTTATTAACCCCTGCACTCAAAGCGGCAAATGTTGAAGACCTTAATAAATTAACCTGGGGAGCTGTAAAATATGGCAATTTTCTTTCTGCTGTCTTAAAGTTTACTGTAATTGCCCTGGTCCTTTTCAGTTTAATTAAAACAATGAATGCCATTATGAAAAAGAAAGAAGAAACTCCACCACCCGCAGGTCCATCATCCACTGATCAATTACTGATGGAAATAAGAGACGCCTTAAAAAAATAAGCATCCCTCCGATAGTCACAACGACCTGAACTTTTCATTTGATCGTTGTTATTATCCACACCGGGTGTAGGTTTTGCCGCAAAATGGTAATTCTCTAAAAACTTTCTATACATTTGCTGCCGGCACTTTACCGGTATTTTTCGCAACGGTTGCGTACTATCCCGCAAAGGGTGGAAGGGTGTTTTATCATTAATATTATTTTACATTGACTACCGCTACCTACCAGATAAAGCTGGATCAGTTTGAAGGGCCATTTGACCTTTTACTTTTTTTTATAGAAAGAGATGAACTGGATATTTATAATATCCCGATCACTAAAATCACCAACGACTTTCTTGATTTTATTCATCACTCCGAAAAGCTGAATATAGAACTGAGTAGTGAGTTTATATTATTTATCAGTACGCTAATGCGTATAAAGGCGAAGATGCTGATACCAAGAAAAGAAATCGATGCACAAGGCAATGAAATAGATCCAAGGCAGGAACTGATCAATAAGATACTTGAATACAAAAGATTTAAAGAAGCGTCTGTAAAGATGGCCGAGCTGGAAGAAATCCGTATGCTCCTGATCAAACGGGGCAACCTTCAAAAAGAACTTTCTCAAATAGGTGAAGAATTTGGAGAAGGTACCGAGATACAGGCGGTTACCCTTTTTAAACTGATGAAAGCATTTGAAAAAGTGGCACAGCGGCTAAGGGAAAGGAATAATAAGCCGGTACACACCGTGGTACAGTACAATTACACGATGGAAGAAAGCAGGGAATTTATGCTCGATACCTGCCGTAAAGAAAAGACAGTATCATTTGAAAAAATATTTGATCTGTGTGAAAATCGTATCCATGCCATTTTTTTATTTTTAAGCCTGCTGGAACTTGTGCAACAAAGATATATGTTGCTTGTAAGCGGTGAAGGAAGAAACAATTTCATCATTGAATATAATGAAAACAGGGTAGATGAAATTTCTACCACACTTGATTACAATGAGATGACGAGTTTTTAATATTGTTCTTTTGGAATTTCCCAACAACAACCGCAGGTTTGCAAATATCGCTTCGCTGTTTAATATCCCGAACACAAGGTTAATAGAAAAAGCATTTAAAGAAATAGAAACAGATACTCAATTGCCTATTAATATTCCCCGGGGAATTAATAGGCAAGCTGGAAGAAGTTACTCATCTTTTACACCAGCTTTTGAACAAGTAAAAGCCCGAATTAAAATACCTGTAGTACAAAAAATAGTCCGCAAATTTTTATTACTTAACCACCGGCGATTATCCTTCTTTACGAAGCAGTAACTGAATCAATCTGCATTTATGACAGTACCACCGAATGGTATCCTATTTGATATTTAAGCATCGAATATTTAAAAAGAAAATCATGACAACAATATTGCATAAGGCTGCCGAAAGGGGCAGTGCGGATTATGGCTGGTTAAAGCCTAATTTTTATTTCAGTTTTGGTCAATATCATAATCCTCAGAAAGTGCACTTTGGCCTTTTAAGGGTATTGAATGATGACTTTATTGCCGGCGGAGGAAAATTTGATACCCATCCCCATGATAATATGGAGATAGTAACCATCCCGTTTACCGGTGCGCTCAAACACAAAGACAGTACGGGCGGTGAAGGGATAATTAAAGCAGGTGATATACAAATCATGAGTGCCGGTACGGGTGTTCAACATTCTGAAGCCAATGCTTCTTCAACAGAGCCGGTTACACTTTTCCAGATATGGGTATTTCCGAAAGAAAGAAATATAACACCAAGATATGACCAACGGAACTTTGATATAACTGGCCGTATCGATCAATGGCAGATAGTAGTTTCGCCTAAGGAAAAAGATGACGCTTTGTGGATTAACCAAGATGCCCGTTTTTCATTAACAAAATTAACGGCGGGTAAATCACTAAGCTATAACAATGCTTTTGCAGGAAACGGGGTTTTTTTAGTAGTCATCAATGGAACAGTGAAAGTAAATGAAATTATTTTGAATAAAAGGGATGCGCTGGGTATTTCCGGTACGGATAGTTTTAACATTGAGTGCAGTGAAGATGCGGAGTTGCTGGCAGTGGAAGTACCCATGAATTAAATAACTATCCACAACAATATTGGTGGGCCGGGTTTATCGATGTACATTTTTAATTGATTCAAAAAAATAGGTGAAATAGTAGGACAGCCCCAACTGTTGCAAATTTTAAGTGGGGCAATTTCATGATCAGGAACGCATGGATGGGCGTGTAAAACTACAGACCGGTTAAATGCATTGCTGTTGGTTTTGTCTAATCCAAATAATTTGTAAGCAAGACCAAATTTACCATAATAAGATTTGCCAATTTTATATTTACCCGGTGAAGTGCAGTTACTGCCGGGCTCATTGGAAAATATAATGCTGTCGGTTATATTACTGAGGCCGCTGCCATGCGTTACCAATCCCGCCAGCAATATAGAATCATTTACCAGGTCATACATAAAAAAACGCTTACTGCCGGAAGCTATCTTCATGTCAATCAAAAAACAGAACCTGCTGTTGAGGTGATTTTCTTTTACATATGGTTTTACTTTCCCTGCATATTTATACAGGCGAGCCAATGCTATTTTATGCCCTTCCTTTACAGACTTAATACTGGTGTCTTTTTGTTTGATACTGCTGCCAATATTTCTAAGGCTTTTATAAACAACCATTGCTGAAATGGAGACTAAAGCAAAAAGGAGCATTGAACAAAAACGCATAAAGCTTATTTAGTTTTTTGAGATGCCTTATAATGTATCTTCCACAAATATTTGATGGTGATTATTAAAGAAAAATAAAATTATTCTTTAACTTCAAAATCACTAACCGGGAAATGATAAATTTATTTTATTCTGAAGTGGGTGCCCGGAGACGGTGAGGATATTCAGCACAGTGGGGTTTATGGTAAGCGTGAATGGTGAATGGTGAATCGTGAATGGTCAATGTTGAATAGTGAATCAATGCCGTTTAGTTAAGATATTTTTTGCTTGTCTGATCTCACCTTAGTCCTCTCCAAAGGAGAGGAAAGGGCTTAACTAAACAACATTGAATAGTGAATGGTCAATATTTCACCATTGACCACCCTATGGCCATCGGGTCTCCAATCAAACTGCCACTTTACGCTTAGTACAACATTAGCTGATGATTGCAATATTTATAACAGCCCGAAAAAATTATGTTTACACGATACAATCAAAAAAAAAGCTATGCAAACCGGGTATACCCTTACCATTTTTTCGCTGCTTATTTTTAGTTGGATAAGGTTGACTGCACAATCCGGGGAGGTTGGGCCTAACTACCTGTTACGTTTTTATGAAGATAATGACCGGTACAACCTGCTAAGCAAAACCACCGATTACGCTTACACCAATGGCACGCAAATTAACTTCTATTACACAAGGGAAAACCCTTCAAAATTTATCGTTGATCAAATAATGCCCGGAGCCGGTGATCAAAGTATAAACGTTCTTGGATGGGGACTCACACAGCTCATGTTTACACCGGCAGATATAACAACATCAGCATACCAGGCAGATGATTATCCTTACGCCGGGGCTTTATTCATCACCCGATCGGTTTATTCGTACAATCCATTTAAAAAATATGATGTTCAAACAGAATTATCTTTAGGTGTAAGGGGGCCGGCTGCTCTTGCCGAAGAAATGCAAAGGTTTATTCATCGTTTTGTGGGGATACCCAGGGCGATGGGCTGGTATCATCAACTCAGCAACAAGTTGTATGCGAACCTGAATATCAAAGCGGAAAAAGGGCTTGCGGCAATTGGTAAACTGGAAGTGATTGCTGGCGGCCAGTTATTCGCGGGTACAATGGTTAATGCAGTAGGTTTGAGTTCAAAAATACGGTTCGGAATAATGGCCCCTTATTTTAATGGCTTTTTAACGGGTTACAAAGCCGTTTTAAAAACCGCGAATAAAAAAGACATACAAATCTACCTGGTAGTAAAACCGGAGATAGTATATACTTTTCACGATGGGTTGCTAACGGGAGAAGTAAACACAGCCGGGGGTACGAAAACAAAGTACAGGCATAACCCCAGTAAATTCAATTATGCTTTGAGTGGCGGGGTAGTGATCGTGTATAAAAAATTGGGGTTATCAGTCAGTCAAAATTCATCCTGCGTTTTTCTGCCGGGATTATACAATCATAATGCAGGCAATTTTTCGTTGTATTTAAGCTGGTAAAAATGCTTAATGATGTATGCTTGTTTTCACCTTGTAGTTGAAAGGGAAATAGCGGGTTGCGCACTAATCTGCGTATACCCTGCGATTAGCTAAACTGAAAGATGTGGATTAGACCCTTGGCTTATTAGTTCGGAATTTCCTTATGCCTGATTATACAGGTTGGCCGGTTTTTTAAGACCTGGCCCGGAGTCTTGAACGCTATAGTTATTAACCAGGCATACAACAAAAAAAGAAAACCGGAGGAATGTATGCGCTAAAGAAATTACCCAATGTTTTTTATTGAAAACTATTGGCGGTAATTTTTACTTTCGCTTTCATCAGGTCTCTCAATACCCCTGCAATCGCATTGGCATCCAATCCAATTTCATTGTACAATTCTTTTGGCGAGCCATGCTCTACCAAACGATCAGGTATACCCATGATCTTTATATCCGCCTTATAGCCATATTCATTCATAAACTCCAGTACCGCACTGCCAAAGCCCCCCACTACTGTTCCGTCTTCGATGGTGATAATTTTGTTGAATTTACCAAACACTTCATGCAATAATTCTTTATCGATGGGCTTTACAAAACGCATATCATAATGCGCGGGGTTAATCCCTTCGCCTTTGACTTCCCTGATAGCGGTGGCTGCAAAATTTCCCGGGTGACCAAATGAAAGTATCGCTACATCCTGACCATCTTTTATTTTTCTTCCTTTACCAATTTGTATTGCTTCAAAAGGTGTTTTCCATTCGGGCATTACCCCTTCACCCCTCGGATAACGAATTACAAATGGAGCCTGGGTGGTTGCCAGTTGCGATGTGTACATCAGGTTTCTCAATTCCTTTTCATTCATAGGCGCGCTAATGATCATATTGGGTATGCAGCGCATATAGGCAATATCATAACAGCCATGATGTGTGGGGCCGTCTTCACCTACCAGTCCCGCCCTGTCTAAACAAAACACTACCGGTAAATTTTGAATAGCCACGTCATGGATCACCATATCATAGGCCCTTTGCATAAAAGTGGAATATACATTACAAAAAACCCTCATCCCCTGGGTAGCCAGTCCTGCACTTAAGGTAACTGCATGCTGCTCGCAGATGCCCACATCAAAAGCCCGGTTGGGCATTTTCTCCATCATGTATTTTAAAGAGGACCCGCTGGGCATTGCCGGTGTAACGCCCATTATTGAATCGTTCATTTCCGCCAGCTCAATAAGGGTATGTCCAAAAACATCCTGGTATTTAGGAGGCTGGAGGATATCAAATTTTTTCTTCACTATTTCCCCGGTGATCTTATCAAACAAGCCAGGTGCATGCCATTTGGTTTGATCCTTTTCAGCTAAAGCATATCCTTTTCCTTTTATGGTTTTGATATGCAATATTTTAGGACCCGGAATATCTTTCAGATCCATCAGGGTGTCCACCAATTTAGTAATATTGTGGCCATCGATAGGACCAAAATAACGTAATTGCAATGCTTCAAACAGGTTGCTGCTTTTACTAACAATACCTTTCAGGCTTGCTTCTAATTTACTGGCCATTTCGCGGCTGAAATTTTTACCAACCGGTAATTTGCCCAGGGCTTTCCAAACATTGTCGCGAAGGTCGTTGTAGGTATGTGAAGTAGTGATATCCGTTAAATATTCTTTCAAAGCGCCTACATTAGGATCGATGCTCATACAATTGTCGTTTAGTATGATGAGCACGTTGCTATTGGCTGTGCCTGCATGGTTCATTGCTTCAAAAGCGAGTCCGGCAGTCATAGCCCCATCACCTATCACAGCAATATGCTGCCTGTCTTTTTCACCTTTATAGTAACTGGCCATCGCCATTCCTAACGCGGCACTAATGGAGGTTGAAGAATGGCCAACACCAAAAGTATCATATTCACTTTCACTACGGTTGGGAAAACCGCTAAGGCCATGGTATTTTCTGTTGGTGGGGAATTCGTCTCTTCTGCCTGTCAAAATTTTATGACCATAAGCCTGGTGACCTACATCCCAGACTAACTGGTCGTACGGTGTATTGTATACAAAATGCAATGCTACACTCAATTCTACCACGCCCAAACTTGCTGCAAAGTGCCCGCCATGCACACTCACCACATCAATAATATACTGGCGTAATTCGTCACATACCTGGTGTAATTGCTCCTTTTTTAATTTTTTTAAGTCATCAGGGTTATTGATGTCCCTTAATAATTTGCCTGCTTTAATTTCCATGCTGGTTCATTTGCGCTGTAAAGGTAGTTTTTTTGCTTCTTTACAGAATAAGATACAATTTAAAACGTATAAAGTTCTTTATTAGTATTTAAAAAAAGGCCTACCTTGAGGTCAGGCAAGCACATATTGCATCATATTCAATATCAGATCGGGATCAGGGCAGTTTTGAAGGTATTTTTCACTTTCATTTACGGTACAAACCCCGGGATAATCGCCTTCTTTTAAATTCATATCGCCGATCACCTGGAAATGAAGGTGTGGTGGCCACCAGCCATTCTCTTCCTGCCTGCCAAAATGAGCAATCAGTTCTCCCCTGCTGATGTACTGCCCGGGGTGCAGTTGAGCAATATCTACCAAACTTACATGGCCGTAAAGTGTATGAAACACTACGGTGTCTAATTGATGTTGTAAAATAATAGTGGCACCATAATCGCCAAAATTATTATTGAACGCAAAACTGTGCACCATACCACCTACCGGTACAAATACGGCTGTACCCACCGCCCCCCAGATATCAATACCAAGGTGCACAGAACGGGGGGATACCCTGATGGCGTCCTCATTTTCCATTAAACCTGAAGAACCCTGGTCAAAGAGGCTGCTTCTTTTGTAAAGCACCCTGTTTTCATTATAGCCCCCGATGCCAAATTTAGCCTGGTGGCTTTCGAGCTGTTTATTTATATACAGAGAAAATTTTTGTGTATCCAATATTTCATTTGCAGTCAGTTCTTTATTGGATCCTGTAAAATCAAATTCAATTAATTTGTCTGTAACAGGATTGAAATTTATCACCTGGTGAAAGTTTGACCTGTTTTTTATTAATACATTCTCCATTTCAGTTTTCATGTGCTGAAGGTAGGCATATCCTGATAAAACATATGAAATTGATACGCTGCTATATTTTTAAGGAGTATTGATCCGGGGCTAGTTTCATTAAAATATAAAGCGCTTCCTTACCTGTATTGTATTGCTGTTGCCACGCTGGTCTGCTACGATATCTTTGGGGTAACTGGTATTAATACCAGCTATTATTGGCAACCCGATTGAACGGTCGCTCAGGATGATATCTAATTTTTTGTTGCACTCCATTTCAAAAATTACATCAAAGCCTTTGCTGGTTACCCCGGTATACGAAATGTTCCGGTAATGTGTTGGATACCCGTCCATAACTACTTTTGTTTGCTTTCCATCAATAAAAACTGAATTCACTTTACAGCTATCGGCAATAGCAATATTTATAAAATTCACTTTTTCTCTTGAAGGATTAAAATGGATTACGAATGTTCGCTTCCCATTATGCAATGTATCCTTTGTAATAACTGCTGTCGGGGGCAATAAAGGTAGTACGGGGGCATCATTTATCAATCGGCCATTATGCCTGATACCTTTTTTGTTCATGGCAGTTTTTTTAAAAAATCCAACCGACCATTTATCAGGGGCAGAAAAATCAGAAAGCCATTTTGCACGCGAAGAATCAGCATCCATTGTATAGTGCAGGTTGGATGGTAGCGGGTATTTTTCTGAATAGCCTGATGTAAGCTGACCTTTAACGAGGGCCAGGAAAAAACAAAGCAGCGCAGTTGCAGGAATAAATAATTTTTGATTTTTAAAACAGGGATACAATACAGGTAATAATAATGCTGTAAACATACCCGCCCCAACCACAACAAAGGGCATATTGCTTCCCAATCCAAATGCTAAAAAAGTAAAGTAAACGGCAGGCGCAATAAAACAAATAGCAGGTACCACGCTCAATAGATTTAGGAAATTCCATTGGTTGGACTGCTTTTCATTGCCCCAATTTTTACCCGACAAAAACAGTTGGGAAATTAAAATAAAAAATAAAGGGATAAAAAGTAAATAACTTCCTGACGGAACCGCATACTGCATCCCATTCATAAGGATGACAACGATAAATAATATACCGGCGAGCAATGTATTTGAATTTATTTTTTTTGCAACTAACAGATAAATGAAAGAAAACAGGGTAACCGCCAGTGCACTCATTGCTAAAAAATACCAGGGGCTATTGTACGAATTGTTTTCGTCAAAATGACTATATAACGGATAAAGAGAAATAATTACCTTAAGCAGGTATTTGGCAGAAAAATAAGTTATAGCAGAAAATGCCGGAAAGAGTAAGGTGCTGATTATAAAACCACCTATTTTGATACTTTTATTTTTTATGCCTGCAAGAAGGAAGAAAATAAAAAGCAAATCGGTCAATAAAACAAATGCAAGATTCCAGGAAGCCGGATAATGTATAAACCAATTACCAATCACATTGAAATAACTGGCATCAGGCGTTTTTGTACCGGTAATGGTTAAGTTGCCAAAATGCTTTACAAGGCTTAACATATTATCTCCGTGATGTTGAAGGCTCCGCAGATCCATATTTTCCGGCTTGTCATTAGGACTGTGGTAATTTACAAAACCGTCTATATAAGCGTTGTTTAACCCGGTGATTCCTGCATTTTTAAATGGTGTATAATCGGTATTATTAGGTAACTTTTTATATAATTCGTACCCGAGTGAATTGGCAAAGGGATGTGCAACTGATTTTGCATACTCATTGATGGCCCACCCGTTGCCGGCATTTACCTCAAACATGGTGCTGGGACCTGCATTGCCACGTCCTTCAAAATTAATAACCAATCCAATTCCTTTTACAAGGGGGCTCTCTTTTACAAATGCATTCGCACCCATCAACCCGATTTCCTCTCCATCCGTAAATAATAAGATAAGGTCATTTTGCAGGTTTACTTTTTGTAAAGCCCTTGCAGTTTCAAGCATAGATGCCACCCCCGCTCCATCGTCACCCGCTCCCTGTGTATTAACCTGCGAATCGTAATGGGCCATTAACACCACGGATTTACTATTGTGCTGCCCTTTTTTCAGCGCAATAACATTGTACACATTGGCTGCTTGTATAAAATTCCATCCGTTATTGATTGAGGTAGTGTTTTGTATTTCAACCGTAAATCCCATCTGTCGGCAGGTAGCTGCTATATATTCACGAACTCTCGCATTTTCAACAGTTCCGGTGCTATGGGGGAGTCTGGATATTTTCAGCAAATGGGAATAGGCCCTTTTTACAGAAAAGCAGGTATCTGGTACTTCGCCCAACTTAATTGCGGGGGGAGATGCCGAAAGAATGGCAATAACAATAAGCAATACTGCTAATATAAACATTAGCAGGCTTGATATCCTGGACATTAATAGGTGGGTTTTATCCCGGTCAAGATACAATCAAAATTGATATTATCTAAAATTATATTCTTGAAAATAGCAGCCTGGCAGATATTTACCTGAAAAAACTTCCTGACAGCCCGCCATCCGGATATCCTGAACTTTAAAAAAAAAGGCGGGGATAGTAGTTGGCGGATTAGGTGTCGATCACTGCAAGGGTGGTATGCAGGACTTGCACCCCCGGGAAATGCAGGGAGGGAAAAGAAATCTTCATTTGTCAGCTTCTGGCCAAAACGGGCTTAAATATTATTTTATTCAGACAACAGATCAGGTTGACGATAGGCTTAAATATTTATTGTACTGAACCGAAACTGGTGAGGGCTTTTCTTTGACCGGTAAATCGCTTAAGTCAATGGCCTGGATCAATTTATCTTCCAGTAACTCTGCAAAGGCTTCAAAATATGCGGTCGCATCTTCTCTTCTGTTTCGTTTTAGCCAGCGAAAACCGCCTTTTAAATGATGCAGCACCTCTTTGTCGGCCAGGTATTCAACATTGTGAATATCCGTTGGTGTCAGTCCGATATCCTCCAATCGGGTAATTACTAAACTAAGTGGCGCATTGGTTACCGGGCAAAATTCTTCCGCCATCTCCGTCCACTCACCAATACCGGTATGGGCGTAGCGTAAAATTTCTCCTTTGCTAAACTTAGTTACCACCTGTACCAGGTTGCCACAATTACAAGCCCCATGATTGCCCCAGGAATAATATGCTCCATTACGAAGCCTGGTGGCTGTTTCCCTGAGGGCTTCTATTAATTCAATTGTTGGTTTTGCCATACACCAATATTATGTTAATTAAGAGGGCGTGGTTTAATTTGTGTGAATAGGCAATGATGAAATATTGACCATACACACCTAAAATAATACTAACAAATTATATGAAACAGCCCTGGTATCAATTTGTTTACCATGTATAAAAAAATACCCGATATTATTTCCGGCATATAATTTTTTCCCGGACGCGTCTTCAAAAACACAGGAGAGCCTGACCCTGATAGTCCAAAGCATTTTATTTAACTGGAGCAATTAAAATTCAATGCAACTGGATCCCCTCTAATTTAAATGACCACATTCACCATCTTGTTCTTTACATAAATGATCTTTTTTGGTTCCCTGCCATCCAGCCATTTTTGAACTACTTCGTTTTCAAGCACTATTTTTTCTACTTCCGCCTGCTCAAGACTTAAGGCGAGGTTAATATTGGCCCTTACCTTTCCGTTGATGGAGATGGGGTATTCTTTGGAAGATTCCACCAGGTATTTTCCATCAAATACGGGGTAAGCCGCATCTAAAATTGAGTTGCTGTTACCCAACCGGTTCCATAATTCTTCAGCAATATGCGGCGCATAAGGTGTTAATAAAATCAATACATTTTCCAGTACTTCTTTCTTATTACATTTCAAATCCGCCAGTTCATTTACACAGATCATGAATGTGCTTACGGCAGTATTGAAACTAAATCGTTCCGTATCTTCTTCAATTTTTTTGATGGATCTGTGGAGAACTTTTAATTCTGCATCGGTTGCTTTATTTTCATTCCATAGTTTGCCTTTCCCCTCATCATAAAAAAGGCGCCAAAGCTTGCGTAAAAACCGGTGTACGCCCTCAATACCCTTGGTATCCCAGGGTTTGCTCTGTTCAACAGGGCCAAGGAACATTTCGTACATGCGGAAGGTATCGGCGCCGTATTTGTCAACCAGGATGTCAGGATTAACGGTATTGTATTTTGATTTGGACATTTTTTCTGTTTCAACCCCACAGATATATGTGCCGTCATCTTCATTTATAAATTTTGCATTTGCATATTCACCATTACGCCACTTTTTAAATTGATCAATGTCCAATTCAAGTCCATCAACAAAGTTTACATCAACATGTGTTTTTAAGATTGAAATTCCGGTAATAGTGATAACCCAATCTCCGTAAACATCTGCAAGTGACCTTTCAGCAAACTTCATTGTATTTTCATATGCCAGTTTATCCTCTAATTCTAATTTATCTGCAATACTTTTCGAGATAAAAATATAAGGTAACAAAGCTTGATCAAAACCATCTGCGGTAATTATAACAGGAGACACCCTATACATGTACCTGCTACTCCCCTGTATCATCCCCTGGTTCACCAATTTCTTAAACGGCTCATCGTGCCCGATATATCCCAGGTCAAATAATATTTTGGTCCACATCCGGCTGTACAATAAATGCCCTACCGCATGTTCGGTTCCGCCAATATAAATATCTACCTGCCCCCAGTAATCACTGGCTTTTCTGTCGCAAAATGATTGTGTGTTTTCCGGGTCCATGTAACGGAGGAAGTACCAGCTTGAGCCTGCGTAACCGGGCATGGTGGAGGTTTCGCGTTTGACCTCTCCAGTCCCCCTCTCCTTTGGAGAGGCGTTAGGGATGAGGTTGACCCAATCCTCAATATTCGCCAGCGGCCCTTCTCCGTTCGGTCCGGGCCCATACTTATCTACATGTGGCAATTCCAATGGTAATTCAACCGCATCTAAAGGGATTGCTACGCCATCCTGCCAGATGACGGGAAAAGGTTCGCCCCAATAACGCTGACGGCTAAAACCTGCATCCCTCATTCTAAAATTAACTTTACGCGTCCCAATTCTCAATTCCTCAATTTTATTAACTGCCACGCTGATCGCATCCTTCATCAAAAGGCCATTTAAAAAGCCGGAGTTTTGCAAAATGGCTTCCTTGGTTGCATTGGCTTCCTCCCCGTTAAAATAGCTGCCGATTATATTTGTGATGGGAATATTGAAGTGCCGGGCGAACCCAAAATCACGCTGGTCGCCACATGGCACGGCCATAATAGCCCCGGTACCATAACCTGCCAATACGTATTCTGCTATCCAGATGGGTATTTCCCGTCCGTCAAAAGGATTGATGGCATAGGCCCCGGTAAAACACCCTGTTATTTGTTTTACTTCGGCTAAACGTTCCCGCTCGCTGCGGCTTTTTACATAGGTCAGATAATTATCTATTTCCCTTTTTTGCGCAGCAGTGGTTATTTGCTTAACCAGTTCATGTTCCGGTGCCACTACCATAAAGTCTACCCCAAAAATAGTATCGGGCCTTGTGGTGTATACCCTTAAAAGCTGATCATGATCTCTGATAGCAAAATCCATTTCAGCACCCTGGCTCTTGCCGATCCAGTTCTTCTGCATCTCCTTCATGGCATCACTGAATTCAATTCGCTCCAGCCCCTCTAATAACCGATCTGCATATTCAGTGATACGTAAATACCATTGGCGCATTTTCTTTTTTTCCACCGGGTGCCCGCCTCGTTCACTTACACCATTCACCACTTCATCATTGGCTAATACGGTACCCAATGCCTCACACCAGTTAACTTCGCCGTATGCGCTGAATGTTAATCGATAGTCCATCAATATTTCCTGCTTAGTTTTTTCGTCCAGGTTATTCCATTCCTGCGCGGCAAATATTTGCACCTTATCACCCGGACAGGCATGTTGCAGGTTTCCTTCTGTCTCAAATATTTTCACTAAACCCGCAATTCGTTCAGCCCTATTGGTAATTCGGTTAAACCAACTATCAAAAATTTGCAGGAATATCCATTGCGTCCACTTGTAGTAGCTGGCATCGCTTGTTTTTATTGCCCGGTCCCAATCGTAACAAAACCCTATTTTATCCAACTGGCCCCTGAAGGTGGCAATATTTTTTTCAGTGGTTACTGCCGGGTGTTGCCCTGTTTCCAAAGCATATTGTTCGGCAGGCAAGCCAAAACTGTCATAGCCCATTGGGTGAAGTACATTAAAACCCTTCAGCCTTTTATACCTGCTGTAAATATCACTGGCGATATAGCCCAGGGGGTGCCCTACATGCAGGCCCGCACCGCTCGGGTAAGGGAACATATCCAGCACATAATATTTAGGCTTTGCAGCATCATTAAATACTTTATAAGTTTTATTTAGTTTCCACCGTACCTGCCATTCCTGTTCTATTTTTCTGAAATCGTATTCCATTGATTATTAACTATTGTAATTTGAGTATTTATTTTTATCGGCACCAGCGCCAGTTGAATATTATACAATCCCGCAGCTTCCGCTGGTCCGGAAGCGTTTAATCCCCTTAGTACAAATTTCATTTATTACTTAAACCACCCTTCCAACTGTGAAAGAAAAGTTATTTTACCCCTTCCCTCATGGTATAGTTTCGCGTAATAAAAATATATTTGACAGGTACCCGTTTTGTAGTGGGCAAAAATACAGTAAAGCAGGTAAAATCCTTTACTTTTGCCCCCATTGCTTTATTGAAATTGTAAAGCGCATGTAAACACCAATTCCCCATTAAATACCTTTCCGGATGAATACCGGTCCGGTATAAAAAAACTTAATTATCCCATGTCTCAATTCGGAAAATCAGCATCATCCAAGCGCAGCAAACCGTCTTATGTGTATGCAATAATAGGTGTAGCCTTGGTATTGTTTCTATTTGGTATCGTGGGATGGTTGTTTTTAAACCTTAAAAAATCAGGTGAAATGTTCCGCGAAAATATCCAGGTGCACGCCTGGATTACACCATCTGCCGCCAAAAAGCAGGTAGATTCCCTGCAAAAATATATCGCCTCAGTTCCGTATGTAAAAACGGCGGAATATGTTACCCGGGAAAAAGCCATCCAAAAATGGAATACAGAAAACGATAGTTCCTGGAAAAAATTCATTAACAATAATCCTTTGCCGGAAAGCATCGATTTTTATGTGAAGGCCGATTATATGGATAAAGACAGTTTAAGTATTTTAAGCAATTACCTCGAAGCCAATTTTACCGGTATCATGTCTGAATTTCAATATCCAAAAGAAACAGTGGGTTATGTGAGTTCGTATACCAAATATATTGCCGCAGGTATTCTTGCTTTTGCAATCTTCCTTTCCATTATCGTAATTATATCCATCGACAATACTATCCGGCTGGCGATGTACAGCAATCGTTTTTTAATAAAAACCATGCAAATGGTGGGCGCTACCCGCGGATTTATTGCAAAGCCATTAGACATAAGGGCACTCATCAACGGGTTAATTGCGGCAATTATTGCCATTGTGGCCGTATTTGGATTTATTTTACTGGTAGAAAACTTTATACCCTGGCTCCGTTTGCTGAGAGATACCGGCAATATGATTTTGATCGTAACCGGGATATTGTTTCTGGGAATAACCATTTCGTTGATCAGTACCCATCGTTCTGTCTTAAAATATTTACAGATGAAACTGGATGATCTGTATTAATTATAGGGGTGCCGACCTTCAAAAGGTTGGCACCCTTGCGGAAAATGAACGCCATTTGAAAATTATTACTTTTATTTGCACCTTAAACTAAATCACCATGAGTATTGATAAAAAACAAACCGTAACCAGGGGATTATTTGGTAAAGAAAATTATATGCTGATGCTGGGAGGGTTGATCATACTGGCCATTGGATTCTTTTTGATGGCGGGTGGTAAAAGTGCTGACCCCAAAGTTTTTAACGACAATGATGTGTATAGTACCACCCGGATAACCATTGCGCCGATGCTCATCATAGCAGGGTTTGTAATTGAGATATTTGCTATTATGAAGAAACCAAAGGAAGTATAGTAGCTGATAAGATATAAAAAGTATTGAAGGGCTTAATCTTTCCAAAATTAACGAAGTAAATGCGATGTTTTAATATCGCATTTTTTATTTGAGAGAAGGATCGCTAATCATATTTACTTCGCATCTTTATATACCTTATTTACTTTATAAACTTTATATACCTTATCTACTTTATCTAATTTATCTACCAACAGCATACCATGACAACCATCCAATCCATCACCATTGCCATCATAGAAGGCCTTACCGAATTTTTACCAATTTCATCTACTGCCCACATGAAATTTGCGCATCCTTTACTGGATATTGCCCCATCGCCTTTTGTTGATATGTTTGAGGTAGTGATACAATTAGCTGCAATACTCGCGGTAGTGGTATTATACTGGAAAAAGTTTTTTGATTTTAAAAGATTTAATTTTTACATTAAGCTAATTATTGCAGTGATACCCGCATTGATAGTTGGTTTCTTTTTAAAAAAACATATCGATGCCGCGCTCGCTAATCTTTCTTTTATTGCCTGGGTAATGGTGGCAGGCGGTGTTATACTTTTATTCGTAGACAAGGTGTTTACAAAACCTATTATCGATTCAGAAGAAAAATTAACTAACAAAACAGCTTTTATCATTGGTTGCGGACAGGTATTGTCGATCATATTCCCTGGTTTAAGCAGGAGCGCTGCCACCATCATTACCGGTATGAGCCAAAAATTAACCCGAAGTGCGGCAGCGGAGTTTTCTTTTTTTTTAGCGGTACCAACCATGCTTGCAGCATCTGCCAAAAGTTTCCTCGATACTTATTCAGACCATCCCGAAGTTTTGGAAAAGTCTAATTTAATCACTTTACTTTTAGGCAGTGCAGTCGCTTTTATTGTTGCAGTACTCGCCATCAAATTCTTTATCGACTTTCTCAAAAAATATGGCTTCCGTATCTGGGGTATTTACCGGATTCTTGCCGGTATAATTATGCTTGTATTAATTTGGAAGGGGGTAATCAGGCAGTAAGGGGTGTACAGGTTATCCAGCCTTCAATAACCCGTAAGAGCCTTACCACGCATCGCACGGATTGGCAATCATTGAATGTGCCGCCCATAAAATGAATGCTATTTAATAGATAATTTGTTTAATTTCAACAGCGCTTACCTATTTAATTTACCCAATATAATTATGCTGATATGCAAACTGCTTCTAAGAAAGTAATTAATAGCTGGGCTATGTACGATTGGGCCAATTCGGTATACAACCTGGTAATTACCACCACTTTTTTTCCGGCCTATTACGCAGCCATAACCGGCCTCGAAAAATTCCCGGATGGTATTAGTTTTTTAGGCAGGCGTTTTGTAAATACAGAATTAAAAGACTATGTGCTTGCTTTTGGGTTCCTGGTAATTGCGCTTTTATCACCTATCCTATCATCAATTGCAGATTACAAAGGCAACAAGAAAAACTTTATGCGTTTTTTCTGTTACCTCGGGGCATTAAGTTGTTCGATCCTGTTTTTCTTTGATGAACACAGTATCACGCTTGGCCTCCTGTGTTTTATGTTTGCGGGCATCGGATTTTACGGAAGCCAGGTTTTCTATAATTCTTATTTACCGGAAATAGCTGCTGAAAAAGACCGCGACAGGATCAGCGCCAAAGGATATAGCCTGGGTTACCTGGGCAGCGTGGTGATGCAAATGATAGGATTTGGACTGGTGGTATTTATGAATGATAAAACCCTGGCCCTAAAAATGACCTTTCTATTGGTAGGTATTTGGTGGGTAAGTTTTGCACAGGTTACTTTTAAAGCTTTGCCCATAAGTCCAAAAAGTGAAAGGAAAACAAAAAAGCATGTTCTGACGAACGGCTTTCATGAATTAAAAATTGTTTTGGACCAGGTAATGAATATGCCGGTATTAAAACGTTTTTTAGCTGCGTTCTTTTTTTATAGCATGGGCGTACAAACGGTGATGCTGGTGGCCATTGATTTTGGTATTAAAGAGCTAAAACTGCCCGATCAAAAATTAATCATTACAGCAGTGATTATACAGGTGGTAGCAATTGCGGGCGCTATTGGCATGTCAAAACTCTCCGCGAAGTTTGGGAATATTAAAGTGCTGATTTTTACGGTATTGCTTTGGATCGGCGTATGCATAGCGGGCTATTTCATTACTACGGAAACCCATTTTTATATTATAGCCTCCCTGGTAGGTTTGGTAATGGGGGGTATTCAATCCCTGAGCCGATCTACCTACAGCAAATTAATGCCCGAAACAAAAGATACCGCTTCCTTTTTCAGCTTTTACGATGTTACTGAAAAATTAGCTATTGTTATTGGCCTGTTTACTTTTGGATTTATTGAAGGTATCAGCAGCATACGTACTTCAATTTTATCGTTGGTTATCTTTTTTATCATTGGCTTTTTCCTGCTGGTGTCAACGGCTGTTAAACAAACTACCCTGCAACAAAAACGCTAACTTAACATATGAATTTATTCTCCATTAACGCGGGTTATTTTAAACTGGATGGCGGCGCCATGTTTGGTGTGGTACCCAAAACTATGTGGAACAAGCTGAATGCTGCAGATGAAAATAATATGTGCAGTTGGGCGCTGCGTTGCCTGCTGATTGAAGAAGCTGATAAATTAATTTTGATCGACAATGGAATGGGGGATAAACAGGATGCAAGATTTTTTGGCCATTATTATTTACACGGCGATGACACATTGGATAAGTCACTTGCACAACATGGATTTTCAAGAGACGATATTACTGATGTAGTATTAACGCACCTTCACTTTGACCATTGCGGTGGCAGTATACACAGGGTGGGCGACAATTTAATGCCTGCATTCAAATATGCAACTTACTGGAGCAATGAACGGCACTGGCAATGGGCCACCCATCCAAATGACCGCGAAAAAGCCAGTTTTTTAAAAGAAAATATTTTACCCATTAAAGAAAGCGGGCAGTTGAAAATGGTTGATGAGCCTACATTGGCCAATGCCGGTGACGCCGCAACTGTAATTACCCAACCTTCGGCTATAATTCCCGGTCTGTCTTTTATTTTTGTAGATGGTCACACAGGTGCAATGATGTTGCCGGTAATACAATTCAAAGAAAAAACCATTGTATATGTTGCTGATCTTTTACCATCCCTGGCACATTTGCCCCTGCCTTATGTGATGGCCTATGATATGTTTCCATTAACCACGTTAACAGAGAAAAAAATATTTTTATCCTGGGCGGTGGAAAACAATTGCATTTTATTTTTTGAACACGACCCGGTAAATGAATGCTGTACCTTACAGTCAACGGAAAAAGGTATTCGGGCTAAGGAAATTTTTACAATAAGCGAACTACTTTAATGCTAATTGTAAAGTGAAGCTTTGAAAGGCGATGCTGAATGGTGTTTCATTGATGCTGTTTAAATCTCCTTTAATAATTTCATTATTTCAATCCCTGCAACATTCCAATTTAACCTGTTTTGGTATTCACTGAAGGAAGAGAGACATAAATCATTATACTTTTTAGCATCAGTAAAATAATCTATTATAAAATTGCACCATTCGTTAACATCGGTATCCAAATCAAATGTTTTACCATTAACATTATCTCTTATGATTGTGGAAATACCACCAACATTTGTAGAAATACAAGGGAGGCCAAAGGAATTTGCTTCAGAATAAACAACAGGGGTACAGTCTGCCCGTGTTGGCAATAATAAAAAATGACTGGTAGCCAGTAAGTCATTAATTCGATTCCGCCCTTCTTCTGTAGCTTTGCTGACAAATCCATGGTCAATAACGAACCCGGGTAAGGTTTCAATCGGAATTTTTTTAGCACCTACCATATGAAGTTGGGTTTTTATACCCAATTCATTTAATCGCTCTGTAATTTTAATAGCTATGTCACCTCCTTTTCGTTTCCATTCTACTCCTATAAATAAAAGGTTACACACTTCCTTTTTTCTATTTTGAATTATGTTTTTAATGTCGTCATACTGCAGGTTATTTTGGACATTTGCACCGAAGGGAACAACTTTTATTTTGGCTGGATTTATATGGTAATCGTCCATTGCTGATTTAGCCGCCCAGTCTGAAGAGTATATTGCCAGTGCAACGGAATCCAAAGCTTTTTGCTCTAAATAATTTCCATGCCTGATGGACTCCTTCGTTAAATTAGAAAAAGCATCATAAAACCCGAGCATACCAGCAAATGTTGCATCGGTATAAAATACTTTTGGTTTGTTGGTTTTCAATAATGAAATAGGGGTGGAAGCCGGAGAAAATATAATATCTGTATCCGTTTTCAGCTTTAATTGAATTTGCCGGGCAAAACTCCCGGCAACAAAAGGCTCTCGCTCAAGCTCAAAGCATTGTCCTGTTAACCTTTTATATATTCTTTGTTTTAACCTGAGTACAATATTAGTTTGCAGTTCTAAATTTCCTACGTAATCAATCTCTGCATGCTGATTTTCCAACATCTTTGCAATTGAATAACCTAAACCAGACCAATTATGAATATCCATCGCGTCATAGTTTGTTACATATGAAATTTTCATCTTTCAAAAAGTTTTATTGTTGTAGTAAATGAAGGAAAGATAAGATCAAAAATGTATACGAACAAAATCACACCTGAATACAAATTCAAATGGGCGTGTTTCACATCCGGTAACTGCCGGCTGGGGAGGTTCAGGCCGGGCGCCTTGTGGATACCCTCTTCACAGGAGGGATAACAGGAACGTGAATTTGGAAATCACAGATTCAAGCACCTTAATGAAGCTAATTAAAAAAATATCCTGTAAAATGGAGCAGAACCCAACAGGGCTATCTTAACCCTACCAGGGAAGTTAACGGATACCGCAGGTTTTTATATCCATACATATCTACTTTAACGCTACCCACAGCAATCGGGCTTTCCACCCGAAGTATCAGGTGATTGGGATCATCGCTCACCCAGGCCGTCATTTTTTCTCCACCGTCAAACATAGTTCCCTTGATTAGTAAAGGCTTAAACTTAATTGCCCTGAACTTTCCGTAACGGGTTTTTACATTTTCTTTGCCGATATACCGTATATAAAGGTGATAGACTTCGTCATCGAGGAACATATCAAAAGGTATTTTATCGCCGGGCTTGTATTTATCAAAATTTATATTGCGGGCATAATAGATAGCGCTTATTACATCCTGTATGCAACTCGTTGTTTTAAAAACCCCCTTGGTAGTAATTGCAGTGCCCGCACTATGGTTAAACGTTACATTATTATAAATTTTGTAACCGCCTTCATCTACATTCCGGATGAATTTTACAGGTAACATGCTGGAAGTATCAATATAAGTTTCGTAACGATCCCTCACTTTAAAAAAATTATCAAAAAATGAGTAGGATTTTCCTTCCCCGACACAATGGTAAACAGACTTGCCATTAAATCTTTCCAGGCTGGAAGTAAATGTAGCTTCGCCGGCACCAATATACACGCCCAGCGAATTATAAAAAACTTTCATAGTAATAACTTCTCCCGCCACAAAAGCAGTATTTTTTATCCCGCAAAAAGTATCCTTTGGTTCCTGTGCCTGGCTATATCCCGAAAGTACTGCCAGTAAAATACCTGCCTTAACAATAATATTCATTTTTCTTTTACAATTTTAATACTTAAAATCAACAAACTACCAATTACGGCGGGTATCACAAGGTTGATCAACCAGATGCCCAATGAAGCTGTTCCCACCCCCAGTTCATTACTGGTATACAATTTAAAAATTACCCAGCTTGCGCTTACCCTTACCGGTAATTCTATAAAACCAATGGATGGGGCAACTGCCATCACTAAGTAAAAAGCTGTCATCAGCCAAAAGCTCAACCACACCGCAATTTCAATTTGCATTACCTGCAGCATCAGCACATATTGAAAAACGAATACGAGGTAACGTATAAAGGATAATAATAAAATCTCAACCAGCCGCCTGTTGTTGAATTGATCCAATACCCTGATATGGTTTACAATTTTCTGCAATGTAGGCAGTCTTTCCATAGTTCTGACTAACCAGCCTAACCGCAAATAAAATAACAGCAGCATAATGGTTATCCCAATACTCAGGTATATTAATACATCTCCCCAAAATTCCGGTAAAACTGCCAGCGCACCACCATTGCTATGTGAAAGATACCTTAAATATAACAATCCGGTACAGCCCATCACCATCGTAACGAGCAACTGGCTGATACTTCCAACCAAACTTAAGGAAATTGCCTTTATCCTGTTTTCCTCTTCCACATATAGTATCCTGCCACCATATTCGCCGATACGGTTAGGGGTCAGCATCGTAACACTACAGCCCGACAATACTGATTTAAAGGCCCGGATGAAAGAAAACTGTTGAACATGGTGGACCAAAATCTGCCACTTTTTTGTTTCGATGCCCCAATTAACAAACATCAGTATTATTACGAGCCAAAATTTCCAGTTTTTCCAGCCAATGCTGATTTGGGCCCATCTTTGAGGCAGATCAGGCTGATTACTTATTTGCCTGTACAGGCTCCACGACAGTACCAGGAATAACAAGGGGCCAAAAAAATAGTTGATAGTTATTTTAATACTTTTATTCAAACGGATTTTGTTTACTTTCTCCCCCTGCCGCCTAAACAAATAAAAGGGAGATTATGTTTCGTTACATTTGCCGCCAGGATGTATGCGCATGCACCAGGCAACACAAAGGTAACCGGTATTGTGAAATGCTTCAAAGATGGTTTAAATACAGGTATAATTTAAATACCCGGTTAAGCCATCAATCAACAAATAAGTGACCCATTGCAGAAGAAATCAAAAATAATTTTAGGAATTGATCCGGGCACCGTTGTTATGGGATACGGCCTTGTAGAAATAAGTGGAAGCACTATTCAATTGCTGGAAATGGATATTTTGAAACCAGGGAAAGTAGAAGACCCCTACAGGAAACTACAGCTGATTTACAATACAGTTAGCGGCCTGATCATTAAATACAAACCAGACGTATTTGCGATTGAAGCGCCTTTTTTTGGCAAAAATGTACAAAGTATGCTAAAGCTTGGCCGGGCCCAGGGCGTAGCTATTGCAGCAGCAATGAGGCATGGACTGGATGTAACAGAATACTCGCCAAAAAAAATCAAACAATCCGTTACCGGCAATGGTAATGCCAGTAAGGAACAGGTACTAAAAATGCTGCAACGTTTATTAAATTTCAAAGAAGAGCCAAAATCTTTTGATGCTTCAGATGCCCTGGCAGTAGCAGTTTGCCATTATTTCCAGGAAAATTCAGTTGCTGGCCAATCCGGCACTAAAGTAAACGGCTGGGATGATTTTTTAAAAAAGAACCCGGGAAGATTGAAAAAGTAATTTGCTAATATTGCACAATTGTCAAGCTTCAACTTTCATCAAGCGCTTTCACTAACTTTTGCTGAATTTCTTTTAATTCATCGGCAGACAATTTTAATTTACTGTTGGTAAAGTTTACATCTTCAGCTGAATTGATGGGCACAAGGTGTAAGTGAGCATGTGGTATTTCGAGTCCCATTACTGTAATTCCACACCGGTTACAATTAAATGATTGCTCTATTGCATGGGCAATCGGCTTTGCGAACAGCAGAATTTCCGCTAAATAATTATCAGGCAGATCAAAAAATTTATCCGTCTCTATTTTTGGCACCACCAATACATGCCCCTTTACCATCGGAAAAATATCAAGGAAGGCAAAAAAATTGTCATTCTCCCTGATTTTGTACGCAGCAACCTCACCGGCAATTATTTTGGAAAAGATCGTCATGATTTAATTATTTGTTGTAAAATACGAAATAAAAAACCCGGCCGTTAACCTGCGGACGGGTCAAAATTTTTTTGGGACAGCAATTATAAAGTTATGTTTTCAACCTTAAACTTCAGCACCCCGGCAGGTACCTGTACTTCTGTAACATCGCCAATTATTTTGCCTAAAAGTCCTTTGCCGATGGGGGAGGTTACCGATATTTTACCCAACTTCAGATCGGCTTCTTTTTCGGAAACGATCTGGTAAGTGGACTTCTTTTTTGTACCCATATTTGTAACGGTTACCTTCGTTAAGATAGAAACTTTTGTGGTATCAATATTATTTTCGTCCAGGATACGCGCAGTGGCGATGATACCTTCCAGGTATTTAATTTTTGCTTCCAGCATCCCCTGGGCTTCTTTAGCTGCGTCATATTCGGCATTTTCCTTTAAATCCCCTTTTTCACGGGCTTCGGCAATCGCCCTGCTTGCTGCCGGGCGCTCTACGCTTTTCATTTGGTGCAATTCAACCCTCATCAGCTCAAATGTTTCTTTTTTTACATAATTCGTTTCGCTCATAACATTTCTATTTATAGTAAAGAGAAAAAAAATACAACGCCTTAGGAATGTGCCTAAGGCGTTGCATATATCGCAAATATAATAAAAAAATTAAATTGCCAGCTTTTCAAGGATTACCGTACTCATTTTATAAAAAGCTTCGAGGCTGTAGCCTGCAATATGGGGTGTAATTACCACCCTGGGATGCCCGGTTAAATAATTGAGTTGGTCCTGCTGCAACTCGCTTAATGCAGTCAGCCTTTCATTTTCAAGAACATCTAAACCGGCGCCTGCAATCTTATCTTGTTTGAGTGCATTAATTAATGCCGCAGTATCCGTTACCCCTCCCCTGCAGGCATTAATAAAAACCGGTTTTCTGGCAAGCGCATTAAAAAATGTTTCATCTGCCATATGCCTTGTTTCATCCGTTAAAGGAACATGAAAACTTATAACATCCGCATAACGGCATACCTGCTCAAAAGCCGCTTCCCTGATATATCCATTTGCAAAACCAAATTTATATTTATCGTAAGCCAGCACGGTTACGCCAAAAGCAGCAAGCAACTTTGCAAAAGCACTGCCGGTATTTCCAAAACCGATAATACCCACCGTTTTACCGCTCAATTCTGTTCCACGGTTGGCATCCCTGTTCCATTTTCCCTGCTTTACCTCTTCAAAACTATAGCTGATATTATTCATCAAATTCAGCACCAGTCCAAGGGTATGTTCACCCACTGCATTGCGGTTACCTTCGGGGCTGCTTTCACATTGAATGCCTTTACTGCCGGCGTAGGCAACATCTATCAGTTCCATTCCGCTACCAAGTCGACCAATCCATTTTAACCTGCCGGCCTTGTCTATGATTTGTTTATCGATTTTTATCCTTGTTGTCACTATCAGTCCGTGGGCATTTGGAACCAGGTCCATTAACTTTTCATAGGTTACCTGTGGCTGGTAAATCACTTCAAATCCCTTTTGCTGCAAAGTGGAGATCAGAATATCGTGGGCATTAGCCGTGATTATCACCAATGGTTTTTGGTCGTTCATATTATTAATTGATAACGGGATAATTGATAATGCCTTTTATAAGGAACATTAATCAGTTAATAAATAGTAATAAAGATCAGGTAATGTAATCCAAAAAATTTGAAGGACGGGCCAACTGAAAGCAGCAGCAATTCGAATATTCATCAGTTATCAATTCAACAAGCTATCCGGCGGCAACAACGCTTATTTCCACATTTGCATTTTTTGGCAGGCCTTTTACAGCAACCGTTTCGCGTGCCGGAAAACCATTGTCGAAATATTCAGCATAAATCGCATTCACCTGTCCAAACAAGTCCATATCACTTAAAAAAATAGTCGTTTTAACCACATTACTGAAATCCATTCCCGCCTCCGCCAAAATTGATTTAAGGTTTTGCATTACCTGTTGCGTTTCTTCAATAATATCTGCATTTGCGAGTTCGGTGGTACCGGGTTTCAGGGCCACCTGGCCAGAAACAAATAAGAAATTACCTGTTTTAACGGCCTGGCTGTAAGGCCCGATGGGTTCAGGGGCATGAATGGTATGGATGACTTGTTTATTCATTTAAATCGACTTTTTAAGGAATTACAAATATATCTTTTATCAACCACCTATTTTTGTAAAAAAAACCAGATGAGAATTGCTGTTTTGGCAAATGATGACCAATGGAAAGAAATCAATACGGGGACAGGCGTTGCCGAATTATCCAGGATGGATTCGTTTGGAAATATTCCCGCAGATGTTGCAGCGTACCTTTTTTTACAGGACGAACAAAAATATGCTATTGAAATAATATCCAAACCGGTTCTTATAAATGCGGTATGTTTTACTTTAAAAGAACTACATGCACCCGCTAACGTAGTCCGCATCAATGGATGGAATAGTTTTTTAAGCAGGAGCACCTGGGAGATCTGTGGATCAATAAATGAATCCGTGCTGCAGGTTTTTGCAGCCCTGGGAAAACAAATAATAGCGGTACCGGATGAGCTGGGTTTTGTTTCAGCCCGGATAATTGCCATGATCATTAACGAAGCCTATTTTGCACTCGAAGATAATATAAGTACCCGCGATGAAATTGATACGGCTATGAAGTTGGGCACAAATTACCCGTATGGCCCGTTTGAATGGGCGGCTACCATTGGGGCACCAAAGATTTTTACTCTTTTGCAAAAACTATCCTTGCACGATAAAAGATATTTACCCGCGGCATTATTAAACTCAGCAATAACATGAGCATTATCTTAAACATAGATACGGCGGCTGATACTGCATACGTGAGCCTTGCAAAAGATGGCGAAGTATTACTGGAATTATCTAATAACGACCTAAAAGACCATGGAGCATTTTTGCAGCCTGCTATACATACCCTGCTTAAGAACACCTCCATCTCCATAAGGAAACTGGACGCCATTGCGATATCTGCCGGACCGGGGTCTTATACGGGATTACGTGTGGGTATGGCCAGTGCAAAGGGACTATGTTATGCTTTAAACAAACCCCTCATCACCCTTAGTACATTGGAAATATTAGCTTTTGCCGCAATATTGAAGGCCGGTAATGAAAATATAGTCTCCCCTCACCTGTTTTGCCCAATGATTGATGCGAGGCGAATGGAAATATATACCGCATTGTATAATTCAAATCTGGAAATTGTTCTTGAGCCATGTGCCATGATATTGGAAAAAAGTAGTTTTGCCAACACGTTGTTAAAATATACTGTTCTTTTTTTTGGAAACGGCGCAAAAAAATGGGAACCCAACTGCAACCACCAAAACGGTATATTTTTAACTGTTTTGAACAATCCATTGGCAATGAGCAAATTATCCCATAAAAAATATGAGCTATCTGATTTTGCTGATCTTGCATATAGTGAACCATTTTATTTGAAAGAATTTTTTGGGGGTTCTATACCACTCTAATTCCCTGCATAATCATTTTTTTTATTCCCCAAGAATTTGCAATTAGAATTTTAATGTATATAAATTCATTAGTATCTTTGCTGGATACAATTAAAATTAAATATCTATGACAAATGACACCGCCACAAAGAGGCAAGACGTAAGTTTGCAACACTCTACAAAGATGGGCACAATTAAAATCGACTATTACAATGTTAAAAAAGCAGCCTTAATTCTAAGGGCGCTCAATCACAAATTGCGTCAGCAATTGTTAAAACTGATTGAAGAAGAAAAGAAAATTACCGTTACAGAGATTTATGTAAGACTTAAGCTGGAACAGTCAGTAGCTTCGCAACACCTGGCCATTTTACGGAAAGCAGGTATTGTAACTACACAGCGTGATGGTAAGTTTATTTTTTACATCATCAATCACAAACGAATTGATGAAATAAGCGGTTTTGTGAATGATTTGGTTGCCTAAACACTTAAATGCATGTAATGAAGCGGATGTTGTAATAACATCCGCTTTTTGTTTTTTATCTTTGCCATTAATAAACTAAAAGCCGCATGTACATTCAACAATTATATACCCGTTGCCTTAGCGAAGCCGCCTATTACATAGAAAGTAATGGTGAGGCGGCAGTGGTAGACCCATTAAGGGATATTGACGAATATATTCAACTGGCAAGCGAAAGAAATGCTGTAATAAAATATATTTTTGAAACACATTTTCATGCAGATTTTGTGAGCGGCCATTTAGACCTGGGCGAAAAAACAGGCGCCCCTATTATTTTCGGGCCCGAAACTAAAACGAATTTTCCGGTGCACATTGCCAGGGATGAAGAAATTTTCAAATTGGGCAAAGTTACTATACATGTGTTGCATACCCCCGGCCATACTATTGAAAGCAGTTGTTATTTACTGAAGGACGAAAATAATAAAAGCCACGCAATTTTTACCGGGGATACATTATTCGCAGGTGATGTAGGCCGGCCAGATTTGAGCAGTGGCAATATGAGCAAGGCCACACTTGCAGGTATTATGTATGATACGCTGCAACAGAAAATACTCCCCCTGGCAGATGATATCCTGGTATATCCTGCGCACGGTGCCGGAAGCAGTTGCGGCAAAAATATCGGGGCAGGTACTTTTAGCACGATCGGCGAAGAAAAGCAAAACAACTATGCATTGCAACCACAAACCAAAGCGGCATTTATAAAGGCGATTACCGAAGGTTTGGCTGATCCGCCTAAATATTTTTCAATAAATGCGCAAATTAACCGGGAAGGTTATGACAGCCTTGATCTGATCAAATCAAAAGCCCTTACCCCCCTAAGCATTGAGGCATTTAAAAATAAAATGAAAGCCGGTGTAACGGTATTGGACACAAGACCCGCGGATATTTTTACTAAGGGATTTGTACCCCACAGTATATTTATAGGGCTTGAAGGACGTTTTGCTGAATGGGCCGGCAGCATTCTATCTTTTAATAAACCCATGTTGTTGATAACTGAACCAGGCAAAGAAGAAGAATCAGTAATACGTTTGGCGAGGGTTGGGTTTAGTAAAATGGAAGGGTACCTTGAAGGAGGTTTTGGGGCATGGAAAAAAGCTGGCGAAAAGCTGGATATGATCATCGATATAGAAGCAGACGAACTGGCAATGGATATTCCGCACGACCCTCATCTGCAGGTGGTGGATGTAAGAAGGGAAACTGAATTTGCCGATGGCCATGTAAAAAACGCCATCAATCTTCCCCTCAATGAAATGACCAGCCCGGCATTCATTGCAGGCTTTGAAGAAAATCAAAATTTATATATCCATTGCGGAAGTGGCTATAGAAGCGTAATTGCCTGTTCTTTACTGAAAGACGAGGGCCTTCATAACATTCGTAATATAGTGGGGGGCTGGGAAAAAATAAAGGAAGAGAAAACTATAAAAATTGCCAGGGAACCGAGTGTTTTAAACTAATGGAGCTTGTGAACTGTGAATGGGCATGGTCATTGGGCAATCAATGCAGTTTAATTAAGTCCTTCCATCTCTTACTACTCATTTTTCATTCGCTGTTTTACCATTAATACAATTAATTGTCAATCCATTGTTTCTCATAACTGTCATGGTACTCATGCTTCCACCGCCGGTGGCTCCATAAATAATTAGCAGGTTGTTTACGGATGACGCTTTCCAGGTAATCCCTGTATTTAAGGGCCAACGCTTCAGGTGTAAAGGACCCGGGATTTTCAATTATTTCGAAAACCTCAAAATGGTAATGCCCCCTTTTTATTTTTTTGAAATCAAAATAAACCAGCATCGGCTTGCTCTTTACGGCGGCCCGGTGAGGGCCCATAATAAAAGGCACTGGTTTCCCAAAAAAATTTAACCAGTAGGCTTTGCCGGGGTGGGTATTCTGATCGGCTAATAAGCAAAGGGAATACTGGCTTTTCATCAGTTCGATCATTTGTCTTTGAAAGGATGAATTGGGGATTAAAATGGTTCCATATCTTGCCCTGAATTTAAAATAAATACGGTTGAATATCTTATTTTCCACATTGGCAACCACACCAATAAAAGGAATGTTGATATGCCTGCTAAACAGAAGATTGGTAAACTCCCAGTTAAACTGGTGCCCGCCCATCAACTGAATATTTTTTCCCTTTGCTGCGGCCTGGTTTATTAAACTAAAATCGCCTGTACACCTTTTGTCAAATTCCCTGTCACGCATTGATAACAACTTGATGGTTTCAATAAAAGTGTCAACAAAATTTTTATAAAACTGAACAGCAATTCTTTTACGTTCACCCAAAGATTTTTCGGGAAAGGCAAGGGCGAGATTATCCATCACCACTTTTTTTCTATACCCGATAACAACATACAGCAACAGGTATACCAGGTCACTTAAGAAGTATAGCATAAAAAAAGGCAATAATGATATCAGGTATAAGAAACCATAAACCAGGTAATACATGCTGCAAAGATAACCCCTGTCCGCCAAAAGGATGCAACCGCTGATAATACCGGTGTCCCGGGCGCATCCTGCTGCGTAGCGTTTTTAGTTAGAAGCCCGTAAGGCAGGGATCGGCCGGGTAAGCAATAAATTTATAGTGCAATATTCTGAACCATTATACTCTTTGAAGGATAATCCGTATTAAAATGCAAGCCCCTGCTTTCGTGCCTGAACTCAGCACACTTTACAATCAGGTAAGCAACGGTAATCATATTTCGGAGTTCGCATAACTGGGGAGATACAGCCGTTTTTTCATACAATGCCTCCGTTTCTTCATACAACAGGTCCAACCGTTTCATTGCCCTCGATAAGCGTTCATTATTTCTTACAATGCCCACATAGTCGCTCATCAGCAATTTCATTTCTTTTACACTTTGCGTTATTAAAATCATTTCTTTGGGGGCGTTGGTACCTTCCGATTTCCAATTGGGCACTTCAGCGTAATCCACCTTTTTTCCCTGACTGCCGTTGATTAAAACAGCACCTGGCTTCTCCTGCGGGTTTAGGATAGCATCCTTATAGGCCCGGTGGGCAAATACCATCGCCTCCAGTAACGAATTACTCGCCAGGCGGTTGGCGCCGTGCAAACCGGTTGAAGCACATTCACCTGCCGCATACAAATGTTTAATCGATGTTCTCGCCTGTTCATCTGTTTTAATACCACCACAGCTGTAGTGCGCGGCGGGCGCTACGGGTATCATGTGCTTAGCGATATCAATTCCAATGCTCAGGCATTTCTCGTAAATATTGGGGAAATGTTCCGTGAATTTTTCTTTGCTAAAATGCCGGCAATCCAGGTAAACGTGTTCGGTACCGTTTATCTTCATTTCATGATCAATTGCCCTTGCCACTATATCCCGCGGTGCCAGGTCTTTGCGCTCATCATAACGCTCCATAAATGCTTCTCCTTTATGATTGCGCAATACCCCCCCATCGCCGCGTACAGCCTCGGTAATTAAAAAACTATGTCCGCGAACACCTGGTTCATACAAAGCGGTAGGGTGAAACTGAATAAACTCCATGTTTTCAATTCTTCCCTTTGCCCTATATACCATCGCTACGCCATCACCAGTTGCAATAGCCGGGTTAGTGGTAGTGCGGTAAACCTGGCCGTTACCGCCTGTTGCCAATAAGGTAACCGCGGATAATATCGTTTCAATTTTGTTGGTATTTAAATTTAAAACATACACGCCGTAACATTCAATATCCGGGGTAGATTTTGTTATTAAAAACCCCAGGTGGTGCTGGGTAATAATATCCAGTACAAAACAATGGCTCAGGAGCCGGATATTTGGTTTTCGTATGATGGCTTCCAGCAAAGCCCTTTCCATTTCTTTACCGGTTACATCTTTGTGATGGAGTATCCGAAATTCACTGTGCCCGCCTTCCCTGCCCAGTGCATAATCGCCATCTTTATCCTTGTCAAACTGCGCCCCCCATTCAATGATTTCTTTTATTCTTTCCACCCCTTCCCTCACTACTATTTCTACCACTTCCCGGTTGCACAACCCGTCGCCCGCTATTAAAGTGTCTTCAATATGCTTATTAAAACTATCCTTATCAAAATCCATTACACCGGCTATACCTCCCTGCGCATACTTGGTATTGGTTTCATCACTTTGGGTTTTAGTTAAAATAGTGATCGTTTTATCCGGGCAATCTTCTGCTACTTTTAAAGCAAAAGTTAGTCCTGCTATACCGCTGCCAATTACAAGGAAATCTGTTTGCATAATTGCTGTTGCGCCCACAGGCGGTTTTTTATGTGTTTGGTTATTAATTTAATTTGAAACCGGTTACACTACTATTACCTTCTTCATTCTTCCCTAACTTCTATTTCACCTGGCTGTACAGAGCGGAGCCGAAGTATAGAGCGCCGCCAATGTATGTATCGTGGCACTATTGTCTGTGCGGTATAATTATTATTGCGTTTGATATTAGTTAAAAAATTACCGCCTGTTTTTATTCCTGCTAAATTAAGAGTAACTGCACCTGAATTTTTATAAAGCTACAAAATTTTACTTACTGTACCGGCAGGGTCCGCATCGCGGATTGTTATATGGGGTTGATAACCTTTCCGTAAGTAGTTCATGCCTGAAATTTAAAGGGCAGCTTTACCTGCTGTTTTAATTACGTGATACCAACCTATAATTCCTGGCTTAGCAATATAAGCCTTTGAGAAAAAAAATATTAACCTTTTAGTTTCCCTGTTTAAAAAAAAGACGACAAAGTGCAGCATAGTATTTCTATGTACTGAACCAACTATTTTTTACACATTAAAAATGAACGATTATGACCAATGAAAATGATGCAATGATTCCCTGCTGCGCTGTTTTAATAAAAGACGTTCACTGCCAGGTGATCAAATTCAGCCGCTATTTATTTACCCTGTCGGCAATAACGATAACGGGCACAGGGTGAGATGCAACAGTAATTCTCCCCTTCAACCTTTCCCGATGTACACGGCGCAAGCCATAGGCAATCCGGCAAACAGCAACAAGATGTTATCCGCCGAAACTACGTGTAGCCAACACTGAAAGAAGTACCCTGTTTCGCAGGTATCCTGCAACCAAACGGAATTACTGCAGTGGACAAACTTTGGAAAACAATATTTTTCTTAACCATATCATTCATTCATCCGCCTTCTAAAATAAAAGAAGGCAATTAAAATTTACAATCATGAACAAAGACATTGAAAACTCAACATCAGGACATGAACCGGAATTTGAACGCGTTCATTTTAAAAAACTTTTATCCGCTAATCCCAATTATTTTGGAAACCTTGACAAAACAGCCGCAGGAATAGCAAACGCGATTGCCTATAATGTTGGTTATGAAGAAATCACTTCTATTGGGTACAACCCGGCCACAGAAATAATGGAAGCCACAATAGATGTAAAAAAATCATATGGCTTTTCCGGTGGTCTGTGCACAAATGGTTCTTATAACTATGTTCGTTTCTACCTTAATTATGGAACAGGTTGGGAAGACCAGGGCTTTGCAGGTTTTAACGCGCACGACATCCCAACAGATAAGGATTGCACCAAAGCTGATGAGAAGCCGTTGAGTTATGTTATAACCCTAAAGATTAATCCAAAGAAGGAATACTGCGAAAAAACCGTTACTCCAAAAGCCAGGGCAATCCTTTCGTGGAATGTCATCCCTCCCGCCAATACACCTAACTATACACCTGTATGGGGTAATGTTTATGAATGTAATATCCAGATTGGGCCAAGGCCTAAATTTAAGATCTTCAATCCCGATTTTGAGATTAGTAAAGTACTGGAACTGGCCATCAATAACCCATTGCTGAGTTTAGCACAGGCCGCCGAAGCCGTTCCGGAAGGAAAAAATCTCTTATCAGCAGCAGCAGGCTCATTGCAAGTCAAAGAACAAAGTATTGCAGAATTAATAAATATTTATAAAGACCCGAAACTTGCAGTAAGCGCCGGACGTTTTGGATTAAAACTGGTGAAAGAAATTCAGTACAATCCTGATATTACCATCGCTAGTCAGCAAATTGAGTACATCAAAAAAATTGGTTTTGATTGGGACCTTGCGGTAAATGAAATTCTGCAGACCTCGGCCAACACGAGTTATGAAGAGCTGACCAATGTAGGACTTGATTATAACAAGGAACAGTTTGTAGCTTCCGTACATGTGAAAAAACCTTCGGGATATTCGGGCAATTTATGCAGTGCGGGCAGTTATGAATACGTAGCTTTCTGGGCCGACTGGGACAATAATTGTGAATGGGAATATGTAGGCACTGCTTCTGTAAATGTGCATGACCTGGGGGTGATACCCGAAGGCGGATTGTGTTATTCAGCAACCTTGCCCTATAACTTTCAGCACAGAAGAAAAAAATGCAGCAAACCAAACGTAGTAAAAGTAAGGGCCGTTCTATCATGGAATATACCCCCTTCCGTAACCAATCCAAATAATCTTAAAACATGGGGCAATTTGCTGGACAGGTATATCCAGGTAAAACCAGGAGAAGAAATACCCGTAGGAACAGTGAAACCATTTATTTATGTATTGGGCGGTATTCCGGAAGATAAAGTAAGCAATGCCAGCGGCGTAACCACTGCAGGCGCCAGTTTTGCCCTAAACGCTGTACCGGTAGAACCGGCTGCCCCGTTTGCCGGCATAGTAGTTATCCAGGGGCCATCCTTCCCCGGTTATAAATACCGCATTAAGGTAACCAACCTCGCCACCAGTGCTTTTTATTATTTGATTGATCCGTTGTGGTTAGTAGGTTATGGCCCCAGCCCGGTGCCACCTCATAATGCTATCGTAAAATATAAAACCATCAATGCAGACAGTTCAGGCTTTTACGATTTCCAAAACAGGGGTACCGATTTTGATGAGAACGTGGATAATGTACTGGCAAGATGGACGCCCGGCACCAACGATAAATGGCAGATAGATCTTGAGATACAAGGGGTACCAGGTGTGTTCACCAAATTGATACAAATGGATAACACTTTACCAAAAGCCATTTTAGATATTGATAACAACGGAGACTGTACCTTTTACAAACTGGGAGATACCATTACCGGCCATTTTACTGCAACCGACGATTATATTTCCAGTTACCAGCTCTCATCAAGTTTTGTTGGAACCATTGAAAGTGGCACTGTAAACACTACCAATAATTCGTTTGCATTTACCACCAATCCAAACGGAACGCCGTGCGGAAGTATCGGACTGGTAGTGTTTGAAAAAACAATTCACAATAGTTCTAATACGGGTGCGCATACTCCGGTGCAGGAAATTGTGTGCTTAAAGCCAAAGGCATAAATAATAGCAGGTAAGGCCGTCCATTCAAGCGGCTTTACCTTTTTTAAAAACAAAGTATATGAGCAGCGGCTATTGGTTTACATTTTTAATCTGCACTTTAGTGGTGTGGCGTATATCACATTTATTGTCAATGGAGGATGGACCGTTCAACCTCGTATATCATTTAAGAAAAAAAGCAGGGGCGGGCTTCTTCGGAGGCCTGCTTGACTGCTTTTATTGTGTTAGTGTTTGGATGGCATTGCCATTTGGATTATTCGCAGGAAATAACTGGTGGGAAAAATTATTGTATTGGTTTGCTTTCTCGGGCGCCGCCTGTTTACTCGAGCAGGCAACCACCATCAAAAAAAACGATCACAGGGATATCCCTGATTATAAAGAAGACTAAAAAATAAAATCATGTGCAACTGTGGCAATAAAAGACAGCAGTTTATAGCTGAAAAAACTTTCCTGCAAGGCAATCATCAACAGGCCGACCCGCCCAAAAATAAAATGTGGCCCGATGTATATTTTGAATACACGGGATCATCGGCTTTATCAGTAATTGGAAGTATTACCGGCAGTCATTATCGCTTTACGCAGCCCGGTATTGTGCAAACGGTTGACTACAGGGATTCACCCGGGATGATGGCGATTCCGGTTTTGCAAAAAGTAAATAAGCAGTAAAATGCGCGGTTAACCTGCGTCTACCCAGGCATCACTTTCTTTCAGGATAGTTATCAGTTCATCCACCGCAATGGCGCTGTCAATATTTCTTTTTACCACTTCCTTTCCGCGGTATAAGGTAATTTTTCCAACCCCGCTTCCCACATAGCCAAAATCTGCATCGGCCATTTCACCGGGGCCATTTACGATACAACCCATGATGGCGATCTTAACGCCTTTTAAATGATTGGTTACACTCCTGATCTTTGCGGTGGTTTCCTGCAGGTCGAAAAGCGTTCTGCCGCAACTGGGGCAACTGATATATTCAGTTTTTGAAATCCTTGTGCGGGTAGCCTGTAAAATGGAGAAGGCGGTATTATTAATAAATTGTTCTACCGAAGCATTGGCAATATAATTTCTTCCGCTTACTGCTATATTGCTTACGTCATTGTATGCCTTTGATGACATCCCCAGGCAGATACCATCTCCCATTCCTTCCAGGAACAATGCGCCTGTTTCCGTTGCATAGTGAATAAGGTGTTCATCGGCCGTGGACCAGTCACTGTCGGTGATAAACACAACGGGATTTTTAATGCTGCGCTTCATCAGTTCCGTCATCATCCGCCTAACTGCATGCATGGCAGATATATTCATCGAACTAAGGCAAAGTACTACTGCAGGATCATTTGCCAGTTCATCCAGGTAAGTAAAATCATTGATGCCTGTGCCGTCGCTAAAGCAATCAAGCATTACAAAGTTGAGCTTGTTCGATATTGATTCGGCGGCAACAAACCCACTGTCTTCAAATATGGGAAAATAAGTGGTTTTATCATCCGCTAATTGCCATGCAGCGGGATATACGATCACCTTAACCGTACCCGGCAATGCGAAATTGAGTATTTGATTGCCGGTAAAAATATAATCAGCAGCCATATCACTGATAGTCCATTTATCATTAGCTGCATCGTAGGTGTATCCTACACTTTGCAGGTGAGCAGGCGTAATGGTATCAATTTTACTTAAATCGGCAATTACTATGGGTACCTGCTTGTTACCAATATTATTAACCGCAAAAGTTTCCCTTCGCTTATATTCAAAAGGAGAATAAGGAAGTGGTTCAATCAAAGGAATTACCCTACTACCGGTCTTGTGTAGCCGCTCTTCGGTATAACGTTTTACAATATCCCTGCAAACCGGGATTTCCAGTTCAGGATCTTCAGTTAAGCTTACCCGTATGGTATCGCCAATACCGTCTTCCAGTAAGGTACCAATTCCAATGGCTGACTTTATCCTTCCGTCTTCGCCGTCACCTGCTTCGGTAACGCCCAGGTGTAAAGGATAACACTCGTTAAATTCTTCCATCATGTGGTTGATCAATAACCTGTATGCCTGCACCATCACCAGCGGGTTACTGCTTTTCATACTCAGTATAATATTGTGATAATCCTCACCGCGTGCAATGCGTAAAAACTCCATGGCGCTTTCTACCATACCCATTGCCGTATCACCATACCGGCTCATGATTCGGTCGCTCAAAGATCCGTGGTTGGTACCAATGCGCATTGCGGTACCATGTTGCTTACAGATTTTTACCAGCGGGGTAAACCGTTCCCGTATCCTTTCAATCTCTTCCCCATATTCAGCATCGGTATAATCGATCTGTTCAAATTTTTTCTTGTCAACATAATTACCGGGGTTAACCCTTACTTTCTCCACGATGGTAGCTGCAATTTCGGCAGCGTTGGGTGTAAAATGAATATCGGCCACCAACGGCACAAAGTATCCGCGCCTGTTTAGTTCATTTTTTATATTCAATAAATTCTCTGCTTCCTTTTTAGATGGGGCGGTTATGCGAACCAGTTCTGCCCCCGCCTCTATGCAACGAATGGTTTGTTCTACGGTTGCCAGGGTGTCCATGGTATCCGTAGTGGTCATTGTTTGCACCCTGACAGGATGATTATTTCCCAACAACAGGTTGCCAATTTTAACTTCCCGGGTTTTGAGACGTTTGTATTCCGTCATGGATTCACAATACAATTGCATAAATTTTATATTACAAAATAATTAATAACCAATCTTAGAGGTTGTTTAAAGAAGCATTTAACAGGTTTAATTTTTATTCCTGCAAACCCACAAAATGCACACAACAGAGTTTATTCAGGTAAAAAATTAGTGGCCATTATAGTTGTTGTGATGCATTGAATAAATAGCAACTCATTATCGAGGGCTATTTCCCCCTTTGAACCAAGCGGCTTCCTTTTCTTAATATTCCACATCATAAGAAACTTTTTCAGGATGCTCCAGCATTTCTGTAAGTGTGGTAGAAAAACTAACTGTCTTTTTATCCGCAGAAACAACAGTTCCCGGGCCATTAAATTTTTTAACAACTTTAGGTAAAACAATGATGGTACGGTAATTAAAATCGCCCATCATGGATGTCATTTGCGACATCATACCCAGTGTTGAATCTGTTGCAACCAGCTTTTTAAAAGTGGCCAGGTTAGTAATGGTGCTGGATATTTTACCGGTACCTGCCACAAAAGTAAAATGCTCACTAACCGGGTTAGTGGATTTTGCCCTCATATCCATATCCGCTAACTCTCCCTCTGGCTTTGCCTGCTCGCCGGTAGCTTTATTTAAAGCTTTTAACTTATTCAGCACCGTAGAAAAATTATTCTTTATTTCCGTGAGATCAGCGGCGTTTTTAAAAGGTGAACTCATCACAATCTTCATTTCATTTTTCTCTTCATCCAATTTTACATGGATCATCCCATCTTTGTACAATGCTTTCTCGGATGCTGTTAAATCAACCGCGGTATCAATCATGTCTTTTAGGTAAACGGTGGTATCCCTCTTTTCCTTCGTCTTACTGGAATCAGATTTCTCCCCACCCATCGATCCAGCTATTTTTAACATTCTGCCCAAATCAATTGTCATTGAATAAATGCCTGAATTGTCAGCATTGAGTACTATTTTTTCTTCGGTGTCAATGCAGGAAGACAAAAAAGCTGCAAACAGAAGAGAGATTGGCAATTTTAAACTTTTCATGGTGTGAGTTTATCACACAAAGATGCGCCATTTTTTACCAATCTTTCTCCGGTTTTTCAGGCGATGCCGCGTTAACCCTCCGTAATTTATCCTGTAGCTTTTTTTCCTGTTGCAGTAAGGCTTTTAATTTTTCTTCGGCCTCCTTTTTGGTCATTTTTGAAGGTTGGGGTTGGGGTAAATCATTTTTATTATTATCCTCCTGTTGTTTGGGCTGATCCTTTTTTTGGGGCTCATCTTTAGGCTTCTTTTGTTCTTTATTATCCTTTTCTTTTTGCTGCTGTTGCTGTTTTTGCTGTTGTTGTAAGGCCTTTTGCAGGTTTAACCGGGCATCTTCGTCAGCCGGATTGAGTCGCAGAGAATTTTTATATGCATCAATGCATTCCGGCAATTTCTTTTCATTTTGCAATACCACCCCTTTATTATAAAATGCACCCGACTTTTCAATCGCTAACCTGCTATTTTGTATTGCCGCATCATAAGCCGCTACCGCTTCTTCGGGCTTTGCAGTTTTGTATAAAGCATTCCCTAAATTGTATTGAGCCTTTTGATTGGCAGGATTTTTTTCGGCTGCTTTTTTATAATCTTCCCGTGCCACTTCATATTGCTTTTTTTTATAGGCCTCATTTCCTTTTTTTACCAGTTTATTGTCATTTTGCGCAAAGGATATTGAAGGGGCTATGAAGAAGATCAATAAAACAGTAACCGGGTTCACCTTCTTTTTATTGATTGACGGCAGATTTTTTTTCACGGACTTAATTTCTGAAACCAGGAACTCGGCCAATAAAACTATTAGCACAAGCGCCAATAACCAGGGAAAAAAATACTGAAAATTGATCAATGAATTTTCTGTGATGGGCTTTTGTCCCAAACTTTTTAACTGGGTTTCTATCCGGCTAACAACTTCATCCGTATTGGTAAATAACTGGTAAATCCCGTTACCATTGACTGCGATATCTTTTAACCCGATCTCGTTCAATTTCGTCACTACGGGGGCGCCGGTAGCATCCCGTTTTACTTCATTGGTTTCGGCGTCCACAATCATTGCGCCTTCAGGCGATCCAATACCAATTGTATTGATCATTACCCCTTCGGAAGCCAGCGCTTTTGCTAATTTAACCGCATTATCATCATGGTCTTCTCCATCGCTGATCAGGATAATTGATTTGTATTTTTTTTCTTTGACATTAAAAGCGGCATTGCACATTTTTAGGGCATCACCTATTACTGTACCCTGCGTGGGTACCACACCGGGTGTAGCAGAAGACAAGTACATTTTAGCGGCGGCATGATCGGTAGTAAGCGGCATTTGCAAATATGCCCTGCCTGCAAATACCACAATACCAATTCTGTCTTCGGATAATTTGTCAATCAGCTTTGCTAAAAGTTGTTTGGCCCTTTCTAACCTGTCTGGTTTTATATCCTGTGCCAACATGCTTTTACTTACATCCAGGGCAATCATTACATCAATTCCACTGCGATGTACAGTGGCAGTTCCCAGGGGCATCCGCGGATTAGCCAGGGCCAATACACCCACCGTAAATGCAGCAATAAATAAAACAAACTTAAGAGAGAATTTTGCAGGACTATAATCGCTGATCAGTTGATTTACCAACGCCGCGTCACCAATTTTTTTAAGGGTACTTTTCTTCCACCGGATTACAAAAAAATAGAGCAGCACCATTAAAGGAACTGCGGCAAGCCCGGTTAAGTATTCGATATGCTGAAACTGGAACAAGGGATTAAAATTTTTATAAAATGGAGCCGTTAATAATTTACATCCTGCCTTCAAAAAAACCTAACTGTTTCAATATCCCTTTCGTAATATTCAACCGCACTGCTTTCATATCAATATTAACATCAATCGATTTTACCAATGTTACAAAAAAATAGGGATGTTTGTTTTCTTCTATCCAGCCAACCATCCAGCCAATGGAGTGATCGTTTTCATCAAATCCCCAACCGGTTTTGTAGGAGAGGGTAAATACGGTATTGTCTTCCTGGGTCATTAGATCACGAACAATTTGCTGGGTACGTTTTTGAAACGGTAACTGGTCAAAATACAAACGCTTCACCAAACCCAGTTGTTCATCCGGCGAAATCTTTAAGCTATTATCAAGCCAAAAACTATCGATATGGTTTCCAATTTTCATATTCCCATAATGCAGGCTATCGAGCCATTGCTGCATGGTATCCCTTCCTATTCTCCTTGCAACTTCCTGGTACCACGGAACAGAACTCACTTTGAACGCCTCAACCATGGTAAGGTCTTTGTTCCAGTCTGCAACCCTGCGTTGTACGCCGTCCCATTTTACAACCATCTTCTCATCCGTGATCCTCCCGATTTCCAGGCCTACCAGCGAGTTTACGATTTTAAAAGTAGATGCAGGTAAAAAACGGACCGTATCCAGCGCCATATTATAAACCGTTACTTTCCCATCCGCATTATTGAACAGGGTAAAACATCCGTCCACTTTATTCTGGTCAAAATATTTTTTAAGGCTGTTGTCTATTTTGGCCCGGTTAACTGAACAGGAAGAAAATGAAATCAGTAAAAAAAAATTAGCAATACAATACCCCGTAAATATTATTCTTTTCATTTGTAATTTGTTCTTCAAACTGTTGATGGTTTATAGTAAAATCTTTGTGTAATTTCGATTTACTTCGCATTTTTGCCCATTGCCTTTTGCCCATTGCCTTTTGCCCATTGCCTATTGCCTTTATTGCCTATTGCCTTCATTGCTTCAGGTGTTTAGCCGTAGCTTCCAGCGTTTCATAAAATCCGGCGCCGTATTTTCTAACTAATGCATCTTTTAAAAATACATATACGGGTACCTTTAATTTTTTTCCTAAGACACAGGCAGCGCTGCAAAGGTCTTCCCTTGGTTCATAATTAACGTATTCTGTTTGCTTATTTCTGCTCAGTTTAACCCGTATCGGAAACAAATGGCAACTAATAGGTTTTTTCCAGTTCACTTTCCCATCATTGTACGCTTGTTCAATGCCACATTTAACTATCCCATTTTTATCTGTAATGCCGTACACACAAACTTTACTTTGTATGGTAGGGGTTACCCAACCAAATTCTTTATCATACACATACCGCCCCTGTTTTAGCAATTCAATTTGATTTTCTTCGGCTAAATAAGGCAGCACAGCTTCACACACTTCATTTAATTTCTCCAGTTCATCCTTACTGAGCGGGGCCCCTGCATCGCCATCCACACAACAGCCTCCTTTGCACTTATTGAGGTCGCAAACAAATTGTTCACTGATAATTTCGTCGCTCACCAGTTTATTATCTATTACTATCATATAAGGGGCAAAAGTACTAACAAAGCGCTGGTTAACGGGTAATTAAAAAATTGACAATGATAAATTTCAAAAATGCAGGGAGTTTTCGTGTTCATGTTCTTTTATTCCTGAGTAAATGGATTACCTGGTATTGATAGCGGCTAAGTTGTCCATCGGTCCAAATCCAATTTTCTTTTGCTGATTTGAGTAAACATGACTCAAAAAAAACACCCACAAACAAATCAGCCATCAGAAATTTATAGGAGTGCGAAACCAGGTACGGTGTAAGCTCCTATTTGTTCTTCCACCGGAAAGTATTGATCATATGATCCATATCAGCCTGCAAAAAATCCTGCACGGGCTTTAATGAATCGGCATTTGGCGCTACATCAAAATACAATGCCCCGCGAATAAAATTTGTGGACGTATCACTTAAAAAAAATTGTTTGGAAGTAGCCGCGTTTCCCCCCACTTTAAAAAAAACCCCGCTAATGCCATTGGGTGTATGTATTAAACTATCATTAATAGAATTAGAAACTACATTGTTTTTATTGGTTAGAGTAAATGCATCATCCACCATTTTATCGAATACATTGGTTCCTAAAGAATCCTTATAATTGCCCCCGGGTTGTTTTACTTTATACAAGGCCTTTCCTCCTACGGCTTTGTAACTCAAAAAAATCCTGCTATGAAACTGTGGAAAATCGATATTTATCCAGTAAGGGTTTTCGGGGTTGGTGTCAAAGAAAGTACTGTCTTTTACTATTTGCGCATAAACCGGGTATTCAAAACTATAGGGGAAACCTTCCCGGTCAAATTTCTGATAGCGATGTTGTGGCAATTCAATATTAAAATAACCTCTTTTTTTAGAAACATAAGGTGAATTGCAAGCCATTAGCAATAAGCAGGCGGCAAAGGGCATAAGGAAAGCAAAATGACTATTCTTTAAATACATATTTCTTTTTTGCAGTATCACCGGTTTTAGAACCGTATCGCCCGGGTTAGAAGCTTAAAGGGCCGACTGGTTTATCTTTATCAGCACTTTTACTTTATCGATCCTGTTTTTATTAATGGCCAGCGGAATAAATGTAAAATCACCACTCACCACTTCTTCCTCTACCTGCGGGAACTCCCCGGCTATTTCAAGAATGAGCCCGGCTAAAGAATCACTGTCTCCCCTCACCCTTTCAAACATATCGCCGGGTAAACCCATTATTTTACAAACATCATTGATCATGGTTTTGCCCTCGAAAATAAATGTGTAGTCGTCTATTTTTTTATTGGCGCTTTCCTCGTCATCAAATTCATCCTGGATATCCCCAATAATTTCTTCCATAATATCTTCCAGTGTCACAATCCCGGAAGTTCCGCCAAATTCATCCACTACAACGGCAAAGTGTATACGCCGGTTCCTGAATTCCTGCAAAAGATCTTCAATCAGCTTTTGCTCATGAACAAAAAATGCGGGTCTCATTAAACTGTGCCAGTCGTAATTTTCAACCTTACTCGCATTTACATGCGGGAGTAAATCTTTTGTATGCATCATACCCTTTACTTCATCCAGGTTATTATTGTAGACGGGCAAACGTGAATAATGCAATTCTTCCACTTTTTTTATTAACTCTTCAAACGAACTGCTGTATTCAATGCCACTTACATCGAGCCGGGTACGCATGATTTGTTTAACGGTAGTATCACTGAATTTCCGGATGCCTTTCAGTATCTGCTTTTCTTCCATGGTTGCCTCATTTTCGGGCAACAAATCGATTGCATAGTCTAACTGGCTGTTATCGAGCAAAGAAGAGTTACGTGGTGAAAATTTTTTTTCGATGCCGTCAGTAAATCCTACCATTCTTTTGCTCATGCGGTAAAAAAGACTATTAAAAATTTCAATGATCAGCGATGCTGTTGAAGCAAACCAAACTTTATGATGGGTAGCCCAAACTTTTGGTAATACTTCGCCAAACAACACCAGCAGGAAAGTAACAGTAAACACCTTGATTAAAAAATTAATCCAGAAAGCCAGCTGGAAGGTCTCCAGTAACCCGTCCATCAGGATATTGGATATTAAAATTATACCAATATTTGCAAAGCTGTTAGCGATGAGCATTGATCCCAATAAAATTTTAGGCTGTTCCAGTAAAGTAACGATACGCTTAAAAGCAGGCTGCTGCTTTGTTTTAAGCATGTTGATGTCTTTATAGGTAAGGGAGAAGAAAGCCACTTCGGAGCCAGCTATTAAAAAAGAAATGGTAAACAACAATATAGCTAAAAAAATAAGTACCGCAGAAGCAGCAGGTGTTATTGCAAGTAAGGAGAAGTGCAAATGATTTGCATAGTCAATAACCGAATGGTAATCCAAAACTATCAGTTTTAGTTAAAAATATTTTTTATCAACATGGCACTATTTAAAATGGAATGCTTGTTTTCCATCCGGGATTTGTCAGGATATCAACTCCAACATTCCCGTCATAGATATTGTTGTTATCAGCGAGTTGTTCAAATTAGCTATCAATTGTTACGATTAAAAGGGCAATCGCTCTGAGCCATCATCATCCGATGGTATCTCGCCCAATCCTTCAATCCCTTCGCCCGTACTAATGCTGCCGGTACTGCCATCACTCCGTTTATCAAGCATTATTAAGTTATCCCCTACAATCTCCGTTGCAAATTTTTTGTTGCCTTCCTTATCCTCCCAACTTCGGGTTTTTAAACGCCCCTCTATATACACCAGGCTCCCCCTATGTAAATATTTTTGAGCAAGTTCAGCCAGTCCCCTCCACAATACTACCGTATGCCATTCAGTTTGCGAAATTAGTTTACCACTCCTGTCTTTGTAGGTTTCCGTAGTTGCCAGCGAAAATTTAGCCACGCCAATATTGCCCTCTAAAAATTGCATATCGGGATCCTTACCCAGGTTGCCAATTAACATTACCCTGTTTACGCCTCGCATATTTTTAATATTAATTCTATTATTTTCGATCGTTTAAAATCCAATAACTACCGGTTGAAATTTCGTCCTGCTGCTTTGGTTGTTGGAGACCTCTCCGCTGGTGCACTTTGATGGCCCCTACTGCACCGGCCTTCTTGTCACCATACCAAATCCGGCACATGAAAATTAAACAGCTTATTGCTTCTTTTTGCTTAAAACAAGTTTAAAGATACATTTTTATCTTTTAAATAATTACTGATAAATTTGGGAAAGGGTAGTTTTTCCAAAGCCCTTTTTTTTACTAATGAGTATCCTTTTAGTGTGAGCGGCAGTTTTATTTTTACGCGGATAAACTGTCCCTGGATGGTTTGATGAGTTAATAACTGTTTATAAAAAGCAGAAATATGTTCTACTTCAAATTTGTTTTTACCGAGTATTTTTTTCAGGGGCTGAAAGTTCTCTAATTGCACTGCTTCACTGGTTTCAATCAAAATAAATTCATAAAGATTTTCCCAAATATCCCCCTTACCCCGTTTACGAACATATACTTCTTCATTACAATCAATTACGAGGTAATAAAACCATCTTGTTTTTTTTGTAATTGATTTCTCTTTTACAGGCAGTTGTTGTACAGATGCCTGTAAAAAAGCTTTGCACCGGTCTTTTAATACGCAGGTGCTGCACAAAGGTAATTTCGGTTTACAAATCAAAGCCCCAAAATCCATTATTGCCTGGTTGTAGGTACCGGGCTGCTTTTTGTCTAATAAATCATTGGCCAACGAACTGAATATTTTTTTACCATCCGTACTATCCGTAGGAATGGCTATGCCAAAATATCTTGATAACACCCTGAATACATTCCCGTCTACGACTGCGTGAGGAAGGTTAAAGGCAAAAGAGCCTATCGCTGCAGCCGTATATGGACCAATACCTTTTAAAGCTAATATATCTTCATATTTATCCGGGAAAATACCGCTTAAGTTATTCGTGATATATTTTGCCGTGGCAATCAGGTTTTTGCATCGGGTGTAATATCCCAGGCCTTCCCAAAGCTTAAAGACCTTTGTTTCCGCCGCACCTGCAAGATGGATTACAGTTGGAAATGCCTTTACAAACCGGTTATAATAGTCGAGCCCCTGCTCAACCCTGGTTTGCTGGAGTATAATTTCACTAAGCCAGATTTTATAAGGATCCTTTTCACCTTTCCAGGGCATTTGCCTCTTATTATCATTCGTATTCCAGTTTATAAGATTTTTTACCAGGTATTTTTGGTGGGCAAAATCATTCATAATGGGTCAAATGTCTGTTAATTTAATATGATAAAGATTTTTGATTTCCGTGTATCAACATAAATTATGCACCCCCAAATTAAAATCGCAGAGGTATTTCAAACCCTAAATTAGATGCTACTATCTGATAATCAGTTCTTAATATTGGATTTTACATTTTTTTTTATTATTTTTCCGGAAGCATATAAAATAAAACTATTTACCAATGAGAAAAGCAGACCTAATTTCAGAAATTTCTGATAAAACCGGTATTCCAAAAGTGGACGTAATGTTTACACTGGAAACTATGTTCAAAGAGATCAAGCAATCATTAATAGCAGGGGAAAATATTTATATCCGTGGTTTTGGCAGTTTTATTACTAAAAAGCGGGCTGCCAAGATTGGCAGAAATATAAAAAAGAACATAGCAGTGGAAATCCCCGAACATTATATTCCCGCATTTAAACCCGCTAAAGAGTTTGTTCAGGAGGTTAAAAGTAAAAAGTTACCGGCAAACGACACGCCGCAATAACCTACCTTTACGCCTCAAATTTTTCTTGTGAAAAAACAGCAACTGATCCTTTTAGGCGGAGGTTTACTCATTTTATGTTCCTTATTATTTTTTGGCAAAACGGTGGCTAAAAAAGACCTAATCGATTTGCATTCCCCTACCAATGCCGCAACAGCGCCTGCTTTCAATATTAATAAATATATACAGGAAGAAAAGAAAAAACTTACTGTTGACCGGCTGAACTATGTAAACAAGTTGGAAAACAGTATATCCAGGGGCGATGTAAAAGAGCAGCAAATAAAAGTTTATAACCTACTGGCTTCCTTCTGGGATGACTCTGTACACCAGCATGAATTACACAATTTTTATACTTCAGAGTCTGCTAAGTTGGTAAGTTCTGAAAAAAACCTCACCTTTGCAGCCCAATTGATGTTAGATGACCTCCGAAATGAGCCGGATCCTGCTAAAAGAGGGTGGAAAGGAGAACAGGCAATTGAGTTATTTGAAAAAGCAATCACCCTGAATCCCGGTAATGAAAATCTAAAAGTAGGTTTAGGAAGTTGTTATGTATTTGGGAAGGGTATGGCTGGCGATCCACAGGAAACCATGAAAGGCATTCAACAACTTTTACAGGTTGTTCGTAAAGATTCCATGAACATGCAGGCCCAGTTAGTACTTGGTATTGGGGGTGTTATTTCAACCCAGTACGATAAGGCAATTGAACGTTTGCTCACTGTATTAAAAAACCAGCCCGGAAACCTGGAAGCCATATCCTGGCTTGCTGATGCCTATGCAGGCAAAGGTGATAAAGTGAATGCACTAAAATGGTACGGGATTAGCAAAAGGATGGTAAATAGTCCTGTTTACAGTAAAGAAGTGGATAAGCGGATAAAATTGTTGAAATAGAATTGGGTAAAATGATCCCGACCAATCAATCTGAAGCGCTGTAAAAATGACCTGGATGATTACCAACCGTAAAGACCGGGGACGGTGAACCAGGGCGAGTGGGAATCGAAAATTTTATTTTTAAACCCCTGACGGGGCCGTAAAAAATATAAAAAATTATTATTAACAACAAAAATGCTAGGTATGCCTTGTGGTAAAAAAAGAAAACGTCATAAAATTGCAACACACAAACGTAAAAAGCGTTTAAGAAAGAACCGTCATAAGAAGAAATAGTTTTCTTTTTATACCTGGTGCCGGCATCCTCCCGCCGGCACACATTTATCAACACGTTGTATATTATCCTTCCGTGATGTTATGGTCTCTATTTAAATGTGAACTGTTTGACAAAGGAATTAATCATAAATGCTGCACCGCAGGGGGTTGAAATAGCCCTTTTGGAAGACAAAAAACTGGTAGAGTTGCACAACGAAAAAGCTGATGCAAACTTTGCTGTGGGAGACCTTTACCTCGGAAAAGTTAAAAAACTGATCCCGGGATTGAATGCAGCTTTTGTAGATGTGGGTTTTGAAAAAGACGCATTTTTACATTATACCGATCTGAGTCCCTATGTAAAATCCATCCTGAAGTTTACAAATATTTCCATCAATGATACAACAGAAGGTGGATTTGACTTTGGTAAATTCCCTGTTGAGCCGGAAATAGTAAAAACCGGCAAGATCGCAGAAGTTTTGAGCGGTCGCCCCAATGTACTGGTGCAAATTTTAAAAGAACCTATTGCAGCCAAAGGTCCCCGGTTAAGTTGTGAGCTATCTTTACCGGGCAGGTTTGTAGTCATCACTCCCTTTAATGATATCATTGCGGTATCAAGAAAAATACATTCCGGCGAAGAGAGAAAAAGGCTGCACAAAATAATTGAGGCCATCAAGCCTAAAAATTTTGGCGTTATCGTGCGCACTGCAGCAGAAGGCAAAAATACCGCTGAACTGCATGATGACCTGCTAACCCTGGTGCAAACCTGGAAGACCATACAGGCAAATCTCAAAGATGCTGTTCCGCCATCAAAAATATTAAGTGAACAAGGCAAGGCCAATAGCATGCTCCGTGATTTACTCAATGAAGATTTTAACCGCATAGTGGTAAATGATAAAAATATTTTCGCAGATACAAAAAACTACATTCAAAAAATAGCTCCTGAAAAAGCCGATATTGTTGCCTACTACAACAATGGTTCACCCATATTTGACAGTTTCGGCATCACCAAGCAGGTAAAGGCTGCGTTCGGCAAAACGGTTAACCTGCCAAGTGGCGCTTATTTAATTGTAGAGCATACCGAAGCCCTTCATGTAATTGATGTAAACAGCGGCTATAAAAGTGTAAGCAATAACCAGGAACAAAACGCGCTGGAAACCAATCTGGAAGCCGCGGAAGAAATTGCCCGGCAACTACGGCTCAGAGATTTAGGCGGTATCATTGTAGTTGATTTCATAGATATGAAATTGATAGAAAACAAAAAAAGACTGGCAGATGCCATGGAGCAGTACATGCGCCCTGACAGGGCCAAGCACGCGGTACTGGCCATCAGCAAATTTGGATTGATGCAAATAACCCGGCAGCGCATGAAGCCGGAGATGAATATTAACACTTCTGAAATTTGTCCCAGTTGTAATGGCAGTGGAAAAATTTCTTCCACGCTTATCCTCGAAGACGAGATTGAAAAGAATCTCAGCTACCTGATCATGCAAAAGCATAAGGGCTTAACGATACAGGTAAACCCAATTTTATTTACCTTCCTCACCAGTGGTTTTATTTCCAAACGCCGCAAATGGAGTTGGAAATACAAACAAAAAATCAAAGTCGTTTCCAATTCAAACTATCATTTAACTGAGTTTCATTTTTTCGATGATAGTGATGAAGAGATAAAATTATAACAAATTCTATTCGCCGCCCCTCAAACAGGGGCTTTTTTTTATCTATATCCCTCCATAATTTTCAGCTCAAAATAATCAAATCAACCAACGCTTAGTATTATTATCTTTCACGCTGGTCAACTGCCGGCAGTTGCCTGAGCGGAGCAGAAATATAGACAGGAGCTGAATATACTCACACTCAACGCATGTAGGGATAATTTTGAATTATACATAAAAGCAGGGATGCTAACATTCTATTGGGCAATGATTTGGGCGGGCGGCCTGTCTTAAGCAGGGCTAATAAGAACATGACTGCCTGACACAAAAAAAATACCGGTTTACAGGAGATGGGGTATCAAACTATCCGATACCACAAATTAAGTATAGTATCTTCCCTTTAAAATAACCATATTTGTAATACTGTTTCCAGTATTTACCCACTGATCAGGTAAAAATTCAATCCCCTTATCAAATATCCTTACTAAAGAACAGTATTCCATCTCTTGAAAAAAAAGTTTATAGTTTTTTAAGCTAAGGATATCTTAGTCTAAATACCAGAACAAATATGACTGCATTCTTCTCTTTAAAACAGGTTAGTGTTTCAAAAATAATCTTATGGATACTGCTGATCTTTTCTTTCAGCATTAATAGTATGGCCCAGGTTCCTGTAAATGATAATTGTGCCAATGCCATCAACATCCCCATCCCCAATGGAAACTTTGGCTTAGGTAACTTCATTTCCCTTCCAACGATCCTTACCAATGCTACGGTACAAACCGGAGAAACATACGCTCCGGCTATTTTTGTGGCCGGGCTCGATAAAAAATCAGTCTGGTACAGGTTCAGCATACCAACGATCAGGGCGGTAAGGGTTACGCTTACGCAACCAGGCACTACCATTACAGCAGGGGATGCCGGCTTTGCCGTGTATCAAACCAACACATGCATGCCCACCAATGCAAATATCAGCAGCAAACTTACCCCGATTGTAACCTTTGGCAACACCTACCATCCCTGCGTGCCAAGCGGCGACTATTTGATACAGGTATCTTCCAAACTGGCTGCCAATGGCCCCATTACCGTACAGTTAGAAATATCCGACCAAACCGGCGCTGCCTATGACCACCCCAACCAGGCTTATGCCTTCGACACAGTGAGGTATTATGCGCAAAAAATAGATTTTAATACCGAATGCCAGTCTATTGAGGATTCCACTGAAATATGTAATGCCTTTGCCAATAAAACAGATTATAATAAAACCGCCTGGCTTACATTTACCACACCCGCTTATTTTGATTACCTGGATATACAATTATCCGGTACAGGGGCCAGTTATTATTTCCCTTCCAACAATAACCTCAGTATTTACAGAAAATTTGGTTACACACTATACAAAGGGAATGCAGTGAATACCCCTATTGCTTCGTTGCAGGTGATCGATGGCTGCGATTCTTTAGAATCCAATGGTATTTATGCTGGTTATAAGGTATACAAGTGTAGCGAACTTCAAACAAAAACCACTTATAGCATCCAGATTTTTATCAATAAAAATTTTGGCGATGATATCCGTATTGGTATTCTGGCAGGGGGACAAAAACCTACCAATGCACCGCAACCCAAACTGCTAACTGTGCCTCCGCCGAATGCGATAGGCGTATTGCCATCTTCACCTTCAGGTACCTTATCCTATGTAACAGATGTATGGGGATGCAATAGCAGGCATAGTAATTCAGGCTGCGGCCCATCATTGCCGGATTCCGGTATTGCATATAATGGAGTAAAGTTTAATCTCAGCAGTTTCATTACTTTCACATTAACTAATACTGCCGCCATTTTTTTCAACGGATATGTGACCCAGTGCGGCACACAACCTTTGTTAAGGGTATTTAAGCAGGGACTTACCAATAATTGTGCAGATTTAGATACTGCCAACATTATTGGCGTATTCAACTATAATGGTACCATTGACTGCCTTCAACCCGGGAATTATACGGTTCAGGTATCCGGCCAGGATTATACACAGTATTATGGTTATTTTACGTCAGGCACTCCCACTTATAACAGTGAACAATGCCTCAGTAATAACCTGGGCACGGCTTTCAGGTTAGATATGACGGCCTATACACGCAAGGCCGCCAATAAATATTCATTGAATGCCGCCGGCTCATTTGACAGTATTAACAGGGTGGGCAATTCCATGCAGGCTTTAGCAGAAGGTGTGCCGTATCCGTCCCAGTCAGACACGATGGGCTGCCAAAATACATTGCGGCCCGCAGATACCACCTGTAGCCCCCTAAACAATAAAGTTATGTACCGCGAATTTGTTGTGGCGGACAGTGGCATCGTTGATTTTTCGAATTTAAGCGCTGCTTATTATTCACCATGGCGGTACAGGTTGTACAGCGGTGATGCCAATGCACTGGCTTCTGCGCAAAATCTATTTGCATTTCCTGACAAGATAACCGGGTTAGTGCCGAAAACTGAATGTTTTGACTGGAATACGAATTGCACCAACAGGACTGCGTGTATTATACCCGGCACATACACTTTTACCACCATGGGTGGTGATGCGGATGTGGGAAGGGTGGATAAACCAACTTTTACTTTTGTAAGAACGAGGACAATACATAAGAGCCCTTTTACTGCCCAGAATTTAGGTAGTATCATGGATACGCTCGGTGTTAATGGCGGCACTATTAAAACAGATCTGGATCCATGGAGTTGCGATGACAATGCCGTTGCAATTAATGGCTATCAGCCTGCTATCATAGGTGGCAAACCTGCTACCAAGGCAATTTACCGGCAGTTCTATTTGAAAGAGCCTGCATTAGTACAAATTATAAATACAGGCTATTATTATTGCTATGGGATGGCTTATGGAACCAAAACCTTATTCTATGGAAAAGCCACGGATGGACTTGCAGGCTTATCTACGGTAGGCGGACAATGGAGCGCTTTCCCTTATTCAGCGGGCACTACAGCGGGTTGCAATTTATTACCCGCCGGCTGGTACACGGTGGTATCTTACGGGCAGGGCCCCAGCTACGATAGTGTATTCAGGAGCCTCAATTTAGAAGGGAGATATAATAGTTATGTTTCTTACCGGGATGAATATAATATTACCATCACCCCCACCTGTCCTGGACCAAAATATAACCGGCCATACAAGGCATCTGTTAATACCCTTACTACTCAACCACATTTAATACAATGGGGCGACCGTGTTATCAGTACCCCTGCCTATCCGCGAACTGACACAACTTATGTTTTACCAACAGAACGTTTCAATTGTATAGTGGATACGCCGTTTTCAAATCACCCCATTAAATCTTGCGAAACTAATGCAAACCGGGTGGTTTATTATGTGTTTAAAACCACACAGGTGTCCTTCCTCCAGATCAATGCAGCCGGATACTATGCGGCAGTATATGATAAAGACATTCGTACCGATTCATCACAGTTTTCTTCATTAAAACCCATTCAGGTTTGTAATAATACAGCAGGATATATCCAGTTTTGCTTTTTCCAGCCGGGTACCTATACTTTGGTAATTTTTGCAAAAGATGCGAATATATGCCAGTCAGTATCACCTTCTATATATATTGACAAGATAGGTTACTCCCGTTTTGATTATGCGAAAAATGCTTTTGACTTTGGTGTGGTACCACCTGATTCCGCCTATCATTACGGTAAAACAAATGATGTGAACCCCCTCGACAGCGGCAGGGCACCCAGCAACGATTTTTTCTATTGCACTACCGGCGCTTCCATAAGCGATCCTGCAGACCCTGTTTGTTATACAAGCATTAATCCCAATGTGTATAACAACGGCCCCAACAAACCATTGTACGATTCCGTCTTTCCGCCCAGCAATAATGTAGCAAGAAGAAACTTGTGGTACACTTTTGTAGTTGACCAACCGGGCTATGTAAAAGTAAGGGTGCAGAGTAAGACGGCAGGAAGGGAATATCAGCAAAAATTTTCTGTTTACCAAAGTAATGTAGATGGCAGTTTACCCTTTAGTACCGTTGTAAATACTAACCAGGTAGATTCAACTGTTGCACAGGGTTTAAGGATTATTGGCACTAACCAGCAAACCTGGTATTATTGCGCCAACCTGAATGATTTTGTATCATTTTACCGGGATCCCTGTACGTCCGTCACTAACCGGTATTATGTGCTGGTAGAAAATGTAAATGCGGAACCTTATGAAGGAGGCGGCACATTGCCCAACACGCAAACAGAAGTAGCTGTTTTTATAGACTCGGTTAACCTGGTGCTGCCTAAACATGATCATTATTACCAGGCCGGGGATATTGGAACCGTTGGCGTGGGCAAATTCCAGGGCGATACAGATAATTATTCATGTGCCACAAAGGATGCCACCGATCCGTTTTATTATTACGGGAACTCTAATAATTGCCAAAAAACATTGTGGTACAAGTTTACGCCCACTATTACAGGTAATATAAGGTACAGGATGAAGGTAAATGGAGTGTACAAATATGACTATTACAATATCCAATTGTTCAGGCAGGTAGTACCCGGAGATTCTACCACCAACGGCCTGAAAATCCAGGGTTATGCTGCCGTGTACGATTATGCAGCAAATGCTTATTGGGCCGAGTGTTGCGTGTCACCCGGCACCTACTACATCATGCTCACCGGCTGCGACCAGCTAAATGAATACGTTTATCCTGAAATAGAATTAATAGAAGCGGTAGGAGATTTTTGTGGCCGCGCCGTACCCGCTGTCATCAACGGGCCGGGAGCAATAACTTCAACGCTACTGGTAAACTGCCATACCATCGGTACAGATTATGGCGAGTTTGGACCGCAACTAACCTGCCCGCAAGGCGCCAATACTGTGGATTATAAATCCAGTTGGTTCAGGATGGATATTGGAGGAACGGATACTTTGGATGTAACTGCTTATTTAGTTGAAAATACCAATGCGGCCAGCAGCGATATAAAATACAGGCTGATGACCGGCGACTGTGGCGCTATGCAGGAACAGAGTTGTGTGCTGGATGCCCTCACTCAAAATACCTACCAGTGCCTGGTACCCGGTCAAAGTTATTATGTGCAGGTATTAACTCCCACCACAAAATTCAGCCAGGTTGTAACCGGAACGATTGACCTGAAACTATCGGCCATAGCCCATGCGGATACCTGCGCACCCCTCACCAACTGTCTGGCGTCCGCCAATTTTACTACCGTTTTTAACTGTAATATCGACGATTCGGTAAAGTTTGTAAACTTTTCCACTTATGGTACCAGCATTGCGTACAAATGGGATTTTGGTTATAACGGACAAACCTCTACTGCAGTATCCCCATCATTCTTTTACCCTGCATTGCCCACCGATCAAACCTATACAGTAAAATTATTAGTATCCAATACCAATTGTCTGCAAAAAGATTCCGTCACCAGAACGGTCGTTGTTCCGGGCAGGCCTTATATCAATTTTGGTAACGACCTAACCCAATGCAACAGTACCGCTCCCATATTATTGACTGCCACTTCACATTCGGGAGCCACCTATTTATGGCAAAACAACAGTACAGCAGATACTTTCCGGGTGACTGCCACTGGCAACAATGAATATTGGGTAAAAATTAATTACAACGGCTGTAGCAGCATTGACACGGTAAAAGTATTGATAAGCCAACTGGCTGCAAAGCCACTGCAGAATATTATCCTGTGCACCGACTCTGTTTCCATAAACGCCAGCAGGGGCCTGGGAGAAACCTATAAGTGGAATACCGGGGCCACCACATCATCCATTTTTGTAAGCACCCCGGGAATTTACTGGGTGGACATAAAATATTTTAACTGCACTTACCGTGATTCTTTTAATGTAAATAATGTTGCTACGGCAAAGCCTTTGGGCAATGATACCACATTATGCCTGTCCAATAGCGGGTATATACTGCATGCCGGTATTACCGGAGCCGTTGCCTATACCTGGCAGAATGGAAGTGTAGCTGACACATTTAAAGTAACCACACCGGGTCAATACACCGTAACCATCAATTTTGGCAACTGTATGGTAAAAGATACGCTGAACATTACAGGGTTCCCGCCTCCTGTTTCAATGGTAACCGATACCTCCGTTTGTTTCGGGCAGTCATTAACGTTACCCTGGGGGCAAACAACAAATATTGCCGGAATTTACCGGGATACATTACGGTTTAGCGGGGGATGCGATAGCCTGGTGCGAAGGGTTAACCTCTCCATTAAAACCAAACCGGATATAGGAAAAGACACCATTGTTTGCCTGGTGCAAAATTCTTATCCCCTTAATGCTACTACTGCCGGGGCAGTATCTTATACCTGGCAGGACGGAACCACCAATGCGGTTTATAATGTTACCACACCGGGTTTATATTGGGTGGCTGTTAATTTTGGCAACTGCAGCTCAGTGGATTCGGCTATTGTTGATGTTTTTGCCGCTCCTTTTACCAGCATTACCGATACCAGTATCTGTTTCGGCTCTTCGTTGACGTTACCATGGGGCATAGTTGTACAAAATGCCGGCAGTTACCGGGATACCATCTCCTCGTACCGTGGATGCGATAGTTTGATACGCGTTGTGAATCTAACCATCAAGGCGAGACCTGGCCTGGGCAATGATACCGCCCTCAGCATTTGCGGAGTTAATACCATCAATCTAAACAGTATCTACAATACCACAGGGCTTAGTGTTAACTGGACGATTGGGACTGTAGCGGTCGCCAATCCCTCATCTGTAAATCAACAGGGTATTTACCGGCTGATAGCCACCAACGCAGGCGGATGTAGCGATACAGCGGTATTGCTATTAACCATAAACCCTAATCCGGTTATTGGTAATGATGCCGTTGCCAGCGCCTGCCCGGGATCGTTCACCAATCTCACTTCTTTTTTTAACACTGCAGGATTAACTAATAGCTGGACTACAAATGGCAGTGCAGTAAATAACCCAACTGCGGTAAGCAATTCGGGGATATATCAGTTGATCGCGACAAATAATTTTGCCTGTGCCGATACCGCCTTGTTAACGTTAACGATAAGTCCAAAACCAGCTATCGGCAACGATACCAGTATCAATATCTGCCTGGGCAGTGTTGCTGACTTAGCAGTCGTTTACAATACAGCCGGACTAACCACCGACTGGACACTCAATGGCAATGCTGTAAACAATCCTGCTGCTGTATCTGCTTCCGGGGTATACCGGGTAATTGTAACCAATATTACTGGCTGTAAAGACACGGCCCATATTACTATTTCCTTTAATCCAAAACCTTCATTAGGCGTGGATTCCACTATCGGCACCTGCCAGGGTATTCCTTTTGATTTAAGGAATGTTTACAACACTGCTGGCCTAACCGTATCCTGGAGCATTAGTGGCATTGTTGTAAATAACCCTTCTTCAGTGAATACAAATGGTCCATACCAGTTGATAGCCACCAATAATTTTGGTTGTTCCGATACCGCAATAGTGAACCTGGCCGTAAACTCCAAACCGGCCTTAGGTAATGATACTGCCATCAGCAGGTGCGATGGTAACAGCATTAATCTTACCACCCTTTATCCCACCGCAGGTTTAACTGCTAACTGGACAGTCAATGGCGTTCCGGTCACAAACCCTTTATCAGTAAACAGTGCCGGCAGTTACCAATTGATAGCCAACACCGCAGCAGGTTGTAAAGATACCGCACGGGTTGTTTTTACCCTAAGACCTAAACCGGCAATTGGTAATGACAGTACCATCAGCACCTGCGGCGGTAATAGCATAAATCTTGCAAATATTTACACTACGGCAGGCTTAATTACCAATTGGACAATTGGAGGCCTCAGCGTTGTAAATCCCTCCTCAGTAACAACAGGTATTTATCAACTAACCGTTTCAAATAACTTTGGTTGCCAGGATACTGCATTAGTAACTGTTTCTTTAAATCCCAAACCTAACCTCGGTAATGATAAATCAGTCAGTATCTGTACCGGTTCTCCGGCAAACCTTACCAATCAATATGCCACATCCGGTTTAAACACTAACTGGACGATCAATGGCCTGGCTGTTATTAGTCCAGGTTCGGTAACTGCGGCAGGCATTTACCAACTGGTTGCTACCAATTCTTTTGGATGTTTAGATACCGCCCTGGTAACTGTTTCTGTTAATTCAAAACCTAACCTGGGAAGCGATAAAACAGTGACTGTTTGCTCTGGGGATAACGTTGACCTGGCAACAAAGTTTAATACCAATGGATTAATCAGCGCCTGGACCATCGGCGGGATTTTAGTACCTGCACCTTCTATAATTAACAATTCCGGATTATACCAGTTAATAGTTACCAACGGAAGCGGCTGCACGGATACCGCATTTGTTGCTGTAAATTTCAATCTCACACCAAACCTTGGTACTGATAAAACGCGCTCAGCCTGTTCAGGAAACAGCATTGACTTAACAAAAGAATATTCAACTGCCGGTTTAACTTCCACCTGGACCATTGGCGGGAATACGGTTAGTAACCCAACTTCAATCTCCGGTTCCGGCATTTACCAGTTAATTGCAACCAATAGCTTCTCCTGTTCAGACACGGCCTCCGTAACGGTTATCATTAATTCTAACCCAACTGTTGTAATACTTAACCCTGTACCGGTTTGTATTCCTGCAACGGCAGATCTTACTGTACCCGGCGTTACTACCGGTTCTACATCCGGCCTTAATTTCACTTACTGGCAAAATGCCCAGGCATCCTTACCTTATCCAAATGCTGCGTTCGCCATTAAAGGCACATATTTTATTAAAGGAACCGATAACAATGGCTGTTTTGATATTAAACCTGTTTCGGTAACTGTTTACCCTTTACCGATAGCAATGGCCGGCAATGACACTACCATCTGTAATAAGTCTTTTGCACTACTTAGGGGAAGTGCAGGCAATGTGGTGCAACCGGGTGTAATTAGCTATTTATGGGGTCCGGCAACCGGTTTAACAAAACGGGATACCTCCGCAACTATTGCTACTCCCGCGGGCACTATTGCCTATACCCTTACTGCAACGGTTAACTATGGCACCTGCGCATTAACAGCAACGGATAATGTTTTAATAACCATGCAGCCACCGGTACCGGCTTTTGCAGGCAATGATACCACCGCTGTCTCCGGTGTACCCCACCAATTACAGGCAAGTGGGGGTGTCAATTATTTATGGAATCCCGATGGGCCACTCAACAATGCCTTCGTAGCAAATCCCATAGCAACAGTATTGCAGGATACCAAATTTGTCGTAAGGGTGACCGACCTGGCAGGTTGCGTTGCAACGGATACAATAATTATTAAAGTATACGATGGCATCAGCTATTATGTTCCCAATGCATTTTCTCCAAACGGCGACGGGTTAAATGATGTATTCCGGCCGATACCGGTGGGTATTGTCTCAACAGATTGGTTCAGGATTTACAGCAGGTACGGGACGCTCATATTTGAAACCAACAAGTGGATGCATGGCTGGGATGGAAATTTTAAAGGACAAAAACAACCGGTTGGAAATTATGTATGGGTGATTAAAGGAAAAGGAAGTAATGGCAGGGTAATAGAAATGAAAGGAAATGTGGTGCTGGTGAGGTAATCATTGTAAAATCAGAACTCCTTACCTGTATCATAAAACAAGTATTAGAAATTGTGGAGGTTCGCAAATTAAACCTGCAGGTAAAAGCCTGAAGGGCTTGAATATGAATAGCCCTGGGTGAAACCCATGGTTATTCATATTATATCTTAACAACCCCGTTGGGGTTAAATCATTACTTCTTTTTATATTCAACCCCGTTGCGGTTGTTTAAACTGAAACATTACATCCTCGGGTTTCACCCGGGGCTATTCAAATTAAACCCTTGCAGGGTTTTTATCGGCGATTTTAATTCGCGAAGGATCAGGAGTTCTGAAAATGTAAAAACCCAGGTAAGGGAAGCATGCGCAAAAGCTGCTTCCCTTTAAATTATCAGCATACAGGGGTCGTTTGAAGGCCCACTATCAATGAAATGTAATGAGCTAATAGATCATTTTTAATTCCGGGGAGATAGTGAATAAAATAAATTAGTCCCTGCTTCGCCCTGTATAAATCATAATATAGTAAACCAGCATGGCGATAGAAGAAATAGCAGCCACTACATAGGTAAGCGCAGCCCATTTTAAAGCGTCTTTTGCTTTTTCTTGCTCCTTGGTCCCGGTAATATTGGCGGTATCCAGCCATTTTAATGCCCTGGCTGATGCATCAAATTCCACCGGTAAAGTGACGACAGAAAACAGGGTAGAAACCGCAAACAGTATTATTCCAATCAATAATATGGTTTGGTTACCACCACCAAAACCCATAATCCCAAGTCCGGCAATAATTACCCACTGCGACAAATTGGTGCTGATTTGGGTGATGGGTACCAACCTGCTGCGCAACATTAACATCGAATAGGCGGTTGCATGTTGCACTGCATGGCCACATTCATGGGCAGCTACTGCCGCCGCTGAAATATTTCTGCCTTCATACACTTCTGAACTAAGGTTCACCGTTTTTTTTGTTGGATCATAATGGTCTGATAGAAACCCCGGAACAGATACCACAGCCACATTATAAATCCCATTATCCCTTAACATTTTCTCGGCTACTTCCTTTCCGCTTAAACGGGATGAAGTAGGCACTTCACTGTATTGCTTAAATTTACTCTTGAGCCTGAATTGAACCAGCATTCCCAAAAGCATAAAAACAACCGAAATAACCAATATACCTGCTGTCATATTTACAATTTTTACTTTCAATTTGCAAAAAACATTCCCATTTAAATGATATGACAAAATTGCAAATTGGATGGATTGGCTATGCCCCGCCAAATAGTATAAGAATTAACACCCACCTATCCACCAAAAATAAAAGCCTCCTAAAAAGGAAGCTTTTACTTATATAAAGGTCAACTAAATTTTACAGCTTTTGCAGTTTTGTATTGAAATTTAATTCTTCATTATAGATTGATACAAAATAAACCCCGGAGACCAAAATAGGTAAACTATTCATTAACACTGAATTATTTCCTTTGGTTATATTGATCGTTTTTGTATATACCAGCTTACCAGCGCTGTTGAGAATTCTTACAGTAGCCGCAGAAGTTTTAACAGCGCTAAAGGACACCGTAAAATTATTACTAAATGGATTGGGGAAAATTTCCAAAGTTGATTTTGATCCTAATGAAAGCTTAACAATTGACGAAAAAGTTGCTTTACCATCTATATCAACCTGCTTTAAACGATAATATACATACTTGCCCAAAGCACTTTCTATATTATCCTGGTAACTGTACTTTTGTATTGTATTGCTGTTACCTGCGCTTTTTACAGTACCGGCTTTAATAAAATCAAGCCCGTTTGAACTTCTTAATAATTCAAAACGGTCACTGTTGATCTCCTGGCTTGTTTGCCATTCCAACCGGGCAATTCCACCTGAATAACGCCCGTTAAAAGAGGTTAATTGAACCGGTAGCGGACCACAATCTGCTACAAACAGCGTGTAGTCATTGTAGTAGATACAAGCCGGGTTTGAAAGACCAGCCTGGGAGGTGGATACAACTAACCGGTATTTTTTTCCATTCATTGTGGAGTTAACGGCACCTAAATTATTGATGAGTGTATAACTACTCCCAATGTAAGTTTGCTGGGCCCCTGTGGTAATATCTGTGAAAGAAATACCTCCGTTGGTGCTTTCCTGCCATTTATACCAGGTGTTGGATTGTGACGGATCGGTAACTACAAAATTAACAGCAACATTATTTCCATCACAAATAGATGTTGGGCCGGTTACGGCAACTCTTGATTCACATACATTAATTGAAATGTCATCTATACCCAGATCATTGCCAATGGCTATAGACGTGGCATTTACCACTTCCAGGTTAACTGTGCTGGTGGTAGCAACAAAAGTACCTGTTACCTTAAACCATGTTGCAGTATTATTATATGCAATGGTTCCGGAATTAGCAACCACATTCCCATTTATCTTAAATGAAACATTGGCTTCTGTACCAGGGGTAGCCCACACACTTGAAGCCGGCAATAAATTAATTACCCAGGCAGATAATTCATAGGTTGCGCCAATACATACGGGGATTTCTTTAACCTGGTAAAAAAGAGGGCTGAAAGTATAAGATGGCGCCCCGTTAACCGCCATGAAATAACCTCCGTCACCTGTATGGTCGCTCCCTTTCCAATCCCACTTTATGCAATTACCTCCGCTGTTATCGCCAATGGTTTTTAATATTGAATACCTGAATTCAGGTTCTAATCCTGCACTTGAATCAGTATACAGGTAATCCGAACAAAACATGGCTGTAGCACCGCCCGAACAACCCAATAAAGCATTGCCCACATTTCCGGTGGGATTGAATGAGTTTGAACCTGATGCCGTACAGTTTTCAGCAGCGGTATTTACAGTAATAAAAGGAGCGCTGAATGTGCCCTTTGCGGCCAATAAATTGGGGCCTTTAACGCCATTACATTGTGCATTGGAAATATGGTAACCGTATAAACATAGTACGGTTAACATGATTGTGTAGAACTTTTTCATTCCGTTGTGATTTAGAGATTAATAAATTGATGTAAGCGGAAATGCAAAAGATATGGTGGATTACTATATAAAATTCCTTATAAGAATTAACAGGAACTACGCACAGTTAAGTCGCATGAAAAATATTAGATTACAGAATTTTCTATGAGGATATTGTGGCTTCAGATTGTTTCTTTAAAAGAAACTTTAATAAAGAGGTGCAACAAAAGTATACAACTTTTTAGAATAAACAACTTTATTATAAAAAAAATAAAAAAAATTACCCCGCTTCAGGAAAGGAAATGTTCAACTATTATTTGTACTAAAGGTTTTCAAGCCCCTGGTATTGCAAGAATGCTTTCCTATCCTGATTAAATATATTATTCTATTAAGGTTAGAAGAGGGAGGGTATTGAAATTCATCAGTTATCACCCATAATTAATACTACTGCTTCAGGTGACTGAATGGGCTATACACAAAAAAACTTCTCAAAAATAAATTTTGAGAAGTTTTTGCACGCAGGCATTTCAACACCTATTTATAATGTGACA
>JACMLJ010000035.1 GCA_014379625.1 Ferruginibacter sp. | reverse complement strand
TTATCTGGCAGTTCCCCCATTTTTGGGCTATTGCATGGGTGGCGCACCAGGACTATAGTAAGGCAGGTTTTAAATTATTACCAAGCGATAAAGGCCCTACTAAATTCACGGCTGTTCAAACAATCATGTACAGTACATTGATGTTGCCTATTGGGGTATTGCCCTATTATTATAACATCAGTGGAATTACCAGTTTGTGGATTTTGATGGCATGTAATATAGCTATGATTGTTTTGAGTGTTCGCCTGTTTGTAAAGATGGATGTAGCAAGTGCGAGAAGAGTAATGTTTAGTTCTTATTTTTATTTGGCAATTGTATTTATTGCTTTATGGGCTGATAAGGTACATACCCCTCTCATTTATTGACAGAATGGAAAACTATTAAATTTGGGGCGAGCTAAAATATATGCCAAAAAACAATCGCAAATAAAATCATTAATAATTAAAATATGGCCCATAAAAGGGCGAGTCATGAGTACAGTGGTGATGGAACAACGAAAAAGGATACATCCACATAAGTTTACCCTATGGGTTGGTGTAGCCAGTATTGTAATGATGTTTGCCGGGTTGACCAGCGCTTATATAGTTAAGCGTAACCAGCCAAACTGGGTACCGTTTGAATTACCTGGTATGTTTTGGTATTCAACAGTGATCATTATTATTAGCAGTATTACTTTGTATTTGTCGCACAATGCTTTTAAGCAAAGAGAAATGGCTAAATACCGGGGTTTAGTGGTAATTACCCTGGTGCTGGGAATTGTTTTTGTAATCATGCAGGTAATTGGGTTTAACCAGCTCTGGTTAAAAGGAATAACACTTACAAAAAATGTATCATTTTCGTTTCTGTATGTGATAGTGGGGTTACACGCCCTTCACGTGATAGGAGGTATTGTGGCTTTGATAGTTTTGTTTTTAAAGGCATTTAGTAGCAAAGTGAGAAACTATAATATAATACCTTTAGAAGTAATAAGCACTTACTGGCATTTTGTGGATGCGTTATGGATCTACCTGTTGATTTTTTTATTGATGATCCGGTAATGAGAGAATAGGTAATCAAAAGTTTTTAATAATTTTATATTTGCTTCATATTTTGAATGAATGTCCAATTGATTAAACATTTTTTTAAATAAAGTTTTATTAATGTCTACAGCAGCAGTACAGCAGGGAACAAAATGGTGGAGTGGGGGCAGAAGCCCGTTCAACGCCAGCTATGGAAAAGTGATGATGTGGTATTTTTTAATGAGTGATGCCTTTACATTTGGCGCCTTTCTTATCAGCTATGGCACTATTCGTTTTAGTGTAAATGATTGGGCAGATCCCAACCATGTTTTTAATTCCTTCCCTTTTGCAGGGCATGCCAATCTCCCCCTGGCTTTTGTAAGTTTAATGACTTTCATTTTAATTGCCAGTTCTGTTACCATGGTATTGGCGGTGCACGAAGGGCATAATATGAACAGGAAAGGGGTAGAGAAATATATGTTGTACACCATCATAGGCGGGATAGCATTCCTGAGTTGCCAGGCCTGGGAGTGGACGCATTTATTAACCGGCGAGCATGTGGCAATGCTAAGTGATGGAACGCTTTCTGTTTTACCTACAACTGTAAAATCAAATCCCTGGGGAACCCCGCTACCCCATGAAGCCATGCTGGCCGCGTTGCAAAATACACCGCACGATCAACTGGCATCTATCGCCGCAACATTGCATCATGCAGGTGAAGCGCACAATGTGGCAGCAATGTCCAATGCGGAGTTGATAAAATTTATTGAATCTGCTGATTTGCATGCAAGTAATACCGGGCCTATTGCATTTGGCGGCTATTTCTTTGGTATCACAGGCTTTCACGGTTTCCATGTATTCTCGGGTGTTATTATCAATATTGTAATGTACATAAAAGCAAAACTGCAGCATTTCGACCAGCGCGGGCATTATGAAATGATTGAAAAAGCCGGGTTATACTGGCATTTTGTAGATTTGGTTTGGGTATTTGTATTCTTATGCTTTTACCTGATATAATGGGGGTTGAACGTTATAATTTGAAGTTGAGAAAAGGAGAGGTTGATCGTTGATCGTTGGATGTTTAGAATTGAAAGTTTTGGGGATACCAAATTTTTCACTATCCACCATTGCCCATTCACAATTTATACTATTTCCATCACCAATACCTTTGTAAAGAATTTTCTGATTAACAAATAAACGAATTATGTCGGCACAAGTTTCATCTCCGGAAATTACTTTTCATGCTGAGCACAGCGGCACTACCAAAAGAATATGGAGAACATTTTGGCTTTTATCAGCTTTAACTATTGTTGAGCTGGCCATTGGGCTATTGATTTATAATATGCACAAAGGCGAACACCCTAATCATACCTTAGTGCTGGCATTTAAAGGAATGGTTTGTATTTTAACCCTGGCCAAGGCATACTATATTGTTTCTGTATTTATGCATTTGGGTGATGAGGTAAGAAACCTGATCATGACAATTGTAGTTCCACTGTGTTTATTTATCTGGTTCATCGCGGCTTTTTTATGGGATGGAAACAGTTGGAAAGTTTTGCGCAACCGGTATAATGGAACCCCTGCGCCGATAGAAAAGGTAACACCGGCAGCAAAGGAAAAAGGGGCGAAGGACTAATTGTATCAGTCAATAATCATATAAAAAAAACCATCGTCCGGGTAAAAGGAACGATGGTTTTTTTTTGGTAATATAGGATAAGAATAATATGAACAAAAAAGCGATATTGGGATTATTAATAGCAGTTGTATTACCGCTGACCAGTTACTACATTGTGAAATATTATAGCAGCAACGCAATCCACATGCCCAGGCGCTATTTTTACGACAGCGTAGCCGTGATAGAAAAAAATGGCAAGACAGCTACAGATACCATCTGGCATTCTGTAAACAATATGACCTTCGTCAACCAGTTGGGAAAAACGGTTACATTGGATTCTTTGAAAGGAAAAATACTCGTGGTAAATTTCTTCTTTTCAAGATGTCCCACTATTTGCCCGGGCATGGCAAGGAGTATGAAACGCCTGCAAAATTCTTTTGTAAAAAGCAACGACAGCATCGTTCAGTTTATCTCCATCAGTATTGATCCTGAACATGACTCCATTCCGCAATTAAGAAAATTTGCTGACCGGTATACAAACAATCATGATAGTTGGTGGTTTGTGAACGGGGATAAAAAAGAGATTTATGATTTTGCGTTAAATGAATTAAAAGCCAGTATTGCAGATACTAATGTAGACACTGCTTTTATACATACTGAAAATTTCTTTTTATTGGACAGGGAAAGGGTGGTACGGGGATGGTACAATGGATTTGATACCCTAAAGCAAGCCAGGCTGGTAAACGATATCCCATTGCTAATGTTAGAAAAAAATAAGAAACGAAGTTTTAAAGAGTTCTTAAAGGAATTGTTTCAACGGAGCTAACGCCCTTTAGAATAATCATTACCACAATAGAAAAAAAATTAATGTTACAACCCACACTTGTTAAAAATGACCCCAAAGCTAAAATGCTGATATGGATGGTATCCATTGTGGTGTTTGCCGCTGTCGCCTTTTTATCAAAATACAAATTGGAAATTGACCCGGGTTTTGATCCGCATTTATTTGCAAAGGTGAATGCTGTCCTTAATTCTGTGGTGGCGTTTTTATTGATCGCAGGCTTGATTGCAGTTAAACAGCAAAAATACCAACTGCATAAATCGATCATGTTAACCGCTATTGTATTATCGGTTTTGTTTTTGGTCTCCTATATCGGGCACCACCTGCTTGCAGGCGACACAAGGTATGGTGATATCGATCATGATGGCCTAGTAAGCGAAGCGGAAAAATTACAGGCCGGGGGCCTTCGTACTTTTTATTATATCATCCTCATTACGCACATCCCTTTGGCCGCCATTATACTTCCTTTTATCCTCTTTACTGCTTACAGGTCCTTAATTGGTGAATATGAGCAACATAAAAAACTGGCAAGAATTACCTGGCCGGTTTGGTTTTATGTAGCCATAACCGGGGTAATAGTTTATTGCATGATAAGCCCGTTTTATACCTAAATGTTTTTTAAACCCTTTCTAATGCTACATATCGCGATACGCCGGAGGTTTGTTTGGTAGATTTTTGTCTGGTGTAATAAAATTTATAGGATTAAGTAGATAATTCGCAAAAGCAGTGCTAGTATGATTGGTAAATGCGGCATGGTCGATTTTAAACCAGTAACTGCAAAAGCAGCTGCGTTGCAGTTACGCAGCCCCGCCGGCTGGGGAGGCGAAAGTTAGCATTCTAAAAGAAATACCCAATGTAGAAAAGCATATACGAATCATCCACCTAATCCAAAAAATTTATTGACAGAAGATAGGTATATTCGATAATTCACGATCTATCCCTGTTCGTTGCAAATGAAACAGTTGCAATTCCTTTACAATTTTGTAATTTGCCCCTTCATCAAATGATTGCTGCATGCTAAAGAGCAAAATTGCCGGTATAGGAATGTATGTGCCCGAAAATATCTTTACCAATGAAGATATGAAACAGTACATGGATACCAACGATGAATGGATACAGGAGCGCACCGGCATCAAAGAAAGGAGATATGCACACCGCACTGAAGAAACCACCACCACCATGGGTGTGGAAGCCGCTAAAATTGCTATTAAAAGGGCTGGCACTACCGCAGCCGAAATCGATTTCATCATTTTCGCCACGCTTAGTCCTGATTATTATTTTCCTGGTTGCGGGGTACTGGTACAAAGAGCTATGCAGATGAATGAAATAGGTGCGCTGGATATCCGTAACCAATGCAGCGGCTTCGTGTATGCCTTATCGGTAGCCGACCAGTTTATAAAAACCGGCATGTATAAAAATATCCTGGTAATTGGCAGTGAAAAACATTCCTTTGGATTGGATTTTTCTACCAGGGGAAGAAATATTTCTGTAATATTCGGTGATGGCGCCGGCGCCGTTGTGCTTCAACCGGCTCAAAAGGACGGGCAGGGAATTTTAAGCACACATCTGCACAGCGATGGCGAAAACGCAGAAATGCTGGCAATGTATAATCCGGGTACACATGCTAACCATTGGGTAAATGATAAAGTAGCCGATTTTAATGATGCCGAAATAGCGGATATGTTTATGAGTAAGGAAATGATCGATAAAGGACAAAACTTTCCTTTTATGGACGGTCCTGCTGTTTTTAAGAAGGCCATTGTTAAATTCCCGGAAGTAGTGGTGGAAGCCTTATCCCAAAACGGACTTACTACCGCTGATCTTAATATGCTGATTCCCCACCAGGCTAATTTGCGCATCAGCCAGTTTGTGCAGCAAAAACTTGGATTGCAGGATCACCAGGTATACAATAATATTCAAAAATACGGGAACACTACTGCGGCATCGATACCCATTGCCTTGTGTGAAGCATGGGAGCAGGGTAAAATTAAAGAAGGCGACCTGGTTTGCCTGGCCGCCTTTGGCAGCGGCTATACCTGGGGAAGTGTGCTGGTAAGGTGGTAGTTTTTATGTAAACAACTTATCCGGTAACGAAGCGCTTGTAAAAAAGGGAGTGAATTCATCTACCTTTACGCGCAATTATAGAAAATGACCCGCAAAATAATCTATTTCGTTAACCCCATTTCAGGCACAAAGGGGAAGGAGGATTTAATAAAAAAAATTGAAGAAAAAACTGCGTTTCAAAATATACCTTTCGAAATTTTGCCCACAAATGCATCGGGCAATTATTTTTTTTTAAAAGAAAAAATAAGGGAGGAACACATTACGGATATTATTATTTGCGGCGGTGACGGTACGGTTAGCCAGGTGGCGGGTACACTGTTAGATGAAGATGTCAATATCGGTATCATTCCCATGGGCTCTGGAAACGGACTTGCGTTGTCTGCGAAAATCCCCCAGGACATTAATAAAGCCTTAGATATTATTTTTACCGGGAAGGCAGCTTACATTGATTCTTTTTTTATTAACGATACCTTTAGTTGTATGTTGTGCGGATTAGGTTTTGACGCGCAGGTGGCGCATGATTTTGCGCGGCAGCCAAAAAGAGGACTGCTAACTTATATGAAGCAGACTTTTATCAATTTTATAAACGTGCGGCCATGGTCATTTGAAATAATCAATAATGGTACATCTTTTACCACCCCGGCCTATTTTATCAGTATTGCTAATAGCAACCAGTTTGGGAACCAGTTTACCATTGCTCCCCGTGCCAGCCTCAATGATGGGTTACTGGATATCATTGTTGTAAAGAAAATGAGTAAGCTCAGGTTTTTATGGGCGGTGGTGAAACAAATGCGGGCCGGGAAAATAAAAGATTATGATGAAAGAACTTTTCATAAAAAGGATGTGCTTTACTTTCAAACCAGCAGGCTGATCATACATAACCCTGATGCGGCGCCATTGCATATTGATGGGGATCCTGCCAAAACTTCAAAAAAATTTACCGTTGAGATCATTCCGGATGCGTTTAAATTGATACAACCCAAATAGTAATAATCTAATATAAAAAACACTAACTTACGGTAGATAATTTATTCATTTAAAAGCTAACGATATATGCGTACGGTTGCAAACATTTTACAAAATAAACCGCCGGTATTTAATTTTATTGATCCTGATGCCAAAGTAATTGAGGCATTGCAATTGATGAATTCGGTAAACCTTAGTTACCTGGTAGTTAAGCACAATAACGATTTTCATGGTATTTTTTCGGAAAGGGATTATAGCAGAAAAGTGGTATTAAAAGGATTGCACAGTTCTACCTGCACTGTAAAAGATGTAATGAACACTTCATTGCCAATGGTGACCATGCAGGATACTGCGGAAATGTGTATGCAACTGTTCAGTACGCATAAAACGCGCTACCTGCTCGCCTTCGATCAGAATGTATTTAAAGGGGTTATAACTATCTACGATATATTAAGAGAAGCAATAGAAAATAAAGAGATGGTATTTGATAAATTAGCGCTGCAGGCATTTTCTGATATGCAGGATAAAATTTATTAAACAATTTCTCCTGTTTAATTGCCGGTTAATATCAACAGGTCACGCAATACCTGTTGGTTATATTTTGTATTAAATGAAGCGATCACATCCTTTTTTTCCGCCGCCGTCAAATGAAAGTTCAGTGTTGCACCCCGTTCTTCTTTTTTGGGTACATAGATGAATGTAAGGCGATGCAGGTTATATTTTGCTGAATCACTTAAATAACTGTACTGGTCGGATTGGGTATAATCCTGGAAATTGTGCCAGTTGTGCTGCAGCATGGTAGCTGGTTTTATTACTATATCGGTAATTGACCCGGTTTCCAAAGGATGCTGCCAATAATCATTTTCCCTGTCCCTTATCTGCAAAATAACCACACCACCCGTGTTGCTGGTAATCCATTCCCTGAAATTATCTATAAACCGCAGGGTAGTTTCCTGTCCAAAATTATCCCTGATACCTGCATCCATTACATCAATAACGGGGTTGCTAGGAAGCCATACATTGGGTAAAATATACGGAAAAGTGGCATTCATGCGAAGGGCAGTAAGCAACCGGATATTGCCAGGATTTTGCCGGGCAAACAAAGCCGAAAAATCTACCGCATCGGGGGTATAATTCTTGTCACCGGAAAATGACTTCGGCTTCATCATAAAACTGAGGGGTTGAGTGCCGATCATCATTTTACGTCCGTCACGGGTAATTACTGAATTAAAAATGATCATGGGAATATTAGCGGCTTTTTCATCAACTCCATAGTCTTTCAATTGCCTGTTTAAAATGCCTCCTGAGTTTTCATTCAGTTTTTCTTCAAAAGCATAGCCCCTGTCTTTTACATATTGGTAAGGCCCAATAGCAAATTTTTGGGCAGGGGCAAAAATATCCCTGCTGATCATGGATGAAAATATGGGGTTCAGCAGGTCCTGGGTAATATGGTTTATGTATGCTGCGTCATGCATACGGATGGAGGGTGATTTATTTTTTTCAGCATATAATTCCCTGAAATAAGTGGCGGATAACATCCCGCCGCTTGAGCCGCTGATTAAAAACGTTTGCCGCATCAGCCTGCCATTGGTAATGCTGTCAAGTTGTTGTAATGTATTCATGGTAAATGTGGCGCTTCTTAATCCACCGCCACTCACATTAATAAAAACGATGACCGGTTTTTCGGCAGGCTGTCGGCATTTCCAGTTATCTAATATGGTGATCATATTGGCTTTGTCCCTTGTTATCAAAGCTGGCGTGCACAATTGCTGTAATGATTGTTTGTTATACCCGGGGCGTTCTTTTTTATTGTTGTAATTAAGTCCATAAGCTTTATTACGCGGATCAATAATTTCATTTTGATACAATATATTCAATATCATCACTAACCCAATCAAAAAAAGCACACTCCAGCTTTGTAGGAAATAGGTGAGCGCTCCAATTACTGCCACCATGATCGCAAAAAAAATAAGGATACTGGCTGCGGCAGGCGTCTGGAAAAATTTAATGTCCAAAAAAAAACCGCCCGTAATTAAAAAGATAAATGATAAAAGGATGCCAACCATGGCAGCAAAATGATGACGCTTAAAAATAGTATCCAGAAATTGCTCGCTGTAATGGGTAACAGGGCGGGCCTTTTTAAATTTAAACCGCCCGGTAACAAAATAACTCACCTTCATGCCAAAACCATCGGGCTGGGAATGCAGGGACGGATTATATGCTTTTTTAAAATGATCGGGATTGGCAATAACCGGGGCGATTGTACGAAGAATAGTCCTGTCGGCGCCAAAAAAGAAAGCGAAAGAAAAGGCGATCAATAAAATCAATCCTCCCAAAAATCCAATAATTAAAATACCCTGCTCCGGGATGTTCAGTAATTCTTTGTTACGGTTGTATTGTATAGCCTTAACAAGGTAGAAAAGAAGAAATAACAGGGGCAATATTGAATTATTCATGCAATATTTTAAAAATGGCTTGGAAGTGGTAGCTAAAAATTTAAAGCGTTTGGTATGCAAAATAAATGTGGTAATATTCCAGCTCATAAAGAATACCCCCATAGCAATACCAACCAATGATGCGCTCAAAGCGTCTACCTGCCCCATGTATTCGGGAACGAAAAATAATGAATCGGCGCCAAAACTTTTCATAAAACCACTATTGACGGCACTGACCAATACGGCCCACAAAATCAATAGTATCTGGTACTTACGAAAATGTAATATTAACAACTGAACAGGAAATGAATAAAAAATGTTTTTTAGCAGCGGCCGCATTAAGATCGTTTTAATAAATGTACAACGATAAAAACAGCTTTTTAATATTTATAACGGAGTTATTTATAATCCCCTGTACCAGGCGGGCGAATGTATGTTTATTTGATAAATGTATGTTTTGTATGATGACGTTATTTTTCCGGTTCAACAGTTACAAAAAATAATATCAGGGCCGGTAATTTTCCTTCTCAAAATTGACAGTCGAATTCGGGGGCAGTTTCAACTTTTATCTTAATTAACTTTTATTTTTTATAGGGTAACAATCTTAGCGTTCGCTTCGGTGAATGGGTGGCTTTTTCTTTTGACCACAAACAACAAACAAACCACCACCATTACCAAAAGCATGGCCACAAACTGGTGCGAAACCCCCAGCCATACCAGCCGACCGGGATAAGTGGCATTCAATAGTGTAAAAATGCCGAGTATTATTTGTAAGCTTAGCAGCATCAGCAGCGAAAAACGCAAACGGGCCAATAACCTGCTTCCTTTAATGGCACTTGCTTTCCGCCACCAAAAAAATACCATAGCAAATAGTAACCAGGCCAGGCCCCGGTGTACAAAATGAATGGTAATTGGATTGTAGGCAAAATTTTTTGCCAGGGGTACCAGGTCATTCATACCCGAAGGTATCATTTTACCATTAATATCCGGCCAGGTTGGCGCCACTACCGCAGCCCTGAGCCCCGCCATAAATGCTCCGTATATTAACTGAATCACCAGCAGGATTAATATGAATAGTAATAATTTATGTAAGGGCGCATTTACCCATTTTTGTTCAGGCGAAATTAAGAACCGCAGTGCGAACCATAGTGTATAACTCAATAGGCCCAGGGCGGCGATAAAATGCGTGGCCAACTCTACATGACCTACAAAATATTTTTGAGGCACTAACCCGCTCTTTACCATCAGCCAGCCGATGGCGCCCTGCAGTGCCCCCAATATAAAAAGCACGATCATGGGGATGATCATTTCCTTTTTAAATTTCTTTTTTAAAAGAAAATAAATAAATCCAACTAAAAAAACCAGGCCCATTAATCTTGCCCAAACACGGTGAAACCATTCCCAGAAAAAAATAGATTTAAATTCGGATAAGCTAAAATGCTGGTGTACATATTTAAACTGATCGGTTACTTTGTATCTGTCAAATTCAGCCTGCCAGGCGATATCATTCATCGGGGGAAGGGTACCCGTGATTGGTTTCCACTCCGTTATAGAAAGCCCCGATTCCGTTAAGCGGGTGATGCCGCCGATCAATACCTGGATAATTATCATTCCCACGCCAATTAGTAGCCAGGTAGCAACGGCCCGTGAAGAAGGGCGAAAAGGTTCTTGATTTTTCAGTATCTCATTCATAGCGGTCGCAAAGTTAGTTCAGCGATATTTGTTTTTCCACAATCAGTTGCGTTTTTATTCATTTAACGGATATTTGTTAAACACATGCTTTTACCTTGCTTTCAGAATATATTAACGGAGGCCGGTCTTGATGAAGCCGGACGGGGTTGTTATGCAGGACCGGTATTTGCCGCAGCCGTAATCTTACCCAATGATTTTCATCACCCTTTGTTAAATGACAGTAAGCAGCTACAGCAACAGCAACGGGATTTGCTGCGGCCCATCATTGAAAAAGAAAGTATTGCTTTTGCAGTATCAGCGGTTGATAATGAGGAAATAGATTTGATCAATATTTTACAGGCATCGTATAAAGCCATGCACCTGGCACTTGATAAATTATTAGTGAAGCCTGGTTTATTATTAGTAGATGGCAATCGTTTTAAAACCTATTCAAATATTTCGCATCAATGCATTATCCAGGGAGATGGAAAGTATGCATCGATAGCCGCCGCAAGTATATTAGCCAAAACTTACCGTGACGAATACATGCAATCCCTGCATAAAGAATTTCCCTGTTATGGATGGGATAAAAACAAAGCCTACGGCACCTGGGTACACAGGGAGGCGATCAAAAACTTCGGTCTTTGCAAATATCACCGCAAAAGTTTTAATATTTATCCCACCCAGTTAACATTGATTTAAATAATTAGCTGTTATTTCAACACCTGCATTTATTTTTTCATTTGTATGAACTGAGTTTTTAAACAGTCGTTGCCAATTAAACTGGGCAGATTTCAAATCCCCACCTAAAGATTTTTTACATAAGTATTCCATCCTGCCAAAGTATATTGATTTAATAAATATCAACATCTAACTTTCACTAATAAAGTTTAGTAATCATTTGTATTACCCGTTAAACCTTCTTCACCGTACTGGGTCTGTAGATGGGTAACCGGTTATTTCAATTTTTTATTTTACAAAAGCATTTAAAATTATAATTATGAAAGCGAAATTTATTATAGTTGCCACTGCCTTGCTAAGCGTATCAGCTATCAATGCATCTGCACAAAATAACCGCAGTCTGCAGGACGAAAATCAGCGTATACACCAGGGTGTTATGAGCGGACAATTAACTGCCGGTGAAACAGCAAGATTACATGCACAAAAAGCGCAATTACGCAGGGAAGCAATCCGTTACAAGACCAACGACGGTAAAATCGGTCCACGGGAAAGGGCTGACCTGAAGAGAGACAACAGGAGGCTCAGCAAAAATATATGCCGCCAGAAACATGACAGGCAAAAAAGATTTTAATCACATCACGCACCTTAATAATTATTTTAAACATTCAACCCAAAACCAAAATTATGAACACAAAATTTTTATTCGCCACCGCAATCATTTGCGCACTTGGCTTTAGCAACGCAGAAGCCCAGGTAAGAAAAACAGCAAAACATCAGCACACCCGTATTAAGCAGGGCGTAAAAAGCGGGGAGCTTACAAAAGCCGAAACAAAAAACCTGGTACATGATCAGAAAGAGATTAGGCAGGATGTAAGAATAGCAAAATCAGACGGAGTGGTAACCGGCGTTGAAAAGAAAGAAATACGCCAGGATCAGCGCCAGGCCAGCCGGAAGATCTATCGCAAAAAACACAATGACAGGGATAGGAATTAAGGGGTATAGAAGTAAAAAAGTCTCTAAGGTTAACATGGTATATTAAGTAAAAAGGTGCCGGCTTTTGCCGGCGCCTTTTTTTGGAATCACTTTGCGCCCGGAGCGTTGTTAATAATTGTTTTTGCGGCCTGCAAATTTTTTCACCGTATTCTATTTATAGTTTGCAGATGATATTCCGATACTATAATTTTTTTTGGTTCCAGGAAAAGTATTCAACAGTAACCCATTCCCATCCGCATGGAAATTTTTTCAATAAAGGCCAGAACCGATGATTTTACCCCATTTTTTTATTCATCCGGTTTCAATTGGTAATACTTTTAAACTCTTTTGAACCTAATCACAATAAAATCATTTAACCAGCTTAGTTATCAGTCCCTACATTTTACCTCACCGCCTCATCCACCAATTGCTTCAATTCTTTATACCGTTCATTTCTGCCGTCGGGCTTCAGGTAAAAAGTCATCAAAAAGCCGGCGTATTTTTTTTCATTGTCCACCCATGGGAAACTGCCAAATAACCCGGGGCTGGTAACCGACTTAGTCCGGTTAGTTGCCGTGGAATTTTCCATCACCCATTCGCCGTAACCATAACCAAAATTACCGGCTTCGGCAGGTGATCCGGTGATTTTTATATCTGGGGTAACACGATTGATCTGCATTGCTGCGATACTGTTTTCACTTAATATTCTTTTACCATTAAAGGTTCCGCCATTCAGTATCATCACCAAAAAATTAAGGTAGTCTTCCGGTGTACTGCTTGCACCACCGGCAGGCAGCGCTACCGGGCCTTTACCAAAATCGGTATGCTTCATGCCCAACGGTTGCGCTATCCGCTCCGCGAACAGTTGTTCAAAACTTTTACCACCGATCTTTTCAATCACTGCCCCGGCAATCTGTAACCCTGTATTGCTGTAATGAAATACTTTTCCCGGCTCACCTTCCATTGGCAGGACAGCAATTTTTTCAATGGCATCATCCATACTGCTGATCGATTTCATTTCAGCAAGGCTTTCTTTTAACGGCGCGGCTTTTATAGCCGTTAAATGAGAAAGGCATTGGCTGATGGTAATATTGCCTTTTCCATGTTGGGAAAGTACCGGCAGCCACTGACCCACTGTATCGGTGACTTTTAACCTTCCTTCATCCACAAAACTCATTACCAATGCGGCACTTAGCCACTTACTGCAACTAGCAACAGGTTGCCGCGATACACTCGTAAAAGGTTCAGTATTGGGATCCTTACCTTGCCGCCTCGCGACAAATTTCCCCACCGCTTTTTGGCGGCGGCTCATATCATTAAGAGCTTTTGTATGGATTATTTTACCATCTTTATAAATCATTAAAATGGCGCGACCTCCCATCTGCGCTACATTATCGGCCAGCCAATTATCTACTTTATTAAAACTGTGTTGTGCGTGGCCATTCAGGCCAATTAAAAGCAATAACCCACAGATATTAAGGTAGCCTGTTTTCATTTTTACCGGCATGATTTTGTTTTTTTGAATGCTGATTAATTACGTGTTCTATTTCGCGTAATAAGAATTTAAAAGGAAGGTAGTACTGTTTATAAAATAAGCAGCCTTCTGGCGGATACCATTGATTAAAAAATTTTCTGTCCGACAATTTTTTATTTTGAAGGTTTAAATAACTTGTTGTTGTCCCCGGTAAAATGAGCACTCCCTATCATAAATATTCTAATGATGCGCTCTAAGCAAAAACTTTATCCGGGCATTTTTTATATTCGGCCCAATTCAGCATTCCTTTTAATCGTTTCCGGCCCGCGAAAACTGGTATATAATTGGTAATTTTATGGTTATGGCAGATTCAATAAAAAAACCAGTGTTCAATAAACGCATCTTCTGGGATGTGAATTTTGATGCGCTCGATTATGATAAAAAAGCCAGTTTTGTAATTGAGCGGGTGTTTGAACGGGGTGATGTGGATGATATTCGGCAGTGCCGCCGGTATTATGGGGATGAAATAATCTGTAACACTTTAATAAATGCAAGGTGGCTTGCCCTTTCAACCATCTGCCTTGCAGGCGCTTTGTTTAATAATCAATTAACAGATTACAAATGCTACAATATAGCACAATTGAACCCCTCGCATTGGATGTATTAAAAGGCCTGATGAAAATTCAGGCATTAAATGATTTTTACCTTGTTGGTGGCACTGCTCTTACTTTATATTTTGGCCACAGGTTGTCTGAAAATCTCGACCTTTTCTCAACAAAAGAATTTGACAATGAATCTTTGATTAAGCCATTGGAAGAGAAGTTTCCCGGGTTTGTTTACAGAAGTACCCATAATCCTATTGGTTTGTTTGGATTTATAGATGGCATCAAAGTTGATTTTATAAAACACCATCATCATCCCCTAATAGAGAAATATGTAACAGAGGATGGCATTCGGCTATTAAGCATACCAGATATTATGGCGATGAAAATAGCTGCCATCATGAAAAGGGGGGTAAAAAAAGATTTCTGGGAAATTGCAGAATTACTGCACCATTATTCTGTTGATGACTTTATTCGCTGTTATACCAAAAAATATCCCAGCCAGCAGTTATTGGTTTCGGTTCCTTTTGCACTAACTTATTTTATAGATGCCGAAGAAAGCGAAGACCCTATCAGCCTGAAAGGACAGACATGGAAATCAGTAAAAAAATTTATCCAGCGCCAGGTAAGTGATTTTCTTAAATAACGATTATTGTAGTAAACAAAAGAGCCACTGGAAAGTAAAGATTGTAGTAAAGAGAGCCTGCTATATCTACCTTATACCCTTTATATACCTTACCTACCCCAAACCCCTAAGCAGCCCATTCGCCCTGCCCCTGCCTTACAATTGCCCATTCGTCACTCGTACAATCAACGATGGTGGAAGGCACCATTCCTCCAATGCCCCCGTCAATTACAAAGTCTACCAGGTTTTCAAATTTTTCATAAATGATCTCCGGGTCGGTGTTATCTTCCACCATTTCGCCGGGCAATGAGGTACTTAAAATAGGATTACCCAATGTATCCAGGATATGGTGACAAATAGTATTATCGGGAATACGAAGGCCAATCGTTTTTTTCTTGCTCTGCAAAATTTTAGGTACCATTTTACTGGCGGGCAATATAAATGTGTAAGGCCCGGGTAAATAATTGTTTAACATCCTGTACAATGGCGTATCAATACTTTTGGTGTAGTCGCTTAGATGGCTGAGGTCGAGGCAGATAAAAGACAACTGCGCCTTTTGCGGGTCTATGTTTTTTATCCTACAGATTTTTTCAATTGCTTTCTGTTGTTTAATATCGCAACCCAATCCGTAAATCGTATCGGTAGGATAAACAATTACCCCACCGTCTTTCAGGCATTCCACTACCTGTTTGATCAAACGTGGCTGCGGATTTTCGGGATGTATTTGAACCAGCATAATTTTTTATTTTGTGTACAGGCCCAACAATAATTCTTTTCAAACTGCCTGCTTCATTGGCAGATGCTATTCACTGAGCCAGGTGTATCCGGTGAAAATACTGCCTGTTTATATAATAATTAATTAACTTTTAAAGCCGGTTGCAATCAGCTAAGGTCTTATTCTTCTTTGTAAATCCTCAAATTTTTCCTGCTTAATACTTGGGTATCTTATAGCTCCGCCCAATTAAATCCTCTTTTGGTTAGTTACAATTCTTAACTGATTCCACAAAAAAACTGAGCTACTTAGTTAAAACACTACTAAACCACTACTTTTGCAACAATTTTAAATATTCAATCCCGCCTTCAGGTTGGTAAAATTAAACAAAATATCATGTCTTTAATCTCAGTTGGTACTATGGCATTTGATGCGATAGAAACGCCATTTGGCAAAGTGGATCAGATTGTAGGTGGTTCCGGAATATATGTGGCCTATGCAGCCTGCAATTTTGTTACCCCGGTTCAGCAAATTTCTATTATCGGTTATGATTTTCCACCCGAAGAATTAGATGAACTTAAAAAAAGGGGCGTTCAATTAGAGGGCGTTGAAGTAGTGCCGGATAAAAAATCTTTTTTCTGGAGTGGCAAGTATCACCTGGATATGAATAACCGGGATACCCTGGTTACTGATCTCAATGTACTGGCAGATTTTAACCCGGTAGTACCGGAAAGCTACCAGGGAGCGGAGTTTTTGATGCTGGGAAACTTATCGCCCAATATACAATTGAGTGTGATCAATCAATTGAAGACACGGCCAAAACTAATTGCGATGGACACCATGAATTTTTGGATGGACATCGCGTTGGATGATTTAAAAGCAGTATTGAAAAAGATTGATGTACTGATGATCAATGATGCCGAAGCAAGGCAGTTAAGCGGGGAGTTCTCATTAGTAAAGGCGGCCAAAGTGATACTGGAGATGGGACCGAAATTTTTAGTAATTAAAAAAGGAGAGCACGGTGCGTTGTTATTTAATGAAAAGCATGTTTTTTTCGCACCCGCATTACCGTTAGAAGAAGTATTTGATCCAACCGGGGCAGGAGATACTTTTGCAGGGGGCTTTATCGGCTATCTTGCCAAAACGGGGGATATCAGTTTTGAAAATATGAAAACCGCCATTATTGTGGGCAGCGCCCTTGCCAGTTTTTGTGTGGAAAAATTTGGCCCAAACAGGCTGAAAGAAATAACTAAAAAAGATATAGATGATAGATTGAGTGAGTTTGTACAACTCGTAAATTTTGACATTGATTTAGTACAATAACTGGTTAATGAACATTGCAGCAACCGAAGCAAAACGCCTTCGGTTTTTTATTGGCGAAAATTACTATATACAAAAAGACAGGGTTGTTTTTATATTTATACCAGTTAGATCGCGACCTGAATAAAAACCATAACCTTGCTCATAGTAGAAATGTTGAAGGGCCAGTTTAGGATGAAAAAATAATCGGATATAATCGCTGACCTTTATAATAACTTAAATAAAATATACATGTTAGAAATTATCGCCCTTATTTTTCTTTGTAAAATGAATGGAAAATTAGCCACCCAAAAGGGGCTGAAAGCCGGTACATGGAAAGGCTATACCGTACTGGCCTGGATAGTTGCTGAAATGATTGGTGTAATACTGGGAATTATATTATGTGGACAGGAAAATTTAATTGCTATTATGTTATTGGCACTCGTAAGCGCCTTTGGTGGTTACCTGTTTATTAAAGCTGTGCTGGATAAAAAACCTGACTCTTTTGAGGAAGAAATTAACAGCATAGGAGTAGATGACCTGCAACCACCCCGGAAATAAGGATGTTATGGGTAAAAGGTAAATGTTTTTTGACTACTATTTAAAATCTTCGGTTTCATATTTTGGGATATTAAACGGAACCCGCTTTTTTATCACCTTTTTAGCATCTGTTAGCGAATTATTTGCGCTCAATCACTTAATTTGTCGTTTAAAAAACAGCATTTATTGGTATGACAAAAAACAAGCTTTACCTGATTATTGTATCCCTGCTATTATTTACTGTTACCTTCAATTCCATCCAGGCCCAGCGTATTGACTCGCTGGTAAATATTTTAGATACAAAATACCCGCAGGAAAAAATTCATGTGCATTTTGACAAAGCTTATTATAATGCGGGTGAAACGATCTGGTTTAAAGCATACCTGGCTGCCGATAATCTTCCGGGTGCAATCAGTAAAACAATGTATGCGGAATTATTAGACGATAAGGGCAACACATTGCAAAGAAAGATAATGCCCATACTCCAATCCGGTGCGTCATCTAATTTTGACCTGCCCGATTCAATGGCCGCTTCCCGGTTATTTATAAGGGCTTACACTTCCTGGATGTTGAATTTCGATTCATCCCTGTTATACCTAAAGGCCATACAAATAATTCCGTCTAAAACCGTTTCTAAAAAGATATTACCTCTTTTAACTTACGGCGTGCAATTTTTCCCCGAAGGAGGCGATCTTGTAAATTATATTTCTTCAAGGGTAGCATTTAAAGCTATGGATAACCGGGGAGAGCCCATTGTTATTAAAGGAGATATCGTGGATGGTAGGGGTAAAAAAATAACCTCCTTTTCGTCCATGCATGACGGCATGGGCTATTGTATGATACAACCGGCAGCGGGAGAAAAATATACGGCTGTTTGGAAAGATAAAAAAGGCTTGCAGTATGAAACGGTATTACCACCCGCTAAAAAACAGGGGATGGTGCTAAGTACCCATCTCTCCGACAATCAACTGAATTATACGCTCAGGAGGCCCGATAGTGTAGACGCGGTTTATACCAGTTACCATGTAGTAGCGCAAATGCAACAGCGGCTGGTATACAGTGCAAGGATCAACATGACCAGGAAAACAAGCATTACCGCACCCATCGAAACAGACAGCCTGCCCAATGGAGTGCTTCAGTTAACTGTTTTTAATGCCGCAGGCCTGCCGGTTGCAGAGCGCATCGTTTTTATCAATCACGATAATTATTTTTTTATTACCGACCTCCATTCAGCAGATAAGAACCTGAATAAGCGGGGCCGCAATACTTTGCAAATTGATGTAGGCGATGTTTTATTGTCTAACTTATCAATTTCAGTTACGGATGCAGGCCTTAACCCGGTTACAAAAAACGAAGAAAGTATCTATTCGGAGCTTTTATTGAGCAGCGATTTAAAAGGATACGTATATAATCCCGCTTATTATTTTTCAGTTAATAATGATTCAGTTAAGCAACATCTCGACCTGGTAATGATGACCCATGGCTGGCGACGGTTTAAATGGGAGGATGTATTGGCGGGCAACTGGCCGGTTATAAAAAATCTGCCTGAAAATTACCTTTCTATCAGTGGCAAAATAGTAGGATTAACCAAAGCATTATTGTACAACAAACAACTGACAAGCATAATAAAAACTAAAAATGGCGGAAGCAATATTTTCGTGATGCCTGTAAATGGCCAGGGAGAATTTGTACAGGATGGTTTATATTTTTTTGATACTGCCAAATTGTATTATCAACTGAACAACGATAAGGATAAAACCCTTACCACATCGGCCAGTTTCTCTTTTCGGAATAATTTTATCAGAACCCCACTGCAATCAATGGCGATGCTTTCTGCATTGTATGCACCGGAAAAAACAGACAGTGCAGTTATACAAAAAAGTACTACCATGGCGGTTTTGCAGCGGAACCAACTTGAAAGTAATAAAGTAAGAACACTGGAAACGGTACTCGTCAGGACCAAACAGAAATCATTGAAAGAAAAATTAGACGAGGAATATACATCCGGCTTTTTTAGTGGCGGTGATGGCTATACTTTTACCACGGAGGATGACCCTTTTGCAAAATCAGCTATAAGTATCCTGGCTTATTTACAGGGTAAGGTAGCAGGATTGCAGATTTCTACAACCGGTGAAGGAAGCGCTACCTGGCGGGGAAGCGCCACAAGTTTTTTTCTAAATGAAATGACTACAGATGTGGGAAACCTGCAATCCATCAGCATGAATGATGTAGCCATGATCAAGGTATTCAGGCCCCCGTTTTTTGGAGCGGGCGGTGGAGGTGCGGGAGGGGCCATCGCCATTTATACCAAGAAGGGAGGAAGTGACAATTCGCAGGTAAAAGGATTGCCGTTTACATTAATCAATGGCTATTCGGTTATTAAAGAGTTTTATTCACCGGACTACGAAAAAAATCCTGAACCGGGCCTCAAAGATTACCGGACAACCCTCTACTGGAATCCCAGTTTGTATTTTGATAAAAATACCAGGCGGGTAACCCTACCTTTTTTTAACAGTGATAACTGTAAAAAAATACGGGTAACTATTGAGGGCATCAATGAAGCGGGGCAATTAACCCGGGAGGAAAAGATCATCGAGTAAGCGTATTTCAAATTTCATTTTTTGTGCGGCCAGTATTTTTTAGCATTAGCGGCAAAGCGCTATTTCGCAATCGTCTTTTTTGTACTTTTATAGTAAATGTTTAATGATATGGGTACAGTATATGCAGAAATTGAATTAATTAATAGTGATGATCTTGCGTTGGCAAAACGAAAAATTATTGCTGAAGACGAAGTGAAAGGAATGCGGCTGTCAATGCTTGTAGATTCAGGTGCTTACAGTTTTTGTATCAATGAAACCATCCAGGAGCAATTGAGCCTCTCCTTTATAGAAAAGTGTAAGGCCCAGAGGGCCAACGGCAATATAGAAGAGTTTGACATAGTAGGGCCAGTAGTACTAAAATTTAAAAACAGGCGTACGGTCTGCAATGCGTTGGTATTACCTGGCGACAATGAGCCCTTATTAGGATCTATCCCATTAGAAGACCTGGATGTACTTATTCACCCGCAGCGGCAGGAACTGATTGTAAATCCGGATCATCCTTACTTTGCCCAGATGAGGGTCAAATAATTTTTTAAGAAGTTGACCACCTAGAACCGCTGCGGGCAAGGTGTCCCTTTCATCCGGTAATCCGTATCGCAGCGTTCATCTGATGTAATTCCATTGGATGTTAGTTTTTCCCAAATAAAAGCACCTTCCCCGCTGCCCGCACTCCTTGAAAAACCCAGCTTACCGGTAGTAGCATCATAAGCCATCCCCACCCTTAAACGGTCTGTTTCATTGTATCGCCTGTCAAAAAGATCAAGGCTGAGTGTAACGACAAAAGCGTCACTGCTATTAAAGTTCATATTATTCCTGTACCATGCGCCAATGGCCATCCGCGCATTTTTATACTCACAGCCAAAACCCGAAGAGGTATTTTGCCCCTGCTTATAAAAAATAATGCCAGGCAAAAAATAAGAATCCCCTGCTTCATCCAGGTCCATTTTATACCGGGCGTAACCAAACCACCGGCGCGGCAATTTGCTGTAGATATTAGAAGTAAGCGATTCATCCGGTTGGTTGATATGTTGCGCCCCTCCGCCAAACATCCAGTTTTCGCGATAGTAATAAATAAAACCGGCGGCAAAATCCGCAAAATATTTATTGTTATTCAAAGCCAGGTCTACACCCGAAACTGAACCGGGGATGATACCTGTGTTATCTATCTGGTCAGAAAAATACAGCTTGTTATAATTAACACTTCGATTGGCGACGCCCGCCTGCAAACCAAGGTGCAGCCTAGATGATGGTAAGCAAAGCGCATAGGAATACATGGCATGCAGGCTGTTTTTTGCAAGATACCCTTCTCTGGAACCCGTTAATAACAAACCAACCCCGCCATGTAAATTCTTAATATACCTGTCTACCCCAACAGCGGCATATTGCATAGTTGAAGGCACATTTATAAAATGGCGTTTATAAGTAGCCGTAAAGCGCAGGTCCATTTCGCCGTTGCCCGCGGAAGCCGGGTTAAGTGTAAGCGGTGCATTAAACGCCTGTGAAAAAAAAGGATCCTGGGCGAATGATTTTAATCCCAACAACCCAATCCAAATAAGTAAATATTTTTTCATTCTATTATTTTTAGTATTGTTTCACGGTGAATAATCAATAGTGAAAGACCGCCTATTTTCCATTACCCATTCACCTATTTAACCACCGTTATTGTCCCGGCTTTTTTATATTTGCTGTCCCCGGGATAGATCATACCCAGCCATTCTGAACCATTTAAAAATTTTGCATCAATACGCCACACATATACGTCCTGTTGCACGATTGTTCCCTTGAACTTTCCGTCCCATGCCTGCGTGGGAGCGCCTTTACTATCCAATACCCTTGTTTCAAAGATCAATTCATTCCAGGTGGTATAGATTTGTAAACGATATTCCTTTAATCCTGTTCCCTTAGGCAAAAATTCCCGCAGGTTAGATTGTATGCATGCCGGGCAAATGGCATTCGGCACATATAAGTATCCCGGAAACCCATCTATCCTTGCGATTTTTATCGTGGTATCAGCACAGTTAGTTGCGGTATCCAGTACAATTAACCGGATTGTATAATTCCCGGTATCGGCATATTTTTTAAAGGTGATGTCGCGGGTACTGGCAGAAGTACCATCACCCAGTGACCACAGGTATTTATAATTAACGCTGTTGAGCGTAAGGTTATTAAAGCTGAAAGTATAGTTAGGCACGGTGATCACGGGTGAAGGGCTAATAAAGAAACCTGATGCCGGTGGTATTTTGGCCAAAACCAGGTTGGCTTTTACCGCCGAATCTTTGCATCCGAAATTTCCGGTAGCTACTAATTTAACGGTGTAGGGTACAATACCCGGCGCAAACGAATGTATTGGTTCATTAACTGTACTAAAGCTGCCATCTCCAAAACTCCAGGTATAATTTGCTCCATTAGTGGTAAGGTTGGTAAACTTTACCCTTGCTGTATCACAGGTAACCGGCTGATCGGCCGAAAAATCAACAACCGGTTTTATGGATACCTTTACCAGTTGGCTGATGGTATCTGTACAAACCCCATCTCCTGCAACAAGGGTAATCAAGTATTGTCCGGGTGTGGTGTACAAATAGGTAGGGCTCCTAAACGGATTGTTAGCTGTTCCATCACCCCAGTTCCAACTATAGCTGCTGGCGCCGGTGGTTAGGTTAGTAGTGGCTATATTTAATACACCGGTACATCCCAACGTATCGCTCAACCGGAATGCCGCCGCTGGTTTTACCCTGGAGGTAAAAGTTACGGATAAAGTGTCCGGCTTACATCCATAAATATTATCCGCGATCAGCGTGATGGTGTATACCGTGGAAGGTTTTGTGATCACCATATCCGGATTGGCAACATTGCTTACGGTAATTCCATTCAATAGCCAGCGGTAACTGGTGGTGTAGGCAGATGCGTTAAGAATGACGGGTTTAAAGGGTACACAGTCGTTAGGATTGCTGATACTGAATTGAGCTTTTGCCACCGGGTTCATTTGAAGCGTTGCAACCGCCGTGTCGCTACATCCCACAGTATTGGAAGCCACCAGTTTGGTAGTAAAAACCTTTGGCAAAACAGCATTTGGAAGTACGTTATACCGGTGGGTTAAACCGGCGTTATTTGAAATCACCACATTGTCCACCAACCAAAGGTAATTGACGCGATCTATGCCATTGTAAGTAGTAGTATTAAGATAAGTTACGGTTGTATCCCTTGTACATACCGCCAGGCTGGCGGGTGTAAAAGACGCTACGGGCTTGCCCCTTACCGTAAAGCGAAGGATTGTGCTGTCTTTGCATCCCTGTGCATTTACAGCAACCAGTTTCACATAAAAACTACCCGGTTTGTTAAAAGTGTACTGAGCAGAAATTTTATCGGAGCTATCTATTGAAGGTGTAACTGTGCTATCATAAAAATACCAGGTAAGGGCCTGGCCACTGATTATCCCCGTTGCCGAAACATTCAATTTAAATGGTGCGCAATTAATCACATTGATATTCGACTGAAAAGTTACCACCGGTTTGGCTAAAACGGCAATGGCCTTCGAAATGGTATCAAAACAAACGGTTCCGCTGTTAATGTTTCTTTCGGCATACAACAAGATATTGTAATTACCAGCAACCGGGTACACATGTACCGGGTTTGCACCGCCGTCTGAAGTGCCATCTCCCCAAAACCAACTGTAATTATTGGCACCGGTAGAATTGTTGGTAACCCTGATGGTGTCACCGGCGCAATAAACAGCCGCACTGGTGGTAAAGACTGCTGCCGGTTTTGCAAATACAGTTACTTGCCGCAACACGGTAGTATCACTGCAACCATTGGTAATGGCAATAGTCACCGTAAATACACCGGCAGTAGTATACCGATGAACAATGCTGCTTTGATTATTATTGGTGATCAGCGGCGGGGTATTATCCCCGAAATTCCAGGTAAAGCTGGTGGCGCCCGATGTATTATTACTGAATGACACATCGTGTGGTGTACATCCATATAACTGCGAACTGTTTACATTGATCAATGGCCGGATAATATTAGGTGCTACCCGTACATTGATGGACTGGGTATCCCTGCCACACCGGTTTTCCGCGATCAGGCGGATGGTAAATGTATCCACTGCGTTACCAATATTGTAGGTATAATTAAACACCCCGTTGGTAAAACTGGTATCTCTTACCCCATTACCAAAATCCCAGTAATAGGTATTGAGCAGGCCCGGTGATGTATTGCTGACCTTGATGGTAAAAGGGGAGCATCCAAAAGTGGTGTCCACTCCAAACCTGGCTTTGGGATTGGCCCATACCTTTACACTATCCAGCCAGGTAGTGGTATCACAACCATTGTAAGCCTTTAATGTAACCTTGTAAGTGGTGTCATTAAAGAAAGGGCTGCTTTTAAAAATCACTGTGCCCGGTTGTACCAGGTTATTTTTTATGCCATTGCCAAAATCCCAGAAAAACTGTATCCCGTTCAGCAGGCTCGAACTGTTGTTAAATGTTACGGGTAATGGTCCGCACCCAAAGCTCGTATCCTTTGTAAACTTAGCCCGGGCCGTAATCACCGTAACGAATTGCCGTTCCATACTATCAGGCTTACAACCGAACTGGCTGCTGGTTTTTAGTTTGATGATGACGGTATCGGCAGGGTTGAATATGGTATGGCCGGGAAAAATGCCGGTGGTATTGCTGCCGATTGGGGTTCCGTTAGCATACCATTGGTATAAACCATTTCTATCATTGAAAGAGCTGACGTTAATAGCTGTACCAAGATTAAATGGTGAACAGGAAGTTGCAGGGTTAGCAGTAAACAAGGCCTGTGCATCATTTCGAATGGTAATTTTTACAGGGATACTGCTATTTCCCTGGGGTCCGTTACATAAAACAGTAGTGGCGATCCTTCGATAAAAAGTAGTAAGGATGAGTATAGGAGGTGCAAAATTTAATCCTGTTTCTCCCGCAATATTTGTCCAGTTTATACTATCCGTGCTCATTTGCCATTGGTAGCCAGGTGTTCCATTTCCACCGGTGGCAACCAGCCCAATTAGCCCTACTGGTTTTGTGTTAATACAAACAGACTGGCTGGCACTAATAATATTATTGGTAATGTTGCCATTCACATTTATTAAAACGGAATCCTTATCTATACATGACCCCGAACCAATAGTATAAATAAGCGTATATATTCCCGCAGTAAAAGGTGTAAAATCGCCGGAAGCTGTTACCAACGGGGTACCCGCCCAGGTACCTCCTGCCGGGCTCCCGGCAAAGCGGATGCTATTATTGTTTTGACAAACGGTCGTGTCTGTCCCGGCATTTGCCACTGGTGGATCGATCACCGTTACTAAGATACTATCTGCTTTACTGCATTGGTTTAAGGCAGCGGTGTATTTTAAAACATATACGCCGTTCCCCGATAGCTGAGGACTGAATAAACCGGTTACTGTAGTATTTGTTCCGGACCAGGTTCCCCCTGCAGGTGTTCCCTTAAATTGTATCGCTGTGGTATTATTACAAACCACACTATCGTTACCGGCGTTAACAACAGGGTACGGTTGAATAGTAACAGTAATCGAAGCTGTATCTGCACACCCGTTTATTCCAATTCCTGCTACCCGGTAAACCGTAGTTGCAGGTGGTGTTGCTATCACCGTATCTGTATTATTATTATTCAAACCTATTGACGGCGACCATGCGTAGGATGCCGCTCCGCTTGCTGTTAGCTGCACATTAAGCCCTGCGCAAATATTAGCAGTAATGGGGTCTAAAAGAACAACAGGCCTTTTTTTAACCCTGATTAATATCGTATCCTTTGATGAACAATTGGAACCCGCGGCAGCCGTAACGATATAAGTGTAAACAGTATCTGGGTTGCTGCCGGTATAGGTTAAGTTTAAAAATGGAGTTGCAATACCAGGATTATTTAAACCTGTTACCGGGGTCCATTGGTAAGTAATTCCGGTAACTCCGCTAGTTCCTACAGTAACTCCGGACCTGCTACAAAAATCCTTATCTGGCCCTGCATTGGCGGTTGGTGGTGCAATTATGTTCACTGATGCATTTCCCATTGTAGTGCCGCATTCATTGGCAACAGTCAGTTGTATGGGGTGGCTGCCTAATAAAGTATAATCAATTGCGCCGGGTATTGCTGATGTAGATGAGGATGGAGTACCATTGGTAAATGCCCAGTTATATTGTAGTACACTGTCGGCATAACACCCTGAAATAACTGCGGTAGGGGCAATCGTGTTATTAGCACAAATACTGGCTATAGCATTGATGGCAAGTTTTGGTTTCCCTTTTACCGTGAAAGTATCTGCTTTCGTCGACGTCGGGCACGAAAAATTGGAGCCATTTGCTGTTGTTGTTAATCGGATAATATACTTGCCTGCTGCCGTAAATTGTAGCTGCGGGTTTACAGATGCGGCACTGGTTCCATTAATAAAACTATAATTATTTCCAGGAGTTCCACAACCAAGAGGATCTAAATAAGTAACAGTCCAATTGTAAGTATCCCCAAGACATAAACCGAGTGGTGAAGTATTGGTAATAACCGTACTACCAGTTAAACAGGCTGACTTAGCACTCATGGTAAATGTTGCCAAAGGCGGATTACGGACGCAAATTGTTTGGGTAGTACTATCTAAACCGCAACGATCGTTAAATATATACAACTTTAATGTATAAATACCCGGGGTACTGAAATTTGCATTAAGAATAGCATTGCCTGAAATCCACAATAAACCATTGCCTGGATTGCCATTGAATGTTCCAAGGGATGATCCGAAGTTGAGTGTAAATCCTGTAGCAGGCGAAATAGTCCATACCTGTTTCCCTGTATTAGAACAGGAAGAATTGCCGCCACCGGTAGAAGTAACCACGCCTCCATAATTAGATGTACTTCTTATATTAACCAAACTATTTGTACAAACCGTATTACTTGGGCTAACAAATATGGAAGCTCTTGGTTTGCCGGAAACATAGATAGGAACTACACTTGCGCTGGTCAAATCACATGGATTTTCAATATTTAATGTAGCATTGAAAGAATTATTAAATGTGATTGTACCGTTGCTACTGACAGTACCGCATGAAGTAAAAGTAAAAAAATGAGTAATGGTATCAGGGGGAGGATGCGTAAAGACCTGAGCAGGACTACCATCATTTATTTTGACCGTATAAATAGTTCCCGGTGAGTTATTGGCAAAACCGGTTATTACAAAGCGGAGGGAATCTGGTGCACAAATATTTGTATTACCAAGACTAACGAAGCCACCGGCTGGATTTGTTCCTAAGAAAACTATATAATTTTTTATACCTATACAACCATCCGGGCCTGTAATTTTTATTGTGAGGTTATTTGAACCGATGGTATATTTATGTTGAATAATACTTGATGTGGGCCAACTTGTAAAAGTACTGTCTTGGGAGCCATCTCCCCAAATTATGGTATAGCTTACGTTACTTGCAATTGTGGCAGATTGATTACTAAATTTGAAAATATAGGAGGGGATATTTGTGCACACTTTAAAGGTTGAAGTCTGTGGAATATAGATTACTCCTCCAATTGAATTGTCGGCATTGCCTATTGAAGGATCAGGAGTTCTTTTAATACTTACCGGATTAATAACAGAATCCTTACATCCAAAAGAATTTGTGGCAACTAATTTTACATTAAAAACCTGCGAACCTGCAGGAGGCGCTATTGCACTCAAAAACTGGTGTATTGGGTTAAGGGCCACAGAAGTAGTTCCATCGCCAAAAGTCCAGAAGTAAGTATTTTGATTACCCGTTGAACTGTTGGTAAATGACACAGGAATATTTCCACATTCATTGTTTGGACTAAAGAAATAGCTAACGATTGGTTTTACATCAGAAACCCGTATGAACACGTACAATGAATCTTTATTTGCGCCATTAGCTATGAATTGCACTGAACTATCAATGCCATTCGTATTATAAACTATTGCCGGAGGATTGATAGCAACAGATGTTGCCGGAGTACCCAGATTAAATTTCCAATTAATAGTGGTAAATCCTGATGCAGTACTTTGATAAATTAAAGAACTTCCCCGGCAAACATTAATTGTATCCCCCTGGCTTACAATACGTCCATTAATCCTCATGCCTGGGAACAATTGAGCTGAAGATTCAATAGAAAAAAACTGAAGTAAAATAAGTATTAAGGGAGGGTAGCAGAAATATTTCATGCGTATCGGTACTAACAGTTAAATGGTAAAATAAAGACTTATCGATTGATAAATCTTGTATTGTAAAAATAAAAATACTAAATAGTTTTTAGATATAATGCTAGTTAGAAGCGTTAAAATGAATTATTATCAAATAATAAGTGCATAAGCTGAATAACTATGATTAAATAACCATAAATAATGATAAGTTTATTTTCGTTGTCCCTATCGTTTTTGCTTTACAAGATACCTCTTACTCGCTTATCCCCTCCAGCGCCAGTAAAAAAGCATATTCCCTCGCCTTGTCTTTTAAAGGTTTATACCTGCCGGAAGCACCGCCATGACCGGCCTCCATATTGGTAAACAGGAACAGGTGGTTGCTATCGGTTTTCATTGCCCTTAGTTTTGCAACCCATTTGGCCGGTTCAAAATATTGCACCTGGCTGTCATGCAGTCCCGTTGTTACCAGCATATTTGGATAGGATTTTTTTTCTACATTATCATAGGGCGAATAAGATTTCATATACTCATAACTTACCTTGCTGGCCGGGTTGCCCCACTCATCGTATTCATTGGTGGTAAGCGGGATAGACGGATCACTCATGGTAGTAAGTACATCTACAAAGGGTACCGCAGCTATTACACCATTCCAGAGATCGGGGCGCATGTTTATAATGGCGCCCATCAGCAAACCGCCTGCGCTGCCCCCATTGGCATACAGGTGTTGAGGGGAAGTATATTTACCTGCGATCAGAAATTCGGCACAATCAATGAAATCCGTAAAACTGTTTTTCTTTTTCATCATCTTGCCATCCTCATACCAATACCTGCCCAGTTCCTGTCCGCCACGGATATGCGCAATGGCAAATGCAAAACCCCTGTTTAGCAGGCTAAGCCTGATACTGCTGAAATAGGCATCCATACTGGCCCCATACGAGCCATACCCATACAATAATAAAGCACCATTGCCATCTTTTTTATATCCCTTTTTATAAACGATCGAAACGGGCAGTTTTGTACCATCCTTTGCCGTTGCAAACACCCGTTCTGTTACATATTCTTTCGGATCGTACCCTCCCACCACTTCCTGCTGTTTCATTAGTTTTTTTTCTTTGGTCACCATATTATAATCATATACCGAACTGGGCGTAGTTAATGAGGTATAATTAAAACGCGCTACATCCGTATTATAATCAGGATTAGATACAATGCCTGCAGTATAGGATGGCTCTTCAAACGCCAGGTAGTGGCTGTTATTGTTTTGTGTATTCAGAATATGAACCTGGGTAAGTCCTCCTTTTCTTTCATTAATCGCAATGAAATTTTTAAACAGGTCGAAGCCGGATACGAGCACCGAATCATTGTGGGGAACAAGGTCTTTCCAGTTAGCGGTATCTTTCTTATCTTCTGTACAGGTTACTATTTTAAAGTTTTTTGCGTGCAGGTTGGTGCGTATATAAAACCGGTCTTTCGCGTGGTCCACTTCATACAATACTTCTTTGATACGAGGTTGAAAAACTTCAAATGCATCATCCGGCTTATCGGCATTGATCCACCTTAGTTCAGAAGAGAGGGTAGCTTCCGATGTGATCAGGATATATTTTTCGGATTTCGATTTCCCTACACCGATATAGTTGGATGGGTCTTTTTCTTCATACACTACTTTATCTGCCGCCGAAGAGGAACCCAGCAGGTGTTTTTTTATTTTTTCCGATAAAAGCGTGACCGGGTTTTTAGCGGTATAGAAGATCGTTTTATTATCATTCGCCCAAATTGGGCCACCTTCCGTACCCGGAATTTCATCTTTGTATATCTCCCCGGTCTCCAGGTTTTTAATGTAAATCTTATATTCCCTGCGTGAGAGAGTATCTATTCCATAAGCCATTAATTTATTATCCGGACTTACTGAAAAACCAATGGCTGAATAATAATTATGACCTTCCGCCATGGCGTTTACATCCAACAGTACTTCTTCCGGTGCATCCAGTTTTTCTTTTTTGCGGCAGTACACAAAATAATCCTTGCCTTCTACCAGCCTGCTATAATAATAATAACCGCTTTTAAATACCGGTACGGATTCATCTTTTTCTTTGATGCGGGCCTTCATCTCAGTGTATAATTTTTCCTGCAGCGGCCGCGTAGCAGACATCATCGTATCATAGTATTTATTTTCTGCAGCCAGGTAGGCTACTACCTTACTACTATCGGCTCCCTTTTTAAAATAATCGTTCATCCAGTAGTAGTTGTCGATCCTTGCATCACCATGGGCAGATAGCTCCTTTGGTTTAATTTCAGCTACAGGTGGCTGAACATTTTGGGGCCAGTTATAAGCAGTTTTTTTCACTTCAGATTGATTGTTACATGATAGGATCAGCAAAGTTAAAAGAACTATTGCGGAGGGGGTTTTTATTCGCATGTTGGTTGATATTTATTTGGTATAAAAATATTTCTTTTTATTAAAGGTGGGGTGCATAAATTATGAATGGTGTTTATCTTCTTCGATGGGCTTCACCCATCGCTATTCTATTTCGCCCTTTCAGGGCTTTTAGATGGTCAATTTCTTCTTGCCACTACGACGGGAGTTTTAAACTGCTTCTTTTTTCCTTTTAAATTAAAAACTTCTGTAAATACGATATACACCCCTGTTGCGAGCTGCTGTTTTTTTTCGCCCAAACCATCCCAAAGGAAACTGCCTTTCGTTCCACACAAAGCATTTCTTTGCAGGTAACGCACCGGCCTGCCCGAAGCATCAAAAATGGTGATATTGGCCACATAGCCGGGCTCCTTAAAACTGTAGTCCAATGTAGCAAAATCATCCTGGCCATCATTATCCGGAGAAATGATTTCAGGCGATAATTTCAACTCACCCTGCAGGCCATCGTTTATCCTGTACTGTGAGTTTTTATAAGTGGGTGTTCCGTAACCCGCGGCAGTAGCGGCAGAATGCCAGTTGTTTTCAGACTGGGTGGGCCCATGGTAATCAATTCTTTCCAAGGCCACTCCTTCCGGGTTATCAATTAATTTAAAATGCCATTTTTCAGTATAGGACAATTCATCCGTTACATCACCCTGCGCATTTAAAATGACGACCGTACTTTTGTCATCATTAAAAACAGGCATGGAACTGATTTCCATAAATGCTTCCGGGTTTTGAGCAATATAAGCCGCTTTAACCAATGCAACGTTTTCTGTTACCAATATAAAATCCTGCGGAAATAAAAAATAACTGTCTGCACTTAGCTGGGCAATACTGCTGATCGCCCCGCTGCTGTTCCGGTTGGCAATATAGGTTTGCTTCAGATCAATTATCTTATTGCTGCGGTTATAGATTTCTACATAATCTGTTCCCGCAGGCGGCGGATTAAATAAAACTTCATTGATAACAATATCAGCTACCGCAGCTACTTCAGGTAAACCTACCCGTGCGGTATTTTTATTGCCGATAACATTACCGGCACAATCTGGAACGGAAGCTACAGTTACCGTGTACACTTTGTTGCGTAATAATGGGCTGTTCAATTTTAAAGCTACTTTATCGAAAGAAGGCGAAACCGCCACAGTACTAACAGGCATCCCGATACCATCACTGATACTAAAATTATTTACAGTAGCGGCTTTCAAACTATCTAGCGGCTCGTCAAAAATAAGGATAATGGTTAAACTGTCTGTGGTATAGGCCCTTAACAAACGGGGTGCGTTTGCATCTGCATTCACAGCATCCGCGGCGTTTTTCTTCCCGGGCGAACCGCCCCTTGTGTCGGTACTGGCCTTCCAGTTACTGAAACCGGAGCAGGGGTTTCTGGTATCAACCATTTCTAATGTCCAGCCGCCCTCCTTTTTTAAGGGATTCTGGTACCAGTTGTCTGTATAGCTCACCGAATGAATAATATTATTTTGTGGCGATTTTAAATAGAGCTGATCTGCCGTATTATCCAGGGATGGGAATCCCGTAACCGCAATAGTTGCACCGAATGCAGCCATTGCTGTTACTGCCGCGCCGCTGCATACAATCACAAAACTATCAGGCAATAATGTAAATGCCGGTAAGGCCCCGGTTTGCCCGGTCGCATCTCCAATCCTCCAGCCAAGTAAATTAATCGGGGACGCAGCGGTATTTTTCAATTCGATCCATTCATTATTTGGCAAACCCACCTGTGGGAAAGGATCCGCCATTATTTCATCGATCACCACATCATATTGCCGGGCCGTATAGGGTGCGATATAAACGAAAGTGGCCGTACCATTTACAATGCCATTTCCAGCAAGGTCTTTAACACCATTCACCGAAAGCTGGTAGCTTAGCCCGCTCGTAAAATTACCTGCAAAAGTTAAGTGCACCAGCGCGGCATTGCCGGCATCTAAAACAGCGTTAGCAGGAACGCCCAAAGAATTACTGGCAACATAATTTAGCGCTACCTGGCTGCTGTTATTGTCTAAAGGCTCATTAAATAAAACATCCACCGTAGTGGCTGATAAAGCAGTTGCTGATTGTATAGCGGGCGGTGTTATATCAGGCGTGTAAGGTCTTACTTCAATATCATCAAAAAAATGTCGTTGAAAGAAACTGGCGGTACTTTGCTTAACCAATATTCCAAAAAAAGAAGAACTGTTGAAAGTGGCATCCGTAACCGAACCTTCCGCAAAATAAGTATTACCGGTGGCTGTTATATCCCGGTACAAAGTCCAGTTACTGGCAGCATCCCTGGTCAGTTTTATCTTTAAAGTATTGTTGCTGGTGGCGGTTACCCCGTTTGCACCGTCTATTATTTTTGTAATCGCCCCGGTGGATGATTTACGGTATAAACTTATTTCATCATCGGTATTACCAATGCGCACAAAATAACCACTGGTAGCCGTGGCCGAAAGATCACTGGCCGATGCGGTTAAAAAAATATCCGCATAATTTGCTGAGGAAGTATTAAAACTTAGACTGATATACATTTCCCACTGTGCCGAAATAGCCAATGTGCTTGCCGTAGCCAGGTAATAGCTGCTGTTTGCAACCGTATTATTACTTTGAAGCTGAAAAGACGGATTTACTGTCCAGTCTGCCGTACTACCTATCCAGGAAGGATTTGATGAAAAATTACCATCCGAAAAATTTTCCGTGAGCTGAGCCTTGCCCATACCGGATACCAATAACAATAAGGAGAGATATAACTGCGCCTTTGTTTTCATAATAAGTGGTACGTGACTTTAAAGATACTGACTTTAATCATTCCTACACCCATTACAGAATAATTTAATTTAAGCCGGACTGAACATATCATTTATAGACTTATTTTTTAGGTTTGGTCAATTAATCCTTTGTCCTTATTTTTGTTCAGTAATGATGATCATAAAACATACAACTGGTACGAAGAAACATTCCACGAACGGGAAGGTTAGTTAGTATTTTGTTTGTTGTACAATATGCAAAGCCTTCCGCAAAACGGGGGGCATTTTTTTTGGCGGAAAGGGTGGATGGTGGATGATGAATAGGCAATAGGCAACAAGCAATAATGGATTTATTTTATAACTAAAACAAAATAACGAAAAATGAAAGTAGCTGTAGTTGGTGCAACAGGATTGGTAGGTAGCAAAATGTTGCAGGTATTAGCCGAAAGGAATTTCCCGGTAACCGAATTAATACCCGTAGCATCTGAAAGATCCATCGGTAAGGAAGTTGAATTTAAGGGTATAAAATATAAGGTAGTGGGTTATGCGGATGCTATTGCCGCGAAACCGGCGGTGGCCATTTTTTCAGCTGGAGGCGGAACCTCATTGGAACTGGCGCCTCAATTTGCGGAAGCAGGCATTACTGTAATCGACAATTCAAGCGCATGGCGGATGGACCCCACCAAGAAACTGGTGGTACCTGAAGTAAATGCGGATGTATTGACAGCAGCGGATAAAATCATTGCCAATCCCAATTGCTCCACTATACAAATGGTGGTGGTATTAAAGCCATTGCACGATAAATATAAAATCAAAAGGGTAGTGGTATCTACCTATCAAAGTGTAACGGGTACGGGTGTTAAAGCTGTGGAACAGTTGATGAACGAACGGAAAGGTATCAGGGGGGAGATGGCTTATAAATACCCGATCGACCTGAATGCGATCCCACAGATAGATGTGTTTTTAGCAAACGGCTATACCAAGGAAGAAATGAAAATGTCGAATGAAACGGTAAAGATCATTGGGGATGAAAATATAAAAGTAACTGCTACCACGGTCCGCATACCGGTAATGGGCGGCCATAGTGAAAGTGTGAACATTGAGTTTGAAAATGATTTCGACCTGGACGAAGTGAGGGACCTGTTAAGTAAATCGCCTGGCATTGTGGTGCAGGATGATATCGCCAATTTCGTTTACCCCATGCCGTTAACAGCCCATGAAAAAGATGAAACATTTGTAGGAAGGATACGGAGGGATGAAACCCAGGCCAATACACTCAACTGCTGGATTGTAAGTGATAACCTGCGTAAGGGCGCCGCTACCAATGCCGTGCAGATTGCTGAGTATTTGTTGGAAAAGGGTTTGTTGTAACCCACAATATTGTTTCTATTTCTTGTAGTGATTAAATTAATATGCAGGCAAAAATCCTGAACCTGCATGTTAATTTATAGGATTAAGTAGATAATTCGCAAAAGCAGTGCTGGATGATTTTGGTGAATGCGCCATGGTCGATTTTAAACTAGTAACTGCATAAGCAGCCTCTTTTGGATCGGTCACGGCGAAGCCGGGATTCAAAAAATGCGAAGCAAATTTTTTGAAAGATGCAAAAGCAGCTGCGTTGCAGTTACGCAGCCCCGCCGGCTGGGGAGGCGAAAGTTAGCATTCTAAAAGAAATACCCGATGTAGAAAAGCCTATGCGAATCATCCACCTAATCCAATTAATTTAATTGATTAAAAAACAAATATATTTTTGGAGTCGCTTAACTAATCGTCCATATTTCATTACCTCTCAGTAATTTATCAAGGTCGCCCTTGCCTCTTTTGGCAATTACTTCTTCTATTTGCATGGCCATACTATCTTCGTAGCAGGCCCTGTCTGTTTCGTAAAATACCCCGAATGGCCTTGGTAAATGACCTGCTAATTTAGGGTCATCAAACATGCGGATCAATACCTGTGCCTTGTAAAAATCCCTGTCATCGTGGATCCAAAGGTCATCCATGCTTACACCAGCTTCCCCAATCTCCACAATCACGGGTTTAAATCCATCCAGCTTAATGCCCTTGTTTTGGGTTGCGCCAAATACCAATGGTTTACCCTGCTCTGCAAACAATACTTCTTCGGGCTTGGTAGTCTTTTCAGTAAACATTTCAAAAGCGCCGTCATTAAAAATATTACAGTTTTGATAGATCTCTAAAAATGATGCCCCCCTATGTGCCTGCGAGCGCAACAACATTGCCTGTAAATGCTTTGGATCCCTGTCCATCGTGCGGGCTATAAAACTTGCATCGGCCCCCATTGCCAGCGCCAAAGGATTAAAAGGATGATCAATACTTCCAAACGGTGTGGATTTGGTAATCTTACTTTCTTCGGAGGTAGGCGAATACTGTCCCTTGGTTAACCCGTAGATCTGGTTATTGAACAATAAAACATTTACATCAAAATTCCTGCGCAATAAATGAATGGTATGGTTACCGCCAATGCTCAAACCGTCTCCGTCACCGGTCACGATCCATACACTTAACTCAGGGCGTGCGGCTTTTAACCCGCTCGCTACCGCTGTAGCCCTGCCATGGATGCTGTGCATACCGTAGGTATTCATGTAATACGGAAAACGGCTGCTGCAACCAATTCCGGATACAATTACGATATTTTCCCTCGGTATCCCCAGGGTAGGCATAATCTTTTGCACCTGTGCCAAAATTGAATAATCCCCGCATCCGGGGCACCAACGAACTTCCTGGTCGGTAGTAAAATCTTTTGCGGTTAAAACCTGTTGGGTAGGGATAGCTGTCGCGGTTACGCTCATATGACAAATATTAAATAAAAAACAAAGGTAAAGAAAAATAATATTCCCCGGTTTAGGTGTTTATGGTAAAAGAGGGATAAATGGTAAATAAGGTAAGTACAGTACTTAAAATAATGACGTTGGCGGAAATGCTTCATCGGCTGCATAATGTATGAAACTATTATATTTGCCGGTATGAAGATTGATAAATATCCCGTTATTGTTGGTTCGACATCAATGGTCACCTTATTTACCCCTTATTCAGTTTTACATCCCTCCAAAAAATCTTTTATGCCACTCACAATTTTTTCAACCATCTGTTGCTGAAATTCCGGGTCAAGAATTTTCATCTCCTCTTCGGGATTGCTGAGGAACAATGTTTCTACCAGTGCATTTGGATATTCAGTAGGACTGTTGAGCATAAAATTAAAAGAACCGGTATTGCCGTATTCCCTTAAACCTAATTCCAGGATCCGCCTGTAAATATTCAAACTAAGATTTTTAAACCCTACATAACGATAGAACGTGCCTGTACCACCTACCCGTATTGGGTCTTCCGAAGAGTTTAAGTGAATACTGAGCAGTAAATCCGGCAAACTATCCCGGTAAAATAGAATGCGTTCCTTATTATCAAAAAACTGTTCTTTCGTACGGGTCATGATAACACTTGCCCCTTCTTTTTCGAGGGCTTTTTGTAGTTTTAAGGAAACTGCCAGCGTTAATTCTTTTTCCAATACACCGGTTGGACCTACGGCTCCAGTATTAGTTCCCCCGTGCCCGGCATCCACGGCGATGGTTAAATTTTTAAGTGATAAATTTTCGGGCTGGTGTTTTATTTTAATAACGAGGGAATTTCCGGCATAATACAATTGGTGGCCCCAATGCTGCGCATGTTTTAATTCAATGATGATCCGGAATACATCATCTTCTTTTTGTTCGTAATACACATGCTTTATTTCCTTAGCGGTTTCTAATTGCGTTATCCAGTTGGTGTTGTTGGTAGCGCCAAAAATATCCACCACTATCCTTGAAGGATCCACCAGTTGAAATGACTGGTAAGGCAGCCTGGCAAATAAACCACATTTTACATAATCATATTTATCGTCACCATAAACAGTCCAGTTGCTGGTCAACGATTCGGGTGTGAAAGTTCCCTTAGGCATCAGTTCCACCAGTTCATCCGGGATATAGGCCGTACGTGTTTTTGCTAATTGCACTTTATAATGGCTACCAACTTTCCCTGCAATTTTTAATACAATATTGCTATCGAGGTAACCGATCTTCGCTCCACCCAGCCGGTCATCGCCCAGGCCATATTCCAGGTGCGCCAGCCTTCCTTTGGTAATGGCTATTTCCGAAGCCAATGAAGAAAGTATGGAAAAACGATTGGAAGTTTCACGGGTAATAGTTGTACCCGTAGAATCGGTGACAGTAACAGGTATTTTCTTCACCATAAAACTATCAGATTCCCTAATCATATATTCACCCTGGTAAATGCCGGGCATCCCACTGGTTTGCGATACAGGTAATTCATACAAAATGGTATTTTGCATCGCTTTTACTACACAATTCGTCAAGGCCTTTACCCTGAATTGAATCTTATCTCCCGGCATCAATACCAGGTCGCCCGCTGGCAGGGTTTTAATACTTTCTATTTCCAGGGTATGTAGAGGTTCAGCCGGTATTGGTAACGTGTAAGTATAATTGATTTTCTTTGTTAGTGATTTGGTGCCTGCTTCAGCCAGCATCGTAAAAAGGGAGTCTCCCGGCGTCAATATTAATTCATGTACGAATGCACCGGTTGGATATACCTTTATCCTTTTACCATTGATGGTGAGCGCACAGTTTTTACAGGTAGACCCAATTATAAACTGTCTTGAAGATTTTACTGCATTGATTGTTTTATAAGGATTGGTTAAACGGATAAAGGGAGTATTATCCGCCTGGCCAGATATAATACCCGCATTAAATATCAAAATAAGCGTATAAAAGAATTTCATCGGTGCAAGGTAAATTTTTTATGCCTGGAACTGAATGCGCAAATATAATAACGAGGTGTTGTATTGAAGTCAAATACGTTGTTAGAGAATTTCCGCCTGCTTTGCAGCCTCCTGATACATATATTGTAAGGGACAGAAAAAAATGAACTCAAACAAAAGACCATTTCCGGGATTGGAAATGGTCTGATTTATGTTTCAGAAAAGCAATTATTCCGGGTAAATCATAACCAAATGGGTACTCACCCGGAATAATTTACCAGGGATATTTATTGGCTAAGATCAGGGCATCAGCGATCCTTCTGCGGGCATCTTTACTATTGAATGGCGCTGATTTGGTAAAACGTTTCAAACCCAGCAACATCATTCTTTGTTCGTCTCCATCCGCAAAACCATTGATGGCTTCTTTCCCGGCTTTGTTTACTTTATCGATGGCATCATTCAGGTAAACACGCATCATATCAATATGAATACTGCTGATGGCCTCACCCTTTTTATCCGCCATCTTAATGATCCGCAATAAAGTGCTTTCCGCTACAAATGTTTCAATGGCCATATCGGCGATATTCATCAGGATCTCCTGTTCATCCGATAGCTTCATCATTAATTTTTGCACGGCGGCGCCGGCCACCATCAAAATACTTTTTTTCATATTGAGCACCGATTTTATTTCGGCTGCAAATGCGGTGTCATCCCCGTTGCCAAATTCAGGGATACTCATTAACTCTTTGGAAACCGCCATGGCCGGGCCCATCAGATCGAGCTTGCCTTTCATGGCTCTTTTTAAGATCATGTCCACCGTAAGCAATCGGTTGATCTCGTTGGTACCTTCATAAATCCGGTTGATACGACTGTCACGGTAAGCCCTGCTGATCACATATTCATCGCTGAAACCGTTGCCGCCAAAAACCTGTACGCCTTCATCCACCACATAATCCAATACTTCGCTGCCATGCACTTTCAGAATGGCGCACTCTACGGCAAATTCTTCCGCCGCGCCTAATAAAGCTTCATTAAATGGTTTACCGGCATTGGCAAGTTCTATTTCCTTGTCATCCACCCATTTTCCGGTACGGTACAAGGCGCTTTCACACGCAAATATCCTGGTAGCGGCTTCTGCCAGTTTGAATTTAATTGCACCAAAATTGGCAATTGGGGTTTTAAACTGCTCCCTTGTTTTGGCATACTCAATAGTGGTATCCAATGCCATTTTGGACCCGCCCAACGCGGCCGCACAAAGTTTTAAACGACCAATATTGAGAATATTAAAAGCGATGATATGCCCTTTACCAATTTCGCCCAATAAATTTTCCACCGGCACTTTGCAATCCTGGAAATAAAGCTGAACAGTTGATGAACCCTTGATACCCATTTTATGCTCTTCCGGGCCCTGGGTAAATCCTTCAAACCCACGTTCCACTATAAATGTCGAAAACTTGTCCCCGTCAATTTTCGCAAACACGGTAAAAACATCCGCGAAGCCGCCATTTGTGATCCAGCATTTCTGGCCGTTTAAAATATAATTTTTGCCATCCGCAGAAAGAACGGCGGATGTTTTTGCCCCCAGGGCATCACTGCCACTGTTCGGTTCCGTTAGTCCATAAGCGCCTTTCCATTCCCCACTGGCGAGTTTGGGAATATATTTTTGTTTTTGCTCAGCGGTGCCAAAATATAAAATTGGCAAAGTTCCAATTCCGGTATGCGCCGCAATGGCTACACTAAAAGAATAGCCCCCACCCAGACCTTCATTTACCAGCGTAGAGGTAATAAAATCTTTTCCCAACCCGCCATATTCCTCGGGGATGGAAGCGCCCAGCAAACCCTGTTCACCTGCTTTTACCATCAGCGATGGCATCAGTCCCGGTTCTAATTTATCAATACGGTCCGCAACCGGGTGAACTTCCGCTTTCAGGAACTGCAAACACATTTCCTTCACCATCAGTTGCTCCTCGTTAAAATCCTCCGGAGTAAAGGTTTCAAACGCATTACTTTCTTTGATTAACCATTCACCACCTTTAAGTGATGTGGTTGTTGATGTGGATGTGCTCATAATTGAAGGCCTCCCCCGAGCCCCTCCAGAGGAGTGGTTTAAGAAGAGAATGGTTGTTTAAATTGTTATTAATAACGGCATGGTTTAATTGATGAATATCCCACCTCCAACTGAAAAGGCAGCTTAGCTTCTTAGCCCCCTGCTTTGCTCACGGCTTCCGGGGAATTGGAGGGGGTAAGGTTATCATACACCATCTGTAAAACTTCTTTTGCGATTTCAATCTGCCCGTTCGTTACACCCGCCAAAGCCTCGTTCAGTGTTTGATTGGCCAGTTCCATTGTTTGCTCCTGTAGTTGAACAGCGTCTTTGGTGAGGTAGATCATATTGATCCTCCTGTCATCTTTACTGGCCACCCGTTTTACTAACTGCAATTTTTCCAGGTTATCCACCAGCCTCGTAATACTGGGTTTATCCCTAAAAGTGGCATCGCATAATTGTTGCTGGCTCAAACCATCCTGTTTCCACAAATGATACAATACACTCCATTGTTCAATAGTAATATCAACGTTTGCCTGTTTAAAATTCTTTTGCAGCCGCCTTGCAATAGCCGTGCTCGCTTTGCCAGTGATAAAACTGTATAATTCTCCCCGCTTAAATTGGTTGTTAGGCATATAGTTGTTTAAACAACTATATAAAGATATATGATTGATTTGATTTTTAAAAAATTATTTTTGCCTGTTGGCATGCCCTTATGGTTGCCAGGCCGTTATTATTTTACCAGCTATTGCACTTGTAGCGGCATAGTTGTGTCACTCACTTGTACGACATACCAATATGGAGCTCCTTATACTTCTTGTTTCCCTGTTTTTATTTATTATCTATGCTGTACTTATTATTTATTACCGGCAAAGCTGGTTGAGTATCCCAATTTTTAAACCCACCGGAAACCCGGTGCCCGGCACTAAAATATCCATTATCATTCCTGCACGAAACGAGGAAAAAAATATAGGCCATTGCCTCCATTCAATCACTAATCAGTCTTATCCCAAACATCTGTTTGAAGTGCTGGTGGTAGATGATCATTCAACAGACAATACCGCTGAAATTATAACTGGCTATGCGGAACATAACGTGCGCCTCATTTCTCTGAAGGATTTTATCGCAACAACCCAAATAAATTCTTATAAAAAAAAAGCCATTGAAATTGGTATCCGGCAATCCACGGGTGAACTCATTGTAACTACCGATGCGGACTGTATTGTTCCTGCAAACTGGCTGCAAACCATGGCTGCCTTTTATGAAGAAAAAAAGCCGGAGTTTATAGTAATGCCTGTCTCCATTAATTGCAGCAATAAATTTATTGAGCTTTTCCAGGCTTTGGATTTTATGACCTTGCAGGGGATAACAGGCGCATCAGTACATAAAAAATTTCACAGCATGTGCAATGGCGCCAACCTGGCCTACACAAAAAAAGCGTTCAATGAAGTGGGAGGTTTTAAAGGCATCGACAATATTGCGAGCGGGGATGACATGCTCCTGTTACATAAAATTTTTAACAGGTATCCCAATGGTATCGCTTATTTAAAAACAAAGGAAGTAATCGTACAAACAGAACCTGTACAAACGATTGCCCAATTCTTAAACCAGCGCATACGCTGGGCAAGTAAAGCGGATAAGTATGAAGATAAAAGTATTTTCGTGGTGCTGGTATTGGTGTATTTCTTTAATGTCTGGATCTTTCTTTTAGGAATGGCGGCTGTATTTTACCCCTTTGCCTGTTATTTCATCGCATTGATAGTGGCTAAGACCATTACGGAACTATATTTTTTATACCCGGTGGCCGGGTTTTTTAATAAACGAATTATACTTTGGTGGTTTCCGCTGGCTCAGCCGTTTCATATTTTATATACAATGGTTGCAGGTTGGATGGGTAAATTTGGCAAATACACCTGGAAAGAAAGAACAGTGAAATAATTCAATGAAATTGTAATTTACAGCATGTCACAACAAGCCTTTTCTTTTTCCCGGCAGACCTGGAAACGACTTAAAAAAAACAAGGGCGCTTTATTTGGATTGGTGGTTATAGCAGTTGCAGTTTTTGTTACTATTTTCGGATACTTTGTTGCGCCGGACGGTTCACCCAATGCCGATCTGCAAACAGTGGAAATACAGGCTAAAAAGCCAGGCTATTCACAACTTTTTTTGAAAATTCCCGATATAAAAAATACCAGGGTCAACTGGTTTTCGCAGCTAATCAGCGGCAAACCGGACGATTATCGATACCTGCCGATTAGCAGTTATGCCATCAGGAATGATACATTGCAGGTAAATAAATATGTGGATGAAGATACTTCCGTCATCCAGTATTATTCTATTGAACAACTCACCAACCGCCAGCCTGGCCGGTCCATCTCTCAACATATCATCACGAAAACTTACCTGTTCGGTACCGACAAATTTGGACGGGATATTTTAAGCAGGCTGATGATTGGTACCCGGGTCAGCCTGGCAGTGGGATTAATTGCGGTAATCATTTCACTTACGCTCGGCATCATATTGGGCGCATTGGCGGGTTATTACCGTGGACGGATAGACGAAATTATTATGTGGCTGGTAAATGTTACCTGGAGCATCCCTACATTACTATTGGTATTTGCTATTACCATGGCGCTGGGGAAAGGCTTCTGGCAGATATTCATTGCCGTTGGTTTAACGATGTGGGTAAGTGTGGCCCGTTTGATAAGGGGGCAGGTAATGGCTTTAAAAGAACTGGAATATGTGCAGGCGGCCAGGGCGCTTGGGTTAAGCGATGGCAGGATCATACTCCGCCATATCCTGCCCAATATACTGGGCCCGGTACTGGTGATTGCGGCCAGCAACTTTGCTACCGCTATTATAATTGAAGCCGGCTTAAGTTTTTTAGGGATCGGTGTACAGCCCCCTCAGCCAAGCTGGGGATTGATGATCAAAGAAAATTACAATTTTATCATCACCCACAATCCAATGCTGGCAATGATACCTGGTTTTGCGATTATGTTACTGGTATTGGCTTTTAATATGCTGGGGAATGGTTTAAGGGATGCGGTGGATGTAAGGAGTTATGACTAAGGACAGACTTTAGTACCTTTTTAGTGGCCAAAATATTAACCGTTCATCAATACCAATTCAGATTTGTACTAACTGCCTGATAAAATATAACCCGAAGTGTGGGTAAATCCGGCTTTTTGCACTGCGTACAATTGATTCTGTGTCAATATTGCGGTTTGGTGGGTGAGGGCATTTTAATCAACCGGGGCTACCTGTACATTACGGGTAAATCCCTCTTCGAGTGAAATAAAGGTTTCTGTACGTTCAATACCCTTAATTTTCTGCAGTTCATCATGTAATACAAACCGGAGTTGGGTAATGTCCTTACATACAATTTCTATAAACATGCTGTAATTACCGGTTATATAATTCAACCGTACAATTTCAGGTATTGCCATTAATTCTTTGGCAACGGCATCATACAAGGAACTTTTTTCTAAATAAATTCCAACAAAAGCGGTAATATCGTAGCCTAATTGCCTTAAATCTACGTTCAATCTTGTACCTTTAACGATATTGAACTCCTGGAGCTTTTTGATACGGACATGAATGGTGCCGCCACTTACAAACAATTTTTTACCCAGTTCGGCGTAAGAGATTTCTGCGGTTTCCATCATTTCATGGATGATTTGAAGGTCTAATTTATCTAGATTTAATTTTGTTGCCATATTTAGAATCTATTTTAGTACTTTTTCAAATATATATACAAATATTTAAAAATTATCTATATTTATAAAATATTTTATAAAATATTTTCAATGTATTGCCATTTTGTATAGATTTGCATTATAAGTTCTTAAAAAATTAGTCAAAATTGTGGGGTGATGAAATTTTTGGCAGACATGCCCTCTTGTCTCGGGGGTGGAGGTAACAGGATAAATATAGCATAGAGCCGGGCTGGTAGCAATACCAGTTCGACCAGGGTCGACCACTCAACTTTGTGCTACAACTAACTGCTCCGTGGAGGTTCGATCCCTCCCCCTACAGCTTTTTACAGCCCTTAACTTATTGTTATTCAATCGGTTAAGGGCTTTTTCTTTTAATTTGGTTTCACTACTGGTTTCACTACCTGCCGCAAAAAATTAATTTATTTTGGTGTGGTTTACAGTCATTACATTTAGTAAAAACTATTAATGTATGCTGAAGAAATTAGAAGACTACTTAACAGAAAAAGAAGCACAGGAATTAACCGGGTATAAAAGAACGCGCCTTGTGAAAATAGGACGTCTTGCTTTTGTATTGTAGCGTTAACATTCTTAGGAAGAAAGGCTTTAACCCTTGTGCCGGGTTGTAAGCAGCGATAAGGCGTTCTTCGGGAAACTCCCAAAACATTAGAGCGCATGCTTGAAATAGATCGTCCGCGTCCTGTTCGTTAGCAATATTTCGGGCATACTGTTCGAATGAGTTAATGTTAGCCGTGAATTCGTTCAAAATAGTTTCTCTTGTCATATGGATATTGGTTTACGTTAGTAATTAAATAGTTTCAATTACGCTATTTCCACGGGATTTAGTTATTACTGACTGATTACAGTCAAATATCTTCCTTATGTTATCCATGATGCCGCCCTTTGGCTTTGTCGAGGCGGGGCTGACAATGATAGGCGTATCCAAACCTTTGGCCTTAAATCGCTTTGCTAACTTCCGTTGTAACAATTCAAATTCGTAATTTTCCTGTTCAACTTTGTTTTTAGGTTTTAACAGCTTGCCGGGCTTTAAATCTTGTACGGGTGCCAGTTGGGTTACTTGGTGCCGGATAGTCGGGAGCAATGAAAGGTTAGCCTGTTTAAGTTCTATTAGTTGCGCGGGGAGTATAGTCATAAGGGGTATTCCTGGCTTCAAACGTAGCCTAACTAAAAGGTTTTTTACTTTGTTCGGGTTGTTATATTGGAATGTTTGCATAGTACTTTCAACTACGTTTCTCGGTAGCCGTGTAGCTGCAAAATCCCGGTAGCAATCAGTATTAGTTTACAGTACAGAAAGAACAAGTGCATTTGTTTTTTTGCGATGCAGCACATTTTGTATTACAACCATTTCTTTGTTCACTGTCGTGTGCCTTTCGTGTTTTTGTCAAAGCTTCAGCTGGTAGGAATCGCATCAATGTATTAGGTGCTGTAAATGCAATTACCTAAGAGGTGATTACCATTGCCAATACCACTTATATTACATCAGGCACCTTTATTGATTTTTTAAAATTATTAAAGGAGAAATTTCCCGACAAACCTATTGCCATTGTACTTGATAATGCCGGGTATCAACATTGCTGCTGCTAAGTAAAGCCGTGGAAAAAGTAACAGGTAATTGTCTCACATTAAATTGTAATTTAAAGTCTTACAATGTGTCCGGTTATTGACCCGGCGAATGTATAGCAGTCAACTCGACAATTTGCGTACTTATCTGCAATTACGATTTTTATCTGTTAAAAATTAATTTGTTAGTATATGCATTTTTGAATTGTCGGATGCGGCGAATTAAAGTTCGATAATAAAATGGAAAATGCAATTAAGGGAATGACAATTGACAATTTGTGCAGGCCGGACCCAAAATGCTTTTTATTTCACCAGTAAATATATCAATCAGGCCGGATAAATAGTAACTTTATATAGCTCAACGCTAATGCCGGGTTACTCTCAAACTTATATAGATAGTATACGCTCAATGCTGTATGTGCTTAACACTGAGCATTATATCATAAAGCGGGTAAAAAATTTTAAATTATGAGTAAAACTATTTTTCGTTTCGAGAATATCTTCATATTCAATCTTAATTGATGTCCTTTAAATATTCTAACAAAAGTTCTCTGACATTTAAATCATCTATTGTCCCATCTCTATTATTATGTCAAAAACAAAGCAGCGCTTTCAGACGTGAATTATCAATAGATAATCTGTGAATTGTTGGCCTTCATCATTGACATTCACGTTTGACATAACAATAGTGTTTATTTCCAGGCGGCTTTAGTAGATGGGATCCTGTAGGAATTAAAGTACCATACCGGATTTAATAATTGTTGGAATAAAACAAAAATAAAATCGGTAATCAAATAACCCAATTAAAATTATGGAATTGAACGCTAAAAATACAGGCCGGTTATTGATGATCTGCGGTGCACTTTATGATCTTGCGGAATTCAATAATCCCCGGCCGGAGCAAATAAAACAAATTGCGCAAAAAATGGAAAAAATTATAAAAGAAAACATTTTAGGATACAAATTTGTTCGACTCACCAAGGAAATTAAACATCCTAAACTAACCAGGCGCGTCTTTCAGTGTCAGTAGGGATTAGCGAAAAGCTCGAATGAACAGGAGCAAGCATAAATGAGCTGTTAAAAGAATTAACTGGCTAATCAGTCAAAACCCTTGATCCATTAATGCGTTAGCACAAAATGGCGCAAACCATACTAAAACCGGCAGTTATTTTATCCCGGAATGAGGTGAGTTAAGAATAATAAAGTTAGGCAGAAGAGTTAATTTAAATAGATTACTCAAAAACTGGTTTTGACTTTGGTTATATTATAAATATAAGGTTAATTAACATGAGCCTATACAGGAGAGTCTGCACCAATAAGGGAATTCTTATTACCCGTACTCAAAATTTCATAAAAAAATTTTTATCATTAGAATTTGTTCTGCTTCTGGCAAATAGGTAATATAGATAAATGGACAAATATGAACCTTGGCGATTTCGAGAAAAAGAACATATATTCTTTATCGGTCAAATGTGCATAATTAAAGTAATCTATTGATGGAAAATAATGTAGATTTGTAATAACTACATAGTGTTTTCCACATTTTGTATAGTAAATTTACGAATTAAATTTATATAATATTTAGACATTCAGGTTAATTCATTTACGTGTTTACTTAAAACATAAATCGATGTATACCGAAAATAAGGAACTAATTGAAGAAGTTATAAAAAATATTTCTAATAAATTCCAGTCTACCGAAGAGCCTGAAATCAGCCAATTGTCCAGAGAACAATTGATTAATAAACTTATTATTGCTGAATCAACTATACAAGTTGTAAAGCAAGAAAATAAAGTGTTGGAATGGGAGAATAATATTTGGAACAGAGAGCATTTAAGCAAATCACCAAAACACCCTTACGTATAAATAAAGTACTAATTTTCATTAACTTATATAATTGGAAATAAGATCTGCAAAGAGTTGTTTCAAGCCAAAGGAGTTAACTACGAAATTTCCGTTGTTTTTCACAGTCAAAATATGAAGCAAAGCCTAACATTAATTTAATTGAATTATAGACTGATGTTAGTTGAGCCTTACGTTCAGGGCTTTAATTTTTACCTAACCACTTTATCCCAAAAAAATCATTCTGTTGTCTTTACCAATAATGAAAATGTAATTTATTTGTTTAAGCAATAACTGATATTAGGGTGGTAAGAATAGATTACTCTTTACATTTAATTCAGGAAAGTCCTAACCATCCAATACCGGCATACAAATATTCCAGGAAATAAGATTAGGGAACGGCAATGACTCTCCCTGATTAATCTGGTTGTCCCCGTGGTTGTCCTCAAACATGAACAGAGGTGAACATCAACCCTAATTTTTGGGCATTTTCCGCGTCCAAAATACGCGTCGAATGTTCAGGGATGTTCATGATTGTTCAAAGGATTGGCCCGTCCCCCTACAGCTTTTTGAATCAATAAACCCTTACAGGTATTCGCTTGTAAGGGTTTATTATTTAATTTAATGTAACCGTACAAAATAATGTCGGATTAGTACGAATGCTGTTTCTTTCCTGTCTAAAAGACAGTTCGCATAATTGCTGAAATTGCATATTTGTAAACTTTATTTTTTAAACCCTATCCTTTCCCTTTTCAACCACTTTTCTTTTTGTTCTTTCTCCTCCTCCTTTTTATCCAGTAAATTTTCCAGGGCATCGTAAATGGAAGATAGCTGGGTATCATGCTCACCAATACGGGTTTGCATTTCTTTGCGCAAATTCGTTTATTTGTTCAAATAAATCTTTGTGGCTGTTGGCAAAATGCCGGATGGTTATAAATGCACGTACTTTGGCAATATTCATATCTACAGCTCTTTTGCTCCTTAATGCATTTGCCAGCATTGTTACCCCATGTTCGGTAAAGGCAAAAGGCATTTTTTGTGTGCCACCCCTTGTTTCTTTTTTTGATGTCACAATTTGTGATGTCAAACTATCCGTATTTAAACCGGTCGCAAATTGTGACGGGTTGCATTCTTTGTTGAAGTCACAATCTGTGATTTCAAAACCTCCCATTCCTTCTTTGTCAATTGAAATATAAAATCTTCCGGGAAACGATAGTTATTGCGTTTTACCGCCTGGTTTAATACCCTTGTTTCCACTTCATACAATTCAGCTAAATCAAAATCCAACATTACTTTTTGCCCTCTTATTTCATGTATTTTGTTATGGATTACCTGTAAACTCATTTCGGGTATTTAAGATTAATTGAACTCATACCAAATTGTGATGATGAAAAATTTTTATTTTGTGAACCGGTCACAATTTGTGACCGGATAATTTCCTACTCCCTTCTGAAGTGCAATTATTGCACCTTAAAGACCCTGACTCATTTTTAATAAGTTCTATACCACCGCCCTTAAATGTTTGGTAATGGGCCCCCCTTTCCCTTATTGCACAATATGTATATATATTAACATGCTGGTTATATTATGGAAAACACGTATTCAACTAACCCATTTGCCTGGTTTTTACTTTCTTTAACCTGTCAGCTTTATACTATTACACAATAGCAATATTGATAATACTTTGCTATATTGTATAAACTTTCATTTATATGCGTAAATCCCGTGAGATCACTTTTCTATTGGATGATGGAACTGATGTATTTATCGATCCTCCGAGGGAGGATATCTACCATATCAGATATATAATGCCCAATGGTCTGCCAAATGTGGTGTTGTGGTCCAAAGACGGTAAAATTGATGCTTTTTTTGACTCAAATGCATTAGAAGCAATTAATAAATTAACCGCCCGTTTGTAAAAAAATACTTTGCCAATCCGTTTAATCCTTAATGGTATTAAACGCTAATGGTGTTTTAGCTTGCTGAAACTTCCTTTCATTTTCTGCGTAAATTAAATAAATTGGGTTTAAAATATATTAACAGCTCATAATTTTCGTTCTCCAGGTAAGAAAATCCAACCTTGTGAAAAAAGCGCTTATCTTTTTAATGGTATTTCCCTGTTTACAATCTCTGCCTGCCCAGCCGATGTACAGCGATTCTTTAGGGGTACTAAAACCTCAAAAGGATAATATCATTACCCTGGAAACCATTCTTAAAATTGAGAACCTGGGCACCAAAATAAATTCCGAATTGCCGGAATTGCGACCGACCATATCCGCAGATGGCAACCTGTTATTCTATATCTGTCAAAATAATCCTGAAAATACAAAACACCAGGAGATCCGTAACTCTCAGGATATCTGGTTCTCAGAAAGGGACAGTTCGGGTAAATGGACTGAAGGGGTTCACCTGGGGTATCCTTTAAATACTTACTATTTTAATGCTGTATATTGGATTTCGCCCGACAATAACCGTATTCTGATAAGAAACGCGTTTATAGACGGAGATTATTCAGGTAATGGGGTGAGCATGTGTTACCTTAAAAAAAATGGCTATTGGAGCAAACCGGATATGTTGCGCATAAAGAATTATGCAAAATACGACAGGGGGCGTCAAAACGGTGCAAGCATGGCAAATGACGGGCAAACCTTATTATTCTATATGTCTGCTGAATCGGGTGGTATAAATAATGACCTCTTTGTAAGCTTTTTGGAAAATGATGGCACCTGGACAGAACCAAAAAGTTTGGGTAAGAAAATAAATTTGAAAACGTATAATGAAACCACTCCCTACCTGGCACCAGATGGGGTAACCCTATATTTCAGCAGCAACCGGCCTGGTGGTTTAGGTTACATGGATATCTGGAAGACAAGGCGCCTTGATAAAGACTGGCAGAAATGGAGCGAACCTGAAAACCTTGGCAGTCCTATCAATACAGAAGATATGGACACATTTTTTACGCTGGATGCGGGGGGTGAGTATGCTTATATGAGCACCGGCCTGGATTCTTATGGTGAAAGTGATATTGTAAGGATCAAGTTGCTGGAAAGAGAAAGACCGGATCCGGTAATTTTGGTAAGTGGCAATGTGTATAACAAAAAAACAAACCGGCCACTTAGCGCTTCACTGATCTATGAAACCCTGCCCGATGGTAATGTAGCCGGTAATGGCTTGTCAAATCCATCAGATGGTTCATTTAAAATGGTGTTGCCTTATGATAAAAATTATTTGATCAGGGCACAGGCCGATCATTTTTTTGCCATATCAGAAAACCTTAACCTTGATTCACTCATAAAAGCCGGTTATAAAGAAATACATAAAGACCTGTACCTGGTGCCCATTGAAGTAGGACAGGTGGTAAGGTTAAATAATGTGTATTTCGATTTTGACAAGTGGAACCTGCGCCCTGAATCTTTTGTGGAGCTTGACCGGGTGGTAAAAATGCTGGAAGAGAACCCTGCTATTGAAATTGAAATGAGCGCACATACTGACAGCAGGGGTTCAGACGAATACAATTTTAATTTAAGTGATAACAGGGCCAAATCTGTAGTGGAATATATTCTTTTGAAGGGTATTGCCATAAACAGGATTATATCAAAAGGTTATGGCGAAATAAAACCTGTTGTACCAAATGACACTGATGAAAACAGGCAACTCAACAGGAGGGTGGAGTTTACCATATTGAAGAATTAATGGCAGAAAATTTTCAATCTTTCAAAGATCTGCCTGACATCCACATAGATAAATTGTAGTTGGGTATCTTCCAGGTGATTTTAATTTTCTGTGTTATGAGTTTTTCTTCAGCAAATAAGCGGGTGGGGCAGTAAACTCAGTTCCAACTCATACTCCATAACTCATCGCTGCTCTATATTGTTACAAACATTCCGCAAATCTGTTTTCTATAATTATATTTGCGCCCCGATGGCACAAAAAAAATTACAACGATTTGCGGATATTAAAAACTTTCCCAACGTATTGGAATATCCTGGCGATATGAAGGGGAAATGGAATACTTTCTTTAAAAATAATAACCCGGTAATATTGGAACTTGCCTGCGGCAGGGGGGAATACACGGTAGGGTTGTCAAAATTATTCCCGGAAAGTAATTTTATTGGAGTGGATGTGAAGGGTAACCGGATTTATATCGGCGCTAAAAAATGCCTGGAAGCGAATATTTCCAATGCCGCTTTTCTTCGTACACAGATAACCCTTTTGCCCGATTATTTTAAAGAAGCAGAAGTAAGTGAAATATGGATCACTTTCCCTGATCCGCACCTTAGAACATCCAAAGCAAAAAAAAGGCTCACTCACCCAAGGTTTTTAAGGCTTTACCAGCAAGTACTAAAAAACGGTGGATGCCTGCATTTGAAGACCGATTCACCTGAATTATACCAATTCACCAAAAAGGTGATCGAACTTTATAAACTGGCACTTGTTGAAGATTGTGATGATGTGTATACCAAAAGCAGCAGTGAACTGCTTACGATAAAAACACATTACGAAGCGTTGGATATTGCCCGAAGCAATAAAATTTATTACCTTAAATTCCGGTTACCGGGGGGCATTCCCAATACGGATGATGAATTATATTCCCTTCTTAAGGAAACCGAAAATATTTAAATAACCATGTTAATGCTACCCCAAAATATGAATCAATTAACAGAAGGAGAAGATTTCTATTACAGTGAAGACGGTTATATCGTACTTACAGAAAAGTACCATCTTCAAAAGGGATCTTGCTGTGGCAACGGCTGCAAACATTGTCCTTACGATTTTGTGAATGTGCCTGAACCGAAAAGAAGTGAATTATTAAAAGTCCAACCAATATAGGAACTTTATATTATGCATAAGAAAGCGCCTGCCGATGCGGATAAATCAGGATTAAAAAAGGAGTATTCCTTCTTTGAAGATGTATACGATGTAGTGAGGAAAGTGCCCAAAGGAAGAGTAACCTCTTATGGGGCAATCGCCAATTACCTGGGTACAAAGCTTTCGGCGCGTATGGTGGGCTGGGCAATGAACGCCGCACAGTCTGCCCGTCCTAAAGTTCCCGCCCACCGGGTGGTCAACAGGAATGGAATGCTGTCAGGAAAAGCGCATTTTGCTACTCCAACTTTAATGGAAGACTTATTAAAAAAAGAAAAAGTGATCGTGAAAGACGACAAAATAGTTGAATTTAAAAACCTGTTTTGGGATCCTGTGAAAGAATTGACATTTTAGAATGTGACGCATATCGAAAAAATAGCGCCAGTTCTTTACAATTGACCATATAAAATATTATGCAAATTTTATTGCTATCATTGTTAGTATTTTTGCTACCTGGCTGTAGTCGCCAAAGCCGGACAGTTGATATAAATAACGCATCCGATTTTGATCAACCCTGTAAAGTTGAAATAAATGGATTTAGCGGTAATATTATGGAGCCCTTCCTGTCGAGAGACGGAAATGTGTTACTTTTTAATAACCTCAATAGTACACCGGAAAACACAAACCTGCATTGGGCAACCAAAATTAATGATACCACTTTTCAATATAAAGGTGAAATAGCCGGGGTAAATACCATGTCTTTGGAAGCTGTTCCAACTTTAGACAACTCGGGTAATTTATATTTTGTTTCTGACCGGAATTATGCAGCCACAGTTTCCACGCTGTACCAATGCAGTTTTTCCAACGGGTCTGCAACAGGTGTTCAATTAATTGATGGTGTATCTAAATTAAAGGCGGGTTGGGTCAATTTTGATATTGAAGTAAGCGCTTCCGGGCAATCACTGTATTTTGTAGATGCGCAATTTGACAAAAATGCTAACCCTGCAACGGCTGACCTTGTTATTGCCGGAAAAAACGGAGCAGGTTTTCAGCGATCTTCAAAAAGCAGCGCCCTGCTGAAAAACATCAATACAGAAGACGCACTTGAATATGCCGCCTGTATTTCTGCAAACGAACTTGTATTGTATTTTACCAGGATACAATTGCCGTTCACCGTTACTACATCGCCGGAGATTTTTGTGTCAACAAGACAACATACAGATGCGGCTTTTGGCATCCCGTCAAAAATTAAAAGTATAGCAGGCTTTGCCGAGGCCCCAACGATTGCCCCGGATCAAAGAACTTTGTATTACCACCAAAAAGAAGATGATAAATTCGTTTTATACTTGGTTAGAAAAAAATAGGCAGCATAAATCGCATAATGCGGGAAGCCTTAAACCATCCACCGGCCCCATCGTCAGCAGATCCAAATTTTAAAAACCATTTTTGCACTTACTTTTGCAAAGTGGAATAATTTTCTGCTAATAAAATATTATGGCTACAGAAACAATAATGGGAACCATTACATTTATCAACCACGATAAAGATTATGCAACGATTGAGTACACGGTAAACGGGAAGAAAAAAACGATCAATGGAAATATCAGTGAAAAGGAGCAATTAAAATTAAAGGCGGAAAAAATCATAAAAAAAGTGCACCAGTTTCATGTAGGCGATGAAGTGAGTTTTATCATCAATCTTTCTGCAAGAGGTGATAAGATGATCGCTGATTGTATGGAGTTTCGGTACAATAACGCACTGGATAACCTTATCAATAAATCAGCAACAGAAAACAGGTTTGTAGGGTATTTAAAAAAGGTAGACGAGCATTATTTTGTAAAGGAAACGGGTAGCTATATTTTCTTTCCACTTAAATTATCACCCTGGGAAAGAAAACCACAGGACAATAACCTGAATGAACCGTTTTTCTTTAAACTGGAAAATACAGATAAACCGGACAAAACCACTGCAGCGCCTTTTAAAAGCATGTACATTCCTGAATATGTTGCAGCTATGCGATATTTTAAAAACAAAACGCCTGTTGATGCACTTGTGTATAAAATTACACCTCACGGAATTTTTGTAAATGTATTAAGTGATAAAATCCAGGCAAAGATCCCGCTTTCAACAAAAGGCGAACCTTTATCCCCGGCAACAGATCTGACGGTAGGAGATCTGATAAAAGTAGTGATCACCTACCTCGGTACTTCACGTATTATTATTGAAAGAGTATAGCAGGTTGCTTCATCACTAAATTAATTCACAGGCAGGATCTTCCAGACAATATCAATTCATTTTTCTATTACCTTAGTTTGCTAAGGAAACCGCCCAGCAAGCCACCAATTTCCATCATCCAGGCAATGCCCAGGTGCACCAGCAATCCGCCCCATATGCTGCCGGTATTATAAGAAACAATGCCTAATAATATCCCTCCAAAAAAACTACTGATGGCTTCACCCATCGGTTTTCCAAAATGTATTGAACAATAAAAACAGGCAACCGGGATAATGCAATGTTGTCCGCAAATATGCATCAAAGACAATATTAAAAATCCGCGGAAGAAGAATTCGATGCTTACAAAATCGAATCCATAGCTTAGTTCAAATGCGAGGTAACGCCATTTATCCGTCCAATCATTCATCGGGATATCACTTAATAATTTTGCCTTTGGGTACACCTGTAAAAAATCTTTTTGCGTACTTGCCAATGCAATGAGGGGAACCATTACCAGCAACATAATAATGTAGGGTCTTTTGTTTCCTAAAGCCCTGGTGCCGTAAAAAGGTTGACCGGGCCTGTCTTTAATAAACCAGGTAATAAATACGGGGATCAGTACTACAAAAACCCTCACGATCCAGTTAATGCAGTGCAGGTAAAAAACCTGGTCGGCGCCTGTGAAGCTTTTAATAACCCAGGCCTTATGAAAATCAAAGTTTACGCGGAAAGAAAAAAAGGCAGGCGCCAGGAAAAGGATCACCCAAAACCAGGTATTTTTAAAATACCGGCAATTTTTGAAGAACAGCAATTGCAACAGGAATGCCATGGCAAAAGGAACAAAGTATAGCAAATAGTAACCTGCAAAATCGGCCCATCTTGTTTTGCCACCTGCAGCGTAGTCCTTTTCGAGGCCATGCCAGTAGTTTAAATAAATCAATATTCCCAGCATCGTTATGATGAGCAGCAGGTAGAAAAAATTAAACTCCCTGGTGTAAAACGCTTTAATGTATTTAAAAACCTGGTTCAATAAATAAATTTTTATCGCATAAAGATATGTTTGCGGTGGTTAAATTTCTTATACCGCTACAGTAAAAGTTCTGCACCGGCAGGGAGGCAAGCGACGGGAAAGATGCCTGGGATACTTCTGCTATCCCCGGTACAAAAACTCATGAACAAAAAATAATTATTGGTGAAAACTTCAGGTGCATACTAAAAAATGACCCGGTTATTTTTATACCTCCTTAAGCGGCGCATTCAGTGTTTTCCAAAGCAGGTCTTTCAGTTCCGGAAGCCCCTGTCCGGTGATGGATGAAATAAAAATATGGGGAATTTTTTGAGGTAATTCCTTTGAAATGGCAGCCCTTAATTCATCATCCAGCATATCGTTTTTGCTGATGGCGATCACGAAGTCTTTTTGCAGCATTTCCGCATTGTATTCCTTTAACTCATTCACTAATATCTCAAATTCTTTTTTATGGTCGGTGCAATCGGCCGGAACCAAAAATAATAAAATAGAATTGCGTTCAATATGCCTTAAAAAACGATGCCCCAAACCTTTGCCTTCCGCTGCACCTTCAATAATTCCCGGAAGATCGGCAATACAAAAACTTTTGCCATCCCTGTAATCTACCATGCCCAGTTGCGGAACCAGGGTTGTAAATGCATAATCCGCAATTTTTGGTTTGGCTGCTGTAATTACAGATAACAGGGTTGACTTACCGGCATTGGGAAATCCTACCAGGCCAACATCCGCCAGTACTTTTAATTCCAGCAATTTCCAGCCTTCCATACCTTCTTCACCCGGCTGTGCGTATTCAGGTGCCTGGTTGGTAGCGGTTTTAAAATTGCTGTTACCCAGGCCACCACGGCCGCCTTTTACCAAAATCACTTCCTGGCCGTCTTCTAAAATTTCGGCCTCTTTCTCGCCGGTTGTTTCATCCCTTGCAATGGTACCCAGGGGCACTTCAATAATAATATCCTTGCCGAATTTGCCGGTACTGTTATTTTTACTTCCGCTTTCACCGTCTTCCGCCAGTACATTTTTGTAATAACGGAGGTGCAACAGTGTCCACAATTGCGAACTGCCCTTTAAAATGATATGAGCCCCCCGACCTCCGTCTCCACCATCAGGACCCGCCATGGCATTGTATTTTGTACGCATAAAATGCCTGCTTCCCGGGCCTCCATGGCCACTGCGGCAAAAAATTCTGATATAATCTATAAAATTTGATTTTTCCATTGCAGGTGCAAAGGTCGGTTTTTTTAGTTTCTCAGGTTCATAAAGTAAGTGTGGTAAAAAGGCAGGCAAAGGAAAACTTCATATACTCATCAGGGCTTTATTCGTTCTGAAACAAGTGCCTTTAAATAATGCCACTGCATGAACTTTTTGGTTGCTGATGGTAATATGATAGAGACCTGTTGATTTACCATTATGTAATTCCTTTGCTTCAGCAGTCAATATATCGCCCACATGAACAGGTTTTATAAAGTTGATGGACGTGTCAAGGGCTACCGACAGGTTATTACGGTTGTTACAGGCAAATGCAAAAGCGCTGTCGGCCAAAGAAAATGCAATACCGCCGTGTACAATGCCTAAGCCATTGATCATTTCAGGGCGAACGGTCATTTTAATTTTACTGTACCCTTCTTTTATTTCCAACACTTCAATACCCAGCCATTGACTGAAGAGATCATGCGAAATAATATGATCAACAACTTTTCCGGCAAGTAAATCCTTGTGGCTATTCATAATTACCTTAATTTACTTTAGATACCAATTTTACTCCCCTTTAAACAGGGGTGTTCTTTTTTCAATGAAAGCAGCAACGCCTTCCTTGTAATCGTACGTGTTAGCTGCTTTGTATTGCAATTCGTCTTCTTTTCTTAACTGATCTTCCAGTGAATTATTGAAGGAAGCATTCAGCGCCATCTTCGTGTATGCGAGGCCTTTAGTGGGCATTTGGGAAAGTGTCAGCGCAATCCTTAAACTCTCCTCCGCAAAACTTTCATCCGAAAAAACTTTATAGACCATTCCAATCCGTTCGGCCTCCGTGGCGGCAACTTTTTCACCCAGCATCATCAGTGCACTTGCTTTTTGAAAGCCGGTTAAACGGGGTAAAGTAAATGTGCCGCCACTGTCGGGTATCAATCCAATTTTACTGAATGCCTGTATAAAAGAAGCCGAATGGGTGGCAACCACCACATCACAGCATAATGCGATATTGGCGCCCGCACCGGCTGCAACACCATTTACCGCACATACTACCGGTTTTTCAATATTACGTATCCTTGTTACGATGGGGTTGTAATGCTCCGATAAGATCACTTTAAAACCGGGAGGATTTTCCCCCATTAATTCGCCAAGGTCCTGACCGGCGCAAAATGCTTTACCGTTGCCTGTTAGATAAATAGCACGGATTTTTTTATCATCGGCACAATCATCCAATAATTTTTGCAGTAACAATGCCATCTCACGGTTGATGGCGTTGAATTTATCCGGCCGGTTAAGGGTAATGATGGCAACTGAATCTTTTATTTCGATCAGAACGGAAGACATAGATGAGTTTGTTGATGATAGTTCTACCGCAGCAGGTACATGTTACACTGTTCCGGTGAGTAAAATTAATGACATTTAAAATAATCAAATGGTTCTTTGCAATCATGGCATTGGTATAATGATTTGCAGGCTGTGGAACCAAACCGGCTAATGAGTTTTGTATGAAATGAATCACATAAGGGGCACTGAATGGCGGCGGGTTCGGCAAATAACCTGGTATCCTCTTCCGTTTGATTTGAATTGGGTGGTGCTATTCCGTACGCCTTTAATTTATCTTTTCCTGCCTGGCTCATCCAGCCCGTTGTCCATGCAGGTGAAAGTACCGAAATGACTTTTATATTATTATAACCGTGTTCAATCAGTTTCAGGCGTATACCCATGCTGATAGTATCCATAGCAGGGCAACCGGAGTAAGTAGGGGTAATCATTACAACACCTTCCCAACTTCTACCACCCGGGGATGGTGAAGTTATCTGTACATCCCTTACAATACCCAAATCTAAAACAGACAATACCGGCAGCTCCGGATCGTACACTTCTTCCAATAACTTCCATATTATTGCAACTTCAGAAGCAATTATGGAATTGTTCTCTGTATTTTTATTATTCTGTGCGGCTATCATTTTACTAAAGATATTCAAATTATTAAACTCCTGTGAAGTACACTGCACTATTTAGAAGTTACCATTCCGCACCAGGATAAGTCCTTTGCAGGTATTGCATTTCCGCTAAAATAAAGCCCATGTGTTCGGTGTGGATTCCTTGTTTACCGCCGGTTTGCATAAAAACAGCTTCCCCCCACCCATCTCCGAAAGCGGGGGACCAAACTACTGCTTCTTCTAAAACAGTGTTGATTTTTTGAAGCCATGGTTGTTTTAATGAACTTAAATCAACACCGGTTACCGCTTCATTTTCAAATTCTGCGGGTATAAAAAATTCACCGGTATAGGGCCATAAGTTTTCTATGGCTTTCAACATTCTTTGGCGACTTTCATCCGTACCATCCCCCAGGCGTATCACCCATTCGCCGCTCCACTTTATATGATAAGTTAGTTCTTTAATTGATTTTCCGGCAATCGCAGCTAGTTGATCATCCTTGCTTTTTTGCAACTGCTCATATAACAGGTACAGGTAAACGCTGCAAAAGAATTGCCTCAAAATGGTTTGCGCCCAGTCGCCTCTTGGTAATTCAGTTATTAACAGGTTTTTAAATTCTCTTTCAGTCCTTAAATAGGCGAGGCTGTCTTCCGTAGCCTCACTCCCGGCTCGTTGATTGGTTGACTGGTTGATCAGTACTGCTGCGTATTGATAAAAATTTCTTGCCTGCCCGAGCAGGTCCAATGAAATATTGGTGATGGCAATATCCTGTTCCAGGATGGGGCCATGGCCACACCATTCGGCGTTTCGTTGGGAAAGAACCAGGTTGGTGTCGGCAAGGTAGAGAAGATAGTTGGTAAGTTGATAAGTTGATAAATTGACGGTTTTCATTGTTCGGTATTTTTCTGGGGAGAGCGATGTAGCCATTTAATAGTAATGCCGGTTAATCAACCTGCTTACATTTGTTTCACCTCATCCGGTAAATCGTAAAAACCAGGATACCGGTAGATCTTGTCCTCGGCGGGCTCATAAAAACTTCCTGAATCATCCGGGTTGCTGGCGTGTATATCTTTGCTTTCCACTACCCAGATACTTACACCTTCCTGCCTGCGGGTATACACATCCCTGGCATTTTCTATGGCCATTGCCGCATCTGCGGCATGCAGGCTGCCTGCATGTTTATGGTCAAGACCCTGTTTGCTCCGGATAAAAACTTCCCAGAGTGGCCATGCTTCATCCCCACTTTCCAAAGAAGGATCCGAAAAACCCTTTAATTCGCCGCCACCTGAATTTTCCCCGGGGATATCGCCGTAGTAGATTTTTTTTATATAGTCCATACTGAAAAAATAGGTGAATTTTTAAACTGCTTCTTTAGCCTCTCCGAAGGATGATCTTACGGCGGCCTTTCTTTTTCGCTGATAAGCAACTGCCGCCTCCCTGACCCAGGCACCATCCTCGTGTGCCTTAACCCTTGCCGCCAGGCGTTGTTTATTACAGGGCCCATTACCCTTTACCACTTTCCAAAATTCATCCCAGTTTAATTCTCCAAAATCGTATTTTTTATTTGCTTCATTCCATTGAAGTGCAGGGTCAGGCAAAGACATACCCAATACCTTCACCTGTTCTGCAGCCATATCTACAAAATTCTGCCGCAATTCATCGTTGGTTTTTCTTTTGATCTTCCATTTTATGCCCATGTCGTTGTTCGTACTTTCGCTATCTTTTGGGCCAAACATCATCAGGCTCGGCCACCACCACCTGTTGATGGCATCCTGGCACATTGCTTTTTGGTCAACCGTTCCCTGGCTCAAAACCAGCAGGGTTTCAAAGCCCTGGCGCTGGTGAAAACTTTCCTCCTTGCATATTCGCACCAGGGCCCTTGCATAGGGGCCATACGAAGTGCGGCACAAAGCTACCTGGTTTAAAATAGCAGCCCCATCTACCAGCCAGCCGATGGCGCCCATATCCGCCCATGTTAGGGAAGGATAATTAAAGATGGAAGAATATTTTGCCTTTCCGCAATGGAGGTCATCAATCATTTCATCCCGGGTAATACCCAATGTTTCTGCCGCTGAATATAAATACAAACCATGCCCGGCTTCATCCTGCACTTTGGCAATCAGGATAGCTTTTCTTTTTAAAGTGGGGGCCCTGGATATCCAGTTCCCTTCGGGAAGCATACCTACAATTTCACTGTGTGCATGCTGACTGATCTGGCGAATATTGGTTTTGCGATAGGCTTCGGGCATCCAGTCTTTAGGTTCTATTTTAATTTCTTTGTTTATCTTTTGTTGAAATAAAATATCGGGATATTGCGTTGGCATACTGTGGGTTTATCTTGTAAAAATAAAAAAAACTAACAACTGTTAGTTAATAAAGGTTTGAAATAAAGGGAATGCCTGCTTTTTGGCCGTGGGAGAGTTTATACAAAATCTGTAGTAGAAGGGGTACTGGTAACTATAAAAAATTTACACCCATTTATTTTTATGGGCCAATGAAATCACCTGGGCCCTGGAAGTTACGTGCAATTTGGTGTATATATTGGCAATATGCTTACGAACAGTCAATACACTTAAATTAAGTTCCGTAGCAGTGCGTTTGGCATCCCAGCCATTTACCAGGTGCTGCAATATTTCCTGCTCTCTCTCAGTAATTATTTTTGGCAGGGTGGAATCAGTATAGGTTTCTTTTTCGGGGGAAGACTTACTGAGCAGGCGCATGGTTTTGCGGGCTATGGCGGGACTCATTGGGGCGCCGCCAAATTCCAGCACATTTACAATGGCATCTTTAATAACGCCTGCGGGTTCATGTTTTAGCAAATAACCCGAAGCGCCCGCCCTTATGGCTTCAAAAATTTTTTCATCATCATCAAAAACAGTGAGCACGATAAAATGTATCCGGGTATACAATGATTTTGCTATTTGAATGGCTTCAATACCATCCATTTCAGGCATTTCCAGGTCCATAAAAATCACTTCCGGTAACAGTTGCAACGGAAGGCCCTTTAATTCTTCCAGGCATTCATGCCCGTTTTCGGCTGAAAAAACAAGGTGTAGTTCCGGGTATCCCTTTATCTTTTGCATAAAAGTATTCCGGTTCACATTGTTATCTTCTGTAAGGGCTATCCTGACATTCATAAAAATAAAATTAAGGTATGCGCAAGTGAGATAAAATAATCAATTTGTAGTAGTCGGCCTTTGTTTAAAAGCCGGGGTTATTTTGTAGCGGATGAAATAACAACCCGGGTGCCTTTGCTTTCATTGGTACGCCATTCAAGGGACCAGCCCACTTCTTTGCAGCGGTTCTTCATATTAAGCATTCCATTTCCTTCCCGGTGATTTCCGTTCTTACTTAAAATTCCTTTCCCATTATCGCAGATGCTTATTTTCCAGTTCTCTTCACTTTCAAATAGTACGGTTATTTGCCCGCAATCACTATGCCTCAAAGCGTTGATTAAAGCCTCCTGTATGGTTTGATAAAGATGAAATGCCTGTGAGGGTGGCAACAAAGTATCATTGGTAATTTTTTCGTGCACATCCATTCTTATGTAGGGGTAACTTGCCTCAATGTTTTGAATCAGTACCTTTAACCGGTCGCTGATGGCAGTTAGCGAAAGCGCCTCTTTTTTTAGGGCCCAGATGGTATCTCCCAATTGTGAAACAATGGACAGTGAATTACTGCGTAACTCCCTCAATGCGGTCACATTTTCGATATCAGTATGTGCCACCGTAATATTATCAAGGTTGGCCACAATGGATGCGGCATAGGCCCCCAGGTTATCATGCAAATCCGCCGCAATGCGTTTCCGTTCTTTCTCTTCCGCTTCCTTAACTGATTTGCCGGTTGACAGTTTTTCTTCCCGCAGCATCCGGTTCATTTTTGTTTTTTGCTGTTTACGGTAATTTTGAAAAAGTAAAAAGAACAATGCAATGCCCAGTAAAGAAAGTATTACCGAACCATATAGCCAGTAATTTTTGGTTACCAGGTCTAATTTCTGTTGAACAATCGTAAATTCTTTTTTCTGCACTTCATATTTAGTTTGCATTTCGGCTAATGATGAAGCAGAATTCTTTCGGTATACTGAATCTTTAATTGCAATAATATCTTCGAGCACGGACGCATATTTTGCAAAATTTCCGATTGCCCTGTAATTTTGCCCCAATGAACTGTAGAGGAAAAAAAGCTTTGACTCAATTTTATATTCCCTTGCGATTGCGATACCTTCCTGGCAAATGGCGATGCCCTTTTCGGGCTGGCCGTTTTGTGCATAATACAATCCAAGCTGTCCTATATCTGATACGATATAAAACGGATCACCAATAAGTTTTCTTATTTCCACGGCTTCTTTTAAGGGCGCTTCAGCCAGGCCGCCTTTTCCCGATCTTACAAATAATTGGGCCTGTATGGCAAGTGAATTGGATAAGGCAAAAAGATTTTCATGTTTCCTGGAGTAAGCGATGGCTTTGGCAATATAAAAAGACCCCGAATCTTGTTTGCCAAGGCTGTTATAATTCAATGCCAGGTTTGCGAAAAGTATTCCGTATTTTTCCAGCAGCAGTGTATCTGAAGTAGTTTGAAGCGCTTTTAAATGCCAGGCTAATGCCTCGCTGGTTTGCCCCATTTCAAGATAAGCCCATCCAATCAAAGTTTTACCTTTTACCTGCAATAAAGTATCCTTCATGGTTTCGGCGCCGCTTATTGTGCGGTAGCCCATTTCAATTGCTTCTTTATATTGGTTCTTTCGCATAAAGCAACGCCCTTTTTGATTGAAAAGATGCAGCTGCAGCAAAGGGTCGGTCACCCGGTCCGATAATATTTCGAGACATTGATTGGCCATAGAAAGAGAAGAATCGATCAATCCTTTTGTTGTAAGGGCACAGGATTTATAATACATCGCTTTTACGGCATCCTGTAAATTCTTTTGTTCCCGGGCTGTCTTCAGGGCCTTGTCTGCATAGGCCATTAAAGTATCGGGATGAAGAATATACCCCAGTTCACATAGTGATAATATCGCTTGTTGTTTTTCGCCGGCACCTGCAGCCTGCTGAATATTCTTTTTCAAGCTGTCGATGGTTTTTGTCTGCGACAGGCATGAAAAGCCGGCAAGTATTAAAATGAAAAACAGGCAGTGATATGGCTTCATCTTGGTATAACGACTATTTCCTTTTACTGGTATACAACCCCATTATTGCGCAATCCTACAATGTACTACAAATTAAGTATTGATGATTAGATGTTTTTAATTGAATATTTGATAAACATGATATTTATTTATTATCCTATCGCTGAATGATTTAAAAGCCGACATTCGTATTAATATCATCAATCACACAATGCGCTCCTAACGGTTAGGCATGCCCATTTTAAATCATATACTAAAAAAGATTACTTTACCCATTATTTCACCCGGATACGGATTACTTACCAGCTAACTCAATTATTTTAAGATGAAGATAAAAATTACCGGAATTATTACATTGCTGCTTTCCTTTGCCCATACAAATGCTCAAAATCCTGATTTTCAGCTTTTTAATATGTCTAATACTTCCACTTTCAGGACTAATGCGTTTACAACAATTGGTATTGGGAAAGATGGTTTTATATACGCAGGCACACAACGAATGGGCTTATATAGGTTTAGTCCACTCGTTTTTGCCTGGGAAGAATTACCTCTGTTTCACAATCTATTTATAAATGATATTAAACCTGATAAAAACGGGGGTATATGGATTGCACAATCTGGCCAGCCCAACACAGTTCCCGCTTCAAATCTTGCCGGGGGCATTAATTATTTTCCGTCCCCTTATGGAGATTCAAGCTTTTATAGTAATACTCCGGGAGGAGGGCTTACCTCACGCAACGTACAGTCATTATGGGTAGATACCAATCGTGTAAATGTGTTGCCGACACTCCCAAAAATTTGGGCGGCACAGGGTACATATGTATCAGCTGGCAGTGCTAGAGCCGGCGGCATATCGGTGGGGTTGAATGCAACTACGGATTATTTTACCAAAGTAACAAATGGGTTACAGGTTTTCCCTTACGTAAATTCAAACCTTGCCGGTTTACCTATATGCATTTCCATTGGCGGCAATAAAGATGAATGTTGGGTGGGTGTGCGCCAGAATTTCAACAAAAGCCAAATACTCAGATACCATCCTCTTAGCAGTTACGGAACATTTTTAGGAGTGTACGATAACACAAATGTTCCTGAACTTCCTGCAGGTTTCAGGGCAAATGCAATTTATTTCGATTCTGAAGGCAGGCAGTGGATTGGATTGGCTTCCGGCGGGGTAGTGGTAAAAGAAGGAGCCGTATGGACAAGTGTAAATATGATTTCAATTTTCCCCCCGGGTACCACGGTTAATTTTAATGCAATTACGGGGGATGATGAGGGGAATATTTATATAGGTACTACCAATGGCCTTGTGATATACAGCGGTGGCACTGTTTCTTCCAGCGGTTCGTACGAGTTGCTCACAAACAGCGATGGCCTGCCATCCAATAATATCACCGGTATTGCCGCAGATATTAAAAACAGCAGAATTTTGCTGGCTTCAACTAATGGGGTAGCAATCTGGAAAAAAAACAAACGGATAACGGTAAACCTTGTTTGGGATAACAGCTTTCCTATAACAGGCCCAAAACCGAAAGGGGTAGTAGCCGACGGCGTATCCAGGTTATATATGAAAATAAGGCGTGCGAATGATACTATACCGGTTTACAAGGATGTAGAAGTAAGCATTAAAAGTTTTGACGGCAGTAAGAGTACGTTGTTTGGGCGGTTAAAGAAGGCGGATACTTTACTTCTTTCGAAATACACTAACGAAGCAAACAGCGGCACAGGCACACAAGTCAACCGAACAGATTCTACCAGCAAGGGCGAATATTGGTTTTGGTATGTTGCTCCTGAAGACTTTAGCTTAACCAGTACAAGTATATATTCCCATGCACCGGAAAGAAAGGATACCGTAAAAGTGAAGGTAACTTATATGAATAACACAAAAGATTCTGTTAATTTTTTAGTACGGGTGGTAAGGCCCCCTACCGTACTCGTACATGGGCTGGCAAGTTACCCGGAGGCATGGGATGCCTTTTCGCATACTACCAATATTCCTTTTGTTTCCAGTAACCTTTTTAAACATATACACGCCATGAAGATGGATGGAAGAGCTGCTTTTATCCAAAATGCCATAACTATGATTGGTGGAGATTTGCCCAATACACCCCCGTTAAGCTCTTTACAGGGAAATATAGATGAAATAAGAAAAAAGGGTTTTGCCGCTAACCAGGCAGATTATGTTTGCCATAGTATGGGGGGAATTATGCTAAGATCGGTCATAAGGTACAGGGCGGATAAATACTATGCGGATGATGCTGCCAAATATAAATACAATAATTATGGAAAGGGCTTTGTACACAAGCTCATTACCATAAATACACCACATCATGGCTCACCGGTTGGAGATGCGGTTCACCAGTTTTTACCTGAGGCGCCGGCCTGGATCCAGGAGCCTTTATATCAATTCTATATCCGATACCCGGATTTACCAATGCCTTTTGATTTTGTTTTACCTGATAATTCCAGCGCTGTAACAAAATTTGATGCTTCCCCCGCGGTAAGTAATTTATCTGTAGCTAAAAGTGCCGGGGGAATAAAAATGATCGCAACCCCTGTAAAATATCATATGATTGCAGGGGATGTGGATTTAATAAGCGGCCAAACGGCTTCTACACTGGCGGATCTTGATAAATATTTTGACCTTTTGATTAAGGTGCTTGAAGCAGCAAGGGCCATCCTGCCACCCCCAACAAAAAATACACTCACGGGTATTTTAAATTTAACCACGCTGGCAAGAGGCCCGGCTTTTTTAGAATGGTATAGCGCTCAAAAGACTTTTCCTAACTTTTTAGGAGATGGTGACCTGGTAGTTCCATTGGCAAGCCAGTTGGCAAGACAGTCTGAAACCCTGCCCCATATTACCAAATTTTATAACACATCTGGTATAAATGCATGGCATAGTGGTATGTTATCACGTCCTGATGTAGGGGAAAGAGTATTGGATCTGTTAAATACCAATTTAAGTAATATCGCTTTTGCGGATATTATTCCGGCAAATGGAGATGATGAGCCAGGCGTAGTTTCCCGACCATCGATGCCTATGACACCCGTAAGCCTTGGGCCTACACTCTACGATACAAGCAAAATAGTTATCACAAGTCCGTTAAGAGCTGCCGGTATTTTTGCCGACAGCACTTTACAGGTACAATTCCGTTTAAAGGATACCGTTAACTTGGCTTATATAAAAATTCATTTCCAAAATACTGATTCTCTTGTATTTCAGCGGTCATCAATACAACAGGTCACAATGAAAGCAGATCCGGCTTTTGGAGGTAGCCAGCAGCTTTGGGCTATGGCGATTTATGATAAACCCGCGGGAACTACTGCTTATATTGATACCCTTAGCTTATCTGTGAGCAACCTTGCAACATTACAGGGTTTACGGGTAACCCCTGAGGTTTCTGAACAGATAGCAGGAACTCCTTTTTATCCTCATTATGAAGTTAAATATAGTAATGCCTGGGTAGGATTACCTGCAAATGATAATAATATCCAGGTTACAATTGACCCACCAACAATGGTTACTTATGATGCATTACTTAATACATTTACTCCACAGGCGGAAGGTTTTGCCCAGGCGTTTATTCAGTATAATGGTTTTAGAGACACTATTTCAATTAATTGCACCCTGCCTGTCTATTACAATTGTGTCAACACAACCATTTCGGGTGGTAGTTTTAAAAATCCGGCTATCTGGAGCAAAGGTGTAGTGCCTGGTATATGCGATTCATTAATAGTCAGTGCAGGCCATACCGTTACGATAGATACTTCAATTACCTGCCGCGCCGTAAGAATAAACAACGGGGGAACACTTACCATCAACAATGCGGGGGCTACACTTAATATTGGACAACCAGATGACGGGGCGAATTTTTTGGACAACTATGGCACGCTTAATATTTTAAATGGCACCATTGCTGTTCAGGGGCGAATAAAATTCTACCCATCAGGTACTTTTAACATGACCGGGGGTAAGTTAATGGTAGATGGTAATACCGGCATTAATGAAACAGCAATGCCTGAAGGTTTGTTTCTTTTTGAAGCTGCACCAGGCATGCAATCATTTAATTTTACCGGGGGGATATTAGAAATAGTTGATCCGCCTTTAGGTACAACCAGCCAGGCAATAAGTTGCCCCTATAACTTTGGCATCAATAGTACCCTTAGTTTAGGCAATGGTATCTCAACAACGCCCAGTAATAATCCCGATGGATTTGGCGGCAGTCTTTTTCCTTCCACAATAGGTAAACTGATAATAAACGGTACAATCAAAACAGGAAACAGGCAATTTGTAAATAAAAAAGCTTTAACCGTTCAGGGTTCCTGTGAAGTAAAAGCAGGTAGCGGATTGGTTTTAAAGGCTCCAATAAATGTGGTGCAATAAACCTGATTTGTCAAAAATCAACTAATCCATTAAAAATGCAACATTTGTTAATACCTACCAATAAGGGCGGAAAACTGGTGTTGGTAAAGGATATTATCCGGGTAGAGGCCAGTAGCAGCTATAGCAAAATTTATTTTAGTAACGAACAACCACTACTGGTGGCCAAGGTTTTACAATGGTTCGAAGATCAGTTACCGGGGGAGTTATTCTGCCGCATTCACAGAACCCACCTGGTTAACAGGATGTATGTAAGCGAAGTATTTAACAGGAGTTCACTGGCATTAAGCAATGGTGATATTGTACAAATAAGCAGGAGAAAAAAAAGATTTTGTAAGTTTACAATCCAGTTGGCCGTTCCCATAAAACCAACACGTATGGTTGGTGATCGCAATCCCTATTTTTAAAAGGAAAAGAAATAATAAGTGGGATAACAAAGAAATTATCTTACTAATGCCAAACCTGGTTCCGTACACAGCCTGCTTTATCTTGAATCAAAATCTATCACTACTTTTCCGGTTAGCGGGTGACTCTGACAGGTAAGGATAAATCCTTTTGCCAGTTCTTCAGCTTCCAGTGCATAATTTGCATCCATCTTCACCTGCCCTTCAATAAGTCTTGCCCTGCAGGTGCAGCATACTCCGCCTTTGCACGCATAGGGTAAATCTGCTCCCTGTTTTAACGCGGCATCTAAAACACTTTCACTGTTAAATGCCAGGTCAAAATCAAAACTCCGGCCATCTAACTGAATGGTGATCCTGCTATTTGGCCCGGTATTTTCGGCAAGTGGTGATTGCTCGCCACCGCCCGCCCTGTTATCCGGGCTGGTAAATAATTCAAAATGTATTTTCTTTTGATCTACACCCTGCTTTTCCAAAAATTCCCTTACTGTAAAAATCATTTCCCCGGGGCCACAGATAAATGCTTCATCCATACTTTTATAATCAATCAGTTTTTGTAATGCTGTTAATTTTGCGGAATCGATTCTTCCGAAGTTTAAAGCGGTTTCCGTTTTTTCCCTGCTAAGTATATTGATAAAATTAAACCGGTCAATATACCTGTTTTTTAATCCTGCTAATTCTTCAAAAAAAATAATGGAGTTCCTGCTGCGGTTACCATACACCATCGTAAAAGAAGCTGCGGGCTCGGTTGCGAGGGTAGTTTTAATAATAGAAATAATTGGTGTGATACCACTGCCTGCAGCAAATGCCAGGTAGTTTTTTTTGCTCGTCTTGTTTAGAAGCGTATTAAATCTGCCGGTGGGCGGCAATACATCCAGCACATCTCCTTTTTGCAGGTGATCGTTTGCATAAGTTGAAAATTTGCCTTTTGCTATTTTTTTAACCGCAATGCTTAAATCGTTTTCAAAAGGCGCGGAACATATTGAATAGGAACGACGAACTTCTTCCCCGTCAATATTTTTTTTCAGGGTAATGTTTTGTCCGTGTTCATAAGTAAACAAATCTTTCAGCGCGGCAGGGATATCGAAAGTAATAGTAACACAATCCGCGGTCTCTTTAAATAGCTTTTTTACTGTAAGCGGGTGAAAATGTACTGCCATAAAATTAGTTTACCATACCATTTAGCAAGTGATTTACGATATCGTCTTCCGGTGCTTCGGGGTACATTTTTATTTAAAAAGCAAGATAGCCTATTTGAATCATCAGTTTTTTTTTGTAAAAGCAACACTTGTGATTTTTTATGTTACCGGAATTTTCCAAATGCAGCTTGCGTAGGCGCTGGGGCCAAAAAATTGACAACAAGTTCTCACTTTCCTAATGCAGTATCACGCTCTGGAATTGAGTCATTTTCTCATTTTCACATTTGAAATTCAGGGGCTTTCCTTTAGTTTAAATTGCTCCGATTAATTTGGATACTGCCATAAAACTTAAATTTTCCTTTGAGCATCATTAAGGTATATTTACATCGATAAATTACATTGTTAAAAATATCAGCACCAGGGGGCAGTTAGTAAACGGGTTTTTTTAGTAAAGTTAAGTACCTCAAACAAGTATCTCCGGCAGATATCTAAAGGACAGAATTTTGACTTTCGTGTGCCGGAGATTTATGTAGCTAAATGATATAGCATATGGGCTTTAAATTTGTAATTTAGCCGCTTTAAAGAATTAATATGCAGATACGTCTTGTTGATAAAGTAGAAGATATTTCATCCGCCGATTTCAAAAATAAATATTACAATACTAAAATACCCTTGGTTATAACCGGGTTGGCAAAACAATGGCCGGGTTTTCACAAATGGAACTGGGATTATTTTATAGCTATAGTGGGTGAAACCAGGGTGGGGGTGTATAATAATAATAAAAGTGATGCTTTTACTACCATTAATAAGGCTGATGATTACATGAAGTTTGGCGATTACCTGCAATTGGTGAAAGCCGGTCCACTGGAACTAAGAATTTTTTTATTTAATATATTTCAGCATGCACCCGGCCTCGTAAATGATTTTACCTGGCCGGTACACCTGATGACAGGTTATGTAAAAAAGTACCCCATGCTCTTTGTTGGTGGAGAGGGATCCATAACGCACATGCACTTTGATATAGATATGAGTCATATACTGCATACACAGTTTATAGGAAAAAAAAGGGTGTTATTATTTCCGCACGAGGAGCAGTATAAATTATACCGGAAGCCCTGGGAGGTACTAAGTATGGCCAATTACACCAGGTATTATGAAAATTTCGACTATAACAGTTTCCCGGCAACCCGGCTGGCAAAAGGATATGAAGTAATTTTAGAACATGGGGATACTTTATTTATGCCCGCCGGGTTTTGGCACCATATGGAATATATCGAAAGTGGATTTGCCATGAGCCTCCGTGCTTTACAAAACGATTTGGGAGGTAAATTAAATGGCGCCTGGAAGCTTTTCGGTATGCGGGGTATAGATTCCCTTATGAAAAAGACTGCACCTCATTGGTGGTACAACCTGAAAAAGGAAAAGCTATATGCCCAGGCTTCAAAAGAAATTGAACAGTTGTAAAATTTCCTATAAAAAAATCATATTTATTAAAGAAAAATACTATTTTTACATTCTGCTCAGTTACGTAGTTTTCTCCAATCTTAATGAAAGCCCTTCCCAATAGTTTATCTATCTGTGTGTTGTACTTTTTACTGTAATATATCCTTATAAAAATATCATAACTTTTTTTCTTGTGGTTTCAGAGGTAAGCAAGGCCGGAGATTTTTATCTCTGGCCACTCTTTTATGAGGTAAAATCTGTAATTGAACAAAACATTCCAGGCTTTTTTTTGATGAACGGAAGCAGTAATTTCAACAGGCAACAAATTATCTTTGAGCCAGGAAATCGGTTCAGGATGCACGCACACACCACCCCCGACTAAAAAGATTCCTGCCATTCGCATACATTTGGTTCATTATACAGGTTTGAAAAAAGCACCGGCTGGTATGCCGATGGTAACCCATCAGGCGGTTGTAAAGTTGTATATTGAAAAAGCCCTGTAATGAAAAAGCAATGAAATTTACCCAACCGCCCTGTTTAAAAAATCAATCATCGGCTTCATTGTTTCAAATACTTTGGCCACATCTTTCACGAGTGTTTTACTTTGCAGTCCGGTATCCGTAAATGGTTTGCTTACTATAAAGTGTTTCATTTTAAGGTAATGGATGGCCGGGTTATTTTCATCATATCCCTTAGGCGGCCTCACCAATAGTTCTATTCCATCCACCCCTTCCGGAAAATATTTTTTGAATGTTTTATTATGGAGGATCTTTTTCCATTCGTCAAAACCATAATCAATTTCCTGCCGTATTTTGGCGAGTTCCTGTGGCATAGGACTATAAAAACCACCAGCAGCATAACTTTTGCCCGGCTCAAAGTGAAAATAATAACCCGCTACACTTGCTTTTTTTCCGCCCCGGCTAAAATAAGCGGCCATATTAGTTTTGTAAGGGCTTTTGTTTTTGCTAAAACGTACATCCCTGTTTATTCTAAAAGTACAATCCCTTACTAATAAGCTTCCAATTGGTGCATCAAATTTTGCAATGGCGGGGATCAATTCAGCCACCAGATCCTGCAGAGCTGCCTTGGATGCTTCGTAAACAGGACGGTTCTGCTCAAACCAGGCTTTGTTGTTATTTGTTTGAAGGTCTTTTAAGAATTGTATAGCTGTTGCTGATAGCATAATTTTATATTACCTGCAGTAAACCAATAAAAAAGGAATTGGTTCAGTTAACCAATTCCTTTTTTATTCTTTTCTTTATTATTTCACTTTCCCCCAGTTCTCTCCACTTTTAATCCTATACAGCGTCATTTCACTAACGTTGTATTTCATTGCCATTTGTTTGTAGGTTAGTTTGCGTTTGGGATTATTGATCGCTTCTTTAATTGACTTCACTTTTGTTACATTCAATTTCAACCCTTCTGTTTTATTTGCCTGTCGTTTTTTGTAGGCTATTTTTTGCGGACTGTCTTGCTGATGCCTTCCTACTTCTTCCATGGTTGCCCACTTAAGATTGACAAAATTGTTATCTTCTTTTTTGTGATTGAGATGAATTACAAATTTATACTTTGGAGAAGATTTTTTGCAAAAAAGTTTTGCGATTTCTCTGTGGAGGTAGATGGTTCCATTGCCATTTTCGAGGTGAAGGTTTAACGTTCTGTAACCGGAAGTAAGGGAACCATTTAAAATTTTTCCGTCTTCAGTCAGGTCGTTGGAGTAACTGCAAGCCCGGCCCATTGAAGAAACCGCGTACTTTTTCCGAAGTTGCTTATGACCAATAAACTGAAGCTGTTTCCACGTTTCGCCCGGAATTTTTTTAATCATATACTTATGATTTTAACTGGTGCTGTGCAGGCGAATGATCCACTGCACGAAATTTGTTTCAATAGAATGGCTACACTATAAATATATAAAAAAAATCCACTAAGTAGGTAGCATTTTTATAAATTCTTCTTCAGTAATTATTTTTATAGACTGGATCTTCTTTGCTTTTTCCAGTTTGCTTCCGGCGTCTTCTCCTACAACAAGGTAATTTAATTTGCTGCTTACGCCACTCAGTATTTTGCCCCCGTTTTTTTCCACCATTTCTTCCGCATCGCTTCTTTTTAATTGAACAAGGCTCCCGGTAAACAAGAATGCCTGGCCCGACAGCGAATTACTTATATTGGCTTGCTTTTTTTGATTCTTCAGTGAAATACCTAACTGCTCCAGGTCTTCCAGCATCCGCAAATTATCGGCATCATGAAAAAAGCGATAAACGCTTCCGGCTACTTTTACGCCAACATCCTCCAGGTTTTGCAACTGCTCTTCACTCAAATCCCTGAAATCCAGTAAGTGGGTAACTGCGTTGGCAAGTGTTTTGGCGGTATTTTCCCCGCAATACCGGATTCCTAATCCATAGATCAACCGGTGCAACGGTTGTGATTTGGAATTTTCAATGGCGGTCTGCAGGTTGTCAATTGATTTTTTGCCAAATCCTTCTAATTTGCCAATGGCTTCAAAGCTGAGCCGGTAAATGCCCGGAACATCTTTTAATAAACCCATCTCGTAAAACTTCCGGACATTGGCGTCCCCGAAGTTTTTGATGTCCATCGCATCCTTACTTACAAAATGAATGATCCTTTCTACAACCTGTGCCTCACAATTGATATTGATACAACGCCAAACCGCCTCTCCTGCAGGCTTAAATAAGGGATGGGCACAAACCGGGCATTCTGTTGGGAATTGAATACTGCTTCCGGTGGCCGTTCTCAATTCAGGAAATGATTTTACTATCTGCGGTATCACATCACCACTGCGTTCTATTAAAATGGTATCTCCCAGCATCAGGTCCTTTTCTTTCATATACTCTTCATTGTGAATGGAAATGCTGGTTACGGTAACGCCGCCAACCAGTACAGGAGCTATCTTGGCAACCGGCGTTACCGCGCCCGTTCTTCCCACCTGGAATTCTACCGATCGTAATTCGCTGGTCCCCTGTCTTGCTTTAAATTTGAAGGCAATTGCCCAACGGGGATGGTGGGAGGTCATTCCCAGCTTTTCCTGGAGGCCCAAATCATTCACTTTTATTACCATGCCATCTATCTCATAAGGCAGGCCATCCCTTTTGACTTCAAACTCTTCCACATATTGAATCACGCCGCTTATCCCCCTTACTACCTTCATTTCTTTTTTGGGGCTTCTAAAACCAAGGTGCCAAAGCATTTCAAGCATACCGGAATGAGTAAGCGGTTGCCCGTTGTTAGTTGTGCTAAGCTGTACGGCTACCTCGTGTAGTTCTGTTTGCTGACTGATAACCGGCTTGCGGTTATCAATGTTGGCAGCATAACTTACATGGTACAAAAAAACTTCCAGGTTTCTCCTTCCCACTTCCGCAGTGTCTTTTATGCGTAAAGAGCCCGCCGCCGAGTTTCTTGGATTGGCAAATGGGGGAATTCCTTCTTCGATCAGCTTATCATTGTATTTTTTAAAATTATTTTTGTTGATCAGCACTTCGCCCCTTATTTCTACCTGCTCAATACCATAACCGCTGAATTTGGCCGAAAGCGGCACTGATTTTATTTGCTTAGTATTAAGTGTGATATCATCACCAACTACGCCATCTCCACGGGTAGCCGCCCTTGCCAGCAGGTTATGATCATAAATCAATGAAATACTGGCCCCGTCAAATTTTGGTTCCACGCAATATTCAATTTCGTCAAGCCCGGCCAGTTCCTTTGCTTTTCTATCCCAATCCAACAGGTCGGTGGCATTGTAAGAGTTTTCAAGGGATAACATCGGGACCAGGTGTGCTACTTTTACAAAATCATTTACCAAACCCGCACCCACTCTTTGTGTGGGAGAGTCGGGTGTAATTAAAGAAGGGTTTTCTTTTTCAAATTGTTGCAATAATTTAAATAAGCTGTCATACTCAGCATCACTGATGAGGGGGTCATTTTGTACATAGTAGCGGTATTCGTGAAACCGGAGAACGTCTTTTAAGGTTTCAATATCGGCGCTAACTATTTCTGTTGTATTCCCACCGTTTACGGATAGCAACCAAACAGCGGTTTTTTGCTGAAGCACTATTGTTTGTTCTTGCTGGTACATAATTGATTTGTTGCTTCAAAGTTTAAAATTTTAGAACCGCCGGTAAAGCAAATATGCGAAAAGGAAATTCAATTTAAAAAAATAAAATAAATAATCCTTTGCAATATGCTATAATGTGTTTAATTTACACATTAAACGTTGCTAAATGAATTGCCGTATGAGAAAAAGTCTCTTTTTGCTCCCTGTCCTTTTTTTGTTCGGGTTTGCCGATGCCCAATTACTTTCATGGTCGCCACAGTTTCCCAACGATAATTCAACACTAACCCTTACAGTAGACGCCACTAAGGGCAACCAGGGGTTATTCAACTATACTGATCCTAATAATATTTATGTACACTGCGGGGTTACCACCAACCTGAGTAATAATGGTGGCCGGGAATGGCGCTATGTAAATGGCACTGGCGGCGGCGCTTATGGCGGCACTACCCCGGCTTTAAAAGCATTGTCACTTGGTAACAATAAATACCAGTATACTATTAATAATATCCGAAGTTTTTTTGGGGTTCAGCCCGGCGAAACGATCAATACGGTCAATATCATTTTCAGGGATGCGAATGCAAATTCAAACTTAGTGAAAAAGCAGGTCAATACCGATGGTTCGGATATGTTTATCCCGATCTACCCTGCAGGCCAGCCTCGTATTCAGTTTACACAACCTTTTATAATTCCGGCCTTTAACTTGGCAAACGAGGCGGTTACGGGCGCACAGGGTCAACCTGTACCGGTTACAGCGGTAGCGTCTACCAGCGGGGGAACAATAAACCTGTACTTCAACGGGGTGCTAATTAACGGCCCGGTAACGGGTAACACGGCAATTTCCGGCAATCCAACTGTTACAACTACCGGCAATCAGCGAATTGTAGCAGAGCTGGTATCAGGCGGTGTAAGTTATTATGATACCATTCAATTTTATGTGCCGGTGGAATCAGTGATAGCGCCATTACCCTCCGGGGTGGTGGAAGGAATTAATTATGCCGCGAATTGCGCTTCGGCAACGTTGGTGCTGTATGCCCCCAATAAGAACAACGCTGTAGTGATCGGCGATTTTCCGGGAAGCAACTGGACTGACCAGCCTCAATACCGTATGTATAAAACGCCTGATGGCAATTACTATTGGTTAACAGTGAATGGGCTTTTACCGGGCACAGAGTATGCTTTTGAATACCTTGTTGACAATGCTATTTATGTGGCAGATCCTTATGGGGAAAAGATACTTGACCCTGTTAATGACCAATACATATCAACTGCAACTTATCCAGAACCGAAACCCTACCCGGTTAACCCCAATGTATCACCAGCGCAAAATGGCCTGGTGAGTGTATTGCAGCCCTGCGCCCCCACTTATAACTGGCAGGTAACCAATTTTGCAAAACCAGACAAACGAAACCTGATCACCTATGAATTACTGGTACGTGATTTTGGGGATGCCCGGAATTATCAAATGCTGATTGATACCATCAACTACTTTAAAAGGCTCGGTATCAATGCCATTGAACTAATGCCGGTGAATGAATTTAGCGGAAATGAAAGCTGGGGGTATAACCCTACTTTTTACCTGGCCCTTGATAAAGCATATGGAACAAAAAATAAATTTAAAGAATTTATTGACCTGTGTCATAAAAACAGCATCGCGGTTATATTGGATGTGGTGTATAACCACCTGGATGCTTATAGTACACCGCAGGGAAAATTATACTGGGACGCAGGTGCAGGTAAGCCCGCCATCAACAGCCCCTGGTTTAACCGAACTGCTCCTCACCCGTATAGCGTATTCGAAGATATGAATCATGAATCCACCGCCACACAATACTTAGTTAAAAGATCACTCGACTATTGGGTGAGCGAATATAAAATAGATGGGTTTCGTTTTGACCTTGCAAAGGGGTTTACCCAAACCCCGGGCAATGAAACTACAGTCGAAAACTATGATGCAGGCAGGGTAGCAAATTTAAACCGCTATTTTGACTATGTAATTGCAAACCATCCCGGCACTTATATGATTTTGGAATTCTTAGGCACGCAGCGGCAGGAGGAGCAGGAATATGCCGCCAAAGGGTGGATATTATGGGGGAAAAATACCGACAGTTACAATGAAGCAACCATGGGCTATGCCAGCGGGTCCGATTTTTCTAAAATAGTGTATAACAGCGGCCAGCAATCTTTTACCACCCCGTCTGAAATCGGCTATATGGAGAGTCATGATGAAGAACGGCTGATGTTCAAAAATTTGCAGTATGGAAATAGCAACGGCAGCTATAACGTGAAATCGCTGGATATTGCACTTGAAAGGCAAGCCGCAGCGGCGGCGCTTTTCTTTACAGTACCCGGACCAAAAATGATCTGGCAATTCGGGGAAAGGGGATATGATGTATCCATATTTTATGGTGGTGACAGGGTTGCTAATAAACCAGCTTACTGGCATTATATGGCCATGCCTAACCGGGTAAAATTATTCAATGCCTACTCCAGGCTCATCAACCTGCGTTTATCCAACCCCGCTGTTTTTAATAATACGGCTTTTACCTATGATTTTTACGACAACGCGGGCCTGGTAAAAAGGTTCCAGATAGCGGACCCTGCACCCGATGGAATGCGGGTAACCGTAATAGCAAATTTGGATATAGTGCCACAAACCAGGGCCATCACTTTTCAAACAGCCGGTAACTGGTATAATTACCAGGCTAATGGCAGCGGCACGGGAATTAACGGGCCAACGGGCAGTACATTTACTATCGCTTCTGCAACGCAAAGCATCAACCTGCAACCCGGCGAATACCATTTGTACATTTATCAACCATCCAATATTTATACATTTATCGGCAGTGGTAACTGGAACAATGCCAACAACTGGATCTATAATTCAATTCCCCCCTCACCCCTGCCTGCGGGATCTGAAATTATTGTAAGTCCGCAGTCGGGTGGCGAATGTATTTTAAATATCCCCCAAACGATAGGAACCGGTGCAAAATTCACCGTTACAGCCGGTAAAAATTTTAACATACCGCTCAATCTTACCGTTCATTAAATTAAAATATGCTATATGATAACAGGAGAAAAAACATCACCCGCAAAAAACATTAAAACACTTCAGGTAATACAGTCTGAAGTTGAAAATACCAACCGCATTGCCTTATCAGTGGATTGTGTAATATTTGGTTTTGATGAAGCCAAACTAGAAGTATTACTCATTAGAAGTGACCTGAAAAAGTTTGCAGGAAAATGGTCATTATTGGGCGACCTTGTTTTTCCGGAAGAAGACCTGGATGCCGCAGCCTACAGAATTTTAAAACAAAGAACAGGGCTGAGTGATGTTTATCTTGAGCAGGTAAGCACATTTGGAACGGTAAACCGGCATCCGGCGGGAAGGGTAGTTACCGTAGCTTATTGTTCGCTGATCAACGTGCAGCACCACAAGCTCAATATCCTGGACAATGAACTACACTGGCACGATATAAAAAATGTAACGGACCTGGCTTTTGATCACCAGCAAATATTTGACAGTTGTTTAAAGCAGTTACAAAAGCGGGTGCAGGAGCATCCGCTGGGCTTTAATTTATTACCCAAAAAATTCTCCTTAAGGGACCTCCAGAATTTGTATGAAGCAATATTGGATATAAAAATGGACAGGCGGAATTTCAGAAAAAAATTCTTCTCTATGGATTTCCTTGTAGACCTGGAGGAAATGGAGCAGGACGTGCCGCACCGGCCGGGAAAGTTATACAAGTTTAATTACGAAAAGTATGAAAAGCGTAAGAAAAAATGGGTAGGTATTGATTTTTAGCTAAAAAATGGGGCTTGATTATTTATTTATAGTGCAGCGAAGCCCCTCCATTTCCTGTCATTGTACCGAAATGATTAGTTAAGATTGCCCGTTGCAGGATAATTTTAATTTCCAATAAAATAATTTAACAATTAATTGGAATTACAAAAAAACGTCCTACATTGTGTAATTATTACACATTTAATTGTGTAATAATTACACAATATTAAAAAGCCTTTATTTTACACAACGATAATGGTTGCTATATGGAATAAAACGAAAATGCCTGCTTATGAGATGAACTACTTTTTATTATTAATAAAAAGATACTTTCCTAGGCTTTATTATTTTGCCAATAATTCCCCGGCCATTTTTTTTAAAAAAAATATACAATGAAAAAGAAAATGCAAAATCTCTACAAAATTTTTATGCAAACAATTGCATTTCTACTATTATCGGTAGTAGCTATGGCGCAAAGTGTAATTTCCGGGAAAGTGACTGATTCAAAAGATGGGGCACCGGTACCGGGGGTAACGGTTACTGTTAAAGGCACAAAAACTTTTGCACAGACCGGGGCAGATGGTACTTTCAAAATTTCAGTACCCTCACAAAGTGCAATATTGCTTTTCACATCTGCATCTTATCTGAGAAAGGAAGTGGGAGTTGCTGGTCAATCCGTCTTAGAATTGAAACTGGAACAAAGTAATCAGCAATTAAGCGAAGTAGTTGTGGTGGGCTATGGTACACAGGTAAGAAAGTATATGACAGGTTCTGTTTCTAAAATAGAATCTAAAGTCCTCACAAGTACACCGGCTCCCAGTTTCGATGCAGCTTTACAAGGCCGTGCCCCGGGTTTACAGGTACAACAAGCTAATGGTTCACTAGGGGGGGCTGTGAGAATACGAGTTAGAGGAACCAGTTCTATTTCAGGCAGTGGCGATCCGCTCTATGTAGTTGATGGAATTCCTTTTGCCAATGGTGACAACCAGGCTGGTTTTGGGAGTGGGCTGGACGCAACAAAAGCAAACAATCAAAACCCGCT
>JACMLJ010000034.1 GCA_014379625.1 Ferruginibacter sp. | reverse complement strand
TTTATAAGACCATGCCCTGGCATGAATAAATTCGGCTATCAAACGCCCGGCTACCAGGTTGTATATTTCAGGCTTTTCATCATACGTTGCTATCCCACAAGAAAGCATGTCCCGGCAGAGCTGCGCTTCGCTACCATGTTGAATAATGGAACTTTGCACCAAATGGGGCCATTCTATCTCCATTTTTGTAGCCAGGGTTTCCATCCGGGCGATCAAATATTTTTTCTCTTCAGCACTGATTAAATCGTAACACCAATCGTAAACCATAGCCCCGGTAGTGATAGCTCTGCCGGCTTCGCGAACTGTAATTTTTGTATAATCAAACTTAACGGTTCTGAAAAAATTAAGTACTGCTGTAACGGCTTCCTGACCTAAAGCCTTATCATTATTCAAGGCATAAAGCAAGGCCTTTGCTTCAATGGCGTTCGAAACATCAAGGTTCACATTGGTTTTCCCAACTACTGTATAAAGCTTTCCATCGGTAACCATCCCGGCACTTTTAGCAATTCTACTCCAACTTTCTTTAAGCAAAGGGTGTGTCATTTTTGCTTTTAATGCGGGTATATCGCCTTTGCGGAAATACAAGCGGGGATGCTCCTTTGGGGGAACAGGAATTTTCAATCCTTTACCTTCCCGTTCGGTGAGCGGAGGGTAAACAATATCAACTATATGTTTTATATCGTTGGGCGAGGCGGCGGGTTCCTGGCCAACTGATTTGGTCGGAAAAAGTATAATTGCTACAAGGCAAATAACTAAATATTGGGAGAGTTCTTTCATGATGTTTACTTATTAAGCGCTTAATTTTATTCGTGTTCCCTGATTTTGATTATCAGATGCTATTTACTTTCTACACTCCCTGGAATGGCAGTAACCTTTATCCCTGAAGTGCTGTTGGCCGGCGTTTTCACACGGAATTCAATGCGGCTTACTCCCGGATTATCAGAATCCTGAGGTGCTTGCGATTTTGAAACATCCACAATTCTAATTTCAGGTTTAACAGTTGAGCCGGGTATTTCCACGTTTAATTTTAAAGATTTACCCGCATGTTCTAATAAAACGCCCGTTGGCAGCAGGGTTATTTTTGCTTTGGTCAGCCACTGAAAAGAAGCTTCGGCAGGTTTCGCTCCGGTAGTCCATTCATCCTGAATGGACATGATACGGTTGGGGTGTAGCTTCACTGTACGACTAACTTTTTCTACTTGCGATTTATATAGCGAAGTTAAATCTACCACATCGCCCGCAATTCCATTTTCCTTTGGCAGTGCGCTTAGATCGGCCATGCCCGTAATATCCTGCCGTGCATCATTAAATCGCAAAATAGTATGCCCACCCGGACCAGGACGAAAGGTTGTCCAGCGGTCGCTGTTCTGGGTATAGTTCCAAAGGTCTAATTTCGCAGCACGCATTTTATCATAGCTTTCACCCCCCATATCTAAGGCCCAACGAATTCCGTCGGCTTCCAAAATAAAGCTTCCAATATCCATTTGCCCATGAGAATTATTAGGCGTACCACCTTTAACAGCAATAAAAGAAGCCGATGGATCATCCCACTTTGAGCGCATCACGGCTAGCGGCATTAAGCCGCCGCCGGCAGTCCAATGTAAAGGCAATTTATATGTTTTGCCGGCAGTTGGTAACTTTGGATTCCACCATAACAGTTCCAGCGCCAAATGACGGCTGAGGTTTTTTGGTTTTTTTTCAAGATCCGCACCTTCTAAAATACTTTTAGCCTTTGCCAGGCTTTTTATTTCTATTGCTGCAATATCAAGTCTTCCTCTTTCATTAGCAAACCAAAACATAACCGGCTCTGAGGTGAAGCGCTCTACCGTTTCCGTATGCGGAGCTGCCGAGGCATCGCCAAAATTATAATCAAGTCCTGTGGGCCCGTTAATCTGGGCCATAAAGTCTGATGATTCCAAAAAACCGGGAAATTTTTCAAGTCCGCAAGAAACCCCAAAAACAGAACGAAGTGCTTCCAGTGCAAAAACATGAAACGTGGTGCCATACGACCAGTAAGTTGCACCTTCCGGATACGTTCCATTTGGGGCATAAGGCTCTGCGGCATAGGGAAGGAATTTTATGGCGCGGCCAACAACTTTGCGTGCGAGTTGGGGCTCACGTTCTGCAACCGCTAATGCGCCTACAATAAGGCCGCCATTATTCACCGGGTTATGGTTCATATTCGCGGTCAATTCCCCTACCTCGTCTTCCTTAAACAAGAGGGACGGCTCCAATGCATTTTTCACTATGGACTGTGCAACTTTTGTTCTTTCTTCTTCAGTTAGTTCGTCATACAACCAATCAAGCCCTATACCCGCAGCCAGCGATGCTTCCCCCACATCTATAAAATGCGATGGGCACCAATCGGGCAGTTCTGCCAGTTGAATTAATTCAGCTTTCGCCCGGTCCAAATAACGTTTATCACCGAAAATATGATAACTAAGTGCCAGTGTAAGTATACGCCCCTGGGCTGTTCTATTGGCGTTAAATTTAAAAGTTTTTCCGGTTGGATAAACTATTTTTTCTGCATTTAAATGCCTTTCTGCTTCGCTTTTAAGAAGTATGAAAAGATTTTCGCTGGTTTCGTCCTTTTGCATTTTCAATGAAGCGAGCCGATTTTTGCCAGTAAACAATCTTGGGTGATCGGAAATTTTTTTCCAATCAGCTTCAGCAAGGCATTGGAAGCCTTTTGTGGCATCTGGTATTTGCCCTTGTGCCATTGTGTTACAAAAAAGGGAACCTGTTAAAAATAATACCGTAAGCATATTTGTGATTATCATCATGCTATTTTTTTAACTGGTTAAATTTATAAGCGCCACGTTCCAAACTATTGCTTTTAACATCGCGGGTATCACCAACAACATCAATAACAGGCAGTGCTTCCAATTTTGTATAACCCGCGTTGATAGCAGGGCTACCGGGTTTTAACCGAAAATCGGCCTTTGAAGGATCTAATGAGGGATTTACGAAAAGCGGGTCGGCAACTATATCATCCACGCCTTTCAAGTTGGGCTTAATGCCACCAAAATAAAGATTGTTTATGCGGATAATATTTGAGGTGTTCCTGTCATCACGGGGCATTTCCCAAAAATCCAACGGACGGTCGGGCTGAGCTACAACGATATTATTTATCACCCGGATATCTTTACAGTAGTCAAACCCCATATTCCCCCACTTTAGTTCGGGCGTTATTCCGTTGTAATACATGGTATTATTGACCACATCGATCCGGTGACTGCCCCACATTTGAATACCACCACCTCCATTTCCATAAACCAGGTTGTTTTGAACCAGCGTTCTTCCGAGATAGGCATCGGGTGCTAAATATTCTTCAGCACTGGCATCAAATAAAAATCCATTGCCGTTGTATATTTTAAATGGCCCCGATTTTTTATAGGTTTTGCATTGATTTGCGTAAGCCTGGTTACCCCGCACTAAAATTTTAGTAACATTATCTACCTTATCAAAATCTGCATAGTGCATCATTGTAAAACCCGACATACACCAATGTGCTGAAGTGTAACAATTATACCTTAGTATGTTATTTTCGATCGCCAAATAATCTGTGAAGTCAGCATAAATACCGTCGGCCCCACAGTATTCAGCAATACAATCGGCTACACGGATATGGTGGTACATCCTAACCGGCGAATACTCTCCGTTGATATTGATACCGGTGGTTTCTGTTATGGGAGTAGAGGTGCCCAATTCCGGTAAGTTTTGCCGAAGTACGGCTTCGCTATTCCCTTTAAGCGTTAAACCGCGTATTTCGAGGTATGCTAAAATCGGCGAGTTGGTTTGGGATGCCTGCGTGCCGCGGGCAATAAGCACCCCATCCTTTCCATTGCACAAAATAACGGGTTGATGCCCCGGGTAATTTTTTAACGTGATCCATGCAGACGGCAAACCCGAACTTATAAAACTTGCTACCGCCGGTTGATTTTCAGCACCTGAATAATTGCCATTCATTAACAAAATGATATCGCCGGGT
>JACMLJ010000004.1 GCA_014379625.1 Ferruginibacter sp. | reverse complement strand
TCTGGCAGCGTTTGCTTCTCTTTTTCAGGCCCTGTGATTAATACATCTCTGTCAACATCCTTTATATACTCTTTCACCATGAATTTAAAATCAGCTAATGTTATTCCTTGTGCAAATGTTTTTGCTAACTGTAATTCATTTTTTATACCGGCTTGTGCTGTTCCTTTTAAAAAATGTTCTAAATATTCGTTTACAAATTTCTGAGAGTAAGTAGAGGGTAATTCTGCAACACCAGATTCAAGCCTGTTCAAAAAAGCTTGTTTAGTCCTGTTTAATTCCGTTTCTGTAAAGCCATATCGTTTCACTCTCTCATTCTCCTGCCACAAAGCTTTAAATCCAGTTTCTATTTCGCCGGGCTTGGCCCTGAATGATAAAGAATAGTTATCCAATTTTCCTATAAAAGAACCAATGCCTGCACCGCCTGTAATAAATGGCGGTTTGCTTTTATTACTCGTTAGTTCTTTTATCCGGTCGGTTATCATCGAGTTGAACAAATTCTGGATGATGTAATTTCTAAAATCATCACCTGTTTGCAGTGTAGCAGCCCGGTGTTTAAACGTTATTTGTACAGCAATACCCTGTTGTTCATTATCTGTAGCAATGACAAACTGGTTTCTGCCTGTTAGCGGAACAGTGTAATCAAACCGCTCTTGTTCGTTTACAGGATTTTTAAGATCAGCAAATTTTTCTTTGATGGCTTGTTCCATCTGGTCTACATCAATATCGCCTACTACAATCAATGCCTGCAGATTGGGGCGATACCAGTTGGTATAAAAAGAATGAAGTGTTTCCGGCTTAAACTTATTTAATACTTCATCCGTTCCTATCGGTAATCTTTCTGCATATCGGGATTGATTCAACAACACGGGCAAATACTGCCGTTGCATTCTTTCGCCTGCGCCTTTGCCGATTCTTTTCTCTTCTAATATCACTCCTCTTTCTTTTTCAATTTCCTCCGTTTCCAATGTAGCACCTTGCGCCCAATCTCTCATAATTAAGATTCCAGAATCTAAAACACCTGGCTTATCACTAGGTAATGGTAATTGATAAACTGTTTCATCAAAGCTGGTATAAGCATTAATATCTGCGCCAAACCTTACCCCTGCTTTTTGCAAATAATTCACCAGTTCATTTTTGGGGAAATGAGTAGTGCCATTAAAATTCATATGCTCTAAAAAATGGGCTAAGCCCTGCTGTTCATCATTTTCTAAAATAGAACCTGCTTTATTGACCAGGTAAAATAAAACCCTGTCTTTTGGTTGAGTATTCTTTCTGATGTAATAAGTAAATCCGTTGGGCAATTTGCCATAACGCACTGCTGTATCTAATGCTAATTTTTTATTCAATAATTCATAAGGAACAGTAACATTACCTGCGGATTGCAAAATGGGTTTGCCAGAAAAGACTTCTTTTAGTTTAATATTCAATAAGTCCCCCCTTAAACTTTTAGCAATTATTTTTCCTGTTGGATCAATTAAAAAACTTTCGGGGATGGAGCCTACACCAAATTTATTTACTGCTTCATTTTGTTTACTACCTTTTAAATCGCTTACTTGAGTCCAAATGCCAATACTATCTGCTTTTATTGCTTTAAGCCAGGCATTTTTTGCTTCAATACTACCCTCATCTAATGATACCCCTAATATTTCAAATCCTTTGTCTTTATAAAGATTGTATTGCTTTATAAGGTTGGGATTTTCTTCTCTGCAAGGATGGCACCAGGATGCCCAAAAATCCAGCAACACATATTTGCCTGTAAAATCAGAAAGTTTGATTGGTTTTCGAGTTTGATCGGGTTGGGTAAAGTCGGGAGCTATGGAGCCAATATCTACTGTTTTCCATCCCTTTAATTTCTCCTGGTAAGCTTTACCCATAGGAGAATTTTTTATAGCTGCAGATAACGAATTAAAGAGCGGCTCAACTACTGCTACATCCGGTACTCCTCTTGATAAACTGATATTTATTTCAGACAGGCTAAGAAAAGAATTAGGATGTGCTTTAATAAAATTGATAGTTGCTTTCTTATTAGCCTGATTAATCTCTGCGATTTTCTTATCATACCTTACTTTATATTCTTCGCTGCTGTCATTTTCCGGCCTTCCATTTTCAGCAAACCATTGTTTCAATTGCTGATTTATACTTTTTTTAATTGCCGACAAGTCAGCATCTTCTGTATTTAATATAGAACCTTTTATGGCAATCTTTTGAAGTGAATCCGGGCTGATGATGGTAAGATTACCAGGCTCTATCCATAACATGAAGGCGGTGCCCATTTTGCCAGGACCCTGGTAATGCATGGTTAAATAACCTTTGGTGGGATAGCTTACTTGTCCTTTAAATTTAAATGCGCCTTTATTAATATCACTGCTCAAGGTTACGGGCTTACCATCTTGGCTATAATTCAGCGTTATGGATGCAGGACTATCCCAATTACCAATTTTGCCTTCTATAGTAAAATTTTTTGTTTGGGCAATTGTTATAATTGGAATCAATAATAAAAACGATAAACACATTTTCTTCATACCCTGATTTTTATTTTTTTCTGCAATATGATGCAGGTTACAAACAGCACTTTATTATAAAGTGCTGTTTGCTTGCTGGTTACTTTTTTTTAATAATTTCTTTGCTTAGTTAGTAGGTGTTTTGTGGAATTTGCCCATTGCTAAAATCCACATCCGTTTGTGGTAATGGAGAGGCAAATCTTCTTGACCCTTTGGGCAAAGTATAAGTTTGTACTGGTTGTGTATTCTGTACTGCATTGGCAGTATAAGGATAAAACACTCTGCTTAGCGATACATCATCGCCGGCGTAACTATTGGTATTGAACCTTCTTATATCAAACCAGCGTTGGCTAAATGGCAATTCCCTTCTTCTTTCGTTTAACACTACTGTAATGGCCTGGTCTTGTGTTGTAGCAGCCAATGGTGCAGTGCCCGTTTTTGTTCTTTTTACATAAAGTTGGTTGATAGCAGTCATTGCACCGCTTACATCTCCTGTCCGTGCAAGGCACTCTGCCTTTATCAAAACCATTTCTGCAGTGGTAGGGCCTTCAGGTATTCCGTCTGTATTAAAGAAAACATAGCCGGGATAGGAAAATGCAGGGTTCGTAAATGAACGGAGATAAGAATAGTTTTGCACTATGTGGTATTTATAACGCAGATCGTTTGCCTGGTCGTACAGATTAAGCAGTTGCTGGCTTGGTATATACCATAAGCTGCTATTATTAAGAATTCGGTAATACAAAAACTCTTTCCATCCTAATGCATCGGTTGGGTCAACATTAACGGGCTTGTCGTAAGTATAAGGAACCTGTACTGTAGTAGGAGCGCCGCCAACTGTTACTACCACAGGGGTACCGTTGCGCATACCGGTGTTATAGTCAACTATAAAACTATAATGTGCTAATGCTGCATTAGCATACTGCAATGCTTTTGTGTAATCACTTTTGTGTAAATAAAACCGGGCGGCGAAACCATTTGCTGCAGCAATATTGGCTCTCCAATGTTTAGCCACCCCATTCTGCACCAACGGCACTGTGGTTGCCAATGCAGCAGTAAGGTCTGCTTCAATCTGCTGATAGGTTGCTTCCAGTGTACCTCTTCCTACCGGTTCATAATCGGTCAGTATTTTTAATGGAAGCCCGGGCTCTCCTTTTGTTGCTTCTGAATAGGGAAGGCAATACGTATTGGCTAATTCCCAATAGCTGTAAGCCCTTATCAAATGTGCATCGGCACTTAAAGCTGCTTTCTCTGCTTCTGTTCCTTTAACGGCATCAAGGTTGGCCAACACCAGATTGGCATTAAAAATTTTGGTGTATTCAGAAGACCAGAAAGCAGTGTTGCCCTGGTCTGTAATGGGTAAGTTGGGAACATCCCATAAAGAAAACTGAACGATGGATGAAGTAAAGAATGATGGTCTTGCATTGTAAATAGCTGTTGACACACCATTATCATCCGACCCGTAAATAGCTACATTATTACTTTCTCTAAAAAATGTAGCGTATCCATTTAATAAGGCATTCAAGTCACTGGTGGTCGTTACTACAACCGAGGAGCCTTTGCTTGGCCTTTCATCTAAAAATTTTTCGCAAGATGAAAAGCAGAGGCAAAGAACGATACCTGCCAAACCATTGATTATATATTTTGAGGACATAGTTTAAGTTTTACTTGTTCAGAATTACAATTCAATTTTTACCCCGAAAGTGTATAATGCCCTTGGCCTTATGCTTCGCTTTAAATATTCAGGGTCTTCCTTCGCATCATTCGCCAGCCAGGTATATAAATTGTTACCCTGTAGTATTAATTGTGCGTTTCTGATATTCAATTTCGACAAGACTCTTCTTGGTACATTGTAAGAGAGGTTAAGTTCCTGCAATCTTGCCAGGTCGGCACTTACAAAATTGTAGGTGAGATATTGCGACTGGAAATAACTGTTGTAGGTAAAATCGTTGGGGTTGGATGGTAGTGGAACTATTTTGGATGGATCTGCATTCAGCACTTCACCAAGTCGGCTACCGATAAATGAACTGGAAGTAGATGATATATACGGTAATAATTCCCTGCGGAAGACGGCTCCAAACTTTGCGGTGATAATGAATGACAAATTAAAGTCATACACCTTAAATGAATTGGTCATGCCAAAAAGATAAGGCGGGCTAAAAGTGCCTGCATTCTGTACATATGAACGGATATCGCCGCTTTTATTGTCCGTAAGATTCAAAAGCGTTTTATCAGGGCCATAAACTTTCGGACGACCGTCTGTACCAACGCCGGCATATTCAAATGCCCAGGCGGTAGCAGGATGATAACCTTCCCGATAAGCATTAGAGCCGCCAAAAATGAGACCGGAATAACTCGCAGGTGTTTTAAAAAGCTCCGTAATTTTTGACCTGTTGTACGAGAAATTTAGACTTCCGTTCCATCCGATGTTTGCGCTTTTGCTTGGCAATGAAGTTCCAAGCGTTACTTCTATACCCCTGTTTTGCAATCCTGCATTGTTAAAAAAAGCGGTGCTTGTACCATTGACAGACGGTATGGAAATAGAGGCAAGCAGGTCTATGCCTTGTTTATTATACACATCAACTTTACCAAATAGTTTGTTGCGGAATAAACTATAGTCAATTCCTATATTGATGGTTTTGGTTTTTTCCCAGGTTAAAGTGGGATTGCCCGGATTTGAGATCGTAGCAATATAATCCTGTGTGTATGGATCAGGGCTGGCTCTTAAATTCAATAAAGTGTAAGGGCTTGTGGAGCGGTCAACATTACCTGTTCTTCCATAAGTAGCACGCAGGTTCAGCCGGTTAATCCAGCTTATGTTTTGCATGAACCCTTCTTTTGAAATTGCATAGCCAACGCCCATTGAATAGAAAGGTGAGTATCGGTATTTGGGAGCCCTTGCTATCAGGTTACTGGCATCTGTACGGTAGCTGGCAGATAAGGTGTATTTGTCCAGATAGGTATAAGCCGCATTGGCAAACATGGAAAAGAACCGTTGTGTTGAGTAGCCAAATGAATTAGTATATGAGAAGTTATTATTAAACCCTTCCCATCCGGTAGTACCAGTGGCGCCATTGGGAAATATACCCACGGCAAGTGTGTTATCATTGTAACCATAGGTAGGGGGGTTATCAATCCTTTGCGAAGTGGTTTTGCTAACATCGCTGCCCGCTACAAAATCAATATCATGCTTACTGCCAAATGTTCTTGAGAAATTTACAATATTCCTAAAGATAAAAGCATCCGTGCCTGACCGTTGCAAGCTATTTATTCTGCTACCTAATGGAAGGTTACGGGTTACTGTGCCGGCAAGGGTTTGGTTCCAGGTTGATGTACTATTGATTTGATTTCTTACCGCAAAGGTCTGGTCATTTTCAATGTACTTTATATTGATGCCAATATTTTCATACTGTACCCTTGAGTTGAAAGTAAGCCCTTTCAGCAGCTTAAATGTAAGACCGGCAGAGACCCTTGTATTATACGTTTTTGTTGTTCTGTCTCTGTTGGCAATTTCCTCTATTGGGTTATAACGAAACGAGTAAGGGAATTTGGATAAAGGAACAAGCCTGTCTAATATGGGCTGATAGTATTGATGAATGTCGGTAAGGGTGCCATCAGGATTTTTCAGCATCTCATAAGGTGATAGGTTTTGTATATCAACCGCTCCTATTCCATTCTCAACATTCTTCTGGTATTGAAAGTTACCGGAAAGGTCGAAGTCTAGCCAGGGGAACAAATTAGCATTGGTTCGGTAGCCTAAAACGTATCGCTGATTTTTCGATTCTTTAAAATGACTCTGCGTTTGTTCAGCCATCATGGTCAGGAAATTGGTCATCCGCTCTCCACCACCGGACAAGGAAAGATTGTATTGCGTACTTCGGGGATTCTCTAATAAGAAGTCAGCAATTTGTCGGGTATTATCCAGGCCGCTGAGCTGCGTTAACCTGGCATTCATTTGGTCTGTGGTTAAAAATCCAAGATTGTTTTCACTAAGTGCAACGTAAGCCTCCGACTGTCTGAATTTGTTAGAAAGCGTTCCAGGGTTAACATAACCGCCCCATTTTTTATAAGCCATTTTTACATAATCAATGGCTTCAGCAGCCGTGGATTGACCGGTCAGGTATCTTACATCTGCTTTAGGTGAAAACCTTGTGAAGGCCGAAAATTCAACCTTCAGGGGCGTATTCTTATTGGCTTTTTTTGTGGTAATGACAATAACACCATTTGATGAACGGGCACCCCAGATGGATGCGGCGGCCGCATCTTTTAAAACGGTAATGGTTTCTATATCGTTGGGGTTAATGCCACCATAGGGATTGTTTATCAGGCTTTGTATAGGAAATCCATCAACTACTACAAGCGGGTTATTGTCACCAGTAACGCCACTAACGTTATTTGCGTTTAAAGTGGTTTGTCCCCGAAGCCGGATATTCGGAAGACCGTTTACATCTATTTTTACTTCGAGACCTGCTGTTGTACCAATCAATCTTTCTGCAATACCAACAGCGGGTTTTTGGATTTGCTCTTTTTTAATATTATCAAAAGCACCTGTTACCCTTTCATTGGATATTTGCTGATAGCCGGTATTTACTTTCACCTCCACTGATTGAATTTGACTGTATTCATTTGCCATTACAAATTTTTCATTCAAATTCTTTTCTCTAACGGTAATTTCTTTTTCAATTAATTTATATCCCACATAAGAAATGGATATGGTATAATTTCCAGAAGGTACAGTTATGGCAAAGTCTCCAAACTCGTCTGTTTTAACAGCGATATTGGTAAATCCTTCAATTTTATTTTTAGCAATAATTGTAACTGTTGCGCCAGGTAAAACTTTACCATCAGCATCCGTCACTTTTCCTTTAATTGTTTTAGGGGGCGCATCCACATTAATAAACAATTGCACCGTTTCTTTTTTTATCACCACTGTTTTTTCTACAATTTCATAGGTAAGCCCTTTACCTTTCAGGCATTCTTCTACTGCCTGTTGCAGCGTAACATTGTTCACCTTCACCGATACTTTGCCTGCCTGTTGCAGCAGTTCGTAACTGAACAAAAAATCGTAACCACTTTGCTGTTGTATTTTTTTAAATACTTTTTGCAAAGGGGTGTTGGTTTCACTGAGCGTAATTTGAGAACTGCCTTTAGCACTTGCCAACATACTGGCAGCAAATAAAAGAATGGCTGTGAGTTTCATGATCCTCAGCGTTTTGGTTAGTACCCTTCGGCTGAATGCCGGGGGGTTGCAAAGAGCATTTAATTGCATAACTTTGATTTGTTTAGGTTAATTAATAAGCAGTCTGACCAGATTGTATATAAAATATTGGCCTGAATTTCTTCCGCTCCGGCCTCGACCCCGGAGCGGTTTTGTTATGAGCCAATACAGTTTTTTTATTGAGGTGATACGATCACTTTATTACCTTCAATTACAAATTTTGCGACGCCTGTAGTCCCCAGCATTTTTAATACCTTTGAAGCATTTACATTTCTTGAAATGCTACCACCAATATGCTCCGTCACCGTTCCTTTAAATTCAACTTCAACATTGTACCACCGTGCTATTTGCCTCATAATGCTTGCGATATCTGCCTTTTCACCAAATTGAAATTTTCCTTCTTTCCATGCCATTACCTCATCTGTATCTATATCATTCAGTATTTTTATGCCACCATCCCCGCCCCCATTTCCTAACAGGGAGTTAGAACACTGCGCCTGCTGGCGGGGTTTTAATAAACCTGTTGCCGTGCCACTGGTAACTTTTACCGAACCTTCCAGTAAGGTAATTTTTGTACTGGCTTCATCGCTGTAACTGTTTACATTAAAATGCGTTCCCAGCACTTCTGTTATCACTCCCTTTGCATCAACCAAAAATTTCTTTTTAGCATCTTTGCTAACTTCAAAATATGCTTCGCCGGTAATCTCCACTTTTCTTTGCGTACCAGTAAAAGCGACAGGGTATTTCATTGACGATTCCGCATTTAACCATACCTGTGTGCCATCGATGAGGGTAAGCGCAACTACATTACTCCCCCGTGGATTGTAAATGGTGTTATAAGCCACTTCTGCCGTTTTGCCACTGTAAACAATTTTGCCATCGGCATTTTTTCTAACCTGTACATTGCCCTGGGTAACCAAGGCGCCAGTTTGCAAACTATCAAGTACTATCCTGCTTCCATCAGCGAGGATAATGACCGCCTTTGTACCTTTCGGAGCAGTTACATCCTTTGCCTGCCCTATCTGAGCTGTGCCAACCTGTTTGCTGAATTTATTGGATAAGTAATAGAAACCGCCAATTGCGATTATAAAAATAATGGAAGCCGCGACAGACCACCTCCTCCATATAGTACTAACTTTTGCGCCGGTGTTTGTTTCATAAGTGGGCGTTGATGCGTACTCATCCGCAGGCAGGCGGGAACTTAGTAAAATTTCCTGTAACCGTTTGGCTAATCTTGCTTTTAGGGCAGGGTCAACAGCGGGTTCACTCAATAATTCTTTTGAAATTTCCTGTCGCAATAATTCACCTGTAATCTCATCATGGCCAGGCTCTTCCAAAATGCTGATTAGTTCATCCACCTCTTCCGGTGAACACTCGTTAGCCAGGTATTTTTGAAATAAAAGGGTGATATTCGAAAAGTTGCTCAAGCGTCTGATTTTTATAAAGACGCTTATAATGGGGAATAATATCGGCTACCGGATAATATTTATTTAATTATTATTTGATAATTACCAAACAAACGGGGAGAAATACAGTTTTAGGAAGCTATATTTTTTTGATAAAGAGATATATGCACAAACTAACACACAGGTGTTTATTATTGATAATATATTCTCTGATAGTCTGCCGGGCTTTTGCCATGTGGTCCATAATGGTAGATAGGGACACACCCATTTTTTCGCTGGCTTCCTTATAGGATAATCCATCCAGTTTACAAAGTTCAAAAACCTTCCGGCGTTGCGGGGGCAGTATGTCAATAACGTCCTTTAATAATTTAGCATTCTCTTTTTGAAAAATAGCTTCTTCAATATGCGTATAGTGTTCTATGGCAACAGATTTCAACCGGGTATACAATTTCTCGTCCCTTTTTATTTTTCTAAAAAAATCCTGCACCCTGTTCCTGCTGATCGTAAACAACCACCCGGAGAAAGCTTTTTCAATCTGGATGCTATTTCTTTTTTGCCATACCTGTAAAAAAATGTCCTGCAAAATTTCCTCTGCGGTTGTCTCATCTTTAACCATTCGCAGGATATTATGATAAATCCGTTCACTGTAACGGCTATACAGTTGGGAGAAAGCTGCTTCGCCTTCGATGGTTGGCAACCGCATGCACAGTTCCTCATCACTATTATCGGTAAAATTGGTCAAATTAGCAGTTTGGTTGGGACATTAAAGTAAAAAGGATTATAAATACTAATCCCCATCATTTAAAGATACCAAACTACCGAGTATTAGTTGAATATATCTTTACTATTGCTTACCGTTTATTCCTCCCTGCTGCATCGTAAATTACTCGGCCAGGCTACTTATACTGCACTTTAAAACTATACTTACCAGATCCTACGGGTATTAAAGCCTGTCCGTTTTCATACCGTAAAACTTTTACCTTTAAAGGGTTACCAACTTCCGTGATGGTTGATGTTTCTTTTGTCGGCAGATAAATAATGGCGGTTGAATTGGCGGGTATTTCAGTGGTTAATTCAAAACTGCTTTCATTTTTTTTCCAGTCGCATAAAATCAAACCATACGGTGAAATATACCTTGCTTTTGCAGCAGTAACTTCACCAACAGGCTGGGGCCTTATTTCTACCTGGTTAAAAGCGACAGCATTTTTTGCGGGCCTTATTCCTGCAAGGCCGCTATAAAACCATTCCTTTATATGGCCCAGCATCATGTGATTATTAGACGCATTAGGGAAAGCCTGCCATGATTCGGTAAGGGCGGTGGCGCCCCGTGCAAGCTGGTAGCCATAACCGGGCACAGCAGGATTACTATTCATGTCGTAGATAACATCACTTCTTCCATTGTCATCGAGTACACGTAACAGATAGCGGTAACCAATATCTCCGGCGGATAAGGCATTGTTGCGGTTGCGGAGCTCTTTTACAATATTGGCTACTACTGAATCCTTATATTGCGGCTCAACAAGTTCCATATAAACAGACATCGCATTAGATGTTTGACTGCCCGACCCATATTGTTTTGTTTGTTTATTGAAGAAGGAAGTATTGTAAGCCGTTTTTACTTTGGCAGCCATTTGATTAAAGTTTGCAGCATCCTGTGGTTTGCCTAATAGTGTCGCTATTTTGGAAATGATGGTAAGGTCATAATAGTAAATGGCTGTTGCGGTAAGACCCTGGGGAGTAAGTTGAGAGGGGCCGGGTTCTTTAGGCCCAATGTCGTACCAATCTCCCAGGCCATGAGAAACGATACCGTTTTTAGATTTGCTTTGAAGGTAATTTATATAACGTTCCATCATCGGGTAGGCTTCTTCCAGCAACTGCTTGTCGCCATACCATTCGTACATATACCAGGGCATAATAATGCCATTGCTGCCCCATTCCGGCGAGTCGCGAAAGGGCCCGCCAAACACTCCGTATTCAGGAGCGATATCCGGCACAAGGCCATCCGCGGTTTGGGCATTCATCATATCCCTTATCACTTTGCGGCATAAACTTGCGATATCATAGTTGTACCGCATTGATGGTCCAACCAGGTGCGCTTCTTCCAGCCAGCCCAATTTTTCACGGTGGGGGCAGTCGGTCAACACACTTGCCATATTACTTCTTATGGCCCAGTCTATCAACACATCTGTTTTATTAAACATTTCATTTGAACAGGCAAACTCCCCTACCCTTTCCGCAGCATTTCTGGTATGCAAACCTTTTAATGACGACACTACGGGCAAATTATTTGCATTCGCTTCACCTTTTGGCACGGCGCCTTCAACCTGCACATAACGGAAGCCGTAATACATAAAGCGGGGCTGCCATGTTTCGGTTCCTTCGCCTTTTAAAGTATACTCAAAATATACTGGTGCACCGATTGGCTTTGTGGTGATGGTTCCATCTTTAGCCAATAGTTCTGCCGGCCAAAGCCGAACCTTATCACCCTTTTTACCCCTTATAGTTATTTGAGGAATACCTGATGCATTCTGCCCCAGGTCGTACACCCATACTCCCGGCTTAGGTGCTGTTATTTTTTTTGGGGTGAACTGGTCGAATATTTTTAGTGGTGTTGCAGTTTGTGCATTCAGCATTGGTGGCCCTTCTGTAATTACTACATTTTTCCATTTTTGATCATCGAATGAAGCAAGGTCCCAGCCTTTTTGCTCAAGGTTGGCGTTATAATCTTCACCACCATAAATACTGGAAAAAGTTACGGGCCCCGGGGCTGTTTTCCAGGAAGGGTCACTGATAATATTTTCGGTTGTCCCGTCAGCATATTCTATCAGCATACGGCAAATTGCTTTAGGATAGCCATAAGCTAACTGAAGTTTTAGGTACCGTTCACCCGGCATAAAATAAAAGCCGTTACCAAGCATAACACCTATTGCATTGGCGCCTTGTTTTAACTGGCTGGTTACATCAAAGGTTACGTACAATGCATGCTTGTCGTAGTTTGTCCAGCCGGCATCTAAAAAATGATCGCCCGCTTTTTTGCCGTTTACACTTAAATCAAAGTGACCCAGCCCGGCAATGAAAACAGTGGCTTTTTTCACCAACTTTTTTACAGAAAATTCCTTTCTTAATAAAGGGAGCACATCTTTAATAGGTGTGCGTTTGGCTTCGGCTGTTGATGGCCTGAGGCGGAGAGAGTCGGGCATAATATCCCAGGCTATCCATTTAGCTCCTTTCCAATCTGACGGAGAAAGTAAACCCATTTGCCAGAGGGCTTCACTGCTCCAGTTGGACCTATTTTTCTTGTTATCCCAAATCATTAGTTTCCAGTAATAGGTTTTTGCGGGTTCGAGTTTTTGCCCGCCGTACAATACCTGTATGGATTGGGCCGAATTGACCTTTTTAGAGTCCCAGATATTTCCAACATTTTTTTTAATGGATGCAGGGTTATCTGCTACTAAAACCCGGTAAGCCGTTTGCAGGGTGTTTCGTTGCGCGGTTTCAATCTGCCAGCTTAACTTAGGTTGCCCGGCCTCTACACCCAACGGATTTGAAAGGTACTCGCATTGCAGGTTTTTGACCTGTATTGGTTGGGCGATCAGTTGAAAGTTAACCAGTACTAAAAAACATATTTGTATTGCCTTGTTCATTTTAACCTGGATAATCATTGGTTGTTTCATTTATATGCTTCTGAACTTATTCCATGCAAGTTACCATAGCATTCTGCTTAAGATTCCAACTCATTTTTTTAATTCCTTGCTGATGTCCGACAAAATGCCGGAATCCTTGCCGGGTCTGTATGACCGCAGCACCCAACCACTCTCCCCCTTCGACAAGCTGAGGATTTCGGGGAGCTTTACCCTGCTATTACGGATAGTTTTTGGAAGCCATAGATTTGAACTGGTATTTTACAATAATGAAGCACTCAAAAGTGCTTCATTATCATATTAAAAAATTCACCAGTAAAGGAACAAATAGGTATCGGGGCGAGCCACTAATCTTTAAAAAGTTTAAAGCTCCTTATTCTAAGACTGCTTTCATTTACCTGTTGCATGGTGCTTACCACCCCAAGGGAAATTAGCTCAAACTGGGTTAACGTAAAAGACAAGGTGAGATCTTTATTACTCATATTATTTATAAACTTTAAATTTACCACCGACTGGCTAATATTTGCCACATCCGGCAGTATGCTTCCCTTGGCTACACTTATATAGGAGTTTTCCAGGTTATTATTTATATTTTCGGTAGTCACTACCAAACGATAAGAGCCGGCAGGCAAACTACCCGTTTGATATACTTTACCGTTTACAATCGCCGGGGTTCCCCAAAATTCAAACGACAATAACCTTTGGGTACTGGTATTCAGGTTGTCAATACCGCCAACTCCACCATCATGATTTTTTACCGGGGTGGTTGTAATCCAATCAGCCAGTGTTCCCCATCGGCCAACCATTTTTTCAGCGATAAATGGATTTCCCGGATTTTTGATATGTACCTGGTTGGGTAAAAGTGTATTGACTGTTTTGGAAGCTGCGGCCGTGTAAAAAGTATCAATAGCCGTTGAATCAGGCAAAAACATGGTGCGATAACTTATAGGATTTCTTTCATCATATTTTGGCAGATGAGTGGAAGACAACTTTGGGTCTCCAATTACCTTGCGGGTGACCCCTGCACTGTCCATGTAAGATACTTCAACACCTATCGACTTTTCGGCAGATGCAAACCATTGCACAGCCGCATTGTAACCGATATTAAACTGCCTTGCATAAAAGCTCTCGATACCCCTGTTCAGCAGCGATTGTTGAAAAGTTGCTCCGTAAGCTACTCCGGAAACCCTGCTTACTACTGAAGTGTTGCCCAGGTTATCAAAATTAAATAACTCGAAATTATAGCTCCCTTCAGGCAAATTATTAATGATTGCATTTAATCTTCTTGAGCCGGGTACCGAATTATTTAAAGGCACTTCAACAGAATCGGTACGGTTTTTCCAATAAATTCTTGTTTTGGCTACTTTGGGATCAGATGATCTGAGCCAGGATAAATTTATCCGGTTTTTGCCGGAGTAGGCAATGACAGAGTCGGCTTTACCGGTATAAGAAATTTCTTTATCACCAGTAAATTTTTTGTATTCATCCATTTTGCTACAGGCGGATAAAATACAGCAGCCGGCAGCCAGGATGAGAAATGGGTTATAATTTTTTTGTTTCATATTATTAAGCGTTTACCTGTACCTGAGCTGGTTTGAATGATTAAATATCGTTACCAAAGAATTTCATTTCCGCGATATGTCCCTGTGACCCGCCACTCCAGTTTTCGAGTATCTTAATCCTGAGATACCTGATTTTAGGCGCATTTAATGGAATATTATTCTCCTCACCCCTTGCCGCCGCGTCCACATCATCTTTAGTATTTACACCGGTAGGCCCCGCTGATGGTTTAACAGAAACAAAAGATTGTAGTAAGGTCCAGTTACTGAAACTTCCATCGGCTGCAGGAGTAACAGCACCCCAGATTTCATACCGTTTTGGATTACCGTGATTGTATAAATATGGCCCGGGGCGTTGCCATAATGTAAAACGGCTTAGCTTGGCGGTAACACCCAAATCGACCGTGATATGCATGGGCATACCTCCGTTACTGATGGAGTGCCACATATTACCACCTTCATTTATTTTCCCGTCCCACATCGCTTCAATCACTAACCCGTTTCCATAATTAGCGACATCTGAGGGCAGGATCACTGCCTTAAACTTTGTTTTATCAAGTTCCTTCTCAAAAATCGGGGTGAGTGTTTTAAATATGGTATCGGTACGGTTATTCCAGCGATCGCGGATATACACCCCGAAAACGGTTGGCTTTGGCGATAGTCCCCTTGAGGTGAAGGCCCCCTGTTTTAGCTTGGTATAGAAAGTTTCATTCTCAACAAAAAATCCGAGGGAATCTTTATAAGAAACTACGATGGCCAGGTCCGCTTCATTGGGATTTGAAAACTGAACATTTATCCCGCCAAAATCTTCCTGGAGCAACAGGTTTGCTTTAACGCCAAAAATGGGCGGGGATGATGCCCTTACATCAATGGTAACAGGCGCCGACTTATTTTCGCTTCTGTCTACTGCATATAAATTCATTTTATAAACAGCCGAATCTGCAAAGCCCTGAACAACCATCGAGTCGGAATAAAAGGATGCTTTATTCTGAATGAGCTTTCCGTATTTATCGGTGTACTCTCCCAGCACATATAACAGGTCGGGATCAGCAGGCAATGTGTAAGTGAGTTTCACTGTTCCGGGCCTGCTTTCAACTTTAATATTTGAAACAGGTCCGGGTTTGGTACCGTCATGTTCAACCGGCAAAAGCACATCTTGTTTACAACTATACATTGTTGTAAGCAGCAGGCAGGCCGGGATAAGAATGTTAGTTATTTTCATTTATCAGTATTTTTAATTACCAACCAAGGTTTTGAATGAGATTACGGTTTACAAGAATATCACCATCCCAAATGGGCCAGAAATAATCTCGGGGGGTTATAAATTTTTGATCAAAAAGAAGTTTTCTCCTGTAGTAGTTCACTGCATCAGTTTGTTCTATATCCCAGCCGTATACAGGTGCATTCAGTACTTCAGGCGCTTTTTTCCATCGGCGCAAATCCCAGAAATTATGGCCTTCAAAAGCAAATTCTATCGCTCTTTCCTGCTGAATGATTTCCCTGAAACCAGCTTGTGTAGTATATTTAGCGGCATTGGTAGAATAAGCAGACCAGGATGATTCTACCGTTGCCAGGCCTGCTCTTTCCCTCACTTTATTAATGTAGGTATAGGCTTCCGGGGATGGGCCGCTTTGTTCGTTTAATGCTTCGGCATACAACAGGTAAAGATCGGCAAGCCTTATCATCGGCCAGGGGTATACTTCCTGTGTAAAACCATATACCGGATCAATTACAAACTTCCAGTTGGTCAGTTTTTTTGTAAAATAGCCTGTTGCTGTATAGCCGGTCGCCCCTTTTCTTGATTGATTCTGCCCTGATTTTGCCTGGATATTAAAAGTGCCGTTTTGCATATACCAGACAGATCCGTCAAATCCCAGGTCTGCGTAAAACCGCGGTTCCCGGTTAAAATGCAGCCCGACCGTAGTATACCCATTTTGTATATAATCTTTGTCTGCGGTAGTTCCTGCGCGTAAATTGTTCCTGTTTGCATAATCCCATGTTTTATCCTCAGCAATGGGTACACCTTTATCGCTGTAAAAAATTTCTGCCATACGCAAGGTAGGTGCAAGCTCTCCCTTAAACGCATCATTACCCAGTTTGGCGGGATCGAGCCTGGGTGTAGACCATCCCTGTATAAACGAACCATCGGGAATAGCCAGGCCCCATATTAATTCATTACTCCATTTCTCCGTTACGCTGTTACGTATAGACATCTCCCTTTTTATACGCTCCGAAACAGTGGTAAGCGGCACAAAATCATACAATGCAATTCCTGCACTTAAAGACGCATCAATAGCTTCTTTACAGGCTTTTACAGCCCGGGCCCATTTTTCAGGATCCTTTGTTTGATTAAAAAGCCGGGTGCTGTCATTATGGGTTCCCTCACTGTTATTTTTCAATTGTGCAAAATCGGTATTACCATTAAATAAAGGACTGGCCGCTGTAACAAGCACCCTTGCTTTAATGGCAAGCGCGGCGGGTTTAGTAATGCGCCCTAATTCTGATGACCGGTTTTGAATAACAAGCGGAAGATTAACTGCGGCCGAATCCAGCAGTGCCGTAATAAAATTCACTACTTTATCAACGGGCTGTCTTTGTACCCTAACCTCTTCTGTGGTGGCATTGATAGGAACAGTTTTATCCATAATAGGAATAGGGCCGTACATTCTCAACAGGTAAAAATGATAGTATGCTTTAAGAAATTGCACCTCCCCGGCCCATCTGTTGATTTCAGCAGGCCCCATATCAGGCACTTTGCCGATATTATCTAAGAAAATGTTACAATCTCTTATTGCCTGCCATAGGGGTTTGTTATTGCCGCCGTTATTGCCATCCCAGTAATTCATCAGGGGATTGGTAACTTCCTGGAGCCCCCTGGCTATTTGCTGGGGAAACTTGGGCAATGGATTGGATGATGCGATCGGCCAATAGGTCCAGAATTCATCACTGGCTAATAATGCAGGATTGGCATTGATAGAACTTTCCGCAGGAAGATAAGAGTAGCAGGTAAACAGATATTTTTCCGCCTCGTTCCTGCTGGTAAAAGCGTTTTCGATTGTTGCGATATTATCCGGTACCACATCGAGGTAGTCTTTTTTACAACCCAGTAACAGGGTGAATAAAAAAACCGGGATATAATATATTTTTGTTTTTTTCATTTTAATAATTTGTTTAATTGGCGATGAAACTTCAAGCTGCATTTAAATTAAAACCCTATTTGAATACCCATATTGATAACTTTCTGAATAGGATAACCAAGGCCGTTTCCGCCCATTTCAATATCCCATAGTTTAAAGCCACTGATTGTTGCGAGGTTGGTACCGCTCATATAAAGCCTTGCGGTAGCAAAACGCCATTTATGAAGCAGCTTTTGCGGTAATGAGTAGCCCAGTTCAACAGATTTTAATCTCAGGAAAGCGCCGTTGCGCATAAACCAGCTATTGGTTCTGTTATTATTGTCAATTGTGTTAGCACTTAATCTTGGCCATAATGCATAAGAATTTCTATTATCTTCAGACCAGTGGTTATCGGCATAAGCTTGTAATAATGCGTTCTGGTTAACAAATGGAGACGTTGAATTTGCATCGATCCAAAATGAAGAACGCGCGGAGCCCTGGAAGAAGGTAGAAATATCAAAGCCTTTGTACCCACCCGAAAAGCCAACCCCGTAAATGATTTCAGGGACTGTTGGATAACCCAGCGGTACTTCATCAAGACCTGTGATCTGGCCATCGCCGTTTACATCCCGGTATTTAATATCGCCCGCTTTGTACTCTCCGAATTGTTTGGGAGAATTAGCTACTTCGGCATCATCTATAAACAAACGCTCGGCTATGAGGCCAAAATTTTGATTGAGCGACTGGCCAATACGCGACTTATACTTTTCATTATACTGTGGTTCTTCATAACTGGTAAATTCGCTTTTGGCATAGGTGAAATTACCGTGTACCTGCAGCCACAGGTATTTATTAAAATTCTTGTTGTAGTCAAGCGACAAATCAACGCCACTGCTTTTTGCGGCGCCCAAATTGGCCCTTGGAGAATTAGTTAAACCGACAGTTGTTGGTATGGATGACCTGGTCATCAGGATATTCTTCCTGTCGTCGGTAAAATAATCAACCTGTAGCTGGATATCACGCATAATGCCCAGTTCAACGCCCAGGTTCAGTTTACGTGACCTTTCCCAGGTGATATCCCGGTTATCATAACGGTTAACCCTAACGCCGTTTCGGGTAGTACCGAAGTTCTCCCCAAAAGTGTAGGCCCTGCTACCCTCATTCATATTTACATCTGAAAGATAAAAGAACCGGTCAGACGGGCTTCCTATCGCATCATTACCTACCAGGCCATAAGTGGCTTTCAATTTAAGTTTGGTAATTATTCTCTCAAATGGTTTCCAAAAAGATTCGTTTGATACAAACCATCCAATACCCGCAGCCGGGAAGAAACCATAACGCTGTGTCTCATAAAAACGTTCTGATCCATTGTAGCCAAAATTCATTTCCAGCAGGTAACGGTTATCATAGCCATAGGTAAACCTTCCGGATACGCCCTGGTTTCTGAAGGGCAGGGATTCCTGAAGCGTGGGCTGGTTGGCAATTATCTGGTTTCTCCTGGTATAGACCAACATCCCTGTGATATCATTTTTCTTTGCCAGGGTAGTACTATAATTAACTGCAGCTTCTATATAGGTTAGCGTGTTAATATCCTTACTCCCGAGAGCGGGGTTATAATTAAGATACTCAGTCCCCGTTGTTGGGTTTAGTTCCGTTAAAGTGTATTTGTCGGTAAGCCTGTTATAACCTCCCGCAGCATAGTAAAAAGGGTTATAGCTACGCTGTATATCAAAAAATGAATAACGGGTGGTATTAAACAATCCTCGGGCGGTAAGTCCGGGTGTAATGAAGTTTAAATTTTGTTTTAATTCAAACTGGGCATTTAAAGTAGACCTTGAATAATCCTTATATCCCCTTACCATATCGGCGTACGGGTTAATCAAGGCGCTGCCAAAAGTAGTGATATCATTGCCGAATAAAGTGTGGTTGGTTTTAGGCATTAAATCAGCGGGGAAATATGCCGGAAATAAAACAGGATTAGACCGCATAATTTTGGAATAAACACCACTACCCCCGTCAATCGGACCTGTATAATCATCAAAACTACCGGATAACCGAACGATCACTTCGGTGGTTTTGGTCATATTGATATTTACGTTAGAACGTAGCTGGTAACTTTTTAGATCGATATTGGAGTTGAAATTATTTCTTTTGTCTACATTTAAAATACCGTTGTCCTTATTGGCAGTACCCGATATATAATACCGTGCTATCGGGCCGCCACCACTGGCATTGAAGTTCAGGCGCCGGCTGGGTGTATGATTTTTTATCAGGAGTTTCATCCAGTCATTTGCCGGAAAAACATACGGGTTGTTACCTGCAATCGTATTGTCTATCTTAGACTGTGAATAAAGCAATCTCGAATTTTCACCGCCGGCGCTCCTTGTCAAAACCGCTTCATTTGCCAGCTTCATATATGTTACCGGATCGGCTAATTGTACATTTCTTGTGTTGGAAGCAATAGAATTTTCAAATCGAATAGAAATTTTTGCAGGGCCTTCTTTGCCTGATTTTGTGGTTACTAAAATCACCCCGTTAGCCCCTCTTGCTCCGTATAATGAAGTAGCGGTTGCATCCTTCATAATTGAAAAGCTTGCTATATCATCGGGCTGCATTCTTGCTAAATCGGTAGTGCCTACTTCAACTCCGTCAATCAAAATAAGCGGATCTACTTTATAGCCAAAAGTGGTAACTCCCCTGATGAAAAAAGCCGCGTTGTCCTGGCCGGGCTCGCCGCTTCGCTGATAAGAAATAACACCCGCTAACCTGCCCCCGAGTGCGGTTGTAAGGTTGCTGGAAGGGATTTTAAGTTCCCTGGGATTGATGGTTTCAATGGAGCTAACCATGCTCGACTTTTTCTGTGTGCCATAAGCCACTACCGTTACATCGTTTAGCTTATTATCCAAAGGGGTAAGTTCTACATTAATAACGGCTTCCCCATTCACCTGTATTTCGCGGGCTTCATACCCCACCATACTAAAAACCAGGATACCATTTGCCGGCACTTTAATTTTATAAATTCCCTCTGCATTGGTTTGTGTACCCCTTGCAGGATCAGCCTTTAAACTGAGACTGACACCCGCCAGAACAGTAGTGGGGCCTTTTAGGGTACCAGTTACAGTTATATCTTCGGATACCGTTTTGGGAGTTAATACCTGGGCCAAGGCCGAATGGCCCGGTATTATACACGCGAAAAAAAGAAGGCAACTGATGCCTGTTTGGAGCAGTCGATGGCAAGACAATTTCATACTTATCGTTTTATTATTAATCGTTTAAAGGAAGGAGAACTAAGGCAACGGCATGCTTTATATTTAATTTATCATCGATTCAAAATTGAAATCCTTTCAACCACTTTCCAGGTTGTTTCATTGGCGGACAACGATTGCAAATTGTTAGCTATCTCACTCAAAACATGTCCGTCATAGTTCGATGCTATTGATTCGTTAAGGGAATTGCGAATGCTGAATGTAAGGCCTGCACTTGTTGTGATGGCTGTGGCGGTATTTTTTACAAATACGAATACGCTGCTAATGTATTTATCGGCAGTGATTATTTTTCCTGAAGCATTTGTGTTGGCAAATAATCCACCAACCGGGAATATAAAAAATAGCGGGAGTAAAAAACCAATTTTACACATAGCAATGATATTTTGGTTATTATTTAAGTGAATACAAACGTTGAACAAATGTATCCGGTTTAACACCTTAATAAAATATGCAATCTGATATTTGATATATACAATTTGATATTTATGGTTTTATGCTTTGAGAAAACGCTGCTTACCACTACCCCTTCTTAAACGACCATTTTATTGGTTTAAAAATACCAGGGCTATACCTAATACAAAGTTCCACAACTTGAATAGAAAAATATTACAGGAATTCGGGAAATAGTTACATGATTTACATATTATTTATACTCAACTCTTATTTATTTTACACCTGTTACACTATAAGACCTTCATGCGCATTGATGATATTTTAGTGGTTGAACTGTTGAATAGTCGATTTAACTATGCTTTTGATGAGGTATGAAACATGCCTTTGGCAGAGAATGAAAACAAAATGAGATGAGATTGGGTTGGCGAAGACAGAAACCGGGTCTAAACACCTGGAAACCCTTTTCAAGGTTAACTTTGTGCCGGGCGCATTTGTAGGAACCATTTTAAATGCACCCTTTGTACCTGATAAACCAGGTGAAAAGATTTACTTTTACAAAATCAAAAAAATAAAATAAAATGAACGCAATCGGACTGGATAAAACAAAGAGCAAACAGCTTGCCGGCAAGCTGAATAAACTTTTAGCCAATTATTCCATATTTTACCAAAATGTAAGGGGGTTTCATTGGAATATTAAAGGTGAGAAATTTTTTGAATTGCATGTAAAATTTGAAGAATTATACAACGACCTGTTTCTGAAGATAGATGAAGTGGCTGAACGTATCCTTACACTGGGATCTACACCGGAACACAATTATTCGCAGTATGCTCAAGCGGCGGATATAAAGGAAAGTACAAATGTATCCGATGGTGTAAAATCAGTAGAGCAAATTCTGGAAGCATTTAAAACCGTCATTTTAATGCAAAGAGAAATTCTTGACCTTTCAGCCGATGCCAATGACGAAGGAACAAATGCATTGATGAGCGACTACATAAGAATGCAGGAAAAACTGGTATGGATGTATTCGGCATTTTTAAAAAAATAGAAAGGCTAAAATTTTCTATCATGCCAGCACCAAAAACCTTCAGAAATATTTTCCGAATTATTCCTTTTGGCCTGATCTGGCTTTTTTTTAGCATCGTTTATTCCTTACTGGAAAGGGCGCTACTGGGCAACCTGGATCATTACCCTTCCACTGGAAATCCCTACAATTTTATACGAACTTTTTTTGTTACCGCGGCTTCCGCACTTTTATTGGGATTATTGGTGGGAACGATTGAAATACTATCGCTGAACAGGTTATTCCTTAAAAAAAGTTTTCTTTTCAAAAATTTTGCTCAAGACAACCATTAACCTCACAATAATAATTTCGTTTCTTTTAATCTTCAATTTAATTTATAATGCCGTTGAACTTAAAACCAGCATTTTAGTACGCGGCCATGAACGAATGCCTGGTCATTTTTTTCGAGCTATGCTTTTTGGGGTGTAGAAGTTTATATTGCAGCCATCATTGGTGTTTCACTTTTTTACACCGAAGTTAATTTCTCCTTCCATTGTTTGAGGGCGAGTTTAAGGCCGTACCGGAAATGTTAGGTTTTGAGATTGCATCTTTCATCATGCATATTTATTGATTGCTGCTATTACAATTAAAGGCCGGTACCTAAGCCGTTTAAAAACACAGGGTTAATTCCCTTGAGATCAGATGAGACGAACAAAATTACCCGTTCCCATCAGGTCAATTAATTTTCGGTATATATTACTTCAATGCTATTTTATCGATATAATTTTATTAGTTGCAGATCTGTGCCAGTTGCAGGCATCAAACTTATTGCCGTTCCACCACCTTTGGCTAATTTCAGTTTCAGCATTGTAGTGTTGTCCACAATAAACTTTTCAATGGTATAAGCTTCCGGATTATATTTCCAATCCGTATCATCCGCATCCCTGTAAATAGTGGCTAGATATTTTTTGCCTTTATCTAAAAAACTAAGCAGTATTGTTGCAGAGCGGCTGTTTTCATCAGTAATTGCACCTGTAAACCAATTATTTTTTCCTTTTACTTTCCTTGCAATCGTTATGTAATCACCCGGCTCAGCTTCTATAATTTTTGTATCGTCCCAATCTACTGCCACATCTTTTATAAATTGAAAAGCATCCGGCTGAGCTTCATAATTTTCCGGAAGGTCTGCTGCCATTTGCAGGGGACTATACATTGTTACATACAAGGCTAATTGTTTGGCCAGCGTGGTATGCATTTGCCTGCCAGGTGCAGCTTTGGCATAATTTCTTAATTTAAAAATCCCCGGTGTATAATCCATCGGGCCACCCATTAAACGGGTAAACGGAAGAATGGCTTCATGTTCGGGAGGATTACCATCGCTGAATGCATTCCACTCGTTTCCCCTGCCGGCTTCACTGGCAAGAAAGTTGGGGAAAGTACGACTTAAACCCGTTGGACGTACCGGTTCGTGCATATCAATCATTACTTTGTATTGGGCTGCCTTCTTTGCTGCACGCAGGTAATGGTTTACCATCCAATGTCCGTCATGATGCTCACCACGGGGAATAAGTTGGCCAACATAACCCGTCTTAACTGCTTTGTATCCATACCTGTTCATGAAGCGAAATGCGGTATCCATCTGCCTTTCATAACCCGAAGCCCCACCCGATGTTTCGTTGTGCATGATCATTTGCACACCTTTCATTTTGGCATACCTTTCTATTTCTTTTACATCAAAATCAGGATAAGGGGTTATAAAATCAAAGTGATCCTCATTCCAGTTACCCGACCATTCTTCCCAACCGGTATTCCAGCCCTCAACCAATAATCCTTTAATACCATTTTTGGAGGCAAAATCAATGTATCTTTTTACATTAGCTGTGTTTGCCCCGTGGTGACCATGGGGTATAAGGGCTCCTTTTACAGAAAGCGCATCCAAATGATCACTAAAACTCCAACTGCTTTTCCCTACCTGCATTTCCCACCAGACACCCATAAATTTCATTGGTTTTATCCAGGAAGTATTTTCAATTTTTGATGGCTCATTCAGGTTTAAAATCATTTTTGAAGCCAGGATATCCGTTGCTTTATCGCTTGCAATAATAGTACGCCATGGAGTATTAGCCGGTGTACGCAAATAAGCTTTATTACCTGTTGCATCCGGAACTAGACTGGAAGATAGCTGGAAGTTTTGACGGTTTACATGCAGTTGCATGGATGAATAATTTACCAATGCGGCTTCATGGATATTAATATATAACCCTTCATTTGTTTTGAGCATTAAAGGTGTTTGCACCCCATACTGATCGGGGATATTATCTTCCTTATTTCCAAACGAAAGCATGGGGAATTTCCAGGCATCCACTTCGCTGATTGCAGACGTGGAATACAAATATTCATTGGAATCAAAATCACCGGGTATCCAAAAAGCTTTGTGGTCTCCCGTCAAATTAAATTGGGTTAATTCATCCGAAACAATAAAATTGGTGAGATTGGGCTGCACCGGAAATTCATACCTGAAACCCACCCCGTCGGCAAACACTTTAAAGACTATATTTAATAACAGGTTAGGCGAACTTTTTTGCCGGAGCCGAAAAGTAACCTGCTTGCAATGATTGCGAATCTGCTTCACTTCGCCCCAAACCGGATTCCATGTTTCATCCACGGTTAAGGAATCCGTTTTTATAATCTGGAAATTGCTGTCTAATGCGATATTATTTTGTAGCCTGAACCCTAAACGGGAAGCTTTAATAACCAGCCTGCCACCGAATGTAACCGAATAAAGAGGGATTCCACTTTGATCTAAAAGGAAGGAAATACTTACTTTATTCATTGAAGTGGTAACCGCCTGGTTTTGAGACCAGGCATTTGAAATAAAGACAGTAATAAACAGCGAACACAAAAGGCTTTTTTTTATTGACATAACCTGAAAATTTTTAAATCCGGGTAAAAAATAAACAAACCTTTTATTTTTTGAAAACAAGGTATGAATAAGGCGGTAAATTAATACGGCCATTTAAAGCTACTGTACCTCCTTTCATCACATCTTTCCACGTGGTGTTCTTAACAGTGGATGGGAGCGCAAAATCAAAAGGCTTATTCCTTAAATTAGAGATCACCAGTACTTCTTCCTTTCCCGATTTTTTTATGAAGGCGCACACATCATTAGTAGTGAAGGAGATTAAATGACCTCTTCTGATTGCATTGCTGCTGTTTCTGAAAGCAATCACCTTTTTGTATTCGGAAGTGATACCAGGATTGATTGTCCAGTCAACTTTTTTAGTTGTAAATGGAAAAACCAATCTATAAGGTGTCCCTACTTCCTGCCCGGTGTAAATCATCGGTACACTGTTCATATAGGCAGAAACTACAAATGCAGCCATTGAACCCTTTTCCCCACCAAACAATTCTAAAGGAGTACCATCGGATCCGTTCACATCGTGATTGGTGATATACCTTATAAACTGTTGTCCGTTTGAAGCCCCTTTACTATCTGAAACATTTAAACTGTCTATGGATAGCACTGAATGACCGGAGCCGTAAATTTCTTTCAGCTCTTCAAAGAACCGGAATCCAAAATTATAATCGAAGCCGGCTCCAAAATTTGCACTGCGGGTACCCTCTGCCAGCAGGAGTAATTTGTGGTTAGCAATATTTCTTAGCGTATCAATTGCCTGCTTCCAAAAATCAACCGGAGGGCCATCGGAATAGTCGCAACGAAAACCATCTACATTTGCTGTCAACACCCAATATTTCATAGCGTTAATCATGGCTAAGCGCATGTTGGCATTACTAAAGTTTAATTGCGCTACATCATTCCAACCGGTGCCGGGTGGACTTATAATATTATTATTTGAATCCTGCAGGTACCAGGATTTATTATTGATCCAGGCATTGTCAAAAGAAGTATGATTGGAAACCCAGTCGAGTATAACCGCCATCTTCCTGCTATGTGCGCCATCTACAATAGCGCGTAAATCTTCGAGTGTTCCAAACTCACCGTTAACCGCTTTGTAATCCTTAACGCAGTAAGGAGAGTTGGAAGTTTTAACTAACCCTACAGGATATATGGGCATCAGGTAAACCACGTTTGCACCCAGGGCTTTTATTGAATCCAAACGCGCCAGCACACCATTGAAATTTCCCTTCTCACTAAAGGTACGGATGTTTACCTGGTAAAGGGTTACATCCATTCTGTCGGGTACTTCGCGAAAAGGCTTTCCATATTGCGGGGGATCCTGTTCAATTAATAGTTTTGTGTTTTGAGCAGTTGAAAGTAGCGGACTGCAACATGCAATAATTATTGCAAATGAAATGATTTTTATAAGCTTTTTCATAATGTAGCATTAGATGTAAATTTTGACCAATACGGCAAAAGGTTATATGCCTGATGAATAAATTTACCATTTGGTGTTACCCCTTAAGCAGACGGAGACCAGGTATTATCTATTCTTTTTCTTTCGGGCCAGCTCTTGTACTATTGAAGTTTATTCAATTTTTTTTCAGCGATCAATTTGTTCTGTTTAAAGATCCACATGGAGATTGCGTACAAGTGTGCGACGCAACGATGCTAAATTGAAATTGAAATGTGCGGCCCCTGGAAAATACCGGTTGAACAATTGTTTATTATTGATTTTTCAAAACAAGATAACTGTACGGTTGCAGCGTAATTTTATTGGTCAATGTCATATTTCCGCCGTTTAAACCATTTATCCAACTGCTGTTGGACAGGGCTGCAGGCAATGTGTAATCAACGGCCCTGTTTCTCAGGTTAACCATTACAAAAACCTTTTCCTTATCCCCCTCCTTAGTAAATGCTACCACATCATCGCTGCTATAAGAAAATAACTGCCCGCCGCGAATGGCAGCGCTATTGTTTCTGAAATTCAGTATCCTTTTGTACTCTGCCGTCAAACCAGGATTCAGCGACCAGTCGATTTTTTTAGCTGTAAAAGGAAATGGAATTCTATAAGGCGTTCCCACTTCCTGCCCGCTGTATATCATCGGAACGGCTTTCATGAACGCCGCAATTACAAATGCCCCCAATGAACCTTTTTCACCGCCAAATAATTCCTGGGGGGTGCCATCCGAGCTATTCACGTCGTGGTTGGTGGTATACCGTACTACCTGCGACTCATCATAAACATTCAGGTATTCAGATTTGTTGATGTCGTTGATTTGCGTGGCCGATTTGCTGTCACCATATATTTCTTCCAGTTTACTAAAAAAAGCAAATCCGAAGTTTAAATCAAACCCGGCCCTGAAATTTTCTGTCCTCGAACCTTCGGCAAAATAAAGCAGTCGGCGGCCAGGGATAGTTTTTAGTGAGGTAATGGCCTGCTTCCAGAAACTGACAGGAACGTTATCGGCAAAGTCGCACCGGTAACCGTCAATGTTGGCGGTGAAAACCCAATAGCGCAAAGCCTCGATCATTGCTGTACACATGGTATCATTACTAAAATTTAATTGAGCCACATCGTTGTAGCCGGGCGGTGAAACGATATTACCTGCGGCATCCTGCCTGTACCAGGATTTATTGCTGGTCCAGGCATTGTCCCAGGCGGTATGATTGGCCACCCAATCCAGTATTACTGCCATATTTCTGCTGTGTGCGCCATCTACCAAAACACGTAGATCATCAAGGGTACCAAATTCGCTGCCCACCGCCTTGTAATCTTTTACGGCATACGGGGAGTTGATCGCCCTTAATGTGCCAACCGGGAAAACAGGCATTAAATAAAGAACATTGGCTCCAAGGCTTTTTATTGAATCGAGCCTGGCTGTTACACCCTTCAGGTTTCCTGCCGCACTAAAGGCACGCATATTTACCTGGTATATGATGGCGTCTTTGGCAGTCGGAACTTTGGTAAAAGGGCTGCCATACTGAGCCGGATCGGGACCCAATGCCGGACTTAATCCCGGATTTACGGGATGATCTGTTTTGCTACAGGAGAGAAAGATGATTGATATTATTATAAAAAAGTACTTTTTCATTTAGCTATTTATTTTGTTGAGTTTACTGTTAGCGTTAAATCTGAATAGGTAAGGGTGAAGGTGCAGTATTCCTACGATTGAGCTTTGTACATTCACATTTGACCATTGACCATTCACCATTGACATACATTAGTTCTTATGAAGATCATAAGTATAGTTACCAGAATTGTGCAAATCGAGGGTGATGGTATAATTGCCATCAGCAGGAACCGAAAGATTGTCGAGCCCACCGGTATAACCAAAAAACGGGTTATCAGCATAAACAAGTTTTTTATTGCTGTCTATACCAAAATCAATTATCCACGCATTGTTTGCCCTAAACTTGAATGAGCCGTTTTTCAGCATATCACAGGTAACTTTCCAAACCTGGTTTGTAACATCATAAGCTAATTGGGTATCGTTATTCCAGCCACCCGGGCTTGCGTCGCCGATAATGCTCCAGGTAGTTTTGGTAGCCGTCCATTTATTGGTATTCAGATTGACTGTTAACTCATAGTATCCCCCTGTGGGTACGCTCATATTGCCGCCTGCATAATTTGCCACAATAATATTACCGCTATTGCCGGTGGCATCACCATAAGCAGTAGGTGTCCAGTCTGCCTGGGCGGTTATTTTAAACTGGTATGATCCACCGGCCGGTATATTAATAAAACCTTCGTACATTTCAGGCCTGCCTGCTGCTTCCGCCAGTACCGGTGCAGCAGCGGGGTTCCAACCCTGGTAGTCACCAGGAACATACAATTTTTTCAATGTAATTACTTTGAAAGGTTTCACTTTAACAGCAATCGCATTTGAATAAACTGACCTGTCAAGAACAGCTATAACCCTTACCAAAACAGTATTTAAAGAGTCGGCAACCAGTCCTAATTTTGTTAAGGCAATGGTATTAAGATCAGCGCCTTTGAAAGATTTACCCAGCACATCATTACCCAATTCGGTTGTAAACGCGTTACTCCAGGCATTGATTCCGATGGTGTCTGCAGGAAGATCAAATTGCAATTTATAGGTAACGGGCGCTTTTATTTTAAACCCAACCGAAGGCCAGGAAAATGAAATAACCGAGGAATCATTATTACTAACGGTAAGCGATACACTGTTAACAGATGCAGTAAGGGAACGTGGGAAATTAACGGTATCGAGGTAGGTTAACACCCCATCTTTTTTACAGGAGGCAAAAAGCGCCAATGCTGTTAAAATAATAACTAAATTATTGAATATCTTTTTCATGAAATTTCTTTTTAATTATTAGAAAGTGATCAGATCCTTATTGGTAACCCGGGTTTTGCTTAAGGTTTTTATTTGCATTTAACGCAAAAGTGGGAATGGGGTATATTTTCCTGAAAGCTGCAGTTGCAGGCGTAAAGTCGTGAGCCAGCAGGAATTTATCAAAACGGATCATATCCTGCCTGCGATGACCTTCAAAGGTAAGTTCAAACCCTCTTTCGTTATACACATCATCCAGTGTGGGACTGGCGGCAAGCCCAGCAAGCCCGGCACGTATCCTTACCTGGTCAATAAAAGGTTTGGCGGCAGCGGCATTGCCTAACCTAACATTGCATTCCGCTTTCATTAACAAAATATCCGCATACCTGTAAATGGGAAAATCATTGGAAGCTCCACCACCATTTAAAGGGGCTGCCATGTAAAACTTCATATTTCTTGCACCGGCCTCCCGGTCAGCGCCAGGGTTGTCGAGGGAGGCGATATCTAATGAATAATTAACACCGCCCGGTTGTTGTCCCCACACAAATTGCTTTTTACGAATGTCGTTATTATCAAATTTTTCAATGTAGTTGCGATGGGTTACCGTACCGTTCCAGCCACTAACACCAAACAGGGCATTGGCATGGGGGCCCAGTAAATTCCGTACGCCGTAGATATTTCTGCCTACAATATCCACCCTGGTATAGATAGAAAGTATTGTTTCATCTGCCGGGCTTACATCCCCGAATAATTCAAAGTATTGGTATCCTAAAGGGCTGGAAGCATTGGCTGCACCGGGATGCAGGGAGAAGCCGCCTTCACTTACTTTATTACAGGCGGCCAGGCATTCGTTCCACATTGGTGTACCACTAAATACTTCCGCATTCAAATAGACTTTAGCAAGCAAAGCATAACCGGCCCATTTATTGAATCTTCCGTAATACTGGCCTCCTTTGGTGGCAGATAATTTTACCACATTTTCTGTCAACTCCCTCACTACAAAATCGAATACTTCCTTACGGCTTTTCTGGGGCAGGTTTTCTATCGTGATATTATTTTCTGTATAAAAAGGTACGCTTCCATAATCATCTATCAACAGGTAATAAAAAAATGCACGCAATACTTTTGCTTCGGCTATTTTAGATGGTTCTGCATTGGCATTGGTTAATTGTTCTACGGCAAGGTTAGCAGTGAAAATAGATTTGTACAACCAGTTCCAGGTATTGCCTACAATGCTGTGCGTAGGCAACCATTCATGCTTATATAATTGAGCAAAGTCTAACTGCCAGTCGCCGGTATTCCGGTGCGGCACTACCTGCTCATCGGAAGACATACAATTCAGATCATACCACCCGTTATCTGCCCCTGCATAACCAACGCCACCCCAATTACCGGCTACCTGGGCATATACTCCCGCAAGCGCTACATCCGAACCGGTTGGTGAACTATAAAAATCAGTAGCAGCATATTTATCATATATATTTTCATCCACCTTGGTGCAACTTTGAAAAAGCAGGAAGGCGGAGACTAAAAGAATCGATATTTTTTTCATCGTAGTATATTTTATTTGAACCAGTTTGAGAAATTGAGCCGTTCAATTATTTAAAAATTACATTTAATCCTGCAGCAATACTTCTTGTCCGGGGGTAAATACCATTGTCTCCCGCACTGCCGTATCCGCCACCCAGTTCAGGGTCTATACCTGTATACCTGGTGATTACTGCCAGGTTATTGCCTGTAAGCGATACCCGCAATGCTTCTATATATTTACTATTTTTTGTATTAAACCGGTAACCAATGTTCAGGTTATCAAACCGCAAAAAAGCGCCATTTTCCAGCCATAGGTCTGAGCCATACTTAGTAGTAAATAAGCCCAGCGGGATAGCGCTTGTTAAAACATTAGATTTACCTAAGTTTTCAAAACGGCTTAGGTTTGAGCGCAGGTCATTATATAATTTGTTTCCTCCCGAACCACGCCACAGCATGGAAGCATCAAAGTTTTTATAAGAAAAATAGGGAGTAAACGCATAGGTATATTTTGGTACGGAAGAACCTGCTATATAACGGTCAGGACTTTGATTGCCCTGGTCGATCACACCATCTTTATTTTTGTCAACCACCGTTTGTTCCCCCACTCCATTGATGCCCTGGTGTTGCAAAACATTAAAAGTGCCGATCGCCATCCCTTTAATTAAATAGGAATTAGATCCCCAACCCACATAGTCAGTATTCAAAGGCACACCGTTTATGCTTCCACTTAATTCCAATACCCTGTTTCTAAGGAATGAAACATTTCCTGAAAGCGTAAGGGTAATGTCTTTTCCTTTGATTGCCCGGTAGTTTAACGATAGTTCTACTCCTTCATTTAAAAGGCGGCCCACATTGGCGAGAATTGAACCATAAGGATAAGGCGGCTGCGGAACGGAATAATTGAACAGCAGGTTTGAAGTGGTGGCTTTAAAAACATCTACCGAACCGGAAAGGCTGTTATTCATGATTGCGAAGTCAAGCCCGATATTGGCCTGTTTCCGGGTTTCCCATTTTAAGTCGGAGTTAGCATTTTGTGTAATGATAAAATTAGTTATCTGAGAACCACCAAAATAGGTTACACCTGCAGAACCCACCAGTTGAGTTGAATTTTGCGGGTATAGCCCCTGCTGGTTACCGGTAACACCATAGCCGACCCTGAGCTTTAAGTCGCTGAATATTTTTTGATGCTCCATAAATGACTCCTGGCTCAACCTCCAGGCTACTGAAGCAGAGGGGAAATTTCCCCATTTATTATTTACACCTAATACAGAAGCCCCATCGCGGCGCAAACTTGCCGTAACTAAGTAACGGTCTGAAAATGAATAGTTGATCCTTCCTAAAAAAGACACCAGGTTACGGTCATTTTTATACGAGCTAACATCTCCGGGGGTAACCTTTGATAAATCGCCGTTTTGCAGGGCGTTAAAAGTGGTGATGTCATTGATAAAACCTTTAGCCTGGGCAAAATTTCCCTGGTAAACCTGGGTTTGGTATTCATACAGGGCCAATGCTTCTATCCTGTGGTGACGGAAAGTTTTTTTGTAATTCAGGCTGATATCCATTAACCGCTCTTCTGCCCTGTTATTACTGATATTGGCGATACCCTTATTATCAATTGCTGTGGAAACGGTTGATATAGCCGGAAGATAATAGCCCGCATAAGCATTTGTCTTTCTCCAGCTTCCAAACCAGCTTGCTGTTAAACCTTTTAATACATCCACATCAGCCCTTAAGGAGCCAAATAAGTTGTTAGCCCCGCTTTCGTTACTTACTTCCTGCGAAACAGCATAAGGGTTGATGTATTGAAACACATTTGGGTCGGTAAAATAAGTGCCATCCGCATTAAATACAGGGTCGGTAGGTCGTGCTACATAAGCATTACTTATTAGGTTAGAAGTAAAGGCCGCCCTGCCTACACTGGCCGGGCTGCCAATGGTGTTGGAAATATTGCTGTTTAAATTCATCGTCAAAGTCAGCTTGTCATCCAGCGCCTTTTGGGTAGCCTGTATGCGCCCGATGTAGTTTTTAAAATTAGAATTTATCACAATCCCCTTTTGCAATATAGCAGCTACCGAAGCGCGGTAGTTGAACTTTTCGGCTCCCCCGCCAAACGCGATAGCATGGTTTTGTGTAAATCCGTCAAGGGTTAAAATATCAAACATGTCTGTATTGGAGGCATGATTTTCTGAAGCCGGTACATTGTATTTTTGTGCCTGCTGCCACCATTCCTCCGCATTTAAAACATCTAATTTCTTTCTGATCATATCAACAGATGCAGTTGTATTAAATTCAACGGTGCTTCTGCCGGCCCTGTTCTTTTTTGTAGTTACAATAATCACCCCGGGTGCACCCCGCGAACCATAAATGGCGGTAGCAGAAGCATCTTTCAATACATCCACTGATTCTATTTCAGTAGGTGGAACCTGGCGAAACAGATCCATGTTGCCCTGTACACCATCCACTACCACCAAAGGATCACTTCCACCTACCAATGAAGTAATACCCCTGATCCTTACGCCCGGCGCACTGCCAGGTTCACTTCCTACCTGTATAACATTTACACCCGCCGCCTTGCCGGCTATTTGCTGGAGGGGGCTTGTTACCGGCCCCGGGTTGAGATCTTTATTGGAAATGGTGGAAACAGCCCCTGTTAAATCTTTTTTCCGGGCAGTTCCATAACCCACCACCACCACATCGGTCAAAGCCTGGGATGGAGGAATCAACACAATTGATAAAGTAGTTTTACTGCCAATATTTATTTCCTGGTTATTGTATCCAACAGAGGATATTGCCAGTGCTTTTGCTGAAGCGGGAACAATAAGCAGGAAGTTACCGGAAGAATCCGCAGCCGTACCGGCAGAGCTGCCTTTGATAGTAATTGAAGCGCCTGCTACAGGATTGTTTTTTTCATCGGAAACTGATCCCCTGATTGTTCTGTTTTGAGCCATCATTTGCTGAAATGCCGCTAAAAACAACATGGAAAGGAGCATCGCACGAAGCATTCGTTTTAGTTTCATGTTTTTTGAGTTTACTTTTTTATTTGTTAGAATTGATAAGAATTTTAATCCCGGGTCTTACTTTTCTTTTTTCATAGTCAAAAATATTACGCTACTAATATTTTAATCAAACACTGTTAAGTTCAAAAACGGCGTCTATTAAAAAAGAAAATCAATAAATCTCTTGAATTATCGGGGATATCGCCTGGGCGGGCAGTTTAATTTTAAAAGCATATCGTTATTAATTTTTAAAAAACGCCGTAAGTAAACAGTCTCGTTATTATAAAAACTAATCACTCACATGATTAAGCAAATTGTGAACATAAAACTCACAACAAAAACAGCTAAAAGGAAATATTAAATGGAAAAAATAGAAAAAAGGAGGGAGATCGTAAAAAAACAAATACGATAATATTTGTTAATCAACTACTTACAAATGTATTGTATTTTATTTATATATAGTTGATTAGTTGTTTTTTTTATCCTGGTGCTGGTAGTTTAAGGTAGTTATCTCCGTGATTTTTTTATCAAAATCATCCTTTGGAATAATTGCCTTGTTTCTCATTTTGGTTTTATAGGAGTAAATCGTGTTGATTGAATAATTTAATATTTCGGCTATTTTTTCATTGTCGGTAATGCCCATCCTGATCAATGCAAATATGCGGAGTTCAGTATTCAACAACTGGTCTTTTTTTAAAATAAACCGGTCTTCGGGGTTAAAGAGGGTATTAAACTGATCCACAAAATCGGGGAATAATTTTAAAAAGGTCTTGTCAAAATTCTTCAGCAGCTCTTCTTTTTCTTTTCTAAAGTCAACTGTTTTGAGCATCAGTTTAATTTCATCCCATTTGCGATCCACCAGTTTCTTGTCAATGGTGTTGACCAGTTTCTCCATCCGCGCCATAAACTCGGTGTCAATGCTAAAATAATAGCCCAGGTATTCTTCTTTAATTTTATTGGCTTCTGATAACTGTCGGTTGATCTGCTGCATCTGTTCATTGTATTTTTCCTTGAGGGCATTGGCTTTTTCCAGTTCCTGGTTAACCGCATGTTGTTTTAAATTTGCTTCCAGCAAATGGAGCCTTGCAACTTTTAATTTTTTCACCTGGTTTCTTACAATGATTGCAATGCCGGCTAATAACAATACCAGCACGGCCAATAATATTAAATAGGTAATTAATTTTTGCTTTTGTGTTTCAATGGTATTGATCATGTGTTCTTTGATCAATGGCAATATAGCGCCTACCTGAACTTTTCTAAGCCTTGCTTTGTAAAAAGCAGCATCTGCGTTGGCTTTTTCAATATACAGGGCGGCGTCTTTAATATTTCCTTCCTTAAATATGATACTGGCTACCGATAACAAGGCAGAAGTTTCCTTAGTAGATGATTTTATATCTGCTATGGATGCCTGTATCAGAAAATTTCGCGCCTGTTCCATATTTTTTTGGATGGAAAAAATACCACCCATCATGGAAGTGGCGAGGGCAATTTCGTGGTACGATAATTTCCTGGAGGCTACCAGGCTTTGCAGTCTTAATAAAGCGTTGCCTGTTTGCCCTTTCTTTAAATCCCTCAACCCGGAAAAATACAAAAATTCAAAAGTGTTTTGCGGGTACAGGCTTAAAGCAGAATCCATGCATTCGTTTGCTTTTGTATAATAGGAACTTGTATAAAAACCATCATCATCAAAATCTGCCAGGTCATAATAGCATCTTGCTTTCAGGGAATAGTATTCGGCCTTAACTTCATTTGAAACACCCTCAACACTCAGCACATTCAGCGAGTCGAAAGTTTCTTTGAACAATCCGCCCGAAAGTAAAATAAAAACCTGTTTAATCCTGGCATCGGCAACCAGCGATGGATCCTGCTTATATTCCGCATAGCGGCGCAGTTTTTTTGTATAAGTAAAAGCAGAATCATACTTGTAATACTTGTATTCATCGTACAATTTAAGATGAAGCTGGTACTGTTTACCAGGGTCACTATTTGCAGGTTCAGTTATTGATTGCTGTAGTTGGGCAATTTGCTCCAGCTTCTTGCTGTCGTAAACAGCAGATTGCTTAATTGCATTGTTCAGTTGGTACAAAAGGCTGTCTGAGTAAGGCGAAGCGAATGAAACCGATGCCAATAAAAGCATAATAAGACTGGTAAACAAATGTTTTATTAGTTTGTCAGTCATTTTGGCAATTGAAATAAATAGGGCGATAAAAATTTGCATAGATGCTAAATTAGCTTTTGCAGTCTTTTAATATTCAATGTAAACTGGGGCAATTTACAGTATTATGACGGGTAATACGCTAAGGTCTTGTAACCGGCTCAGAACCGGAAAAGTAGTACATAAATTTTCGGGAGAACTGCATATTGATTATTTATTGGTTGTCCGTTTTTGACATCATACCGTCCTTAAAGGCCGCGTACCACAGTATAGCTTTGCGTTATTAATAACAATCAGATAAAAATAAAATGAAAAAGATAGCATTCTGTGTCCAGGTGATCAGCTTAATTGCAATGTTCCCGTTATTGGTGATTCTTGAAATGAACCATGCAAACGAAGGTTGCCTGAGAAGAATGCACCTTCAGGAATTATAAAAAAGCCAGCAAACATAATTACATATCCACCAGTACAATCCCGAATTCAAAATGAAGAGGCAAATTTCGATTTACCTGAAATATGATCCTATTAAAAACAGCATATTAAAAACAGCATATTAAAAACTCAACGGTTGCAAAACAAATAAATGGAGGCAACTATAAAATTGCAAACAACCATCAATGATCATTTTAGCCGGTAACCAGTCTGTCGATGTGTGCCTTAATACTACCTGGTAAAACATTCAAAAAATAATTATGAAAAAAGTATTAATAATAAGTATTGTCATATTTAATTCCCTTGTTTTAAGTGCACAAGAGCAATATTGCCAGGTAATTGCCAAACCAGGATTGCTGAGTAGTAAAGTAACCATTGACATTGACTTTGCTGAAGAGAAAAACTTTTGGCGGGACAGCAGGCTTAAAACCTATGATGGGAGATTTAAAAAAATCAATACAGTCATTGATGCGCTTAATTTATGGGAAGGGATGGCTGGATATTTATTAATGCATATCCTGTTCGTTTTGGGGAAACTGAAATTTATTATTTTGCTTACAAAAAGCAATACCCTCGGTCAGATATCATCAATAACCGGCCATACAGCATAATTGGTAAAGGGCGATCTATGGCAGTTCTTTTTTCACATCCTGTAGCCCGGACAATGATTATAACTGTAGCAAAATGGCGATTTCATAAATTATACTTTCCATACTTACCTTTATATTATGCCTTACAATACGCTACTTGTTAAAAATATGGTTTGCCATCGTTGTGTACTTGCTGTTGAGGATATTTTGAACAAGGAATTAATCCCTTTTCAAAAGGTAATTTTTGGTGAGATCCATTTGTACGATGAATTAGCAGGAGATCGAAAAGAGCGTTTACAAAATAAACTGGGCGAAATAGGCTTTGAGTTGATTGATAATTATACCAGCGGCCTTATTGAAAAAGTTAAACAATTAGTTATCAGGAGAGCCCGAAATGAAGTGGATGAGAAAACCAGTAAGATAAAACTATCTCTTTATCTTTCAGACCAGGTCAATCATGAATATACTTACCTGAGCAGTTTGTTTTCATCCGTTGAAGGAAGAACAATTGAAAATTATTTTATTGAACAACGTATCGAAAAAGCAAAAGAACTCCTGATTTATGGACAATTGACATTATCTCAAATTGCATTTGATCTCGAATACAGCAGTGTGGCCCATCTTTCCACCCAGTTTAAAAAAATTACCGGTTTAACGCCTTCCTATTTCAAACAGGTGGGCGCCTCAAAGCGCAGGTCGCTTGACAATATCTGATCACAAAATTCTGTAAAGCTTACCCAAAGTACTGTAACAACCACCAAGGGTTCCTGAACTAATTTTGTGTTATCAAATAACAATTAAAAAATTAATCATGAAATCAACAACAACAAAGAGTCAAAGCACTCCCCAGGTAAAATGCAGTAACCCAAATTGCACCTGCGTTAATTGCCATTGCGGTTCAACATGTACTTGTTCAACTTGCAAGTAAGTTATTCCTACCGATTCACTATGCCGTTCTTTAGGGGACGGCTTTTTTGTTCGTCCGCTTATGACATCTTATTGTCCATCTTTGAAATTATACTTGTGTGTACCTTTATTTAAACAATTTAATAATTCAAAAATATGCAAAAGGTAGCCTTTATCATTCCCCCAACTGTTGAATTACTTGATCTTGCCGGGCCGGTGCAGGTTTTTACGGAAGCGAAATTTTATGGTTTTGAAATTGATATTGAATTTTATCAATACACTGAGGAACCTATTAGTACCGCCGGACTTGGGTTCGGAAAAATTGCAAATTTTAAAATGGCAAAATTAAAAGAAGGTGATTTCGTTTTTGTACCGGGAATGGATATGGAATACGTAAATAGTATTCCATTTAAAGCTGAAAGAGAGTTCTTTAAATGGCTAAAAGAATGTTCAGATAAAAAAGTAACTGTTTGTTCAATTTGTAATGGTGCTTTTGCGCTGGGCCATGCGGGCTTGCTAAAAGATACTGAATGTACTACACATTGGAGGAGGGTAAAAGCATTACAGCTTGAATTTCCACAATCAAAAGTAGTAGCGGATATTTTATACATCAAGAGTAATAATGTTTATACAAGTGCAGGTATCAGCGCAGGCATTGACCTGGCTTTAGCAATCCTTGAAGATTTGAAAGGTCCGCTTTTTACCCATAAAGTTGCAAGAGGTCTTGTTGTTTACCACCGGAGAAGCGGTAAACATAATCAACAAAGCATTTACCTCGATTATAGAAATCATATTAATCCACAAGTCCACGAAGTGCAGGATTACCTCATTGATAATCTTTCACATGAAAACGATATAGAAACACTTGCTTCCCTGGTTGGCATGAGTGCAAGAAACTTAAGCAGGGTTTTTAAAGAAAAAACAGGTTCTACCATATTGGAATACCTCACGCTATTGCGTATAGAGTATGCCAGTACTATGCTCAATAATCCCGAATACACCATTGAGTATATCGCTGCTCAATGTGGCTTTAAAACAGCCAGGCAATTGCAAAGAATATTAAAAAAATAATATAACCTTGATGGTAATTGGCAAATTCAGCAATCTCCGCAGGCTAAATTATCTCCAGGTATCTTTTCAGTTCCCAATCCGTTACCGATTTTGAAAACTGCCTCCACTCCCATTCCCTGGATGCGGTAAAATGATCCACGAAGGCCGACCCAAATAATTCTTTGGCTATCGATGAAGTTTTCATAGCCTGTGTGGCTTCCCACAAATTTTTAGGCAAAGTTCCATTCTTCGTATCCGCATACCCGTTACCGGTTGTGGCGGGCGTTTTAAGTTTCAATTTATTATTGATCCCGTACAAACCGCTGGCGAGAGCGGCCGCCATTGCCAGGTAAGGATTGCAGTCTGAGCCCGGCACCCTTGTTTCTACCCTGGCCGACTGGTTGCTGCCGGGTAAGGCGCGCAGGGCGGTAGTACGGTTATCAATACCCCAGGTTAAGGTGGTGGGCGCCCAGGCTCCTTCCACCAATCGTTTATAACTGTTAACCGTAGGTGCAAATAGCGGAAGTATGAACGGAAGGCAGGCCAATTGCCCCGCCATATAATTTTCCATTAACACACTGATGCCGGATACCTTTTTTTTATCGTAAAACAGGTTTTGCTTTTTTTCCTTTAACCACAGGCTCTGGTGAATATGCCCGCTGCAACCGGGTAAATTTTCATTGAACTTGGCCATAAAAGTAGCGATCATGCCGTGGTTATGGGCAATTTGTTTTACGCCCGACTTAAATAAAACAGCCCGGTCCGCCGCTTCTAATATTTCGGAATAGGTGATCGCTGCTTCATACACCCCGGGCCCCGTTTCTGTATGCAGACCTTCTAACGGTACGCCGAATTTTTTAAGCAGGTTAAAGAGATCATTAAAATAGTCTTTATTTTGCGCCGCACGCTGCATCGAATAACCAAACATGCCCTGCGTAACAGGTTGTACATCGCGGAATTTACCGGCGTACAATTCGGCGGTATTATCCACCAGGTTGAACCATTCAAATTCCTGTGAAAAATACGGCGTGTAGCCTGCGTCGGTAGCCTGTTTAATTATTTTTTTTAGTACACTACGGGGACAAACAGGCAGGTCGTTTCCCCGGGCATCGCGGAAATCGGCCAGGAAAAAGGGGGTATCATTATCCCAGGGAACCTGGCGGAAAGTATCCAGGTCAATCACCGCCATGGCATCGGGGTAGCCGGTGTGCCAGCCGGTGTACAAGCTATTGTCATAAGCCAAATCAGCGGCATCCCATCCAAACACCACATTGCAAAAGCCAAAACCTTTTTCTACAACGGCAGCGAATTTTTCAAAACTGATCATTTTGCCGCGCAGGATACCATCCATATCCGTGATGGCCAATTTTACTTTTTCAGTATTTTGTTCTGCTAACTGCTTTAGCACCTTACTGGTTGAGGATGGCTGGCTCGTCATTTCTTTTGCGTTTTACTATAAAATGAAACCAAATATAAGCAAGTGCCAGTATAGCAAAGAAGATGACCGCTAATTTAATATTGAGGGAGATCATCGCAATCATGGAAACCACCGCTATAAGCAAAGCAATGACGGGGAAAAAAGGGAACATGGGTACACGAAAAGGGCGGAGCAGGCCGGGTTCGGTTTTTCTTAATACCAATACCGTGACCATTGCAAAAATATACAACAGGATGGCGCCAAAAACGGCGATGGTAATGATATCGCCGGTTTTACCGGTAAACAATGCGATGATACCAATGATCATGTTGAGCAGTAAGGCATTGGCAGGTGTTTTAAACCTGGGGTGGATCCGCCCAAAGATTGTGGGAATACAACCGGTTTTACCAAACTCGTAGGTGGCACGGCTTGCAGCCAGTATCAGTCCGTGGAAGGATGCAACCAAGCCCATTAAACCGATCGTTATCAGCAAATGATATAACCATCCGCTGTTGCCTGTTATCTGTGCCAGGGCCAATGGCAGTGGCGAATCAGAAGCTTCGGCGCCGGTTGTTGGGTACACCACTTTTTCCCAACCGCCCACCCCTACCGAAGAGATGAATACCAGTACGCACAAAATGATCAGTGTAATTAAAGCAGATCCAAAACCCCGCAATACATTGCGTTGGGGATGCACCGTTTCCTCCGCTACATTGGCCACGCCTTCGAGCCCCAGGAAAAACCATATGGCGAATGGGGTTGCAGCCCATACCCCTTTCCATCCATGGGGAAAAGCATTTTGGGTAAGATTGGACCACTGAAAATGCGGCAGTGTTATTCCGCTGAATAACAACAGTTCAAAGACTGCGAATGCGGTAATAATCAATTCAAAAGTTGCCGCAGCTTTTACACCATACATATTTAATGCTGTAAAAAGTATATAGGCAGTAACAGCGATAGCGGTAACAGAAAATTGCGGAAAGAAAATATGAAAGTATGCGCCAATAGCGGCAGCAATGGCAGGAGGTGCAAAAACAAATTCTATGATCTGCGCCATGCCTGCAATAAAACCTATATCTTTTCCCATTGCCCTGCCGGCATAATCGAATACCCCACCCGCTTTTGGAATAGCACAGGCTAATTCCGTATAAGAAAAAGTAAAAGTAATGTACAGTACAATAACAAAGAAAGTGGCAATGCCGAGTCCCAGTGTACCCCCGGCCGGAAGACCCAGGTTCCAGCCAAAATACATACCCGATATTACATAACCAACTCCAAGGCCCCAAAGCATTACCGGCCCAAGGGTCCGTTTAAGGTGAGCAGGTAAAGCCGGGTTTTGTGCAACGGGTTTATCGGCCATTATATTTTTTTATTATTGCTAAAGATAATCATCAAAAGCTATCCGCACTAGGATTGTTAGGATTTAAGGATGGTAGGATTAACGATGGTAGGATTTAAGGATGGTAAGATTATGGATTGTTGGTTTATGGATTGTAGGTTTATAGATTGTTGGATTAATGATTATAGGCTTAGGGATTGTGGGTTTATGCCATTTAATATCTCCATTTATTTAAACGGTGCACTGTTACTGATAAACGCGATCTGTTTACTGTCCGGGCTCCAGGAGGGTGTATTGATGGTTCCCTGCCCGCCATATAAATAGGCAATTACCCTTGGCGCTCCGCCCCCCGCAGGCATCATGCGCAATAAAACCCGCTTGTAAAAAGGGTGGTCGTTTGATGGAATCGTTGGAGGAAAGGACAGCAGTATGATCCATTTTCCATCGGGCGAAATATGCGGGAACCAGTTGTGGTATTCATCAAATGTTACCTGTTCGTTACCTGTTCCATCCTTTTTCATTCGCCATATTTGCATGGTAGATGTTTCATCAGAATTGTAATAAATGTACCTGCCGTCCGGTGAATATTCGGGGCCATCCGCCAGTCCTTTTTTATTAAAAGTCAATTGAACTTCAGACCCGCCGTTAATGGGTTTTTTGTATAAATTGTAAGCCGGACTATTACTAATCCTTTGCGCGGTATAAATTACCTCCTTACCATCCGGGCTCCAGCCGTGAAGGTAAGATGGCGTGCTGTCTGTTATTAACTTCGGTTGGCCGCCGGATAACGGTAATACATACACGGTAGATCCGCCACCTGGCAATCCTTCGCGGTGATGACTGATGGCAAGCATTTTACCATCAAAAGAAATTACGTGATCGTTGTTATTCCTGTTGGCAAAACCAGTGTTTAATTTGACAGGTAAACCACCCTCAATAGGAATGGTGAAAATAGATCCATCCTGGTTGAACAATATTTTTTTTCCGTCCGGCATCCAGTTGGGAGCCTCCAGCCTGCCCGCATCCCGGTGTATGATTTTTCGTTTACCATCAAACACATTCATAATTTCCAGCCTGCTCGATAAAATACCATCGGTATACCCGTTATGCGAATCCGGCACCGGTTTTTCTATTCTTACATTCCATGCTATCCCTTCCTCCTGCGCATCCGCATTGTGACTACATATAAATAAACCTGCCAATACTTCACCAGGCATCTCCCGCATTTCAGTTTTGCCTACTTCCTGCAAAGGCTCGCCTGCATTGGCCGTCCGCATTATTATTGTATTGCCAATGCGCTCTAATTGTATGATCTCCACATTTTTTTTCAAATGAAATATTTCATCCTGTGGGTCCCTCATAAAGGCGCCCCGCAACCCGCGCCATTGCAATACGGTTAATCCGTCGCCGTGTAAAGTAGCGCTGATATGAGCGGCATCTTCCTGCAGTGATTCACGGATCATCCAGCCTATTTTTCGGTGCGGATCTTTGCCGGCCCCGACAAATTTCATATTGGCTGTCAATATAAAATCACCTTTCAGTTGGTTGTAAGCGTATTGAAACTCATCGCGGTTAAACCAGATATTATATCCACCGCCCTTTAGCGTATATACCTGTTCGTTATTATCATACAAACTGGCCCCTTTTATTTTTGGATTACCTATGTCCGCATGATTTTTAAAATCGCCAACAGGTGTTGACTGTGCCATCGTAAAAGACACAGTGATTAATAGCCCCGCAAGCAAGAGGAGTTTCATAAATGGTTGTATTAGTGGGTGAATAGGTTATGGCGTTGGGTCACCCTTTCATAATTACCCACCGCTATAGCTACAATTCCTTTTTCTTCAGTAATTCCACTGCATGGTTGACGGCCCTGGCCGTTAAAGCCATATAGGTAAGAGATGGATTTTGTGTGGAAGTGGAGGTCATACAGGCACCATCCGTTACAAATACATTTTTACATTCATGCATTTGGTTCCAGGCATTTAATAAAGATGTCTTGCGGTCCGCACCCATTCTTACGCCACCCATTTCATGAATATCCAAACCGGGCGCCTGCCTGCTGTCGGTGGTTTTAATATCAGTGAAGCCTGCCTTACTGAACATGGCGGTGTATTGCTCAAAAAAATCAAGGATCATTTTTTCATCGTTCTCATCGTAACCGACTGAAATTTTTAAGAGGGGGATTCCCCATTCATCTTTCTGGTCTTTATCAAGGGCTACATAATTGGTTTCCTTAGGAATAGTTTCTCCCATAAATTGTGAACTAATATTCCATGGCCCCGGCACGGACGGCGCCATCAGCTTACTTACCAGTTCGTCACCAAAACCGTCCTGTTTGGAATAAGAAGACCGGGTGGCGTTAAATGTAGTAGCATACCCGCGAAGAAAATCTGTTTCCTGTTTGCGCACATTCCTGAAACGGGGGATATAGGCGCCGGATGCACGGCTTTGCGCGGTGGTAAAATCCTGCATTCCACCATATTTTGCGGTTATCCTTGCCCGGTAGTTATGGAATGCCACGTACTTTCCAAGCAAACCATTATCATTACCCAGCCCATTTGGAAAACGCCGGGATACAGAGTTAAGCAGGATCAGGTTAGTATTGAGGTTTCCGGCATTTACAAATATTACCGGGGCAAAAAATTCAATGGTTTCCCTGGTATGGGCATCAATTACCCTTACACCGGTTGCCTTAGCTTTTGCATCATCGTAGATGATTGAATGAACCACCGAATGCGGGCGTAGTGTTAAATTGCCTGTTTTTTGGGCCCATGGGATGGTAGTGGAATTTGCGTTAAAGTATCCGCCAAACGGACAACCCCGCTGGCATAAGTTTCTTGCCTGGCATTGGCCCCTGCCCTGTTCAATATGTATGGGCGCCGGTTTTGTTAAATGTGCACACCTTGCCGATATCACATGACGCCCCTGGTAATTTTCTGCTATAAAATCTTTAAAATGATTTTCAACGCAGGTTAGTTCCCAGGGGGGTAAAAACTCACCATCGGGCAATTCTTCCAGGCCGTCTTTATTACCACTGATGCCGGCGAACTTTTCCACATAACTGTACCATTGTTCCAGGTCCTTATAACGGATGGGCCAGTCTACCGCAAATCCATCCCGAGCAGGTCCCTCAAAATCAAAGTCGCTCCAGCGCTGGGTTTGCCTTGCCCACATAATACTTTTACCGCCCACCTGGTAACCACGTATCCAGTCAAATGGTTTTTCCTGGATGTACGGATGCTCCTTATCTTTCACAAAAAAATGCATGGCGTCTTCCTTAAATGCATAACACCGGCTGATTACGGGGTTCTCTTTTTTAATGGCGTAAGGTACCTGGCCGCGGTGTTCAAACTCCCAGGGGAGCATATTGGTGGTGGGGTAATCTGTGAGGTGTTTTACATCCCTTCCACGTTCCAAAAGCAGGGTCTTTAATCCTTTTTCGCAAAATTCTTTCGCCGCCCATCCGCCGCTCATGCCGCTTCCGATCACTATGGCATCAAATGTATTATTGTTGGCACCCATATTTGTAATTGAATATTATAAAGTAAAGAAATGTATTGTGAATAGTGAGTGGGTGATGGTCAATGGTGAAATATCGAATATACTGTTTGATATGCATTATTTTTTGTCGCCATGAATTACAGATATGTTACTGAGGCAGCCATAGCGATAAGTATATTTTCCGGCAGTTTCTCTAAAAAAAGAAAACGATTGATTCACCGTTCACCATTCAATGTCGTTTAGTTAAGTCCTGCAATTAAAACCGTTAACTAAACGACATCGATTCACCATTGACCTTCTTTATTACGCTTTCTTCACCGGTACACATCCTTTAAAATCACTGCCGGGCACCATCTTATAGTTCATCACGCCGGTCATGTATTCCTTAGAAGTGGTAAATCCCTGTACCAGGAGCCGCTTAGTTGTTTCATAAAAAAACAGCGCCTCTGCGGGGATTTCTTTTTTACTTTCCATTGCACTTAGCCATGCTGCTTTTTGCTCAGGTGTAAGCGCTATAAATGAACTGCCATATTTTTGTTTGGCCGATTGATCAAATTTTTTCAGTCCACCCATAAATTTCTCCTGTTTATCCGGCTCATAACAATCATCCACCATTACCAAAATAAATTCATGCAACTTCAGGTCAGCGGCACCGGGGAAATTTGTTTTGGGGATGATAGTGTCCGCCAATTGCACCAGCAGTTTTTCTTCATTGCCGGTAAGGGAAAAGTTTTTTAATTGCACCAAAGCCTTGTCTTGTTGCCCGCAGGACGGCAGCACCACAGCGCCTATAGAAAGCACAACAATATTACTAATCGCATTTCTCCTGTTCATAATGACGCGCATTTAAACGTGAATGTAATCATAAGCAATCAAAGTTTAACTGATGAGCCTGAAAATGCTGCTAAATATTTAAGGTTTAAACAAGAGTGCCCTCAGTCTTTCATGTTTTTTAAATAATTCATATTATGCCGCATACTTTCCATGGGCGTGCTGCTGTACTCTTCCTGTTCAATAAAAAAGTATTTCAATCCCGACTCCCCGCTATTTTCAAACATCTTTTTTATGTCAAGTGCACCTTTACCAAATTCAGTACTTTTCTTTTTTGCCAGGTCCATATCCTTCAGGTGCCATAAGGGAAAACGCCCGGGATATTTCGCAAAATAAGCCAACGGGTCCTTGCCTGGAACGATCACCCAGCCCAGGTCCAGCTCCATGCATACCAATGCAGGGTCGGTATTTTCAAGTAAAACATCATATAGTACTTTTCCATTCTCCTGTTCAAATTCATATTCGTGGTTATGATAGCCAAATTTAATATTCAGTTTTTTACAGGCTTCGCCGGCCTTATTAAATTGTTCGGCTACTTTTTTATAATTATCAATGGTTTGGCCTTTCGACGGCATTGAGGAACAGATAAGGTATTCCTGGCCAGAAGTTACCGCTTCATCCATCGTTTGCTGCCATTTATTATCTAAGTGTACATGACCGCTCCGTAGAGTCATACCCAGGCCGGAACAGATGCTTTTTATTTCACCCGGTTTTAATCCATAATAGTGACCTTTGTCGCTCCCTGCCGACTCTATCTGTTTGATACCTAAGGCTGCCAGCTTTTTTAATGTGCCCGTTGCATCTTCCAGCATTTGCTGCCTGACCGTGTATAACTGGATACCCGGGTTGCTGATCTTTTTACCCCCTGCATCGAATGAAGACAATAGTACCGATCCCAGGGTAAGCGCCCCGGTTTGTTTTATGAACGAACGTCGTGTATACATCATAGTTTATTTGAGGAGCGTCAAAAAAAGGCCTTTGATTATTTTGATGGCAACTGTAATTTAGCAATCCATTTTGATGATTCAATATAATACTTAGTTCCTGATCACAATAAAAATAAATTAATTAAAGATAATAAAGTAACATAAATAGCTAAAAAATTACCACTGTCATTTTTTTTAACCCGTTTTTATTTCAGGAATTAAAAATTCAGCCAGGCTTTACTTTCCCTAACATGCATTGCCAAACGTTAACCGCTTTATATTTGAGGTAAAAACTTTTTATCATGAAAATAATATCCCGCCGTAAATTTTTAAACAATAGCTCCAAAGCTTCCCTCGCAGGAACCGCTATATTTGCAGTAAACAATTCAGTAACAAAACAAATGAAAAATATATTTATACACCATGTGTACTTCTGGCTGAAGGATTCTTCCAGCCAAACCGACATGGATAAATTAGTAGCGGGCCTTACTAAGCTTTCCAAAGTAAAAACCATTCAACAATTTCATATTGGTAAGCCGGCCAATACCAAACGCGATGTTATTGACAGTTCTTATGCTGTATCCTGGATGCTGATCTTCGACAGTGAGGCTGACCAGGCCAGTTATCAAACCGACCCGGTACATCTTACATTTATAGAAGACTGTTCGCAATTATGGTCGAAAGTTATTGTGTATGATGCCGTTGATGCAGAAAAATAAGTAATCAAGTTCCGGTATCAGCTTGATAATGGTGATAGCATCCGTTGTAAACGGGTGCTGCAAATGATGGGTAAATAATCCAACCCCATTTAAATTAGCGCCAACAATAGCATGTTTGATACCGGTAATTTAAGTCCTGGAAAACAACCATCTTAAGGTCTTTATTTCACCCTGCTTATCACCATCCCTAATTTATTGTCGGTAACAAATCCGCTTCCATCCACTACAGATACCCTGCTGGCCGTTTTATTGACTGGTGATGCCGTGCCTGTGAAATTACGGATCTCCAGGTTCGTAAAATTATTTGCCTCAATACCGTGTGTAAAATAAGGCATCCGGGTTTGGCTCCATACCAGTTTAAAATCACTGATCAAAAAATTCTTTACGTATTGCACGAGCAGCCCGGGAATATCCCTTGCAAACAATTGTTCCTGTTCCCGCATAGCGCCGCGCAGGTCGATGTTTCCCCCGCCAACAGCATTTAGTTTACTGTCGGTTAAATCAAAAGTTATATTATCAAAACGAACATCTTCAATGATAGATTCGGCAGAACCATACACCAATAGCCCGGTTTCTCCTTTACAAATAATATCCCTGAAGTTGATATTTTTTATCTTTCCCAAGGTTACCTTTTCTTTTCCCCTTACAGCAGAAATATGTATGGGCTCGCCATTGCCCCACCAATCACCGGTATGCAATTTTGTTTCGATGTACATGTTACTGAAAGAAATATTTTCCAGCGAACCCTCATCTCTTAAAAAAATGCCGATCCCCCTCGATGAATTGGTGATATTGCAGTTGCTTACCTGGATATTACGCACGGTATTCTGATCGAGGAAACCGATGCGTATGCCGCTTGAATAAGATTGAAGGTTGCAATTGGTTACTAGTATATTTTCAGAAATATGGCGTAATTTTTTATAACCCGGAATTTCGAAATGGTGATCATATCCGGTAATGGCAATGGCATCATCACCGGCCCGGATATCACAATTACTTATAGTAACATTGGTGCAACTGGTAATATCAATTCCGTCTGCATTGGGGGCCAGCATGCTGTTCCATAAGCGGATACCCGTTACGTTTACCGCGTCGCAATCGGCAAAATGCATGCACCAGAAAGGTGCTTTTGTAACGAAGATGTCTTTTATGGTAACTCTTTTGCAATTACTGAATACAAACATCTGGTAGGGCCGGTCCTTTGGCACTACCGGTCCATCCCCTATGCCGGATTCAACCTTACGGAACCCTTCTTTCTGCCTTGTAAACTTTGTTCCTTCAACACCAATTTTTTTGGCGCTGTTCAGATCAAAAAAAACATCGCCATTGCCATCTACCTGGCCCTCGCCGGAGATGGTGATATTTTCTGCATCTTCCGTAAACAACATACCCTTGTGTACGGGGGTAAAAGGCTGGTCAGGTATAAATATTTCATAATCATCGAGATTACTGCTTCCCCTTAATACCGCGCCGCTTTGTAAATACAAATGCACATTGCTTTTAAGGTGCACGGTACCGATAATAAAAACACCGGCCGGTATGATTACCTTTCCTCCCCCCTCCGCATTACAGGCATCCACGGCGGCTTGTATTGATTTGGTGGCAACCGTTTTGCTATCGCCCATGGCCCCGTAGGTGGTAATATCATACCGTTTTTCCTGCGCCATAGATTGAGCAGTTAACAGCAGGAAGCTGATTGCAGACAATAATCTTTTCATTTTCTGTTGTTGATTTGATTTCAGTAAGATGGGTAAAAAATTAGGCACAAAGAGCAGCTACGACCAGTCAAAGTTTACAATCTTACCATTTAGTTTCCACTTAGATGGCGTCAGCGTATTCATCCAGTCCAATGGTTCGCCAATGGGTAATATTTTTGCTGCGGATGTAAAACATTTTTTGATAAATTCTTTTTGCTCCGTGCCCACAGCATCTGGTTGCGCCGAGATGAGCAGCGGTGTACCACTTTCTGCAAGCAACTGCATCCACTGTTTATTTTTTGACCAGGGCACCTTGTTGGTAAGGCCCACACAATCCGCATCCGCAGCATAAAAATGGTTATGTTGTATTGCCCTGAAAGCTAGTGTATTGACACCCATTTTGAGGGTACGGTCCCATTCATTGCCACTGGTATCATCGCCGATCCTGTTTACTTCAAAGAGGCCTGCCGACAAATGACTGACCGTATTGCAACCAATCAGGTACATATCATCTGCCGCTTCGCGGATAGACTGGTAAAGATGCAGGATAATTTCGGCGGTTGTCTTTGTGTTGTCATTAAAGCGCCAGGCACCCGGGGTAATTGTTTCGTTCATTTCAAATCCCCATTTCCCTAAAATATCGTAGGTGGAGAAATCGTGCTTGACCATTTCATATCCCCATTGTTTGTAAAGAGAAATATTCCTTTTTACCCGTTGTATATTTTCCTCGATACTTGGATCCAGCACCGGTTTCTTCGGGTCGTCACGCCCTTCAATGGAGGGTAATAATAAAGTTGCCCGGTCGTTATGTGCGCCACACAAAGGTCTTGTCCACAAGCCGGGCCGCATGCCCATTTTTTTTACATCATCCGCCAGTTTGCCCATGTCTTTAAAATGGTCGTTGGGTCTTGAATAATCATCCTGCCAGCAACAGTCACCCGGCAATAGCGGGGAGTAATATGCCCATCCGGCATCCACTACCGAAAAAGGGCGGTTAACCGTATCCGTTGCAAGGTCTGCCAGCAAAGCGGTATGCTGTAAAATTAAATCTGAGGAATTTTTGCCATAAGCAAAATACCAGTCGTTGATACCATATACGGGTTGCTTTGCAAGCCTGGGAGCCTTGCACATCATTTTGCAAAAACGCTGACCCGTTCTGAAAGGAGTTTCACCGGTTGAGCTTTTTGCAGTAATGATATCTGCAGCATGTAATTTTCTTGAGCCTAATTGTACGCCCACACCGCCGGAACGGGTATCGAGTATTAGCTGAACCTGGCTGCGGTTGATTTGCCAGTGACAGATGCTGCGACAACCTGTTTTTACGCCAAAGCAATTAGTATTTTTCCCATCATACTGCATGAAATACCAGGGCATTTTTGTTGAGGCTGGAGGTGACTGCCAGTAAACATCCCCGTAAGTTCTTTCCCAATGATCGCCGAGGCATTTAGCATTGGGATCGCTGGTGTATTTCCATTTTAGCTGAACATTATTTAATGCAGACGTGGGTGACTGCACGTAAACACTTAACTGCCCCAGTTCCTGTTTTAGGATTACCACGGTATCCTTATTTGTCCATTTTAATTTATCAGTAGAAAAAAGAGATATTTGTTGATCGCCGGAACTGATCCATACTTCATCGGGCAGCGTCAATACATGGCCGGGCGTCGAATTTTCGAAAGAAGGTGAACTTATTATAAGACCTGCCATGGAAGTGCCTGATAATTTTATAAATTTTCTCCTTTCCATTAGTGAGTGTAGTTAAAATTTTCAATACGGTTGCCAACCATAGTAAGGCAATTGGAAGGACTAAATGCCAGTCCCCTGAACTTTTGTGCCATTCAATATAAACAAAGCGCCGATCAGCAATAACCATTTCTTATTCAGGCATTATTTATTTTTGCCCGCTTTATCTCTTAAAATTTCCCTTGTTTTAGTGCCCGATTCTTTAAGGTCATCCTTTTTCCAGCCACCGTAATCGGATGCTGTTGTGTTTAATACGGAACAGGTTTCGTCTTTGTCTGATACCGACCAGGTGATCCAGCTTAATTTCGCCGCCGCCATCCAACTGATCCATTTATTCCATTCCGCATAGTCAATGGGGCCATTACCGGAAGCCTGCATACCCGCAGATTCGGAAATAAAAACGGGTAAGCCTTTGGCAATGGCTGCATCCGTACGGTTCCTTAAAATTTGTTTGTGGGTGGCTGCATAAAAATGAACCGTGTACATTAAATTATTATAACCGCTGATGGGATCTTCCGCGGGCAGGTTGATGTCCTGGTCCCAATGCGGGCTACCGACTAAAATAATATTACTGGAGTCAATAGCCCGGATTGTAGCGATTATTTCAGTGGAATATTTTTTTACTTCGGCCCAGGTTTCATAATCAGGCTCATTGAATATTTCGTAAATGATATTTGGATGCCGGCCATAGGTGGTGGCCATTTCCTTAAAAAAAGCTTTTGCTTCTTTCAATTGGATATTGTGACTATGCCAGTCAATGACAACATAAATGCCTTCATCAATAGCTGCTTCCACCACGGTTTTGATGAGCTTCATATTACCTGCTGAATCTTTCAGGTATCCCCTGTCGGGCTCTACACCGAGAGCGGCCCTTACTACATTACATTTCCAGTCCTTATGTAACCATTTGGTGGCTGCTGCCGTATAAAAGCGCGGATGAAAACAACTCCAGCCAAAGCTCATGCCATTCAGTACGAGTGGTTGGTTATTTTTATCTACCAGTTGTGTTCCCTGCACCTTTAGCTGGCCATGTAATTTTACAGGTTGTGCGTTGCCATTTCCAATAGCACAAATAAAGATTACTGCGATTACAAATCCTTTCATATTTTTTGATTTTTATTCATTGAACCTGGGCGATGATGGGTTTTAATCCATTATTGATATATTTTTTTAAGGTCGCTTTCAAACAACGTATACTTATTATTATAAAATTTTAAAAAATCCGGTCCGCTTGCCTGGCCGGGAAAAGGTGCGTAAAAATGAGTAGGACTATTTTTATCATTCCGCCAAACTAATACATAAGCAAGCCTCATTTTTTTAGATTTCAATGCTTTCAATAATGTTTCTGTCCACCAGCTCGTATTGGGTATTGATTCTAAACCTGTTTCTGTAAATGCAGCCAGTTTATTTGCTTTTTTTGCATAGCCTGAAACGATTGTTAATTTCATTATTCCGGAGTCAAGGTTGTATTTTCCATCTCTTCCAAAATCGGCATAATTATCCATGCCTACCATGTCTACCCATTCGTTTCCGGGGTACCTTTCCAGGTATTCAGCTTCTGTATTGAATTTGCAATCCGGGGAAAAGGCATAAATAAAATTATGTACGCCTACACTATCCCGTAAGTACGTCACTGTAAATTTCCATAATGAAGTAAACTCTTCCGCAGTACAATGGGATTTTCCCCACCAGAACCAGTCTCCGTCAAATTCATGAAAGGGCCTGAAAATCATAGGTACCGCTTTCCCATCATCCCCCTTAACCGTTTTTACAAATTCACCTATTGAACGGAGTATGGATTTGTATTTTTCATGCTGCAATCCACCCGGTATAATATATTTTACGGCGGGCAGGGATACGGAATCTTTCCAGTAAAACCCACCTGCAGAAACGGGGTTTGAAAAATGCCAGGAAATGGTAGTAATGCCCCCGCGGTTATAAGTAGCCGCTATATTTTTTCGCAATGATTCCCTGGTATTTTCCATCATGGCTTCCGGCCTTCCGGACAGGCCGCTGAAGTCAACCCCTATCACTGCCGGATGTGAACCTGTTACTGATTTTACATCCGACCTGTCTTTATCCCCAGACCAGCCATGACCGTACTCTGTAGCGTGCTGATGGCCAAAAAGAATATGTTTTTTGGAGAGTTTATGAAGATTCTGGTACAATGCTTTTGTTTCGCCGGTAGCTTGCGGATCGATCGTTTGCATTTTATTTTGAGCAAATGAAACCATACATGGAAGCGCGAGCAGAACGAAGGTTACTGTCGTATTTTTTTTCATTTGTATATTTTTTATTTTTTTGCTATAGAAGAAAATAAAAATTCACTTTTTATCTTTTGCGAAGTATAAAACCCGATAGCTTATCGTGTAAATCTTCGTTCGCCTCTTGCCGCTGTATGCTCAATCGTAGCATCCGCATAAGTTGAAACAAATCAGCCACCAGGCATTGCTTACCACTTCATTTTCCTTTTGATAAACTCTCCCAATTCCTTTGCCATCAACTGGTGCTCTGCAAGATTTGGGTGGTTATCGCAGCCATTGTGATATTGCTTTGAATAAAAATAAGTATCCACGTTTTTGTCTCCTTTTTTATTCATGGCCCGCTTAATACCCCCCAGGTAGTTTTTCAACACAGCAGTTAATTGTTTATCTCCCATCGGACTGGTTAGTAAAAGGATCTGCGCGGCGGGATAGTGTATCCTTAGCTGATCAATGAATTGCAGGTAGGCGCTGCAGAATTTAACAGAGTCCTGTACCCCGTCATTTTGCCCAAGGCATACCGTAACCACATCGGACTGGTAATTTGCAAAGTTCCATAGCAGGGAATCACCCCGGAGGTCTATCTTATCAAATACCGGTGGCATCGTGATATTCATACCACAGCAGCTATGGATTAACCCGATGCCTGAAACCGCACTCAGGCTCCACTGCGCGTTAAGACTTCTTGCAACAGTTGGCCCGTAACTCAGGTAGGCATTGTGCTGATCCTGCCAAACGCCTTTTCCACAGGGTATTACAGACTGGTCGCTACCGGTTCCGCAGGTGATGGAATTACCGATGAATTCTATTTTTCGTACAGGCTTTGCCGGGAGTGGTAAAAGAGCAGCGCATTTTAACCCTGCAAATTCCAGCCACCCGATATTTGATTCCGTATTTTTACAAATGGTTAATGTATGTTCCCTGTCTTCCAATCCTTGGCCAATCACCAGCCGGTTATTTTTTTCTTTTGTTTGTATCCTGAAGGGTTTATTGTCCAATACAATTTCTATGTAATTATGATTTTTGCCCCATAGTTTCTGGTCGTTTACCAACAATTCGCAATAAGTACCTTTAAATTTCGCTTTAATATATACCCCGGGGCTCCAGAACCTCGGCTGCTTTAGATTGGAAAAATCAATTCGTCCAACGTATTGAAATAAGGGATTGTCTGCTTCAAATAAATGAATGCTATCCGGCAACCCGTTTGCTTTTAAAGAAGATACCGCGCCTATCAAAAGCAGCAATGCAAAGAAAGAAAGCCGGATGAATAATTTCATTTTTGGTCAATTAAAATCTATGGTACTGAACCTGATTTATTGAATAAGATTTTTATGCATTCGCCAACACCGCTGTCTGGTTTATCAGCTTTTTATAGTGCTCAAGGGACAAAATAGTGAACGATTTATCTTGAAAAAGCCGCTAATTTACCCCTTGCAAAATAGAAATCGCCGGTGATGGAAACTTATTCCATCTTAAACCAAAATTATCCACCATACATTATTTTGATCCAGCTATAAAGCAGGCTGTGCGAAGACCTCCCCTTCAGGGGCCGGGGGCAAAAACAATGTATTCGTATTCCTCATCTTCTTCATTATACAACATCGAAATACCTTCCTTACTTCTTTTATCTTTGAAATACCCAGCCTCAATTCCTCACCAATTAATGTTAGCCAATGAAACGGGACAATAAATTGCTACTGCCTTCTGTGCCCCCAACCCCTAAAGGGGAGGCCTTCGGACAGTATTCTATTTCGCGTGGCTTTATAAAAGGCTATACTGCTCAATGGACAAAATAGTTAACAATTTAGCTCGAAAAAGCCACTAATTTACCCCTTGCGAAGTATACTTAAATGCTGCACTGAGCCCTCCAATCATCACTTTAAAATCGCCCGTCTCTGTTACTGTTTTTAATTGCGCATTTACAAAAGCAAGATCATTTTTATTGATACGGAAAGCAACCGTTTTGGTTTCACCCGCTTTCAGGTCAATTTTTTGAAAGGCCCGCAGGCGTTTAATGCTGGGGGTTATACTGGCATACATATCCCTGGAGTATAATTCTACCGTATGCCTGCCATCTCTTGCACCCGTATTTTTAATCTTTACTGTGATGGTTAAATTTTCGTTGCCTTTCAATTGGAGCGTACTTAATTTGATGTCGCTGTATTCAAAACTCGTATAACTTAAGCCATGGCCGAAAGCAAACAATGGATTGTAACCTGTATGTACATCATCATTAAAAATTTCCCTGGTTTCTTCCGTGGGTTTCCGGTCGTACATCACCACTTCGCCCATACTGCGCGGATAGCTAAACGGTAGCTTGCCGTTGGGGTTATAGTCTCCAAACAATACATCCGCAATGGCTTCGCCGGTTTTCTTTCCACTCCAATAGGCCATCAGTATCCCCTTCATGGAAGGTTCAATACCGGTAATAAACCTTGGCCTTCCTTCTGTTAAAACTAGTATCACTGGCTTACCGGTTGCAGCAGCAGCTTTGGCGAGTGCCACCTGGTTTTCATCCAATGCCAGGTCGGCAATATTACCGGGACTTTCTGCATAAGCATTCTCGCCCAGGCACAAAATAATTGCATCTACGTTGGCGGCTGCTGCAGTCAATACCGCGGCATCATAATTCATGGGACTATCAAAGCCCTTACCAGTGGTAGTTAATACATTAGCCGCACCTAATTTGGCAGTAATGGTTTGTAAAATAGTTTTGCTATCCGCGGGGTACCATTGTTCTTCCTTGCCCTGCCAGGTATAACTCCAGCAACCATTTAATGCGCTGAGGCTTTGCGCGGCGGGACCAGCTACTAATACTTTCGCATTTTTTGAAAGGGGTAAAACATTGTTTTCATTCTTCAGTAAGGTCATGGCTTCGCTTGCAGCCTCCAGTGCCAATGACTGGTATTCGGGCTTGCCAAAATTCGCAACGGCTTCTTTCTCAGGATAGGGGTTGTCAAATAAACCCAGCTTAAATTTCAACACTAATATTCTTTTAACCGCGTCATCGATCCTGCTCATGGGAACTTCCTTCCTTTTTACCGCTTCAATCAGCAGGTCATAGAAAGAAAAATCGGTTGGTACCATACTCATGTCAATACCCGCGTTCACACAGATCGCTACTGCTTCCCTTGGAGTAGCGGCTACGTTATGCCGTTCATGCACTCTTTTTATATCTTCCCAATCGGTAACAATTACGCCTTCAAAACCCAGCTCTTTTCTTAACAGGTCAGTTAATAAATATTTGCTGGCGTGTACCGGAACCCCGTTGATTTCGCTTGAGTTGACCATCAGTGTGGAGGCGCCTGCTTTTACTGCTTCCCTGAATTGCGGTAAATAATATTCCCTCATTTCGATGTCGGGTAAATAGATCGGTGTCCTGTCCTTACCTGTTCGCGAAGCGGAGTAGCCCAGGTAATGTTTCATACAACTTGCTACGGCAGTGGTATTTTGCAAACCATCTTCCTCATAGGCTTTTATTACCGCGGCGCCCATTGTTTTTCCCATAAAAACATCCTCCCCATAAGTTTCTGGAAACCTTGACCAGAGTGGCTGCCGGCCAATATCCAATACCGGTGCAAAATTCCAGCGAACGCCCGATGCCCTCAATTCTTTTGCAGCTACTTTTGTAACAGCTTTTGCCAGCTCCATATTACGGGAAGCGGCCATAGCGATATTTTGTGGAAACAGGGTGGACTCTAATGTATAGGTTTGACCATGTATCCCGTCTAACCCGTAAATAACGGGAATTTTAAGCCTGGTATTTTTTGCCTCATCAGCAATTTTGGTAAGCAGTTGATGCCATTGCTGCACAGTTAATGCATGGTTGGTTACATTTAAAATAGAACCAACTTTATAATCTGCAACCGCTTTTTTTAATGCCACAGGATCTAATTCCCCATCCGTTTTTGTACCCACCACACCTAATGTCACCTGCGTCATCTGGCCTACTTTTTCTTCAAGGGTCATCTTCGCAAGTAATTCGTTAACTTTTTTATCGGTTGGAGAAACGTTTTTTTTGGTTTGTGCATGGGTGGCTGTGCAAATCGCCATAGCAAAAGTTAAAAACAGTAAGCTTTTCATTGTTTGGTTTAAAATTTATTAAAAAGGTGAACGATTATTGGATCATTTTTGTAAAAATTGTAATCAATTTCCAGGTACTTGTATCATTGTTGAAAATGGAATTGAGGCCCTGTTCTTCGGGTGGCGGATCGGAAGTGTAATCGTCTCCTTTAGTCCACCAGTTGTTACTGTTTTTTCCCGCCCTGCCAAAGCCACCAAATCCCCAGAAATTGCAGCCGGCTATTCCACCACTGCTGATCCGGCTTTTATTCCATAGTGTAAATATTGCCCGGTAATAATTATCCCGCAAGTTAGTGGATGATTGCGGAATGAAGGAATGATTATCGCGGGGTAAGCCAAATTCTTCTACTACCAGCGGTTTATTTAAACGGTTGGCAACTTCAAGATGACTGGTAATATATCGTTTTGTTTTGGCAACGATACTGTCAAAACCTTTTGCAATGGATGTATCGCTGAACCAGCCCCAGTTTTTTGGCCAGATATGGATGGTGAGGTAGTCAATTTTTTTGAATGCATGGATGCGCCCAAAAGTTT